>JAXFOQ010000027.1:0-11965 GCA_034180345.1 Erysipelotrichaceae bacterium | reverse complement strand
GTTTAATTGATTTCTTATTCAGTTTTCAAAGATCGAATTACCGTTTATTAAGCTTCCTTAATTGCGGTGCTCATATATATTATCAAACCTATATTCCTAAGTCAATAACTAATTTGAAATTTTTTTGAAAAGAATTTCACTAGTTGATTTCTGAATTTGACAATATCATATTTAGCTATATCCATATGCGAATGCACATGCTAGATTATTTTAGCACATATTTTTGGATTTGTGCCAATTAATTTACTTTTGTTAAATATCATACTAAAAAATTTAATTAATTTAATTACTAATATAAGTTCCTCTTTAGCTAGTTTTGTCAAAGTAAGTTCCCTTATTTAGGAGCTTTCATCAATAAATAACTTTAAGTGATATAATTAAACAATTTTTTCAACTCTTATTTATAATTGAATTTAATTTTTATTTAAGCTTATCTTACCTTGAATATCTTTTTAATTTTAATAAGCGTTAATTATTCTGCTGTTCAATTGTTTTTTTGGATAACTTTTGTAGCATAGCTACAAACGGAAGTCAAAGCATAGCCTTGTTTATCAGCGTAGGCAATCGCTTCATTGACCAATTCCCTAGCATATCCTCTACCTTGAAACTCACTATAAACCACAGTGTGTAAGATGTTTATACTATTATCTTTTAATTCGTACTCAATATAGCCAACTTCCTTCCCGTCCACCATCATCAATATTTTTTTATCTACATATTCGTAAGTCATCTCTTTTTCCTCCTTTTTATACCGACAACATTTTAAAATATTCCATCAAATAATAATCAATCGTTTGAAAATCAAATGGTGCCACTTTATTTTCAGCTTGATTGATAAGTGATTTCAATTCATTCTCAACGATATTTTTTATCTCTTTTGGATAATTCATTTGTTTTGCGTGCTGTTGATACTCATATTCATCAAGAATATTATAACTACCATCAGGATAAACTTTCAAATCTAAGTCATAATCAATATTTTTAATCGCCTCCCCATCATATATGCTCGGACTGGCAATATTGCAATAGTAATATATTCCATTCTTTCTAATCATCGAAATAATATTAAACCATCTTTTTTCATAAAAAAAACAGATCGCCGGCTCTTTGGTAATCCACCTGCGATTATCACTTTCAACCACAAAACAATGGTCAGTAACCACAACACAAAAATCATCATTGTTATCAATCACAATACCCTTAGACCATGTACGATGCACGGATCCGTCGTGTTTGAAAGATTGTATAAACACTCTATCACCTTTGGTTAAATCATTCATAATAATAATTATAAACCATTTAGCTCATTTTATTGTTAAAATATTGTTATTATGAAAGATATAGTATTAATAGTTACAAACTTGGCAACAGAATTGCCAGAAAAAATTGATGCCGATTACATCGGCGTTGATGGAGGTGCCCTTTTTTTAGCTTCACAAAAAATCAAGATGGTTGCTGCTATTGGTGATTTTGATTCAATTAATAAAAATGATTTAGCAATCATCAAAAAATATACCGATAAAATAATCGAATACCCTTCAGTTAAGGATTATAGTGATTCAGAACTGGCAATTAAATATGCAACTACCTTAAACTATCAGCATCTAATTGTTATTGGTGGCATTGGCAAAAGGCTTGATCATAGCTTAAATAATTTAATTCTTTTAGATAAATACAGTGATTTTGATATAACTATTAGAGATTATAATAATAAAGCTTATATTTTAAAGCCCGGGATACACATGTTAGCTAAAAGTCATTACCAATATTTTAGTTTTTTTACACTTACCGACAGCGAATTGAGTTTAATTGGTTTCAAATATCCCTTAAATAATCAAAAATTAGATAAATATGAAAATATCGGGTTATCCAATGAAATTATTGATGATTTTGCGACCATCATCATCCAAACTGGAAAGATACTTTGCGTTCAATCAAATGACCAAAATAAATGACAACCACAAACGGTTGTCATTTATTTAAATTCTCTCAAATATGTTCTAAGATTTTTTCAATGCGTTTAAAAATAATTGGACAAATAATCATCAAAATAACCATGCTAGAGAAATTATAGCCAAAGTTATATCTAAATGAATTAGCCCATGCGATGGTACTTCCAGCCACCGCCCCATCTGACAACCAAAAATATGCACCAGATATAAGTGTGGTTAAAAACCGACTCAAACTCATCAAAACAATTCCCAACTCCATCATATAAATCTTTTTATTCAAAGCATAAATTCCAACAAAACCGATAGAAACAGCCGGAATAATATAGTCAAACAAATATTGGAAAGCATTAAGATAATAAGAATTTAAGCCCAATAAAGAAGCTATTGCCCAATATAAAAGTCCAATACCCATGCCCTGAAGTAAACCAAAATGGCATGAAGCAATCACCAGTGGAATAAGTGCTAAATTTATATAGCTTCCACCTGATGGCATCTCATTAAACGGAATAAAATTTTTCGTATAATCAAATGCGATAGCCATAGCAACATAAAGTGCTACGAAAACGATAGTTCTGATATTCTTTTTCAAAATAAAAGCCTCCTTTAGCGAAGGCGCAAAGAGCATTAAACTCCCTACGCTAGCATTAACTAGATCAGGTAATAAGGGTATTTCTCAGCCCAACGGCACCCCTGTTTACAATAAACATTATATAAATAAATATTTATTTTGACAATAAAGCTCTTTGATTATTTGTAGTAGTTTAAAGGCTGTTCAAAGTATTTTTGTCCAAAATTAACAACCTCATCACATTTAAAAACTTTAATTATTAAATCATTTATTTGGTATTTTTTGACCAAATTATTTTTTTCAAGTTGAAAACCCAAATCAATAAAATCATCACTATTCAAGTCTTCTTCCAAATATTTAACCCGTTGTTTTTTACCATCAGCAATCACACTAGCCGATTGAATAATATAGGGTCTAAAACCACTACGATATTCAGCAAGATGCAATACTGTAGCGTTATCATAGTCAACACCCATCAAAACAGTACTAGCTTTAAGATTATACAAGCTTGCTAGAGGACTGTTTTCTCCAAGGCCAAGTTCCAATAGATGATGATTACATATGTATTCAGCCATTTGACCATAGGCGATAAAACTCATGTTCGGATGTTTAGAAAAAACAACTCCTGGTCTTCTTCGTAAATTATCAACAACCCTCCCCATATAGTAAGAATCACTATTATTTTCATCGAAGGCAGGATAATTATTGCGAATTTTATCTATCACATTAAAAGGAACGCAAGGATTATCCCAGCTAGCAGGATCACTATTTTCACTGCATTGAAGGGGCATAATTAAGGTTCCCTCATCACCAAGACATTCAATAAGAGCATCATTAAAAGTTTGGGCACCACCGATGATATAACCAAATTTTTTCATCGAAACATGGACAACAACGCACATTCCTCTAACAATACCAATACTTTTAAATAATTGGATTAATTCTTCTTTACTATAACAGTTATTAAACATTTTTTATTTTAGCCAATTCTTTTGCAATGCCAGAACCAACTCGAGCATTGTTATAAACTAATTGGATATTAGCCTCCAATGACTCACCCTTGGTAATTTCAGCAACCTTGGCAAGTAAGAAAGGAGTTGTTTCTTTACCCTTTATCCCTTGATTATCAGCTTCAATTAAAGCATCATTAATAGCCTTATTCATAACTTCAGGGTCTAATGAATATTCTTCTGGGATTGGATTGCAAACCAAGACCCCACCATTTAATTGATTATCCCTTTTAGCCTTAATAATTGCTGCCATTTCTTCGCAAGAATCAACCTTATAATCTAAGGCAAGCCCTGAGTGTCTGGTATAAAAAGATGGAAATTCAGCTGTTTGATAACCCAATACTGGTACTCCGTAGGTTTCTAAATATTCAAGTGTCAATGGCAGATCTAAAATGGCCTTCGTGCCAGCACAAACAACACTGACATTTGTTTTAGCAAGCTCCTGTAGATCGGCACTAATATCAAATGTTTCAGTAGCCCCACGATGAACACCACCAGCACCACCAGTTACAAAAACTTCAATGCCAGCCATCGCACTAAAAATCATAGTAGTAGCCACAGTTGTAGCACCCCACATCTTTCGTGCCATAATCACTGGTAAATCGCGCCTTGATACTTTAGCAATACCACCACGCTTACCAAATTCTTCAATTTCTTCAGGACTCATTCCCACAACACCAACACCATCAATAATACCGATAGTTGCTGGAATAGCACCGTTTTCTCTGATAATTTTTTCAACATTCAAAGCTGTTTCAACATTTTTTGGATAAGGCATACCATGGGAAATAATGGTTGATTCCAAACTAACAACTGGTAAACCTTTTTCTAAGGCTTGTTTAACTTCTTCACTTATTCTGATATTCATAGACTACTTCTCCTTTTATATTACTATTAATCGCAATATCGCGAACCATTGTTTTATCACATATAGCTACATTATTCAAGCTTTTGAGTGTCAATAAAGCTAGGGAAAGTGAAACTTTTAATTGATAATCTAAATCATATCCCTCATACCTTCCGTGGATAAAGCCACTCATAAGCGCATCCCCAGCACCACTGGCATTAACAACATCAATATTGGCATTATGACGATAATGATAGATATAATTTTTATCACCATAATAAAGACCATCTTTAGTCGAAATGATGACCTCATCAATTCCCTGTGTTTTAAAATATTTAAAGGCCTCAATAAAATCATCGTCATTAATTAAATCAATATTTGCAAAATCACCAGCTTCAATAACATTCATTTTAATGCAATTAAAATTAGCAGCAAATTTCTTAATACGCCTCAATTTAATAGCTGATGTAGCATCAATAGCCTTATAACAATTAATTTTCGATGAAAGATACTCCAATAATTCTTCATTAAAATTAGCATCAAAAACAACCAAATCACGATTATTTATCTGCTTTAATAATTCATTGAAATCATCTTTGCTTAGTCGATTGAGTATATCCATATCATTAATGGCAAGGTGCATATCATTTTCTTGATCAAATAAAGCCAAGTATGTTGATTGACTGTCATTAACATCAACGGCATAATCCAGTTCAACACCCTTAGATCTCAAATCATCTACTAAGGTAGTGGCAAAATAATCATTACCCAAACCTGTAACCAAACTAACTTTATGATCAAAATTAGATAAATTTTCAGCAATATTTCTAGCCACACCACCAAAACCAATCTTAACCTTCCCCAGATTAGATTCCTTTAGTACTAATTCATCATTGGAATGAGCAAACAAATCAATATTAGATCCCCCGATTACATATATCATTTTTTTCTACCCACAAAGTGATTGATTAAAGTAACGATGACGATTATGGCAAAAACAAACAAAAAAGCTATTCTAACAATATTAAGAATGCCCATAACAGCACCAATAACCAGACCACCAACTAAAATCAATAACAATAGAAGTGAATGACCTTCTAAAAATTCAATTAACTTTTCCATGTCTTTATTATAACATTAAAAAAGCCCACCGAAAGTGGGCTTATGCATTATTTTAATTTTATTTAATTACATTCTTTCATGCATTGTGCGTGAAATAACTTCATCTTGTTGCTCTTTAGTTAATTTATTGAAGTTAACTGCATAACCAGAAACACGCACTGTCAATTGTGGATATTTTTCAGGATGTGCTTGTGCATCTAATAATGTTTCACGATTGAAAACATTAACATTTAGATGATGTCCTCCCTCAGCTACATAACCATCAATCATATTTACTAAATTTTCTACTTTATTACTCATTTTATTTTAATCCTTTCCTAATGATTCTGGAACAATACTAAATGTATTGGAAATGCCATCACGAGAATGTTCATATGGTAACTTACTTACCGATTGAAGTGATGCTAAAGCACCGCTGTGATCACGACCGTGCATTGGGTTAGCACCTGGTGCAAATGGTTGACCAGCAAGACGGCCATCAGGTGTTGCACCTGTCTTCTTACCATAAACAACATTAGAAGTAATAGTTAAAATTGACATTGAAGGCCAGCCATCACGATAAGTGTGATGTTTACGAATCTTATTCATGAAACGCTTAACAAGATCGGTTGCGAATGTATCTACACGATCATCATTATTTCCGTATTTAGGGAAATCACCTTCAATTTCAAAGCCTGTGCAAATACCA
Source organism: Erysipelotrichaceae bacterium (assembly GCA_034180345.1). Taxonomy (GTDB): domain Bacteria; phylum Bacillota_I; class Bacilli_A; order Erysipelotrichales; family Erysipelotrichaceae; genus RGIG5681. The sequence continues at coordinate 5,778 of JAXFOQ010000027.1, read as the reverse complement.
TTTTCATCTCTAACAGTCTTAACCTTGGCATATTTAATAGCACTTAAACTGTCAGCTACAACTGATAATCCAGCAATACCTGTTGCGAATAGACGCTTAACCTCACGATCGTGTAATGCCATTTGAGCAGCTTCATAACTATATTTATCATGCATATAATGGATAACATTTAATGTATCAACATATAGTTTTGCCAACCATTCTAACATTTGATCGTATTTAACCATAACTTCATCAAAGTCTAATATTTCTGAAGAAATCTTTTCAAAACGAGGAGCAACTTGTTCCTTCTTAACTTCATCAAAACCACCGTTAATCGCATATAATAATGCCTTTGCAAGGTTGGCACGAGCACCGAAGAATTGCATTTCTTTACCAATTCTCATTGAACTTACACAACATGCGATTGCATAATCATCACCCATGCTTACACGCATCAAGTCATCATTTTCATATTGAATTGAGCTTGTTTCGATTGAAATCTTAGCACAGAAGGCTTTGAAACCCTGTGGTAAATTAGTAGACCATAATACTGTTAAGTTAGGTTCTGGTGCTGGTCCTAAATTCACTAAAGTATGCATGACACGGAATGAATTTTTAGTTACTAAAGTACGACCATCAATACCCATACCACCGATTGATTCAGTAACCCATGTTGGATCGCCTGAGAATAAATCGTTGTATTCAGGAGTTCTCATAAACTTAACAAGTCTTAACTTCATAACGAAGTGATCCATTAATTCTTGGGCTTCTTGTTCAGTTAAAGTACCCTCTGCTAAATCACGCTCAATATAAATATCTAAGAAAGTTGAAGTTCTACCCAAGCTCATAGCTGCGCCATTTTGATCTTTAATAGCTGCAAGGTAACCGAAATATGTCCATTGAATAGCCTCTTTAGCATTAGTTGCAGGTTTGGTAATATCATAACCATACTTAGCTGCCATTTTAGCCATTGCCTTCAAAGCTCTAATTTGTTCAGAATGTTCTTCACGAGCTCTAATAGTATCATCAGTCATTGTGTAAGAAATGATCTCCATATCCTTAATTTTTTCTTCAACTAAGCGATCAATTCCATATAATGCCACACGACGATAATCACCGATAATGCGTCCACGACCATAGGCATCTGGAAGACCAGTGATAATACCACAGTGTCTTGCAGCACGCATTTCTGCAGTATAACCATCAAATACACCTTGGTTGTGTGTTTTACGGTATTTAGTGAAAATTTCTGTAACTTCTGGATCAATTTCAAATCCATATGCTTTTAAAGCTAATTCAGACATTCTAATACCACCAAACGGTTGTAAAGAACGCTTGAATGGTTTGTCAGTTTGGAAACCAACAATTTGTTCTAGTTCTTTGTTTAAGTATCCAGCATCATGTGAATCAATTAAACTTACAACTTTTGTGTCAGCGTCAAGTACGCCACCAGCTTCGCGTTCTTTTTGGTTTAATTCCATAACCTGATTCCAAAGCTTATTTGTAGCTTCAGTAGGACCCGCTAAGAACGAATCATCACCTTCGTATGGGTGATAATTTTTTTGAATGAAGTCGCGGACATCAATTTCATTTTGCCAATGGCCCCCTTCAAATTTACGATAAGCATCCATCTTATTTACCCCTTTCTTTGGCACTTAGCCATTGTTCTAAAATAAATGACGGTTGATAACCATAGACTTTCCCAAGCACTTGACCCTCATCTTCAAGAATAAGTGCTGGCGTCTTCTCCAATTGATATTTGTCAATGAGATCTTGACTAATGGTAAATTCTTCAATTTCATATCTGTCCATAAAATCTGCTAAAACCTGCTTCATCGAAACTTCACAGGCGTTGCAATTACCGACAATACTAATTAATTTCATACTTTCACCCCCTTAACAATAATGTTTTTTGCCATTTCAATATCTGCTTTGCTAGGAACTTCCATATCCATAAGTGGGTACGGAATATTCATTGCCTTATACTTCACAATACCCATAGTGTGATATGGGAGAATTTCAATCTTCTCCACATTGCTCAGGGTTTCAATAAAGGCTCTAAGTTCTTTGAGTTCTTCAAGGCTTTCTCTCTTATCTAAGAAAACATGTCTAATCCAAACTGGCATATGCATCTTATCAAGATATTTGGCAAAAGCTAAAATCTGCTTATTTGAAGAACCAGTCAAAATCCTATGAGCATCATCTCTTATCGTTTTAATATCCAGTAAGACCAAATCGGTAACTTTACACAAGCGATTAAACTTATCAATTTGCTTACTGTTGAAAGTGATGCCAGAAGTATCGACGCAGGTATGAATGCCCTTTTGTTTAAGGATGGTGAATAATTCAATTACAAAATCAATTTGAAGTAATGGTTCACCACCAGAAACAGTCACTCCGCCATTTTTAAGATAGCTCTTGTACTTTGAAATTTCTGTAATCAACTCATCGACGCTCATTTCTTTGCTTGCACCAATAAGCTCCCAAGTATCAGGATTGTGGCAAAATTGACACCTTAGTGGGCAACCTTGCAAAAAGATTACAAACCTGATTCCAGGTCCATCAACTGTACCAAAACTTTCTATCGAGTGAACATGACCAATCATTACATATATATTCTATTTCACTTACTTTAGTTTTTCAATTATATTGCTTAATGTAAGCGATTACAAGTAAAATATATTTTTTAATCAGATAAAATAATGATTTTTTTCATTTATCAATTGAATATTTATAAGGGTTTTGCTATGATAAACACATTGTGAAATGAGGTAATTATGACAACAAAAATCGTGATTGAACAGATTGTTTCGATGTATCTTTTAGTATTATTGGGATATATAATGTATAAGAAAAATATCTTCGATAATCATGCGATCGAAAAATTGACAACCTTCCTTTTAAAATATGTAACATTGTTTATTATCATCAATTCCATCGTCAATGCTTTAAATACCAATACCCAAAAAGATTTTTTTACTTCTTTTTTATTAGCGATAATTATCAATGTGATTTTAATCACTGTTAGCTTGATTCTTTATGGGAAAAGAAAGCCCCTAATTGCTTTTTCGAGTGTTTTTACCAACGCTTCTTTTATGGGTATTCCTCTTACTTATGCCCTACTTAAAGAAAAGGGAATCCTATTCTTAATTCCCTTTGTTGTGATTCAAGCTATCGCCACATGGACTTATGGTATTTGGTTGTTTAATAAAAATAAAATGAACCGCGAGGAAACCATTAAAATTCTGCTATTCAACCCAGCCATTGTCGGACTGGTAATTTCACTGATAATTCATGGTTTAAGTATTCAACTACCAACACCGATAACCATTTGTTTAGGAGCTGTTTCCTCGTTAAATACCCCACTAGCAATGATTATCCTCGGTAGCTTTGTGGCAAAAATAGGTCGGCAACACTTCAAGGATATACTGACAATCATTGAAGGAAATGTAGCACGATTAATCCTAATGCCGATTATTGCCATCGCCTTCTTTTATTTCTTTAAGCACTTTGATAAAGAATTAATAACCACCTTCATCATCGCTATCAGTGCTCCAATCGCCATATCTACTTCGATGTTTGCGCTCAAATATAATCAAGATGTTGAAACAGCATCGGTAATCACCATGATCAGTACCCTATCATCGATAATTACCATACCACTGATGTTGATAATCGCTGAAGCATTAAAAATCATTTAATGCTTTTTTAATATTGATAATATATACAGCATCTCAATAACGCCTAAAATATTCAACTATCAATAATTATTTTCTAATTAACCTATTTCAATATTGCCGATAAAGGCTTTAAAAATAATATTTTATAGATTATTTTCTTTATTCTTTAAATACTTAGCTAAAAAGATACCCAAAACCAATTCCACAACCCCTAAGAAAATTATAAAAAATAAAATATATGAAAAATTATCCATAGGAAAAAACGATTGTTCAATTCCTAAATCTTTTAAGATGCTTTGATATTGATGATGATGATGAACAGTGAATAAAACTCCTCCGATAATGGTGATTGCCCCAACAATTGCCATTCTAGCACCGAATAACCAACCATAGCGATTGACAGCTCCTTTAATCAAAGATACCAAACTGTCTTTTTCATAACCATTGTTTTTAACATCATCCTCAGATAGTAAATAATCAACATTCACCCCTAGGCAATCAGCTAATAATTTCAATTTTCCAGTTTCAGGCATTGATTCTCCAGTTTCCCACTTGCTGATGGATTGTCTGGAAACACCAATAGCACTAGCTAGATCCTCCTGCGATAGACCCTTCATTCGACGATGCTTAAATATTTTTTCATTAATCTTCATAAATATGTTCTCCTGTGATTAAATACTAACAAGGTCATTGATATTATTCAATATCATCAGCTTTGAAATTACGCAACTGACGGTTGCAAATAAAAAACCCGAAGTCTTCGGGTCAATCCATAAGTGATGGATCATTTAAATATTTAAGAATTTGTTTATTCAAGGTTGAACCTGTTGTTTTCAATTCTGCTTCTTTTAAATATTTATTCATATTCTTGGTATCACCACCATAATAATAACACTTGGCAGCCCTTAAAAAATAAATACCCTTGGCAAGCTCACCTTGACTTTCCTTGGCTTTTTCAAGCATTTTTTTAGCCAGCTTAGCATTGTGCTTACAATCAATTTCAATCAATAAATTATTTTCTTCTAAAATATAGGCCATATTTTTATCATCAGCCAATACTGCCCCTAATTTTTGTAAGTCATCATTAATCTTAATTGCTTCAGAATATTTTTTAACGCTGATGTAGTATTGAATTTCTTTTTGGTATAAGCCAATTTTTTGAGTGAAAGATAGCCTTGACTTATTCAACTTATCAAAACATTCTTCAATCTTTGAGTGATCTTCCAACAACAAGTAGCCATCAACACTCATAAACAAACGCTTTTTAGCACCTAACATCAATTTACCATACCAAGAATTAAGTCTAGTTAAATAATTATTACCATCTTGTTTTTGATAAAGTAAATTTGATAAGTCTTGAATAAATTTTTTACTAATTAATTGTTGTGCTACAACGATAAATAACAATAAGAATATCAATAAAATATAAATCAATAATTTATTATCCATAATTATTTACCTTTTCTGAATAATGAAATCACCATCATAATACCAAAACCAAAAACCACTACTGCTGTAACAATCGAAAGTACTGTTGGTACCATTGCCATCTTAGATACAAAACAATTAGCCACAAGTAAAGCAGCCAAGGTAAAATATAAAACAATTCTTAAAATCATCTTATTTACTGGTTCATCTTTACTAATTCTGCTGATAATATCCATTTTGGCATCTAGTTTAAAATTAGGAATGGCGGTCATTTTAGATAAAAAACGCCTTCTAAAATCATATTCAAACATCATCAAAATAATCAAAGTCAACGGTATCGCAAACAACCAATCAATCACAAAATTAGAAATCAAAATTGTGGCAATAACAACAATCGCATAGCGATTTTGATAGAAATAAAATTTATTGGCATAATTATCAGGAATAATATAACCAACCTTGGTTAAAGGATCACGATAAACCCTTTGTCCACGATATTCATGAACATTTATACCACTGATTTTCTTACTGCTTTCCATTAAAGACATCCCTTCCTCTGGCATAGGTTTGGATTACTTGGTAGTCATTATCTAAGATGACAATATCGGCATCCATTCCTGCCTGTAGCTGTCCTTTGCGATGATCTAGTTTTAATAGTCTTGCTGGATTGAGGGTACATGAGTTAATT
>JAXFOQ010000040.1:0-88386 GCA_034180345.1 Erysipelotrichaceae bacterium | reverse complement strand
AGTTTATTACTTTTTTTCATATTTGTTTCCTTTCCTTTATTTATTTATTTCTAGTATTATATAGCCAATATATATAACTAGAAATTAAGTTTACTATATATATATATATCAATAATAATGATTAAAAGGATTGACAAATATGGGGGAGTAAGAAAAAAGACTATTGATAATAGAATATAGCTATTATTAATAGTCTTAGATACTTATATTAGATTAAATAAATTAATTATAAAATATTAATTTTTAATTTTAGTCCATTCGCCTTCCTTGCTGGCGATCCACTTATGATCACCAATACGATACCAAGTAAAGCCTTCAGCTTGTTTTTCTTCATAAACTGGTAATATAGCACCCTTTAAAACAGTCTTATCATTTTCGATAATATTGTTATCACTTTGGATTGAAGGTGAAGTTCTTACACGCAAATCACTAATCAAGATTTCAACTTTTTTACCATCAACATTATCACTAATGGTGTTAGGCTTTGTTGAAGGCTTAGAGTTGTTTTGAGGATTAAGACGCTCAATCGGTGAATAATCACTAATATTATTGTTTGAAATAGCTGCATTTTTAAGATTACTTAATTTTTCAAGACCACCGATAGTATTTAAACCATTACCATCTAGGGTTAAAAATTCTAACTTACTTAATTTAGCAATATTGTCAACACTCGCAAAACTACTATTAACAACCTTTAAGCTTTTTAAATTAGTAAAATTTTGAATGCCATCTAAGCTAGGATCGGCAATACTATTTAAAAGTTCTAATTCTTCAACAGCATTAATATCAGTCTTTGCAAAAACTAAGCTCTTAACATTATTGACGATAATCTTTTTAAGATTAGGGTAGTCTTTTAAATCATTCAAATCATAACTTCCGACTTTTTCACCACTAGTTGGTTGTAGTGAATTATTGATAAGAATATTCTCACCATCAATATATAGGCTTTCAACCTTAGTTACATCATTGCCATTTTCACTTAGATGGGCTTTGATTTTCTTAGTTAATTCAGACTCACTAACTTCGGCTTGTTTATTAGTATTAAAAAATGGAAGTTTAATATTATTAGTCTTAATAAAAAACATGGCTGTAATGATAATTAAGACAACAATCAATAATGCGATGATTCCGGTTAAAATACGAGTTAAGATTTTACTAGCACGACTTTCAGTTTCCAATTCTTCTTCATCTTCATCATCGTCATCATCACCATAAATGGTATCCATATCTTCATCTTCGATATTTTCTGCAATTTCTTCTTCGGTGTATTCTACTTCTTCGTTTTCCAAGGCTTTGATAGCTTCATTTTTAGATGCTCCAACAAAAGGAATATCTAAACCATCTTCAATCTTGGTATCAACTTCATCAATATTCTCAATATTTTCAGGAATTTTAAATTCCTCATTCAAATTAGCGCCACAGTTATGACAAAATTTGGCGTTAATCAATAATTGTTGTCCACACTTAGGACAAAAACGATATTTATTACTCATAATAAATCTCCTTTATTAAACACTTAAATTATAGCATTTATTCAAATGCACGCAATATCTAAGCTTGATGCCGCGATTCAAAAATCTTATAGACCATAATCGCAAAGGCATTAGAAGCATTTAAACTATTCACATGACCATTCATCGGTAGGCTAACCTTAAAGTCTAATTTATCACTCACCAATCTTGAAATACCCTTACCCTCAGAGCCAATAATCAAACATATTTTCATATCATAGTTCATTTTGGTGTAGTCGGTAGCACCATCAGCCTCAAGCCCCACAATCCAATAACCTCTTTTTTTAAGCACTTCGATTGTTTTAGTAAGATTGGTAACTTCAACACACTTAATATACTCAATAGCACCAGTACTAACCTTGGCTACAGTATCACTCAAAGATACAGCATGGTGTTTCTTATAGATAATACCATCAATACCAATGGCATCGCCTGTTCTCATCATCGCTCCCAAATTATGGGGATCTTCAATACCATCAAGCATGATAATCAGTTGGTGTTGTTGGTCGATAAGATCCTCAAGCTCAAAAGTTTGATAGTCCTTGGCTTCAAAAACAATTCCTTGGTGATTACCAAAATTAGCCAGTTTATCTAAGTCCTTCTTATTCTTGATGTTAAAGGGTATATGTTTGTCTTTAAGATTATTAATAAGCTTACTTCCTTCTAGTACATAGGCTCTAATGATGCGATTGTTTTTAATCGCTTCAAAGAAGGTGTTTTTACCATAACTAATCATAATTTTCTCCATTCAAATATCATTGTCATTATTTCTTTTAAACGCTCTTGATCATTAAAGTATAGGTATCCAATAATAGCCTCTAAGCCACTGGCTACCTGATAAGTTTTTAAATTACCGTTTTTCGGAATATGCCCAATATGATTACGACCTTTTTTAAACCATTCTTTTTCAACTTCATTAAAGATCTTAGCTTCATCATTCAAGTAAGCATATATCTCATACTGACTTTGAGCACTCACAAACCTCAATGTTAATGCTTGTAAATCTTTGGGTCTTTGATAACCCTTCATCACTAAAAATTCTCGAACATAAAGACTCATAACGGCATCACCGATAAAACTATAGGAATTACAGGCTAATTCTTTAGTAGCGATCATAGAATACCCTTGGAATTTAAAATATTTCTTAACCGGTCAGCCTGATCAAAGTCTTTATTATGTTTAGCTGATTGCCAATCAAGATAAAGCTTTTTATCATCAGCACTTAAATTAAGCACTTCATAAGTAATACCCAAAACATCCAAAGACTTAGTCAAGGCATTAAGATGAGAGGCTAGACTCTGATAATCAACACCACTAACACGCAAGTCTTGATTGATAATTTTTACCATCTCAAAAATATGGGTATAGGCATTAGGGGTATTCAAATCATCGCACATTGCCTCAATAAAATGATTGTAGTGTTCTTGATCAAAGTCATCAGTTTGATAATCGTTAATATTAAGGATCAGTGATGCCTTTTTAATGACATTGATAACCTTAATTAATTCTTTTTTGGCATTATTAATTGTATCCTCGGTATATGAAAGAACATCACGATATTGAGCGCTCAATAGTAGCCATCTGATGGTATTGGCACCATGTTTTTCAATGGCATCCTTACTCAATACCAAATTACCTAGGGATTTACTCATTTTTTCACCGCCAAAGGTCAACATCCCATTATGTAACCAATAATTAGCTAAATCAGAATTGTATAAAGCCTTAGCTTGAGCACGCTCATTTTCATGGTGAGGAAAGCGTAAGTCCCTACCCCCAGCATGAATATCAATCAGATTACCCAATTCTTTTTTAATCATAACTACACACTCAGAATGCCAGCCAGGTCTGCCGATTGAATATTTTGTTGGCCATTTAATCCCCATTTCTGTTTGCTTCCAAAGGACAAAATCTAGGGGTGATTCCTTCTTATCATTTTCTTCAACACGAGCCCCTGCCTTCAGATCTTCAAGATTTTGATGTGATAGACTGCCATAATCATCAATGGATGCAACCCTAAAATATACATCACCATCTTTAACATAGGCATTACCATTCATCACCAGTTCATCAATGAAGTTAATAATATCGTCCATGGTTTCGGTAACCTTGGGAGTTTTATATAAATCTTTAGCATTAAGTGCTGTCCGTACATCATTATAGGCAGCAATCATCTCCTTGGTTAATTCAAACTCATCAATACCTCTTTCATGGGCACGTTTAATAATTTTATCATCGACATCGGTATAATTACTGACATACTTAACATCATAGCCAATGGCTTCCAAAAGTCTTCTTAAAGTATCAAAAACCACTACCGGTCGAGCATTACCGATATGAATATTATCATAAACTGTAGGTCCACAAACATACATCTTAACTTCTTTTTCCTTAATGGGTTTAAATTCTTCAAGTTTTAAAGTTTTAGTATTATAGATCCTTAATTTCATCATCTTTCCTCCAATATTATATTAAAGCACAAAAGCAGGTCATCATTATCCTGCTTTATTACATTGAACCGTCTTTTTTAAGCAACACCGAAATTGTCTTAAAAATAATTTTAATATCTAAACTAATTGACCACTGTTCAATATATTGGGTATCCAATTTAACTACTTCTTCAAAATCGACAATCCTTGAGCGACCATTCACCTGCCACATACCAGTAAGCCCAGGTTTAAAAGCTAAGCGGGCATGGTGGTGAAGTTGATATTTTTCAAATTCATCAACAGTCGGTGGGCGGGTACCGATAAGGCTCATATCACCCTTTAATACATTGAAAAATTGTGGAAATTCATCAAGGCTGGTCGTTCTGATAAAATTACCAATACCCTTTTTACGCTTGCCATTTTTATCAATGGTATTGCCGATAATTCGTGGATCAAAGTCCATTTTAAACATCATTCCATCTTTAATACGGTTTTGTTTCATCAATTCCTGCTTGCGTTCTTCAGCATCCATATACATACTTCTGAACTTATACATTTTAAATTTTTTACCGTTTCTACCAACTCTAATTTGATTAAAGAAAATCGGCCCTGGACTTTTCAAATAAATAATCGGTCCAATAACAATTACCAATATCAAAGTAAAGAAGCAACCGACAATCCCTACAAAAATATCAAATAGTCTTTTTACCACCAACTGTTGCACACTGGCACAATTAATGCTACAGGTAATAACATTAAATTCCCCGAGCTTTTCAACGATTTTAACTCGACCGATATGTTGTTTAGATTGGGCAATATAGGTATGTACTACCGTACCAGTTTCAATAAATTTATCAATTAATGACTGATAGGCATCATCTTGAGATAGGGATACAAATATTTCATCAACCCAATTACCACATAGGTATTCAATAACATTTCGTTCATCAGCAATTACTTTCAGACCACCAAATTCCTGACCAATACAATTTTGATCAAGGATGGCTAGACCCTTAACATTGTAAAAACTAAAACTTTTTTGACTATTTAAAATCTCATCGAGTCCATCACTGGTCGTTACAATCATCAAAGTTTTTTTATGTCTACGCATCAGTGAATAATAAAAATATTTTTTATAAAGATGTCTTATCACCAGACTAAAAACGGCATAGATAGAAATTAAATAAAAAATAAATGTTCGTGAATAAATCTCACTTTTTTGAACCACAACCAAATAAAAGGTAAGTGATAATGTTACTAAAACCACATGGTTAAAAGTCTTGGCAATTTCCTTATAATTCTCTCTTTTAAGAACATTTTTAAAGGTTTCATTAAAACTGATAATTAAAAAATCAATTAAAAGTACTACAAACATTAAATTAAGATAGGTAAAATGTTTGAAGTAATATCCTGACATCTTTAAACCAAAACGCACAATATAGGCTGTAAAAAAAGCTATCAAAAGACTAAATAAGTCCAATAACAGAAAATCAAAGTGTTTGAATATGCCACTTACTGTCTTGTTATACATTAAATCACACCTTTCTAAAATTAGAATTTACAAAAGATAAGCCCGATAAAATGATTACCAACACTAATCAAATCATTTAATCGTTTAACATTATCTTCGTATTGTTGTCTTTTAACACGGCGCTCTCTAACAACTAAAATGCTGCCTTCACAACATTTAGCCACCACATTTACATCGCCATATAAAGACATCGGGGCAGTGTTAATTAAAATATAATCATAATTAGCTTTTTGATCGGCAATCAATGCTTCAAACCTTTCATTAACTAGTAGGCTCAGACCTTCAGCATCAGGTTTAGATGGAAGTAATTTAACCCCATTTAAATCAGTATTATAAATAATATCCTTGGCCGTACATTTATCCAATAAATAATCATTCAAATTATTTTTAACTTCACCACTAAATGAATTAGATAACTTTGATTTATACATATCCGCATCAATAATTAAGATCTTTTTATTTAACTTGGACATTGAAATAACCAAATTAATTAAAGTATAGGTTCTATTTTCACGGTTAAGTGATGATGTAAACATAATCGTTTTAAAATCATGGGCATATAAGTCTAAATTTAAAATCACCTTGTTATATTGATCTTTGGCCTTTTTATAATTATTTTTATTAATTAAAGTCAATTTATTATCCATTTTATTTATCCTTCCTATTGGCAGGAACAACTCCTAAAATTGTAGCATCGCCAAGTGTTTTAAGCTCACTAACATTTTTGATACGATTATCAAAAATTTCCACTAAGGCAATAAAAAACATTGGAAGCATAACACCCGATAAAGCTGCAAGTAGTACGATTTTCTTTAGGCTCAAGCTTGATTGAGTATCAGAAATAGCCGGCTCATCAATAAAACTTATATCGACATTTTTAAAAATTTTACCGATTTCAATTAGGGCATTATCCCTAACTGCCTTTGTAACTTCAAGGGCTACTTGTTTATTACTATCACTAAAATATATCGTTACAATTCTGGTGTCTTTAAAGGATGTAGCCTTTAACTTAGCTTTGATTTGTGATGAAGATACACCATTAACATCCTTTAAATCTTTAGCTGCTCTTTCAATGACATTATTAGAAGTGGCAATATCCTGATAGTCCTTTGAAAAAACATTAGATAAGTCAAAAATCTTACCATCACCATCAGTAATCTTTTCATTAACGATAAATTTAGCTGATATAGTATATTCCTTCTTATCAATCTTTTTGCCAATCACAAAGGTAAGGACCACAAAAATAGTGGCCACTAATAAAATTAAAGTTTTTTTAAGCCATATTGACTTTCCAATCTCTTTTAAATCAATTTCAATATACTCTATATTTTTTTCTGTCATAAAACCTCTTATTAATTTTCAACACCTTCACCTTCGTTGGTATTAGTTTTTACTTCTTGATTATTAAGTATCGGCAAATCCATAGCCTTTCTAATCTTATTTTTAACTTCTATCAGACTATCTTCGTTGATTTCTGCCATATATAAGTCTTGGCCAGGCATTAAGAAGGACTCAAGCCCACTGACACCAAAGACCTCTAGGGCTTGAGTTTCAATGGTATATGGTACCCCATGGTCTAACTGTTCATTGATGATGGTCATTAAGGTCTTGGCTTCCATATTTGTTTGGGTTGAATCTTCGATAGTATCTAAAATGGCCTTATAATTTTTCAAATTATTGGGATCAATTAGCTTGTTCAAGATTGCTTTTAAAACTTTTTGTTGGTTTTTACCACGGTCAAAATCACCATTGGCTAGTGAATATCTTTCTCTGACAAAGCCTAGTGTTTGTTCAGCATTCATAGTGATGTTGCCAACAGGAAATTCATAACCTCCATGCAACGATGTAAAGGCTTGGTCGTTATAAATACTAATATCACCGATAAGTTTAATGATATTTATAAAGGTAGTGAAATTTACCTTGGCATAATAATTAATATCAACACCATAGAGTTTTTCTAAGGTCTTAACTGATGTATCAACACCATATAGGCCTGCATGGGTCAATTTGTCTTTTTCATCTAAACCCTCACCTGGAATACTGACATAGGAATCCCTAGGAGTAGTGGTTAATAAAATCTTGTGGGTATTCATATTTACCGTAGCAATGATATTAACATCCGATCTTGAAACGGTATCAATTGAACCCTCGGTATCAATACCACTGATATAGACATTAAACACTCTACCATCATTTAAGTATTTAGCTGTACTTTCAGCGGCCTGTTTAAGAGTGATTTCATATATTTTTCTAATTTTACTCTTATACTTAGCATCTTCATCCTTGATAAATTCTTCATGTGAACCATTTAAGATAAAGGCTTCCACCTCATGATTTAATAATTTATTATAGCTTTCAACATATGATTTCGTATCTACATGTTCAAAATTAATACCCTTAATCGCCAAAGAATTAATAAAGTCCTTAACATTCTTGGTATCTTTTGATGGCACAGCCACCTTTAAATCTTTCAATTCTGCAATTTCTTGGTATTTACTATCTGCCAAAACAACAACACTCATCTTATATTCGTTGTAGCCTGAACCTCTTAAACGACCAAAGATATGATCAAATAAACCAATATATCCAATCGTCATCGCCAATAATACGACCAAAAGACCACAGTAAATACTAGAAAAAACAATGCTGGCCCTACTGATTTTTCTTTTTAAATTGATAAAAGCTATAACAATCAAAATAAAAATCAAGACTGCTGAAATAATTAAATTTATATTTTTAAAATTTAAAAAAGCATATTTGAAAATCAAAAATTCATCAACGATGAGTAAGAATAATGATATAAACAATAATGAAAAACTCCAATTCATCAACTGTTTTTTAGACATTTTCTTCTTATTACTATTTTTATTAAAAAATTTCATAATTTACCTCTAAGCACATAAACTAGTATATCTCATTTAGTCTAAAATGCAACTTAACCAAACTTTATAAAAGTATCAAGCTAATTATATAATATTAAGCATATCCTCGCAAACGAGTGGGTATTTGTTTTTTTCATTAAAAATTGTTAATCTTTAATTATGGATAAAAGAAATTATTTATTAAACGCTACCGAGGAAGAAGAATTTAGTTATAATCTATCACAGTCTAAAGAATTTCAAGAAATAATGAATAACTGTAAATGTGCCATTGAAGAAGTTGGTACTAAGCTTAGAGTTCTCGACTATGATTTCTCATTGCACTATGAAAACAATCCCATTGAATCCATTGAAACCCGATTAAAATCTATCAAGAGTATCATTGAAAAACTAAAACGCCGCAAATTGCCCCTAAGTCTTGAAGCCATTAAAAATAATATCTTTGATATTGCTGGGGTTAGGGTTATCTGTGCCTTTGAAAATGATGTTTATTCAATTGTAAAGGCCATCAAAAAACAAAATGACATTAAAGTTATTCGTGAAACTAACTATATCGACAATCCTAAAACCAATGGTTATCGCTCATATCACCTAATTGTGATAATTCCAATTTTTTTAAATTCTGGAAAAATTGACTGCCCCGTAGAAATACAGTTTCGTACTATCGCCATGGATTTTTGGGCCTCATTAGAACATAAATTAAGATATAAAAAAGAATTAATTACCGATCTTGAAATTCAAAAAAGATTATTAAATTGTGCCAAGGTCGCTGAACATTTAGATAAAGAAATGCAATACCTCAAAGATTTAATTGCCCTTAAAAATATCCAATGATTTATATATAATTATCTTCAAAGATTTTTCTTAGTATTTTTTTAATTTTAGTAATTTTATTATCAACCTGTTTAACTTTGATATTGAGTTTTTCGGCGATTGCTTTATAGGAATTTTTCTTGATATAGAGTTCAGCAATCTGCCTTTCCAGCTTCGGAAGCTTTTTAATATATTCGCTTAATTTAACCTCGCCACTATTATAAATAACCTTATCTTCGTAAGAAAATTCCGCATAATAATCAATATTTTCCATCGCATCATAGGCAATAGTTTCAAAACTAGCCTTTTTATTATGTTTTTCAACCACTCGTAATAACCTTCTTCTGATAATTGTATATGAATAGGTCGAAAAGGCAATTTCATACTTATTGCGATCATAGGTTTTAAAGGCATCATATAGTGCAATCAGTCCCTCTTGATACATATCATCAATACTCAAAACACAGATATTATTATTGACATTGAGCTTATTGATGATCGAATAAATCATCTTGCGATACTGTCTTTCATATTCATTAAATTTTAAATCTTCCTGCATAACAAGGTTATAGCACAATAACTTAATGTTTAATTAATGATATTTAGGTTTTTAAATTGGGAATAAAAAAATTATCCACATTTTAAAGTGTGGATAAAACATTTATAGCTTTTAAGACCATATTAAATCATCTAATTCTTTTACGGAATGCACAATATATTTATGTTTTATGTGTGCGATCTGATGATGTTTTCTAAAACCCCAGGCCACAAAACAACCATCAACTTCAGCATTAGATGCTGTGCATAAGTCAACTTCGCTATCACCGACATATAAAATGTCTTTTTTATCAAAATTAAATAGTTCAACTAGGGTATTGGCCGCAAACGGATCGGGTTTTTTAGGGTGATTTAAATCATCACCAATAATCTTTTCAAACTTAATATCACCGAATATTTTAGCTACCAAAGACTCACTAAAGGCTTGGAGTTTATTGGTATTAATGGCAATTTTAATATTCTTTTCATTTAATTTTTTTAATAATTCAATAATACCAGGATAGGGTTTGGTTTCATCCATAAAACACTCCTGATACTTTTGGCTAAATTTTTCAAGCAACAGCCCCAGTATTTCATCATTCAATTCCTGATTACCATCATATTTGGCACAATTTTCTAATAATTTAAGTACACCATTGCCAACGGCTGCCAAGGTTTGTGAGTAGTTAACCTCCTTAAAACCATAAGCTTTTAAGGCATGATTGGTCGCTGTTTTAAGATCGGTTATCGTATCTAATAGTGTCCCATCTAAATCAAATATAATTCCTTTATAAGCCATTTTTCTCTCCTAATACTTTATATTCATAATATTCATCAAAGGTAATCTGTTTTTCCTTGATGTACTTGGCTGCCTCAAGACCAACATAGCGATAATGCCACGACTCGTATTTATAGCCAGTAACTTCTTCCTTACCCTTTGGATACCTTAAAATAAAACCATATTCATGGGCATGCTCGTGCATCCAGTCATATTCTTTTTGATCGACAAAGTCTTCAAGTCTTTGACATTCGGGTGAAATAATATCAATAGCTAAGCCTGTTTGATGTTCGCTAAAACCCGCTCTTGCACTATAACGATCAGCAGCACTCTTACCATCCTCAAGACTATATTGTTCATATAATTCTTTTTGAAGTTGGGCATCTCTAAAATTACTCTGAGCATATAAGTAATAACCTTGATTTCTTGCCGCTTGTGCCATCTTCATAAAGGCATCATATGCAGGCTTTCTAACCGCTTCACCACCATAGCCATAAGTACCATCAAAGGTAATTAAATCCTTAGGAACATAATCATTAGATAGGTAATAATGTTTATTGATTAAGACCAGTACATCCTTGGATAAATCACCGGCTTTAGTGTCTTGATAATATTCATAGTCATTACCAGCATTGACCATTTCCACAACCCTTCGAACATAATCGTGATGATTGCTTAATTCAGCCTGATGTTTTTGATAATAGTTTTTATAGCGATCAACATTGCGAACTAAAAAATAAGGGTCATCTTTAAATAAGGATGCTTTAGCCTTAATACTGTTAGATATATCTTTATTGGCATTGATTGCCTCAATCACCTCATCATAATAATCAGGATATTCATTTAATACCCTTAGATAGTCATTTAAATGCCCACTTTGGTAACGACTGTCTGCCAATAACTTTAGCAGTTGCCGATGATAGGGGTATTCACTAATTATCGTCTGATCTTGACTGCTTAATTTTTCAATAGTCCTTATTTCTTGTTGGCGATAACCTAATTTATACCACTTATTATTGATGGTATTAAAATAAAATACCAAAGCTATCAAGAATGGTAAGACCAATAAGGTGAGGATAATCTTTTTATACTTCATTTAAAACCTCACATATTGTCGCAAAATAACCTAAATTGCGATACTTAACTTCAATCTTCTTCAATATTTCATAATGATTACTAATCGCAAAAATAGTACTACCACTGCCAGACATCAAAACCCCGTCAGCACCATTTTCGATTAAATCATTTTTAATAAGCGCTAATTCACTGAGTAATTTGAAGCTAGGTTGTTCTAATGAGTTGCCTAAATTTTCAACCAACATTTGATAATTACCAGTACCCAAGGCCTCAATAACCTTAAAAACATCAGGATGTTCACAAATGCTTAGATCCAAATTTTTATAACTTTTTTTAGTGCTAACACCATGTCTTGGTCTTACCAAGACCATTCTAATTTTAAGGTTATTATCAATAAAGGATATTCTATCGCCGATACCACTCACAAAGGCTGGTCGATTATAATAGGCAAAATATACATCAGCTCCCAATTTAAGACAGAGGTCTTTAATATCTTCATCAGTCATCTCAAGCTTCAATAACTTATTTACTGCCTTGATAATTGAGGCTCCATCACTACTGCCCCCACCAAGTCCTGCCTTAGTTGGAACATGTTTGTTAAGTACAATTCTAAAATTTTCTGTAAAGTGATATTTAGCCCTCAATAGCTCAATGGCTTTAAGTAAGCTGTTGGTAGGATTATGCATCAAATATTTGCGATTACAGATAAATTCCATCTTATCGGCAATTTCAATTTCAATCTCATCATAAATACTTACAGGAACCATGCACATTTCCAAATCATGGTAACCATTAGATAAACACCCCTTAACATTTAAGGCCAAATTAACCTTAGCGTATGCGCGTATTTTCATAACTTTTATACACCTCAACAAATTCCTCAACACTTAATTCCTGTGGTCTTTTTTGACCAAAATTAAACTGCATATTAAGTTCATCAATAACTTCAACAGCTAAAAAATTCTTTAAATTATTAATCAAAGTCTTACGACGATAATTAAAACAATTCCTTACAAATTCACCAAAGCCCAAAACATCAAAATCAACTTCAAGTTTCTTTGGTGTCAAGGTTAAGACAATACTATCGACCTTGGGTTTAGGATTAAATACTTCCTTAGGCACCTTCATTAAGGTTTTAACATCATAACGATGACCTACCACAACACTAAGGGCACTATAACTGGCCATATTGCATCGGGCAAGTAGGCGATCACCAACCTCTTTTTGCATCATAACATTAATACTTTTAAATTTAATGCCCGATTCAAACAACTTAAATAAAATTGGTGTCGTAATATAGTAGGGAAGATTGGCACAAACCACACATTCATCATTGATATTTGATAGGTCAGCCTTTAAAAAATCACCATTAATTAAGGTGAAATTATCATATTCACCAAAATTTTCATTCAAAACATCAATTAACTTATCATCAATTTCATAGGCAATAACTTTATAACTATAATTAAGTAACCACTCTGTAAGAGCGCCAATACCAGGACCAATCTCAATGGTTGTAAGATCAGCATGGCAAGATGCTTGGGCAATTTTCTTTACTACACCCGGATCAATAATAAAATTTTGTCCGTAACCCTTTTTAGGACTTAGACCATATTTATTTAATATTTCTCTTGTGCGTGTTAGGGTAGCGATATGTTTCATAAGATTTTAGCCACCTCCTCTTTATCAATACTAAGCATATTTAAACGCTTCAAAATACTTTTACCATTTACATCACCCAGGAAAAAATAATCAGCGACTAGTTTCCTTTTTTGACGACTATTTTCACTACCAACAAGCCCCAATTCCAATAAATCAACATAAGATAAGCCATCTTTTACCTCGGTATAAGTAATTAAATTATTAAGTGATGTCAATAAGTCTTCATAACTTGCATGTTCAACACCAACTTTTTTATTAGTCTTAGCCTTGTCTTTACTGATAAAAGCATTTTTAAGATTAGGAATATGTTGATTGATATAGTTGCGAATCTTATCTCCGATATGATCAGGATCTAAAAATAATATAACTCCTTGTTTTTTATTAAGATCTTCAATGATTGTTAGTAGTTTCTTATTCATATGGCTGCCACTTGTTTCAATCGTTTCAACATTAAAATACTTTTTTAAAGTAGCGCTGTCATGCCTACCCTCAACCACAATAACTTCTTTAATCTTCAACATTAAATAACCTCTGATAATTTTCCCTTACTAAAAGACATAGTTGTTCAAGATCTATTTCTAATAATTCAGCAGCATATTCATAGACATTTTTTACATAATAAGTACGGTTAGTTTTACCTCTATTTGGTTCAGGTGCTAAATATGGGGCATCGGTTTCAAATAGTAGATATTTCAAATCCATCGCCTTAATCGCTTCCTTGGGGTGGCGGGCATTTTTAAATGTCAAAACTCCTCCAAAACCCAAATAATATCCTAGCTTGGTAAATTCTTTGGCCATTTCCACAGAACCAGTAAAACAATGAATAATACCCCTACGACGATTAGGAGTGGCTTTTAAAATATCCAAGGTGTCCTGCCAAGCATCACGGGTATGCACAATAATCGGTTTATTTGTGCGATTGGCAATTTCAATTTGTTTTTTGAACATTTCCCTTTGAACTTCTTTATTATCAGGATACCAATGATAATCAAGACCGATCTCACCAAGGGCAATAAAAGTATTATCTTGCATAAGTTTTTCCAATTCATCAAGCCCTACTTTATCAATTTCTTTTCTATCACTAGGATAAATACCATAGGCCACTTCAACAAAATCGCTTTTATAACTTAATACATTTTTTCTTTCTTCAACATCGGTTGCCACTAAAATAATCTTTTCAACACCAAGTCTTTTAGCCTCATCTAAATCATTTTGATAAGCCTTAATATCTTCAGTTGTAATATGTGTGTGTGTATCTATATACATAATTATTTCCCCAAACAAAAATTCTTAAATAAACTATCAATTAAATCATCACGATGATCATCACCCTTAATTTCCTTTAAGTTGTGATAGCATCCATAAAGCATGGTGCTGATTAAATCAATTTCTACACCATCATTTAAAGCCTTAATTGCCTCGATAATTTCATTTAATGCCTTCATCATCAAGGATATTTGTCTTTCGTTGTTTAAAATATCTTCATTTATCAAGGCTTGATCATTTTCAAACATCGCATTTAAAGTATCAACTAAATTACCAATATCATGATTAAGAGCACTAATCAAAATACCATCCTTCCTACTTTGATCCAAATCGGCCTTATTGATAATTTTCAAATATTTTTTATCCTTGATAGCTTCAAATAATTCAATATCATCATTATTATAACGATTGTCTGTAACAAACAATACCAAGTCCGCCTCGGAAATCGCCAGCTTCGATCTTTCAATACCAATCTTTTCAACTACATCTTCACTTTCACGAATACCAGCGGTATCAATAAGATGTAGGGTAATATTTTCAAGATGAACATCACCCTCAATTAAATCCCTGGTTGTACCTGCAACATCGGTTACAATAGCCTTATCCTTTTCTAATAAGGCATTTAAAATAGAACTCTTACCAACATTGGGTTTACCGACTATTGCCACTTTAATACCATCCTTAAGTACTCGAAAGCGTGTAGCCTTATCAATGATTATTTCCATTCTGTGTTTAAAATCTAAAAGTTTAGGATAGATAATCTCATTTGTCATAACCTCAACATCATCATACTCAGGATAGTCAATATTAACTTCAATAGTACCAATAACCCTTAACAATTCCGCAAGTAATGGATCGATAATTTTAGTAATCGAACCCTTAAGACCACGAATGGCACTCTTGGCTTGAATATTATTCTCTGCCTTGATCATATCGTTGATTGATTCTGCCTCTGTTAAATCAATACGACCGTTAAGATAGGCTCTTTTAGTAAATTCCCCAGGCATGGCAAGGCGAGCATTTTTACTTAAGATTAGAGCTAAAATTTTTCTGGTAACATAACTCCCGCCATGGGCATTTATTTCAACAATATCTTCTTTAGTATAAGTTTTAGGTGCCTTAAAAACCGAAACCAAAACCTCATCTAAGACCTCATCGTTATCTTTAATAAAACCATAGTGAATTGTATGACTTTTAACATCACTTAAATTTTTAGTAAATATTTCGTTAATGATATTAATAGAATCTGAGCCGCTCATCCTAATAATCGAAATTGCTTGGTTATTGATGGCGGTACTAATGGCGACAATTGTATCAAACATATCAATATTGTATCACTAGACATCATAAAATAATACCTTGCGAATTTATCCTACTATCAAATACAAATAACTTTAAGCAGAATTTCACCCACAATAAGCACAGCCAATAATATATCATTACAATTTCTTAGATAAGATATAATTATTAATCATCAGAATTTTTAACCACAAACTTCAATTATCTTAATGTTTCGCTTTTTAACATACTCACCCAAATCTTTTTAGCTTCTTGTTCTGTGATAAGTCCTTTTTTAAAAGCTTCAACCAATATATCTCCTGTTGTAATGTGTTTTAATAAATACTTATTTATATAATAGTTAATATCACTAAGATTATTACTTCCTAAAATTCCATTATACTTCTTGGCAAGAGATATAGATACTGCTTCACCACTTCCTATCACCTTATTACCTCTAAAGGCAGTTGTCAGCTTTCTATATAGTTTATATTCTTTTGAACTAATACCCATACTCATTACAATAGCTAAACCATCAGCTATAAGTTGATCTATTCTGGCTTTTAAATGTGGAGTAATTGGTCGATCAATTTCGTTATAAACTTCTTTTGAAATCACAATTTTACCTGGATACATTTTTTCTAATAAACTTTGTTCCTTAATTCATAAAAATGCACAGATGCAGTCAGTATCAAAAAATACAGAATCAGTCAAGAAGTCTTCCCTCCTCTTCATCAATTCCATATACTATATCATCTCTAAAAGCATCCATTAGCAAGCTTTCATATTTACCCTGCGATATTATATCTTTTTTCAATAGTTTTTCAAATGATGTAATATAATTGCCAAGAACGATACTTTTTTTATTTTCCGCTGATGAGCGATAAAGAGTTGTATCATAACCCAATTTTGCTGCAATCGCAATAATCCCTACTTCCACATCTTGGATTTGTTCATTTTTAAGATAGCCATCATTTAATAATCTATATATCATAGCCTTGTGGCTTACACCATAATATTGTTCTATTCTGATTAGATCTTCAACCGTAAGATATTTTTTATTTTCATTTCCCTTGATATTTTCAACCATATCATACAAAGATGAAGGAGGAATTAAAAAATAAGAAGCAAATTGGTCGGCTTTTCTTTCATTTTCATCACCACCACCAATCACAATAGGGCTAACTATATTTGTAGTGGAATCATCAAAATATAAATGATACAACTCATGTGCCAAAGAAAACCTTTGCCTTCCAATAGACATATCTGAATTTATCGCTATAACATTGGAAGCTTCCCCCTTATAACATACACCACTAATATTGCTGCCAAGTGGATAAAAAACAAGGGTGAGATTTTCGATTTTTTGAATCAGATTAAAAATATCAACAGGAGATTCTATATCTTCTCCTAATTTTTTTCTAGGATTGGAAACTTTGTTGTTTAAATCTATTTTATCAATCATTATCATCACCTATTAATAGCTCATCTATTTCAAATTGATTTAATACAATTTTATTGATGATAGCTAAAGTTTTAAGGTCATCGGATGTTAAATCACCTGTTCTAAATGATATCCTACATTTTTGTTCTTGTTTTTCACCGAATAAAATATAATCTACCGTACAACAAAATAGAGCCGATAATTTTTCAATTACATCCGAAGTTATATTTCTTTCACCTTTTTCTATTTTTGCGATCATACTTTGATCCAAGGATAAATATGCTGTAACCTTGGCTTGAGTAAGGTTAGATTCATCTCTGATCATTTTTATTCTCTTTCCAATTTCAATTAAGTTCACCATATCCACTTTGTCATAAAATTAATATCTTAAAACAATTATTTTATGACTTAATGTTGATTATTAATACCATTATTAAAATAACTACCCCCATCCCAATATTATTTAAATAAGCAAATAAAAAAGATCTATGACTACCATAGATCTCTAATAATTTTATTGTTGATTGACTATTCTTGACCTTTTGAATCTTTACCAACCAATTCTTTAATCGATGCCAATGTTCCTGCGATATCTTGTAATTGACTAGGAACGATAATCTTAGTTGATTTACCATCACCTAATTTTTCTAAGGCTTCATAACCTTTGATTGTTAAATAAGCCTTACCTGGATCAGCCTCATTAATCATACGCACACCCTTGGCATTGGCTTCATATACAACCTCTAATGCCTTAGCCTTACCTTCGGCTTCAGCAATCATTGATTCTTTTTTAGCTGTAGCTCTTAGAATCATCGCTTCTTTTTCACCCTCGGCTGTTAAAATAGCACTGCGTTTTTCACCTTCAGCTTGAAGAATTTTCTCACGGCGTTCACGCTCAGCCCTCATTTGTTTTTCCATTGATTCTTGAATATCGCGTGGTGGAATAATATTTTTAACTTCAACACGACCAACTTTAATGCCCCAAGGATCAGTAGCCTCATCTAAAATAGCACGCATTTTAGTATTGATAATATCACGAGATGTTAGAGTTTCATCAAGTTCTAAATCACCGATGATATTTCTTAAAGTTGTAGCTGTTAAATTTTCTAAGGCACTTAGAGGATATTCAACACCATATGTATATAATTTAGGATCAACAATTTGGAAATAAACAACTGTATCAATTTGCATTGTAACATTATCTTTGGTAATAACAGGTTGCGGTGCAAAGTCTTTAACAATTTCCTTTAGTGATACTTTCTTTGCGACATGGTCAGCAAATGGTATCTTTAAATGTACTCCATTTTTCCATGTTGAGTGATAAGAACCTAATCTTTCAATGATGTAGGCGTGGGCTTGTGGAACTACACGCACACTAGCTAGTAGCACCGATGCTAAAATTAGCAATGCGACAACAACGATAATAATTTTAATAATTTCCATCCTTAATTAACCTTTCTGACAATAGCTTTAGAACCTTCAAAAGCTAAAATTTCGACTAAACTTCCTGCTTCAATATCACAGCCATCATTACTCACAACATACCAAATTAAATCATTAATTTTAATCTCACCTGACTTTTCATCAGTGATTCCTTTAATGAGATGGTATCTTTTACCGATATAGCGATCACAATTTGTCGGTTCAACCTTTGAACGCATATATTTTTTAGTCAATGGCTTAAATACCAAGAAGAACATAATTGATGAGATAAAGAAAACAATTACTTGAACTTTAAAATTAGCACCAAGTAAATATGCAATTAAACCAAAACAACCGCCAAAGGTAAACCAAATTGATACCATTGATCCTAAGGTTATTAGTTCAATAATTAAAGCAAATACAATAATACCTATCCACAACCAAAAATACATCGTATAATTACCCCTTTAGTGGTTCATTCAAATCTACCACTAGCATCCTTTCTTTCTCATCATAGTCAACTTTAAACTTCTGCCCATTCAAACTTTCTTTTAGAACTTCAGCAACACTCTTGTTAAAGGTTTTATTAGAAATTCTAATATAGCCCTTACCCTTAGATAATTTGTTTAAATGCGATGCATCAACAAGCTTCAGTTCTACATCACGCAGTGAAACTGCCTTAATCGCCACTTTTTTATTTTTAACATCAATGCCGAGAATACAGAAATCCTCATCATCAAAATACTGAAAAGCAGCCTTATTTAATGTAATATTACTTTCATAGAAAATAGCATTCATTAAATATATATTTCCATTAAACCATTCAAACATGTTACCTCCTAGCTATATTTTACTACTTATTTATTTTTTTGCAATAGTTCTTATTTTTTTGCATTATTTTTATAGTTTCAATATAACTTCAAGATAGATGGTTAAAATAATTATTTTACATTTTAATAAAATTAACTGTTTTCCCAGTGGCTTCAATAAACTTCTTAAATTCCGATACCGTCATATTAATCGACTCATCAACAACGCTAGGACAAAAAATTAAATAATCACAGGTCAATAATTCTTCATCAAAATAATAATGAACATGATCATCAGTATAAATCATTGTTAAAGGATTGACACAGCCAGGTTCCAAATGTAAGACACTATCTAGGCGCTCAGCACTTGGAAAAGATAGGCGTGTAGCATTCATGGCAGTCTGTAACTGTTTTAGGTCCACCGCTTTTTGCCCTTTGGTTAAAATATGATAATAATTAACCCTCTTTTTGTCAGTAACAAATAAATTCTTACAATGTTCACCAGGAATATGGTTGGTATATTTGTAGGAATCTTCCATTGTTAATAAAGGCTCATGCTCAAAAAAGCCATATTTAATATCATGATCATTTAAAAATTTCTCTAATTCTTTATTTTTCATAAGCTTCCTCTTTCTAATAAATCATATCATAAAGAATAGTTCTTTAAAGCTATAAATTAATTTCTTGGTGATCAAGATCAAGAATATGGACATCAACCACGGCTCCAAGATATTTTTCACTATTATTTTTAATAAATGCTAAGGCCTTATGTAAATCATCAAGACGATTATCAATGACCTCCATCACCACAAATGCTGATTTAGTATTATCGTCAATCATAGTGCGGATACCATCACGCCAATTAAAACAGCGACACACTGCCCCATCATCATCTAAATAACATAGCTCCCCAGCCAAGGTTTCATCAAGATCATCTTCACCGATACCGATAAATTTATCCCCACCTGCACTAATAGTTAATCTTAAATCACCCTTAAATTTGTCAATATCCTCAGCACCACATGGCAAAGCATACTTCAATGAGGCAGCATTATAAATATCGACCAAGGCATTGATTGTGGATACACCCTTGCCTGAATTAATGCGTTTTAATAATGCTTCAATTGAACAACGGGCACCTTTTTTAGTTTTAAATTTCTGATAAGCCTTACGCCATACAGCAACTTCCTTATTTTCACTAACCAATTCCGCTACTAAATACTTTTTAGCTTCAAGATTGGCCTGAGCTAATAAATTGATAATTTCATCATTAGATTCTTGGCTTTGAATGCCCTTTAATACCAAGACTCCAATCTTAGCATCAGGAAACAAATCCCAAAATGACTTTTCAATAATAAATTTTTTCATATTCATCCTCCAACTAAATAATAACATCAATCAATAAAAAAAGGGCATTTAATTATGCCCTTAATAAGTTAAATTATTTAATACTATTGAAGTACTTAATTGTTCTAACCATTTGAGTTGTATATGAATTTTCATTATCATACCAAGCAACAGTTTGAACTTCGTATAAGCCTTCACCAGCTTTAGTAATCATTGTTTGAGTTGCATCAAAGATTGAACCGTGAGTTTCACCAACAATATCACTAGATACTAATGGTTCTTCAGTATAACCATATGAAGGAGTTTCAACGCTCTTCATATATGAATTAATTTTTTCAACAGTTAAATCTTCAGCCTTAACAATACTTACTAAGATTGTGCTTGAACCAGTAGTTACAGGTACGCGTTGAGCACTACCGATTAATTTACCTGAAAGTTCAGGAATAACTAAACCGATGGCCTTTGCTGCACCAGTGCTGTTAGGTACGATATTAGCAGCAGCAGCACGAGCTCTTCTTAAATCACCCTTTCTGTGAGGTCCATCAAGAAGCATTTGATCGCCTGTATAAGCGTGAACTGTTGTCATGATACCAGCTTGAATTGGAGCGATTTCATTTAAAGCCTTTGCCATTGGAGCTAAGCAGTTAGTTGTGCATGAAGCTGCACTGATAATTTTATCTTCTGCTTTTAAGATTTCATGGTTTACACCATAAACGATAGTTGGTAAGTCGTTACCTGCTGGAGCGCTGATAACTACCTTTTTAGCACCAGCATCAATATGTGCTTGTGCTTTAGCCTTGCTGGTATAGAAACCTGTGCATTCTAATACAACATCTACACCCAATTCTTTCCAAGGTAAATTAACTGCTTCCTTTTCAGAATAGATTTTGATTTCTTTTCCATCAACTGTGATTGAAGCTTCGCCTGCTTTTACTTCTTTGCCATATTTCCCTTGAGCTGAATCATATTTTAATAGATGGGCAAGCATTTCTGGAGCTGTTAAATCATTGATTGCGATAATATCATAATCTGCATCACCAAACATTTGTCTGAATGCTAGACGACCGATACGACCGAATCCATTAATTGCTACTTTTACTGACATTACATTCCCTCCTTATGTCATATAAATTATAATTTTAGCTAAACTAAAAGTCAATTGGACCAATCCTATGTAAGCGGTTATAAAAAGACAGTTTTATTATTTTACTGTCTTTTTGTTTAAAAATTAATTATTTTCAGACATTTCTTCTTCGTTATCAATGCGCCATAAACTACTTAATGGGGCAAAACGAATCTTATCAGCATTAATCTTAGCTTGATTTCTTTGAGCCTTAATATCACCATCATGGCGTTCTCTAAGGATGTCTTTATTAACCATATATTGCACATAGATAAACTTCTTTAATAAGTACCAAGTTGCAATCGCCTTATTGATAACGATATTGCGATTTTTACGATCTTCTAAGATTTTTTCCTTAGTGATTGTTTCGGTATTATTAGCCATTTCAATTGCCTTTTCCAATACTTCATCATAAGCACTTAAATGCTTTTGATCGATGCGTCTTTGGATGGCACCAGTTCTAACGGTAAATAAACTGTTATATACTTGTCTTACGGTATCTAAATCTTCATTTAAAGGTAAAACGATAATATCATTTCTTAAACTATTAAATTGGCTAGGTTCTTCACTTAACGCATAATACAAACCCTTGGCCAAAATAAATTCTTCATCCAACAAGATAGCTCTAGCTTGATCCTGTTGTTTAATACTCAAGATATATTCAACATTCAATGGATAATCTCCAAGCTTGTTGATATCCTTGTATCTAATAATTTGATTGCTGATGGAAGTCTTACTCAATGATACCTTTAAGTTATGGATAACTTTAATATCAGCATCCATTTCCAATAAAGCATTAAGCAACTCATACTCCTTCGCATCACGGTCTAATTGTCCTAAATAATCTTCAAGATACCCATTGAAATCACAAAGCTCGCCTCCATGGCGTACATCTTGAATTTCATTTAAAATTTCAAAAATTGTCATCACTCACTCCTATTACTTTCTTATATCATAACTACAATAAGTTCATTTGTCTATTATAAATTGTAAAATAATTTTAGGTATTTTATACTATATAGGCAACGAGGTAGAAATTATGTATAGTGAAATTATTAAAGTGGAAATGATTAAATTGCGTAATAAAATAGCTGAAGTCGAACAACTTGTAGATAATAGAATAGAAAATGTCATTGAAGATAAAAAACATATTCTAGTAAGATTAAAAAATGAAATAATTATCAGTTTTAAAAAAATGGCCTATGAATTAGAAACTAATGTCATTGAAAATCAAACTAATAAAAATATTGATGAGCATGTTATAACGGTCGCTGATAAATTGATTAATGCCATTGACCAGACAATCATTAAAATTGAAAATATCCCCCTTAAACAAACAACAACAGCTTCTACCCTAACCAAAGAATTAATTGATAGTTGTTTAACTGATAAAAAACCCGAGGAAATTGACCGTGAATTGGGGTTTGAACAAAAAATTACCACTGAATTAAATAATGAAGATGAAGAAATATCCCGTGTTAAAAAAGTAGTTCTTGATATGTTTATGAATGAATATGATGATATAAGCTACATTATTGATGAAGTTAGAAAGATGACAGAGCTAATCAATAAAACTATCGAAGAACATTTGAATAATCCTGATTTTAAAGATAATGCCCAAGTGGCAAAGGATGCAGCAATTATGATTTGTGAGAAATCATTAGAACATTTAAAAGCTAAATTATTAAAATAAGTAGTTAAAAACCAAGCTTAAGCTTGGTTTAATTTTATTCTTCATTCACATAGTGAATCACAATATGACGATCATTACCATCATCAATTGATTCAGTTTTAATATTTTTAAATTCTCCTAGGTATTGATGAATAATCTTGCGTTCATCCGCTGGTAGTGGATCTAACTCGGCATCAATCTTACTTCTTCTTACTTCCAAGGCAATTCTTTTAGCCATTAATTTAACCTTTTTATAGCGTTCTTCCTTATAGTTGTTAATATCAACAGTTACATTAACACGCTTTTTAAAAGTTACATTGCAGGCAGATCTTAATACTTGATTTATTGCCCTGAGTGTTTGACCACCCTTGCCGATAACCACCGCATTATTTTCAGCATCCAATAAAACTTTTAAATTATCTTTTTCTTCGATGATTTCAATTTTTACCGCCTGATTTAATTCAGTAAAATAACTGCCTAAATATTCAAAGATGAAATTTTTAATATCTTCTGGTACATATGCTGCTATGGTAATAGAATTACCAATGCCTAAAATGCCCTTATGTTCATCAATAATTTCATAAGTAATTGCAGCTAAATCACAATTATTTTCACTTGCGATCTTCTTCAATACATCATCTAAATTTTTACCCTGATATTTCTTCATTTGCTTTCCTTTCCATAATCACATGAATAATATAAGTTTTAAGTGCTAAAATAGTTGAACTTACAATCCAATATATCGTCATGGCCGTTGGCATACTCAAAGCCATAAATAAAATCATCACTGTAAAACCATACATTATATTTTGTGCCTTATTTGGTACTTTTTCATATTTACGATAATGCTTTTCAGCTTCTTTCTTGGCTTTTAACTCTGATAAAAAAGTAGGAATCTTCATTGAAGCTAATTGAGCTAACAATAATATAACAAGTAAAACTAAGTAGCCATAATTTCCAGTTTTAAAGCCAGCAAGTGGCGAAATTTCTAAATCCATATTCAAAAATTTTCCTTGATGCACAGCATAGCTTCTCATTACTGCATGATAAATAGAAAGTAGAATAGGCATTTGAATAAACATGGTTGCCATCGAAGCCAAAGGATTAACACCGTGTTTATTGTAAAGTTGTTGCATTTCTTGACCCTGTCTTAAACGGCTGTCTTGGTCGGTTCTGCCCTCATATTTCTTTTGAATTTTAGCCATTTCCGGTTGTAATTCTTGCATTTTTTGTTGGGCAACATTTTGTTTCCAAGTAACTAAAACTACCCCGATATTAACAATTGCTGTTACAAGCACAATACCTAAAAATACTGAACCTGTTGAATTAGCGAAAAAGTTAAGCAACTTTGTAAGTGGGAAGACCAACAAAGCAGCAAAAAAGCCTTCATTGTCAAACATATATTTAAATGTTGTGCTATTATCAATTAAGATTGTCTTTCCACTTGCATCGTGAGGAACAGTACAGCCAGTTAATGCCAAGGCAATAACTATTACTGAAATTAATAATAAAATTTTCTTTTTATTCATTTTTTATAAACCTTTCTGAGAACTCGCTATTTTATTTTACATTTTTTTAATAATGTTTCCAAGTAATTTTGATTAGTTTCATAGCTTTTAAGTAAATATTCCTTTTTAACGATTATGATCACATCATATTCATAGGCATTAAAATCAACAATATAATCAACCATCATTCTAACCTGTCTTTTAATTTTATTCCTGATAACAGCATTGCCTAGCTTCTTAGAAACACTAATTCCTAAACGGGCATGATCAAAGGACTTATTGGTATAAGCTATTTTAAAACTATCATTTTGACTTCTTTTGCGTTGATCAAGAATCTTTTTAAACTCTTGATTTTTTAATATCCGATATACTTTTTTCATTTGTAAATAAAAAGCCACAACTAAGTGGCTTATTGACCTTATGCCGACAATGTCTTTCTGCCCTTAGCACGACGCCTAGCCAAAACTTTGCGTCCGCCAACTGTTTTCATACGGGCTCTAAAACCGTGGACTTTTTGGTGCTTTCTTTTGCTCGGTTGATATGTTCTCTTCATAATAAAGCCACCTCATTTCCTTCTATAAATTGAGCATTTGCTCATTTATGTTACTAAATATCAATCATAATGTCAAATTTTTTCTTTTATATTTTTTGTTAAATCTATATTAAATTTTAAAAGAATGGCTATTGATAATCATCCTTCCAAAAACAATCAATATATCTTTATTTTAAGAACATCGATAGCGTAAATGCCAACAAATTATTCAAAAAATGTAATGAGATAGATGCGATAAGGCTGTTGTTCTTTTCGTAATTTTTCGCTAAAAAATAACCCATTGAAGCATATAGGATGATTTGTAGATAATTAATTAAATTAGCACTACCAATAACATGCAATAAACCAAATAGAACACTACTAACCACATAGGCTACAATTCGATTTTTTTCTCTTAAGGGTCTAAAAATTGCCAATCTAAATACTGCTTCTTCAACAATCGGCGCAAAAATAACTGCATTCACAAACAATAGTGGTAAAGATAAATTCATCACTTCCTTAAGAGCTGCTTCATTTTCACTGCTAGAACCGATAAGATTTAAAAGATTACCGATAATCAAATTAGCCACCAACATTAAACCTAAATATTTTAATGTTTGAATAATAACCGCCTTGTAGTTGCCTTTAATATTTTTAAAATCATCAACCAAGGCCTTACGCATAATAAATATAAATACTACCGTAATCACCAAAGTATAAATAATTTTTAATAAGATTGATAAAGACTCATTGGCCTTTATGCCACGAATAATCAATTCCAAAATAGCCGGATATATAAATATCACACCTAAAAAATAATTTAATAATATCGCTATACGACTACTTAATTTTACATTAACACTCTTCATAATTTTACCTCCTAAAATATTTTATCAATTATCATTTAAGTATTAAATACCCTATCGTGTTTTATTAATGATAGAATATTGATGAGGTGATTATAATGAAAAAAAGAGAAAAAGTAATGATTATCGGTAATGGAGCGGTTGGAAGCAGTTTTGCCTTTGCGCTTGTAACACAAAACATTGCCCAAGAAATAGGAATTATTGATATTAATAAAAATAAATGCGAGGGTGATGCCATGGATCTTAGTGATGCCTTGGCCTATACCTCGCCTAAAAAAATATACGCCGCTGATTACAAGGACTGCCACGATGCTGAACTGGTGGTCATCACCGCTGGAGCACCACAAAAAGATGGTGAAACACGCTTAGATCTTGTAACAAAGAATATCAAAATTATGAAAAATATCATCGAACAATTAATGGCAAGTGGGTTTAATGGTTTAATTCTTGTTGCCAGCAACCCTGTTGATGTTATGACCTATGCTGCTCAAAAATTTTCTAAACTCCCTACCAATAAAGTATTCGGCTCTGGTACATCACTTGATAGTGCGCGTTTCCGTAAAGAAATTTCAACCATTTTAAATGTTGATGCTAGAAATGTCCATGGTTATATTATGGGAGAACATGGAGATACTGAATTTCCTGCATGGTCGCATACAACGGTCGGTGGAATGAGTATTTACGAATGGGTTGAACACCATCCAGACATCAACCAAGAAGAATTGGTCAATATTTTCTTTAAGGTTAAAAATGCTGCCTATCACATTATCGAAAAAAAGGGTGCCACCTACTATGGTGTGGCGGTTGCCCTTGCTAGAATAACTAAAGCCATCTTGGATAATGAAAATGCCATCTTGCCTCTTTCGGTATACTTAGATGATCTTTATGGTCAAAAGGATATTTATCTTGGTGCACCAGCCGTAATCGGTAGTGAAGGCATTAAAAATATAATTGAATTAAAACTTGATGAAAGTGAAATGAATAAATTAAATTTATCATCAAAGACACTAAAAGAAGCTATCAATAAAGCCTTTGAAAGTATAAAATAATTTAAAACTAAGGTAATTAAAAAGGTTAACTACAAAGTTAACTTTTTTTAATTTAATATCCCAATAATTTTAGTTATTAATATTCTGTAAATCGATATATCTTTGATATTTCTCATGAGATCGATATAAATTTTCATGCGTGTCATCACCAGTGATTTTACCATCTTCAAAAAAGATAACCCGATCAACATATTTAACTGTCGATAATCGATGAGCGATAGAAATCATAATCTTATCTTTACAATATTCATCCACAATATTAAATATTTTATTTTCAAGCTCCGAATCGACAGCCGAAGTTGATTCATCCATCAATAAAACACTAAATTTAGAAATTAATGCCTTGGCGATTAAAATTCGTTGTTTTTGACCTGTTGAAAGATTTTTACCACCAAGACCATAATCAACACTATCTAAATCTAAGGTTTCTAAGTTGAATTTTTCCTTTAAATTAAGTGCTTCAAAAATTTCAACAATCTTTTCAGGCTGTACTTCATCCGATGATAAGGCTAAAAATTTGCCTAATTTTGAATAGATAATACTATTTTCTTGAGGTATAAAGGCAATATTGTCCCTAAGGCTTTTAAGACTGAGCTTGTTGATATTTTGATCATTGATAAGAATATTTCCTTCCTTACAAGAATACAAATTCATCAATAATTTAAACATCGTAGATTTTCCTGAGCCTGATTCTCCAACCACAGCTATTTTTTCACCTTTTTTAATCGCTAAATTTAAATCCTCAATAATCGCTTCATCATCATAGCCAAAGCTTACATTATCAAAGGTTATTTTCTCTATTTTTTCAACGGTTGTAATATTCGTATCTTCTTCCTGTTTCAATTCTAAATAAACCTTTAATTCCTCATAATTAACTTCTGATCTTTCTTTATCCGAAAAGAAGCTACTAATGCCAGAAACTGGTGTTAATAATTGAAAGATATATAACAAGTAGGCTATTAATACCCCAACACTGATATAGCCCTGTGAAACCCTAAGACCACCATACATAAAAATGATTGCTAGTATCGCCACTAAAGCCAATAACAGAAATGGATAAACAAAGGCATCAACCTTATTATTTTTAGTAGAGAAAACTCTAATCTTTTGATTATTTTCAGTTAAGTCATTTATGATGTCTTCTTCAGCATTAAGAGTTTTAATGTATATAACATTGTTAAAAATATTACTTAATTTTTCAATATAAAGTGAATTTTCTTTTTGAAATAAATCTGCATACCTACCAGACAACATTGTTATCGGTACGATAATTAAGGCAATGATCGGTAAAAGAATAATCAACAATATGGTTAAATTTAAATCTAAACTAAATAAAAATATCAGCGAAATAATCAAGGTAAATATCGCACTAATAAAATTAGGTACCGACTTAGCATAAAAATTTTGAATTACTTTAATATTATTATCAATATGACTAGGAATTTTACCGATGCTTAATTTATCTAAAAATGCCAATTTAGCCTTTAAAATTTTATTGATTAGCTCATTCCTTAAGATAAAGGCATTTTTCTCTGATAATTCCACAAAGCGGAAATTTGCCAAAGTTGAAAAAATCGCCTGAACCAAAAATAAAATAACCAATAAAATACCATTATCAATAAAATAAAAAATTTTATCTTTACCATCGATAATCCTACTTACAACATATGGAATGGAAGTTCCAATTAAAGCTGAAATAATTATCAACAATAATCCTAACTTTGATATTTTCTTCATTAAATATACCCCCTTATATTAAATGATTAAATTATATAAATTTTATACTAAAAAAGCATGAATTACTACATATATAACTCATGCTTGATGATAACGATTATAAACATCCTTTTTAGATACACCGTGTTCTTTGGCAACCACTGCAATTGCATCCTTGGTACTCATCCCCAACTTGATATATTCGTGGACAATTTCAATAAGATCATCATAACAAATATCCTTATCATCATTTTTATAACCATCTAAAACAATGACCATCTCACCCTTTAAATTTTCAAGATCCTTAATTTCATCTAGGTTGCCACGAATAAATTCTTCATATTGTTTGGTTATTTCTCTGGCTAGACAACAATAGCGATTGCCAAAGATTTGATAAATTAGATTGAGAGTTTTGTTGATCCGATGGGGTGCCTCATAAAAGATAATAGTAAAAGGATATTTTTTTAAGGCCTCCAACTCTTTATGAGCCTCACCACTCTTATTATTTAAAAAACCATAAAAAAGAAAATGACTACCAGAAAGCCCTGATGCTACCAAGGCATTTAAGGCGGCATTGGCACCACTGATGGGTACAACATTATATTCATGTTTAATACAATTGTTGACCAATTCATAACCTGGATCACTGATTATTGGATAACCAGCATCGCTGATTAGAGCGATATTTTTACCCTGAGCCAAAAGTGATAAGATACCTTCAGTACTAGCCTTTTCATTAAAATTATGGTAACTAATAAGTTTATTATCAATCCCAAAATGTTTAAGTAGGGTCTTAGAAGTTCTGGTATCTTCACATGCAATAACATTAACATTCTTTAAAACTTCAACAGCTCTACTACTAAATTCATTAAGATTTCCAATCGGTGTGGCTACCAAAAAAAGTGTCGCTGACTTATTTTTAAAACTAGCCTGCCTTTTCATTATTAGTCGCTTCCTTTTTAGTAGTATTTTTATTAATAACCTTACCCTTTTTTAATACCTCATCAATTTTTATAAATAAGGCATTCTCATGATTCTCCAACTTACAAGTACGATTAATAATATTTATCGAACTTAAACGGTAAATATTATGTTCATATTCAATACTCGATCCTATTTTAGGTAAATCTTTACGAATATCTGTATATACATCATCTTCATATTTAAGACAACATTTAAGTTTACCACATTGACCAGATAGTTTACTGACATTAAGCGCTAGTAATTGATTTTTAGCCATATTTATGGAGATCATTTCAAAATCATTAATAAAACCATGGCAACATAATTCACGACCACAGATGCCGACCCCACTAATATAACGCGCACGATCTCTGACACCAACCTGCCTTAATTCGATACGAGTCCGAAATTCTGTCGCTAAAATCTTTAACAATTCTCTAAAATCAACACGATCATCGGCGATATAAATAAAAGTTAGCTTGCTACGATCTAGGGTATATTCACAAACTACTATTTCCATCTTAAGTTTTAATTGATTCGCATATATTTGGCATATTTTAAGTGCCTTTTTAGCATCATCACGATTCTTTTTAAACATCTCAAGATCTTCACAAGTGGCGCTTCTCAATATTTCTTTAATCTCAAAATCATCGCTTAAATCATGAGTTTTGCGAGGAACGGTCATCACCTTGCCGAGTTCAATTCCTCTGGCACTTTCAACAACTACATAATCATTTTTTTGTAGCGTATCATCAATCGTTTTAAAAGTATATAATTTATGATTATTATCAAATTTAATATTTATGTATAATTCCATCATAACTCCTTATATAAATTATACACTAATTCATCAAAAGCTAATTTATAATCAAAGCGATTATTAAATTTTTCTTTAGCATCAATCAGTATTTCACTTAATTTTAAATATTTATCAAGATTAAATTGGCTATTATTCTTAAGTTCCCATAACAACATATCAATAAACAATAAAATTATTTTAATAATGTGATGGCGTTCATAGTCTTTAAGACTTGGATAAATATTATTTTGAATTTCAAAGATAAAGGTTTCAAAATGACGGATATTTTCAATACATAATGCTTTTAAATGCTGACTAAAACGATACATATCAACTGTAATATTATCATCATACCTATTGATTATCTTAGTTATATCATTGGCAGCCGATAAGTCAAAGTCTTTCTTAAGATATTTGGCAACTATTTCCTGTTGGCTATCCTGCACAAACAAAACATTTAAGGTACGACTTCTGATAGTCGGTAATAAATTATCAGCTTCATCACTAATCAAAATACCAACTACATCATTAGAATTTGGTTCTTCCATAAATTTCAATAACATATTTAAAACTTTAGTTGAAGCATTATTGATATTATTAATAATATAAACTTTTTTAGCTGCCAATTCCAAGCCGGTTTTATTAAATTTTTCAAACATCGCTTCAATTTGTTCTTTTTTGATGACATTTTCTGAGCCGTCAATAAAATACAAATCCAAATATTGGTGATTGCTAATTCGTTCATAAATAACATTATCAACGATATCCAAACAATCACTTTCTAAAATAATAGCCGAAGCCAAGACATAGGCCATTTCCAGTTTAGCAGCCGTCTTAGGACCTTCAAAAAGAAAACAATGACTTACTTTTTGAAATTTAAGGGCATTATTTAAACTTTGGTAGGCAACTCTTTGACTTTCTTTTAAGTTAAGCATTAATCTTTCCTGAAATTAAATGCATACAGGCATCAACAACCTCATCAATACTTCTGTTCGCATCAACAGTTTGAATACGATCACTAAAACGCTTGTTGATTATACGATAGCCTTCGGTTACACGAATATGAAAAGCTAAAGACTCTTGATCCAAACGATCTTTAAAACCACGGTTTTCAATGCGTTTTAAACCGACATCGGCAGCCGTATCTAAATAAATTGTTAAGTCAGGAAAATGATTATCAATCGCAAACATATTGATATTCAAGATTTCATCAATGCCAATACCACGGGCATATCCTTGATAGGCCAAGGAAGAATCAACAAAACGCTCACAAAGTACAATCTCCCCCCTGTCGATAGCTGGAACCACCTTTTCTATTAGGTGTTGTCTGCGACTAGCAGCATATAATAAGGCTTCGGTTTTTTCGTCCATTGCCGTATTTTTAGGATCGAGAATAACTTTACGAATCTGTTCAGCAATATCAATGCCTCCTGGTTCTCTGGTATGACATACCAAAAAACCTTGGTCCTCCAAGGATGTTTTAATCTTAGCCGCAACGGTACTTTTACCTGAACCATCAGGTCCTTCCAATACAATAAATAATCCCTTTTTCATATTCACCTCTTATGATTGACTAAGTTTATACTTATGTGATGGTTTAAGTGTCTTTTCCAAGGCTTCATTTAATTGTTTTTTGATAGCTTCATACTCTTCTTCACTAAGTTCAGGTTTTGATGGATCACTAATTACCCTAACTTCCAATTTACTTGGATCAAAATATTTAAGTGGATTATTTTTAACATCCAAATCAAAGGCCTTTTGCATCATATCAAAAGTATTACTATCAATTAATACAAACTTTTCTTCAACACCATCACTAAGCACCAGCAATTCACCTGCTTGAAGTTTACTTAGTCTTTCATTTAATTTATCTAAATCTTTAATATCTAATTTATTCATAACTTAATTTTAACATATTCCAAATTCTTAAATAACGGTTTCATCAATAAGGTTCCAAAGATTGTTACAATAATAAATTCACTGACAAAAACACTGATGAAATTCAAATAGAAACCAACTACTAATGTTTCTGGAGTAAATACATAGGTAAGTTCAGCTCCGATGATAATTCCGTTTATCAGCGCAGGCATCAATAATGACCATATTGGTAAACCATATATTTTCTTATCTTTTAAATAGTACATCAAATATCCTGCAATAAGGGTTGCAAGGCTTCCTATGATCACATCCAAAATACCGATTGGATTAGTTCCTGATAATACTCCGATTAAATTGGTAATAAAACAGCCTAAAGTAAGACTCCAAATAAATTTTTTATTTTTTAAGGCTAAAATATTTAAGACTTCAGCATATCTAAATTGCACAATGCCAAAGGCAAAACCCCCGATAACCAATGATAATACTGCATATAGGGCAGCAATAATAGTATAAAATATGTATTCTTTTAGTTTCATTGTTCAATATTCCTCAAATGATATACCAGACAAATAGTCTTGGCATCAACAATTTCTCCTTTTTTAATCATCATTTCTATTTCATCTAAACTATAATGGTAAAGTTCAATTTTTTCATCTTCATCAAAGGTTTGACCAAGATAAGCCTTAACCCTGCCATGATACAAATAAATTCTTTCACTAACATAACCTGGGGTTGGCATCATATAACCGAAATCATGGACCAATTCCACATCATAACCCGTTTCTTCAATAGCCTCACGAATAACCGTAACATCAGGCTTTTCTTCTGGTTCTAATTTACCAGCGCAAAATTCCAAGACTTCACATTTTTGGGCATAACGATATTGTTTAACCATGATAAACTTACCATCCAAATCTTCAATCGCAATACAGGCACCACCCCTATGTTCAACAACTTCACGATAGCTATGTTGACCATCATCTAAAATAACCTCATCTTTTAACAGATTAATAATCTTCCCATGATAGATCTCATCACTTTTATATGTTTTTTCCATCATTATCTCCTTATAATCTCATAAATTATAGCATAATAAAGATGATGTTTTAGTGATTTTTGGTGTATTATTGTTAATTATGAACGATGAAATTTACGACCTTAAAAAACTTAAATTATTGATGATTGCCATCGGTGCTGGGCTTGTTGTCGGTAGTATTGGCGTTATCTTTGAAATGTTAATTGATCTTGCAGATGATCTATGGAAGCACCATACATTTATCATCTACCTGTTACCAATATTTGGTATGCTTATCATTTTTATCACTAAGAAATTAAAAGAAAATAATATTGATGGACCCAATCAGCTTATCTATGCCTTAAACAATAATCATAATATTAAGCCCATCCAGGGAATATTGATTTTTATCGCCACCACTCTATCGCATCTGGGAGGTGCTTCTGTTGGAAAAGAAGGGGCAGCACTGGTACTTGGAAGTAGTGTTTCAAACTTTTTTACTAAACTGATTAAATTAAATGCCAGGGAACAGGAAACACTAATCTTTTGTGGTATGAGTGCTTGTTTTAGTGGTCTATTTGGAACACCGTTAACAGCCGCTATCTTTTGTCTTGAAATCTTAGTTGTCGGTAATATCTATTTAAAAAATTTATTACCTACCCTTATTTCGGCCCTTATTGCCGCTAAAATCAGAACCTTAATTATCGGTAGTCCAATAACTTTTAATCTTGATCCCAATATTGACAAATTTAGCATCATCATTTTATTAGCACTAATCTTTTTGGCAATCATCATCACCATCTTTTCTAATGTCTTTATTAAAACACTGCACTTAACCAAAAAAATCTTTGAGCATCATTTCCCTAATCCCTACCTTAGAATTATTATCGGTGCCTTAATTTTCATCCTAATTACAGCTATATTAAAAGATAAAATATATTATAGTGGTGGAATAAATATCATTCAAGCATCCTTTAAGGGAAGCAGCAATGCTTATAGCTTTCTTCTTAAAATAATCTTAACTTCAATTGTTTTAGGTGCTGGTTTTAAGGGTGGTGAAATTGTTCCAACTCTGGCAATTGGTGCTGGTATCGGTATGACCTTTTCAGGAATATTTAATTTACCATCAAGTCTTTTTATTGCCTGTGCTATGATTGCCTACTTTGTGGCTTTGACTAAATGCCCTATCGCATCACTTGCCCTGGCGATTGAATTATTTAATATTCATTACTTACATTATTTTATGAAAATTATAGTGATAACTTTTATTATTTCAGGAAGGCATAGCTTATATTCTCATCAATTAAATAAATTTCACCAATAAAATTATTCAATATCGTCTAAATGGCTTGATTTAATCACTTATTGTTCATATAATTTATATGGAGGTAATATTATGAACAATAATGAATATCTTA
The DNA here is from genome assembly GCA_034180345.1 of Erysipelotrichaceae bacterium. Taxonomy (GTDB): domain Bacteria; phylum Bacillota_I; class Bacilli_A; order Erysipelotrichales; family Erysipelotrichaceae; genus RGIG5681. Next base: position 53,067 of record JAXFOQ010000040.1, on the reverse strand, counting down.
TTTTAGATTCTATCATAAACAATCAATTCCACAACCAAAGGGAAATAGCCACAAAAAACAACATTTCCTTAGGGCTTGTGAACAAAACACTCACTTCACTTAAAAAACAAAATATAATTGATAATTCCAATCACTTAATCAATCAAAATATAATTGCTAAAAATGTCAATGCTATTATCTTGGCAGCAGGACCTGCTACCCGTCTTACCCCCATCAGTCGTAATATTTCTAAGGCCTTTTTAAAAATCAACAATGAAGTATTGATTGAAAGACTGATTAAACAATTAAAGGAGGCCGGAATCGACAATATTAAAATTATCATCGGCTACCAAAAGGAAAAATTCGACTATCTAGTTGATAAATACCATGTTGATTTAATCATCAATAATAAATATAAAGATTACAGCAATGCCTATAGTTTGGCCCTTGCCAAAGAAGAACTTAATAATACCTATATCATTCCTTGTGATATTTACTTGGAAGAAAATATTTTTATCAGAAATAATGTTTCTTCATGGTATGGACTTAAAAAGACTGTTGATCAAAATGCCTATGTAACCTTAAATAAAAAAAATGAGGTCATTAAAACTGCTGGTGAAGGTTTTGAAACCTGTGGCGGGCTGATGTTTATCGACAAAATATCAGCATCCAAATATTATCAAATCCTTAAAAATAATACCGACTACCAATGTTATTATGACGACTTACTATTTGAAAATGACAAGATGTTTATTCCAGCACTTTTCCTTGATGGAGTAAGAGAATTTAATTCTTATAATGATGTCATCAGCTATGACTATAACTCTGAAAGTCTTGAAAACGAAACACTTAATATTATTAAAAATGTTTTTAAAGTTGAATGTAAAGATATTGAAAAAATCGAATTGTTGAAGGCGGGGATGACCAATAATTCCTTCATCTTTACAATAAAAAATAAACGCTACATCATGAGGATGCCTGGGGCTGGAACTGATCAACTAATCAACCGCCACCAAGAAAAGGCAGTCTATGATGTCATCAGCCCTTTGAATATCTCTGATAAAGTTTTATACTTTAACCCTGACAATGGTTATAAAATTACTGAATTTATTGAATATTCACATAGTTTAGATCCTAATAATAAACAAGAATTATCAAATTGTATGAATTTACTTAAAAAATTACATACTGGTAATTTAACTGTAAAACATCATTTTAAAATTTTTGAATTGATTGATTTTTATGAAGATTTAATGAAACATCGTTCAATGTATCCTGATTATACCAAAACCAAAACGAATATTATGAAACTTAAAAAAGTTATTGATAGCTTCGATATTAAATATGTTTTATGTCATATTGATGCCAACCATGATAACTTTATCATTGATAACCAAGGAAATATTCGCTTATTAGACTTTGAATATGCAGGTATGCAGGATAAGGATCTGGATATTGCGATGTTTATTATCTATGCCCTGCTTGATCGCAAGGGGGCAGATGAGGTCATTGATATATATTATGAATATCAGTGCCCTGATAAAATTAGATATAAAATATATGCTTATATGGCTATTGCAGGTATGCTTTGGAGTAATTGGTGTGAATTTAAATACCAATTAGGTATTGACTTTGGTGAGTATTCATATCGTCAATATCGTTATGCCAAAGACTACTTCCAAATTATTAAAAATGAAACTAAAAATATTAAAGAATTTAGTTCTTTAGGAGAGTAAAAATGTTAAGTGGATTATTATCAGGTGTTTTTTGGGCTTTTGATACCGTTATTATTTCGATTATCTTAGGTAAAATCACCGGTGATGCTAGGGTTATGTTGATTGCGCCCCTGGTTTCAACCTTTTTACACGACCTATGTAGTTCCATCTTTATGTTGGTATATATGGGTATAAAAGGGAAATTAAAAGAAACCTTCAATACCCTTAAAACACGGGGTGGTAAATTTATCATGTTGGCAGCAATACTGGGTGGACCAATTGGTATGAGTGCCTATATCACTGCTATTGGCTTAATTGGCCCCTCATTAACCGCTATTATTTCATCCCTATATCCTGCCTTAGGTTCACTCATGGCTTGGATATTCTTAAAGGAAAAACGAAAGCCTTATCAAATTATCGCCTTATTTATCGCTATTGGTGCCATCATCTTATTGGGCTATACCAATGATGGACAAATTACCAACCTGTGGCTAGGAATTGCTTTGGCACTTATTTGTGTTATTGCTTGGGCAAGTGAGGGAGTAATTTGTACCTATGGCTTACAAAATGAAAATGTCAATAATGAGGTTGCACTACAAATCAGACAAACAATTTCAATGATTTTCTATGCCTTAGTAATCATCAATTTATTCAAGGCATGGGGCTTAACCTCGGAGCTTATTTCCAGCAATTTAATTTTAATTGTCTTTATCAGCGCCTTCTTTGGTACTATTTCATATTTATTTTACTATCGCTCATTCCAACAAATCGGTGCCAGTAAGACGATGGCTTTAAATATCAGCTACAGCGCCTTTGCGATTATTGTGAGTTTCTTTATTTTAAAAACAGTTCCCTCACTCAAAGATATTATTTTAGGACTGGTTATTGTCGGAAGTGGATTGATTTCAGCATATGATAAATAAACAAGAATTTGAAAACTTTTTAAAAAATAAAAATTATGCAGCCCTTAGGGATTTTAAGGTTGATAACGCCATTATCATGGCTGCGGGACTTTCAAGCAGGTTCCAACCACTAAGTACAATAAAACCCAAGGGTCTAGCCAAGATAAAGGGTGAGGTTTTGGTTGAAAGACAAATCAAACAACTTCAGGATGCAGGTATTGATGATATTTACTTAATTGTCGGATATAAAAAAGAAATGTTCTATTATCTTAAAGATAAATACCATATTCATATTATTGAAAATGACAGTTATAACACCAGAAATAATACGGGTTCATTGATCCTGGTTAAGGATATTTTAAAAAATAGTTACATTTGTTCTGTTGATAATTATTTTACTGAAAATGTCTTTGAACAATACAACTACCAAAGTTATTACTCATCAATTCACATCAACGGAAAAACTGATGAATGGTGCCTTAAAACCGATGAACATAAGATAATCAATGATGTTGTAATTGGTGGTCAAGATGCTGATATTATGCTGGGACATGTTTACTTCAATCAAGATTTTAGTAAGAAATTCGTGGATATTCTCATGCGAAGATTTGACGAGGAAGCAGTTAAAAATAATGTTTGGGAAGCTTTATATATGCAACACTTGGATGAATTAAAATTAGAACTTAAATCTTATAATGATGGTGTTATTCTGGAATTTGACAGTATTGAAGAAGCTAAACAATACGATCCTGATTTTGAAAAAAATAACCCATATTAAAGGAACTCATGACGAGTTCCTTTTTAAGTTATAAAATAGATATAGTCTTTCGTTCTTCAATTTCTTTTTGTTTAGCAGTCGGAAGTGAAATTTTAAGCTCCCCTTCCTCAAGTGATGCGACAATATCTGATTCACGAATACCCTCACCCACATAGAAAGTTCTAGAACAATTACCACTATAACGCTCTTGTCTGATAACATTGCCCTTGCCATCTTTTTCTTCGGTAGTTTCATTCTTAGATAAACTAATAGTTAAATTACCTTGATACAAGGAAATGTTAATATCTTCCCTCTTGTATCCTGGTGCTTCGATAATCAAATTATATTTTCCATCTTTTTCATAAATATCTGTTTTCATAATGCTACCTCCTCCAAATGACGGTGTGTTTAATACAGAATCAAATACATCTTCAAAGAAATTGTTTTTACTAGGTATAAATCTCATCTTTTGTCCTCCTTGTAGTAATATCTCTAACTACATCTTTATATTAGCACTTTTTTTAGCAATGTCAAATGTTAAGTGCTAAAAATAACTAAATAAATTAAAAAAATAACTATTTATATAGCTATTTTTAAATAAATATTATTTAGCATTATTAAAATAATATTGCTAAATTATTGATTAGAATTATCAGGATCTTTAGATAAACGATTAGCCTTATCATTATCACTAGCTAAAATTTTAATGGTTTTCTCATCCAGAATAAAATCAACATTCAAATTATCAATTAAATGTTTTTGATTGGTGCTTCTGACAATACAAGCATCATATTGTGAAATAATATAACTGATTAATACTTGTGATGGACTTTTCTTTAAACTTTCAGCAATCATTTTAACCCTATCATCATCAATTAGATTTCCTCTTCCTAAAGGAGAATAGGCCACAATTGCAATATCATGTTTATGACAATATTCAACAACATTCTCATCACAATATCCAGGGTGAATTTCAATTTGATTTACCATCGGTTTAATTTCAACTTCATCATAAAAACCCTCAAAGTGATGAACCATAAAATTACTAACCCCAATAGCTTTAATTTTACCGAGTTTATAATATTCTTCCATAGCTCTCCAAGATTGAAGATTATAATTATTATAATCATGTCTAAATTTAACTGGTGCTGGCCAATGCAAAAGATATAAATCTAAATATTCAACACCCAACATCATTAAACTTAATTCAATGGCTTTTTTAGTTTCATCATAACCTCTGGTATCATTGTTTAATTTGGTCGTAATAAATATCTCTTCACGCTTAATACCACTTTTCTTAACAGCTTTTCCAACCATATCCTCATTGTGATACCAAGTAGCAGTATCAATATGCCTAAAGCCTAAATTTAATGCCTTTACAATAGCCGCTTCATTTTCATCATTAACATCCAACTTAAATGTTCCTAGCGCCATCTTAGGCATCTTAATACCATTATTCAATACTTTATATTCCATAGACAAATATTAGCACATTCAATACTCAATATCTTATTTTATGCTAATATTTATTTATGAAAATGATTATTTCTCCAGCCAAGACTATGATTGATGAAAGTGAAGTTGATATTGAATTATCAATACCCTTATTTAATAACATTAAAGAAAAAATTAAACAAAAATTATTAACTATGTCATTTCAAGAGATTAAAAGTATTTGGAATTGTAATGATAAAATAGCCCAATTAAACTATGAGCGTCTATATAATAAACAATTACCAACACCAGCAATATATAGTTATTATGGCATCCAATATAAAAATATCTCACCGATCAGTTTAGATAATGATTCTTTAAATTATTTAAATAATCACCTATTGATTATCTCAGGATATTATGGGCTACTCAGAGCCTTTGATGGTATTGAACCCTATCGTTTAGAATTTCAAGCCAAGCTATCCATTGATAATTTTAATAATTTATATGATTTTTGGGGTGATAAACTTGCTGAAAGCATTGATCAGGAAAATGAAATAATCATCAATCTTGCAAGTGATGAATACGCAAAAGCCATCATACCCCATCTTAAAAAAGCTAAAATTATCAATATCTCTTTTAATGAATATCGTAATAATAAATACCTTGTAAAAGCTACGGCACTTAAGGCGGCTCGTGGTGCCTTTGTAAGATATTGCGCAATTAATAAAATAAATGATTATCAAAAACTTAAATATTTTAATATGTTAAATTATCAATTCAATGATCAATTATCGGATGAACATAACTATATCTTTACATTGAAATAAACAAAAGATAAGTATATATTAGTAAGTACGGAGATGTATCGAAGTGGTCATAACGAGAACGACTCGAAATCGTTTTGTCCAGCAATGGGCGCGTGGGTTCGAATCCCACCATCTCCGCCATTTTTTAAAAATCTTCTCAACAAACCCTTATATATCAATGATTTTAGCTCAATTATAATCATTGATATTTTTATTTTTTCTTAAATCTGTGTTACTTTTTATTATCAATAGAAAATGCATTAACTAAAAGACCTATTGCACTACTTTTATCGCTTGTTACAATAGGTCTTATTTTTATTTAATTTTAATGGTCTATAACTATAAAGATAAACTAAATTCCCACAAAGACTTCCGCAATTTTTCTTACCTTTTCCAATACTATTTCTTTCTTCTTTTCTCTTGCACCACATCTGCGCGAAGTTGGTGGCAGGATGCGGTCTAATTCATCACCGACATATTCAACATATCCTTTACTAATTGCTTTTTCTATAAAACGGGTTGAATCTTCTTTAAGTTTTTCCTATGCAATCAAATCTTTTATTTTAACTTCCTTTTCTTTTCTTGCAAAACTATAAAAAGCTTCAAGAATATCATCAGTATTCTTTAATTCTGACAATCTTGTTACATTTATAAAGTCCATGATCAATTCTTCTTTTGCCCTTGTTCCAAAAGAAGATCTGATTACTCTGCGAACTTCTGCTTTTAGACTTTCTACATCATCATTTTCTTTTGATTTTTCTAATATCAAAGCTAAAATATAATCTAAATTAATTTCATCTGTTTTAAGTAAATCAATTTGAAATTCAATGTCAGAAAAATCGATTTTTTCGCCATTCCTTGGGTTTATAATGCTTTCTCTAATATCAACATAGACACTCTTCATGTCTTGCATCTGCCTATCTGAAATAATTTTTTCAAAGTTTTCAAACTCATCAAAGTTTCTTAAAATATTCTCAATTTTCAATAATTCTCCAAAAAGTTCTACAAATTCTTTTTTATCAACTTCCAATATTATTTCGGTTGGTTCTGGAAATTTAGTTATATTATATTTAACTGAGTGTCAATATCTTAGAAAGACTTTTAAGCATTGGTAATCAAATTTATTTAGATTATAATTAAGTTATGAAGAAGCTAACTAAAATTTTAATGGTTCTCATATTATTGGTACTGGGGGGTGCTAATGTTTATGCTAACGATTCTGGTGTTGTCTTTGATGAAGGAAGATACCTAACACCAGCCACCAAGCTAGAAATACAAAAGCTCTATGATGAATCGCCAATGTCAAAATATGGTTTTAGATTGGAGGTAATTGAAACCACCTTCCCTCAAAGTATGGAAGAATATCGCATTGAGAGATTTAATCAAAAAAATGTAGGCTTTAATAATGTTGAGGGAAAGGAACAAAATTCAGGAATTCTATTTATTCTCGCTGTTAAAGATCGTAAATTTAGTATGACCTATGGCGATGGTATGGAAGGTAATAGTCATAAGTATTATTTCAAAAGTTCTCATAAGTACATAAATCAAAAAGCTAATGAATATCTAAAAAATCAAGATTGGGATCAGGCAGTCATTGAAATTGTCAAAGGGATTGTCAATGAATTAAATACAACAACTACCAATAATCAAAATACTCCAAAATCAGACAATGCGCTTATGAATATCTTAAAATTCATCGGTCCAATAATATTAATTATCTTAGGAATTAAAATTTTTATTTCATTTTCAAAAAATAAACCTATTGAATTAGATACCCATCTTAAAAAAGCATCAAGTTCTCAAGATCAATATTTAAACAACGATCATAAAAAGACCGATAATTCCAAAGAAGCAAAATTAAAGGCATACTATCGGTTGATAGATGAAATGGCTGTCTATAACAATATTCCAAGCAATGTTATTGAATTACTTAAAACCAGTGATATCTACAATGATATATTGTTTGAAAATCGTGAAGATCAAATCAAACTAATTGATGAAAAGATTAAACTGGATAAAATTCATCGTATGAAAATATATTGTCAAGAATTAGAAAATTATGATGATGAAGAATTATTGAAAATATTAAATCATAAATATGATTTCAATCGCTTAACCAGCGATGATGTTGTCTTGTCATGGTTAAGAAATTATGATGAAATTAAACATGCAACTTATACTAAAGGTGGTGGATCTAATGGCAATTTCTAAAAAGAAATTTTCTAAAATAATCAATCTTATTTTATCAATCATCCTCATTGGTAATATTGTTGGTTGTTCAAAAAATCAAATTACAACCTTTCAAAAAGATACTACCAAAATAACCATCACCAGTCTTAAGGATGTCATTAATAAAATGACCTATGTTACAACCTTAGAAATAAAGTCTGATGAAGAAAAACAAGAATTGCATAAAATTATTGAAGAAACAAAAAAGAAATTTGTGGGTATTGAGGACTCAACTTACCAGGCAGAAGTAAAAGATAATGTCTTTATTGAAACCATTGTTCTAGACACTAGTTCTAAAGATAAAATTATTGCTCTAGCAAAACAGGGTATTATTACAGTTGAAGAAGATGAATTTGATTATATTTCCCTTAAAATGATTAGTGAGTATTTAAAAAATAACGGTTGGAAAATCAACAATTAAAATAGGCGATGATTGATGTACCGACTCCCAAAAATTAGACCAAAAAATCTAACGATTGGGGGTCACATCATGAATCATCGCCTTTTAATATCATTTCTTTTCTTTAATCATTCCCTTTTTAATCAAGAAATCTCTAGCGGCTTTATTAGGATTGATGCCTCTAATTTCCACATCATAATTTAATTGAATGATTTCTTCTTCGGTAATTTGATTGCTTAATTTAGAAAGGGCTTCAAGTATTTTTGGATATTTATCAGCAGTTTCCTTTCGCATCAAGGCAGCACCCTGATATGGTGGGAAAATACCCAAGTCATCTTTCAAAATATATAAATCATTAACCTTAATTTTACTACTGGTACTATCAACATTTATAACCTCCACCTTACCACTAGCAATAGCTTTATAGGTAAGTGATGGCTCTAAGGTGCTGACTTTAAGATTAATACCATACTTTTCCTTAATACCCCTATTGCCATCAATACGATCATTAAATTCCAAAGTAAAACCAGCATTAACCTGATTTTCATACTTTTTCAAATCAGAAATTTTTTCTACCCCGTTGCGTTCAGAAAATTTCTTAGTAACTGCCAAAGCATAAGTATTTTGATAAATCATCGGTTCAAGCAAGACTAAATTATCCTGTTGTAAAATCCCCTTCTTAGCAACCTCATATACTTCTTTAGGGTCATTAGATACCTTAATTTTATTCTTTAATAGGGTCGAGGTGATTGTGCCAGTGAATTCTGGATAAATATCAATATTGCCATTTTTTAAAGCATCATAAAGAAAAACTGTCTTACCAAAATTTGGTTTAACCTCAACATTAAGATCACTATTATCTTCGATTAATTCTTTATACATATTAATTAAAATTTCAGGTTCAGTTCCTAATTTACCACCAATCACAATCGTATTCTTCATCTTGTTGGTACCGTTAAAGAAGATACTCATAATCAACATCGCCACAAATAAGGTTCGCAACATAAATTTAATCTTCCATTTTTCAAATAGCTTAATAATATAATTAATTATGATTGCCAAAAGGGCAGTACTACCAGCACCTATGACAATTAGGGCGATATTGTTACGATCAATACCCAATAAAATAAAACTACCTAGACCACCAGCGCCAATAAGTGATGCCAAAGTAGCGGTACCAATAATTAAAACTGCTGACGATCTAACTCCTGAAATAATAATCGGAGCTGCGATGGGGATTTCGAAATTCTTTAATTTCTCATACATTGACATCCCGAAGGCATCGGCGGCTTCTTCAAGTGATGGATCAATTTCTTGAAGTCCAGTAATAGTATTTTGTAATATTGGAAAAATGGCATAAATAACCAAGGTAATTAAGGCTGGAATTTTACCAATTCCAAATAATGGAATAAATAAACCCAGTAACGCCAATGAAGGAATAGTTTGAAAAATACTAGTGAAATAAATCACTGTACTTGCAACCTTCTTATGTTTAGCTACTCCAATAGCCAGTGGTAAAGCAATAACAATCGCAATTACAAGGGCATATATTGTAAGTTCAAGGTGTTCTAAAAGTGCAATAATCAAATCACCCTTCTTTTCTAAAAATGTTGTATAAATACCACTCATGCTAATTATCACATCCTGACTCAATCAATTCCTTAACATATAAATTGTTAGGATGATCTTTTATTTCTTTTGGCGTACCTATCTGCACAATCTCACCATTGTTGACAATACAAATTCTTTCTCCCAAACTAAGTGCTTCCTGCATATCATGAGTTACAAAAACCACCGTAATATCAAGCGTTTCATGAATGGTTTTAATAATTTTTTGAAGTTGTTTTCTAGCGATAGGATCTAAGGCACTAAAGGGTTCATCCATTAAAATAATACTAGGATTACCGATAATAGCCCTTAAAATGCCTACGCGTTGAGCCTCGCCTCCTGATAATGAATTAGGTTTACGGTGCTTATATATTTCAGGGTCTAAGCCCATAAGTTGCATAAACTCATCAATTCTTTTTTTAGTTACTGAACAAGCAAATTTCTTCATCTTGGGAATTAAGCACACATTTTCATATACTGATAAATTGGGAAAAAGTGCTATCTGTTGTAGCACATACCCGATATTCAATCTTAATTGTCTTAAATTATAATCTTTAACCGATTTACCATTAATAAAAATATCGCCACTTGTTTGAACAATGAGCTGATTAATCATTTTAAGGATGGTAGTCTTGCCACTACCACTGGCTCCAATAATGACGAAAAATTCCCCACAATCAATTTTAAAATTTAGATCTTTTATTACACTGTTATTATTAAATTGTTTACTGACATTTTTAAATTCAATCATCTACTAGTGGTTATCCTCTAATAGTTCTCTTAATTTACAATTGTATTTTGTATATAATTCAATTAATTGTTTTTGTTCGTGTGATTTTAAAGTCTTCATAGCAATTACTTCTGCCTCGGCAAGAGGATCTAAAATTTTTGAAGCATATTCACGACCCTTTTCTGTCATCATTACCGCCTTAGTACGGCGATCATCTTCCTTAACGGTTAAATATACATATCCCTCATCAAGCCAATTTTTAATTGCGGCATTAACTACTTGTTTAGTAGAAAAAGTGCAGTTACAAATATCGCGTTGAGTAATACCTCTTTCACTATTGTAAATAGCCATTAAAATGGTAAAACCCTTCCCCAACAAACCATGCACACGCGAATAATTCTCATATAATGAAAAATCCTCATATTTAATTCCCGTAAATGCCTTTGAATGTGTTTTAGCATCAATTCTACTCATAATATAATATTCTCCTATTCTTTAATTTATTATTTATTCAAATAATTTCTAGCACAAAATCATCTTTAAACTATTTGACAAGTAAAGTATATACTAATCAATAAATTAAGTAAATAAACAATACTTAAAAAATATTAATTTTCATTATATCTATTTAAACCACGGTTTAAAGTGTCAATAATTTTAACTTTTAAATCATTGGGTTCAAGCACTTCCATATGTTCTAAATATTGTAAAGATAGGTATAACATTCCCTGCATTGTGCTATTAACACGGATGATAAAATGTTCAGGATCCTTTTCAATGATTGTGATATTTTTGCCAAAAATATCAACCATATCATCAAGAATTTGATAATCACAAAGCAAGGCAACTGTAAGTTCATCACCACCATACATATACATTTTATTCTTGGCATAAATATAAGGGTCTTGGTTGTGGTCAGGCTTAAGATATAGGCCTTCCTCATCAATTTCAATGTTTTTAATCTTATCAATACGATAATGAACCAGATCATGATGATTAGCACTTTTACCAATTAAATATGTTCTTTCATTCATATAGACTAAATAATATGGTGATAGATAATATTTTTCATCTCGACGCTTAACCAACTTCAACTCATGATTGTATTTAACATAATCAAAATTGATAACTTTATGATTTTTAATGGCTTCACTAAGTATTTCGATTGTATAGAAAAATTCTTTATTTTCTTTTTTATCAGTATTATCAATATATACCTGATTACGAAAATCACTCTTAACATATTCGTTTTGTGAATCTAAAATCTTATCAATTAATTCTTTAGAATTATGCTGAGGAATTAAATTTGATGAATGAATAACATTGCATAATAAAAATACTTCCGATTTTTCAAATTGCCTTTTTCTTAAAAAATAGCCCTTTTTATTTTCTTCGTATGTTGAAATATCATAACCATATTCAATCAACATTTCAATATTCTTATATATTGTGCGGCGATCTAATGCAATATCATAGATACCCTTTAATTTTTCCATAATAAAGCCACAATTAATAATGTGATCTTCATCAGAATGTATTTTTAATATTTCGTAAACAGCCAAGATACTTGTCTTTTTCTCTTTCATACTATCAGTATAATTCATCGTATCTAAGCAAACAATATCTAAATGTCATTTTTTATGTACAGATAAATATTATTTAAAAACTAAATATTTATTTGAATATCATTTATAATTATCTTGTGAAATATGATGTAATTATTATCGGTGGTGGACCAAGTGGCATCATGGCCGCCCTAACCAGCGCCCAAAAATACCAAAATATTCTTTTGGTTGAAAAAAATAGTAGTTTAGGTAGAAAATTATTATTGACAGGTGGTGGGCGTTGTAATCTCACCAACAACAAAAATACCAATGACTTAATCAAAAATATTATAGGTAATGGTAAATTTCTTTACAGTGCCCTAAATAATTTTGGTAGTTGCGACATTATGGATTTTTTTGAAAATCTTAATGTTGAGTTAAAAGAAGAAGATAACGGGAGAATCTTTCCAATAAGCAATAAAGCTAAAAGCATTTTAGATGCTCTATATCAAGCGTTAAAAAATGCTCATATAAAGATACAAACAAATGCCGAAGTAATCCAACTAAACAAATGCCAAAATACCATTGAAAGCATAAGCCTTAAAAATGGTGAAACCTTATATGCCGATAACTTTATTTTAGCCACAGGAGGAAAGTCTTTTAGTCTTACTGGATCTTGTGGTGATGGATATCGTATGGCTACTAAAATTGGCCATCATATCACTGAATTATACCCTTCGGAAGTACCGATTATTTCTCATGAAGCAGTAATCAAAGATCAAAGCTTAAAAGGACTTTCTTTTAAGAATGTCATCATAAAAGTTATTGATCAACAAAATAAACCATTAATCACTCATCAAGGACCGATGATTTTTACCCATTTTGGGATCTCTGGTCCTTGTGCCTTGAGGTGTTCGGGACTGATTGCGAAAAATATCGAAAAAGATCTAACTTTAGAAATAGACTTATTACCAAATATCCCAACAACACAATTAATGGCTATTTTAATAAAGCAAAAAAACTTAGCTATCAACAAGGCATTAAAAACATATCTTCCTGAACGCTTTGCCAATTATATTGCCAAGGCATGGTTAAATATTCCCATCACCAATATTTCTAAAAATAATTTAGCAACCATTATCAACCAGATAAAAGCCTTCAGATTAAGCGCTTATGCTACCTTAGATATTGACAAGGCCTTTGTTACGGCTGGTGGTATCGACATTAAAGAAATAGACCCCAAAACAATGAGGTCCAAACTATTTCATAATTTATATTTCTGTGGTGAGCTTATTGATGTTCATGGATATACTGGCGGTTATAATTTAACCGTTGCCTTTAGCACTGGTCATTTAGCAGGTAAACTGCTTTAACTAACTTATATTTTTAAAATTTGTTTCTTCTTTAAATCAAATTCTGCTTGAGTAATAATTCCCTCATTCAATAATAATTTTAGCTCTCTAAGTCTTTCAACATCATTATCTTTAATAGTCGGAGAAATATTATTTTGACCAAAATTAGAAACGAATTGTTCATCAATTAATTTTTCAACATGCTCAGGCAAGGAAATACTTTCGATAATCACTGAAGTAAATTCAATACCAATTCTATTGGCCAAGCTATTAACACGATCACAAACACTATTACCAATTTCATCATAATTAGATAATATATTTAAAATTGGTATTCCCTCATCAATGATTATCTGGGCAAAGGCTTCAGCAACCATGACCGTCAAGTATTGAATAATATCATAAGATAAGGTTAAATTATTACTTCTAAATATTTCATTAATAAAAAGTTGAAGATCATCAATCTTAAATGAAAATTTGCCAAATGATCTGACTCTAACCATTCCTAACTCAAGATCTTTTTTAAGCACTGGTGATTTGGTGGCCCATTTATTGTCGATGATTGAACCCATATTCACAAAATATAAATCAGCCATCTTGGTTTCATCTAAACAATTAAATGAAGATTTTACAATATCAAAAAGAACATGATTATTAATTTCCATCGTATGTGTGCCAGGATCATATATTTCTTCGATGATGCCATCTTTAATAATGATGGCTTTTTGGCCTTCTTTAACAACTAAATTAAGTCCGATTTTAATTTGATTACGACGGCGTTGATGGTGATATTTATAAATTACCAGCTTATTGTTGTTGTCGGCAAATTCAATAACTTCTGTAAATTTATTCTTTATATTATCTAAAAAATACATACCTAGCCTATTTTAATAGCAAGCCATCAGCATCTTTAAAATTACCACTGGCGATTGAAAATATATCTAAAATCCAACCAATGGAAAATAAACCACCCGTAAAAAAATAAAGTAATCCCTTGCCAAATCTTCCAACATAAAAATAATGGACACCACTTATCCCAAAGAAAAAACACAAAATGAATGCAATTACCTTATTTTTACGACTTTTTCTTTCCTTTTCAAAGAAATAATAATTATGAACACTACTATGATTATTTTCTGCAACCACATTATAACCACAATATTCACATCTATGGTCAACCATTGGCGCTCCGCAATTTGGACATTTTCCCATGTGTAATTCTCCTTTGTTTTATAAAGATATTGTATCTTAATTAATTAAAAAATTAAACATCCAAAATCTCACCTGATAATATATAAAACGGATAATTATTGATACTTTTTGAGCAAAAGCTCACAAAAATCGACTTTAATAGGTTAGAATTTATACTGATGATGAATAAAAATTATCAAGTCTATGTGGGAACATACACAAACACAAAAAGTAAGGGTATTTATACTTTTAAATATTCAGATGGTAAAATTAATCATTTAAAACTACTCAAAGAAATCGACAATCCTAAATATCTATGTATGGTTGGTGAATATATTGCAGCTGTTTGTGATTTTGAAAATGATTCTGGAGTACTATTAATTGATAGTTATGGTAATACAATTGATAAACTTAGCTATGAAAAAAGCGCTTCTTGTTATATCGGTTATCAAAATAATTATTTATATACTGCCAATTATCACGAAGGAAGTATTAATATCATCAATATTAATAATGATAAATTATCACATCATAAAACAATTAAAATTAAAGATCAGGCTGGCTGTCATCAAGTATATTTTTTTAAAGATTACTTTTTAGTCCCTTGTTTATTATTGGATAAAATTATTGTCTTTGATGCTAATTTCAATATTCATCAAGAAATATTATTGCCAAAAAATAGTGGACCAAGACACATTGTTGATGTTGATGATTATTTATATGTAGTTGGTGAATTGAACAATATTTTATATATTTACAACAATAAATTAGAACTAATAAATAAGATAAATATCTTAAATGGTGTTAATAACATCGGTGGTAGTGCTGCCATTAGATATTATGATCACCACCTATATGTATCAACTCGTGATCAAAATGTTATTTCAGTCTTTAAACTAAATCAAGAAAAAATTTCATTGGTACAGGTTGTAAGTACCGATGGAAAACACCCCCGTGACTTTATGATAATTGATAATCATCTGTTGGCTCTTAATCGTTTAAGTGATAATATGACAGTGTTTAAACTTAATAACGGTTTAATCACCCAACAAATAAATAAAATAAATATTCCCGAAGGAATAGCGATCATTGCTAAGGAGGAAAAATGAATCAAATCGGTGTAATCGGCTTAGGCGTAATGGGAAGAAACATTGCCCTAAATATGTTAAATCACAACTTTAAAGTTAGTGGTTATAATCGTACATATGAAAGTACAAAAAAACTTATCAAGATGAATATTGATAATTTTCAAGGCTATGAGCACATTGAAGACTTTGTCAATTCATTGGAAAAACCGCGTAAAATCTTCTTAATGGTTTCTGCGGGCAAGGCTGTTAATGCTGTTGTTGAAAGGCTAGTCAAACTTTTAGAGCCAGGAGATATTATTATGGATGGTGGCAACTCATTTTTTAAGGATACCGAAAGAAGAAGTACCGAACTGGCTAAAATGAATATTCATTACTTTGGTGTTGGGGTATCAGGGGGTGAAGAAGGGGCTTTAAAAGGTCCTAGCATCATGCCATCTGGTGATGCAAAGGCATATCAAGAAATTTCTCCGATATTAGAAGCTATATCTGCCAAATATCATAATGATCCCTGCTGCACATACATTGGAGAAGGTGGTAGTGGCCACTATGTAAAAATGGTTCATAATGGGATCGAATATGCCGATATGCAATTACTGGCTGAAACTTATCTAATTCTTAAAAAAATGGGCAAATATTCTAACCGTGAAATTGCGGAAATATTGGATAATTGGAACCAAGGTGAAGCCAATAGTTATCTTGTTGAAATAACATCAATCGTCTTAAAAGAAAAAGATGAACATAGCGATAATGATCTGGTAGATATGATCTTAGATGTTGCGGGAAACAAGGGCACAGGCCGATGGACAAGCATTGAAGCCCTAGCCCAAGAATACAACGCTTCGCTATTAACTGCTGCTTATCAGGCAAGAATTATGTCTAATAATACAAATCTAAGAGAAAAGCTCCATAATATCATCAATGATAATAATCATCTTGATGTTGATCTAGAAGATGTTCATCAAGCCTATCTTTTAGCTAAAAGCCTAGCCTTTATTCAAGGTTTTGGATTATACCACGATGCCTCTGATAAATATAATTGGAATTTAAACTATAAGAATATCGCTGCGATATTTAGAGCTGGTTGTATCATCCAAGCCAAGTTATTACAAAAAATCATGAACGCCTATGACCATAGTTCTGATAATTTATTGCTTAATGATGTTTTTGTTGATCAGATTAAGAATAATCATCAAGCATTAAAAAATATTGTTTTAAAAGGTCTTGGAACCAATCTTCCACTACCAGTATTTACCAATGCACTACTTTACTTAAATCAATTATCAACAGATTTACTTGGAGCCAACATCATTCAAGCTCAAAGAGATTATTTCGGGGCCCACACCTATCAAAGAATAGATCGCAATGGTTTTGAACACCATAACTGGAATGATGATGAACAATAATATTTCAATTACTATTTTTGGGGGTACTGGTGATCTGGCTTATCGTAAATTATTACCAGCTATATATGACCTGTATTCCCGAAAGCTTCTAGGTGATTCATTTAAAATTATCGCCATTGGTAGGAGAGATTACCACAATGAAGATTATCATCAAATAATTATCGAATGGATTAAAAAATTCTCCCGAACAAAAATTGATGAAACAATGATACAAGCCCTATTTAAACATATTGATTATTATAAGATGGACTTTAACAATATTGATGAATATAAATTATTTAATCATTATCTTAAAGATAATAACTATAATAATAATTTAATTTATTATGCGGTGGCCCCTGAATTTTTCGAAATAATAAGCAAGGGTATTCAAACCATCAATAATATTAAAAATCCTAAAATCATCTTGGAAAAACCTTTTGGAGCCTCTTTGAATGAAGCTAAAAAATTAAATAAATATCTCGATGAAGCCTTTGGGGAGAATAATATTTATCGTATTGATCATTACTTAGGCAAAGAGATGATTAGAAATATTTTAACCATTAGGGAAAGTAATCCGATCTTTTCAAATGTTTGGTCAAATGAAAATATTGAAAGTGTGCATATCAGTGCGCTGGAAACTGTCGGTATTGAAACTCGTGGTAACTATTATGATCGGGCTGGAGCACTTAAGGATATGGTTCAAAACCATCTCTTACAGATACTTTCAATTGTGGCCTTAGATAACCCAAATAATCCACTTCCTTATGAACAACTAAAGGTATTTAACGCTCTAAGAGCAACTGATAAAATAAATATTCAAGATACTTTGGTTATTGGACAATATGAGGGGTATCAAAAAGAGGATAAGGTTAATCCTGATTCTCATACCGAAACATTTGCTGGATTAAAATTATTTATTGATAATCCTAGATGGCAGGGTGTTCCCTTTTTTATCAAAACTGGTAAAAAATGTAGCAGAAGAGAAATTGAGGTGGCGATTGTTTTTAAGAAAAATAACAATGATATACCTTCAAATATCTTAGTAATCAAAATTCAACCAACCGAAGCCGTACACTTAGAATTTAATATCAAAACACCTGGGGAAGATAGTATCACTAAAACACATATGGAATTTTGCCAAAATTGTAATTTAGAATTTAAATTAAATACCCCTGAGGCGTACGAAAGAATGCTTTGCGCTTGTATAAATAATGATGATACTTGGTTTACTAAATGGGAACAAATTGAATTAAGTTGGAAGTATATTCAAGAACTTAAAGATTTGCATAAAAACAACAATCTTCCCTTATATAATTATAAACAAGGTGAAGATGGACCTATTGAATTTAATAATTTAATTCAAAATATAAATGATAAATAAATTTAAAAAGATGATTAATGTAACTGTTTCTTAAGTTATAACATAACTTTCAAGATTAATTTTACAAATAATCATCTTTTTATTGTGTATAATTTTAAGTTTTTTCTAAAAATTTATAAATATTCTTAGCGTTGATGCTTTGCGATAATAAAATTATTTTTATACAATAAATTGAAAATAACGAAAAGCCAACTTTCGTTGATTATCAAGTATTATATAGCTAAAAATATATTAAACATTATGATGAAATTATCTTTTCTAACATATCAATAATTATTTCTTTTTCTTTGCTACCATTTGTCTTAAATCTTAGTAGTGGAATATCATATAATTCTAGCAAATGATCTTTTAATAAATCGCGTGAAGATTGCACTGTATATTCTTCATGATACCTGTATCCATCAACCTCAATTGCTAAAACTGGTTTTTTACCAATTTTGTTATATATCAAAAAATCTAAATGTGTTAATGGATTCATAGCATATTTATATTCTTCTTCATTTAATAATGCCGTATTCTGAATCAACATTTTCAATGGATAATGATAAACTACATCTAAATCACTATATCTACTATCCGCAATAATTTCTTCAATTAGCAAATACATTAAGTTTTCTGAATCATATTCAGATATTTTTTTATGTTTTTTTAAATATAAAATTCTTTTTTTATCATATTGTTTATATAAATAATCAAAAATTGAATAAACATTACTATCTTTAACCTCAAAATTATTATACTTAATATAGTCAATTAAATCCGTTATATTCCGTTCTTTATTTTGTTCATTTCCAGTTGTAACTAATATCAATTTATTTTTAGCCCTAGATACGGCCACATTAATTAAAAATGGATCATCTACAAAATCTGTTATCTCATCATCTACTGTCGATATAATAATATTATCTTTTTCTTTTCCTTGAAATTTGTGCACTGTATCAGCATTTACATTCTCAATGTCATTATGCAAGGCATTAACTTGATTTCTATATGGTGTTATAATTCCTGTTTTATCCATATCTAAATTATATTTTGCGAGTACTTCTTGTTTAATTACATCTATTTGACGCTGACTATAATTATCGCGCACATGATTACCAACCGCAGTTTTAATTACTGATAAAACATCTTTTTCACCTTTGTCTTTTGTCATTATAACTAAATCGCCATTATAAAATTTTTGATTGCAAAAATTAATTATTTTCGGATGACATCTATAATGTTCTCTTAATAATGTTTTTGGTATCTTTGAATCTGAAAATACATCAATAACAGACTGTAAAAAACTTTTTGTATATCTATACCCTTCATTGAGATTAAAACTATCAAATATTGCATTTGCCTTAGATTTCACATCATTATTAACAATATTTGGCAATTGTTTAGTATCGCCTACAATAACAACATTTTTTGCACAAGAAAGAGCTAATGCACCTGTAGCTATATCCACTTGTGATGCTTCATCAATAATTAAATAATCATATATAATATGAGAATTTAAACTATTTGTCGATGAGAATGTTGTACTTAATATAACGGGATATTCTTCTAAAATCTTATTAGATTCTTCCCGAAAACTATCTTCATTAAATATTTTGCGACTATCATTAACTTCATATTTTCTCACGAGTTTGTCCTTTAATATTTTCATTGACTCTTCGCATAAATTATCAAGTAAAGTTCCATCGGCATTATCCAAATATTTTTCAAGAACATCAATTTCTGACAATAATTCATTATTTTTTGCATAATAATACATATATTGAAATACAATAATTATATTTGAAATATCTTGATTATATATACTGCGGTCTTTTATTCCGCATGTAAAAAAAGATTTTACTTTAAATAAAAATCCTATTGTTTTTTTATTTTCTGAAATCGATTGACACTCTTGTAGTAATTTCATTACAGAATTTGAATGCAAATTTTTCTTAAATTTTATTTTTTCAAAATTTACATCTGAATTATTAGAATATTGATTAAAATATTCCTGTTCTGTACTTAATTGTGAAAATTCCTGTTTTAAATATGCTAATTTTTCTTGCTTATCAAAAATTTCTTTTAATTTTATGAATTGCTCTGGAACTGATTTTTGTAATTCCTCAATTAAATCTTTTTCTATTTTCCAAGTAGAAAAATCAGGATAATTTTTATTTTGTTGTTCTATAAAGATTTTTTTATTATTCTCATTGCCTAAAATTGCAACAATAAAGCCTAAACCATATTTATTAGAAGATAATTTATCATAAATGTTTGCAGTAGCAGAATTATTATTAGAAACTATCTGAACTGTTTTATCTTGTATCAATATATTGGCAATAATATTTAATATTGTTTGTGTTTTTCCTGTTCCAGGAGGTCCCTGAATAACACTAATTTGATTCTCCATAGCACTTTTCACTGCGGTGTATTGACTATTATTACATCCAAAAGGAAAAATTGGTTTATAATCTATATTTGACTTTCTATTTTTCAATAAGGTAGGGTTCAAATATTTTGACAAAACTACATCGTTACTTAAAAATGTTAAATTATTATATTTTTTAATTAATATTTTTTCACCAGTTAAATCATTTACAATTTCATTTAATTCCGCAATTTGTTTTATGTATTCAAATACATTTGAAGATTCTTTTTCATTTAAAACTGATTCAAATATTTCTAATTCTTTCTCACGATAATCTTTTTTACTTCCGTTATCAAAACAAATATGCCAATATTTGTCATTTTTACCCTCAAAAACGCGTATATCTTTAATATCGAATAATTCCACACCTTTATTTTTTATACGATACATATTTTTATTTAAAACTTTTGGTTTGATTAATTTTTCTAAATTATGAAATTCATAAAAATATGGTTTTTCATTATTAAATTTTACAGTCCATTTATTAATATTACCATCATATTTACACGATTTTACATCAGAAGTTTTTATTTCACCTTTAATGATAATCATATTATTTTCAGTGTTCATATCTACCCCATATTTCCATATATATTGTATCACTTTAATAAAAATAAATTTAGATGCCAAAATTAATTGCTCGATAAAAAATGCACTTTTACGATACTAAATAAGCCTTCTTAAAAATATTTACTATTTTATTTTCCACCCTTGTGTCAAGGATTGGATACATATTTTTTAAAATTTTCAACCCATTTTCCACTTCTATTTTAACTGCAACACCGGATTTTTCAAGAGATTATTGATAAGGTCGGTATAAATCATCTGATCGACCACTTCTGTTATGCTTGTGATTCTTTGTCCTGCATCTTTGGAGGACGCTCCACAATGATAGATTCGTTGATGTTCGGTATTCCAGTCGATAAAAATGTATCTGTCATGAAACTCTCCACCGGATTTTTGGAATCTTATCTTTCTAAACGGATATTCTTGACAGAAGTCCTGATATTCAAGGGTATGAAGTCCTTTGCCGATGTTATCGCTGAATATAATGACCTCTACCGATGAAGGGACATCTTTTAGCAAGACCAAAGTTTTCACTCCGATGTAGTTATCGACGATATAGATACTCTTTTTCGCTATGCTGTAAATGTCCTTATAAGCAAGATTTGCTTCAATCGGTTGTCCGTTCAAGAGTAAAAATCCGTATTTGAGTTGCGGATTGCTGAGATCAAGGATCAAATCAGACAGTTCGGATTTATGCACCACATTATTTAAGGTGTCCATCACTTCCGCCACCTGATCTTCCACATCTCTTAAATCTCGTCTTAAATCCTGCATTTCCACGACATTGCTTGTAATCTGCATCGAAAGCTGCAAAAACTCTCTTTTCCCAATCAACCCTTGATTTTCTACGATATAGTCTTTCATCTTCTTAAAGGTACGAATCAGAGCTTTACTCTGCTTGACCGCAAGCTCTCCTTTGAGAACTGTCATCAGCATATAGATTCCCTGCTCGGTAAAGGCATGAGGATTGTACTTAATATTACTACCTCTTCCTGCACTCTTGTTCAAGGTCACATTTTGTGACCTTGAAAGTTCAGATACTTCTTCGTCGGTTAATCGGAACATAAAGTCTTCATCAAATTTTTCAATATTCCTTTTTACTTGCTGATTAAAAGCCTTTGTTTCATATCCATAGATTTCGGCTAATTCAAAGTCAAGCATCACCTTTTGTCCCCTAATAATATAAATCTTTTTTACAAGGGATTCATGATTTACAATCATCATTTCATCTTTTTTATCCATTTCTTTATCCTCTTTATTTAAATTTCCAAATATCTTACTTCATAGACTATGTTGTATCATAAATGTAATTTCATTCATTATAAAACCTTTGAAAAATTAAAAAACTTATAAGTATCCCTATCAGATCACAAACCCACAACTCTCAAACAAAAGCTATCAAAAATCTTTTGTTTAATACGTTTTTGATCACTAATAAACTACACAACTCTCAAACTAATTCGATATATAGTGCGTCATAAGCTGGGTTTTTGATCCCTAATAAACTACACAACTCTCAAACAGTAGAGCCACTCCGACCATTAGTAAATGGGTTTTTGATCCCTAATAAACTACACAACTCTCAAACGTGGGAAGATGATTTAACTGCGGATTCAAAGTTTTTGATCCCTAATAAACTACACAACTCTCAAACTGCGGTCATCTACTTTATAATTCTTATCTGGTTTTTGATCCCTAATAAACTACACAACTCTCAAACTGAGTATCAAAAGCGTGGAGCTGTGCATTAGTTTTTGATCCCTAATAAACTACACAACTCTCAAACAAATAATAAAGACAAATTCAATTATTTTGTGTTTTTGATCCCTAATAAACTACACAACTCTCAAACTATCAAGAGCCTTACTATCAAAGTGGTTATGTTTTTGATCCCTAATAAACTACACAACTCTCAAACAAAGGTTAGCGTCATAGTGCATTTATTTTTGTTTTTGATCCCTAATAAACTACACAACTCTCAAACTATCTTTACTTATACTGTCAGGAGGTATTAGTTTTTGATCCCTAATAAACTACACAACTCTCAAACCTCAAATCATAGTATGTAGTTAAAATGTGAAACGATACACACAAGGATCATATATACTCATATTCTAATATATTTCATTCAAATTTTCATCTATAATATAATATTTTTCACTATCTAAATGTGGCCCTTCTTCATTTTCTACTAAAAATAAATTTATTTTTATATAATTGCAGAATTTATAAAGCTCTTTAAATTCTTTTTCTGTAAATAAATCTTTAATATTTATAAAAATAAATATTTTTATACCTAAAACTTTATTGCATAATTCTAAATAATTCATAATTTTTTCAACAATAGTTTCACAAGTATAATCAAATCTAATTTCTGCATTTTTTAATAAATTATTTATTGAACAAGGTTCATAAGATAAATTAAAACGACTATTAGCAATTAAATCTCCGATATTTTTATCAACCAACGATAATAATGCGTTTGTTTTTAAAAAATTGTTTTCAGAAACTGCATCATCTTTTAATTCTTCGATAACTTTTTTAATAAATTTTGTATTATTGAGATTAATAAAGAAGATAGATTCAATTAATTCTACATATTTTGAAATTTTTAATTGTTTATCATTTTCTGACAAAATAATACTTTCCTTAACTCCGTCAATATTATCAATTAATTCTTCAATAATATTTCTAAAACAAATTTTATTTTCAATTACCAAAACATTAACAATATTTTCCTTAAATGAAATATTCAAATTCCAATCATAAAATACTAAATTCAAAATACTATTAATCTCCTATCATCATTTATAACATCATTTTTTTCTTTACCAACAATAAACTCCATTCTTGAGTATTGTTTTTCAGTAATACTAATCACTTGAACCAAGCCACTATTTGGACTGTTATTTTTAAGAGCCATAATTGTAGCCTCGCAAACAGAATAATTAAGAACAAGCCTACTATATACCGATTCTTGAAGCATCATAAAACCATTAACAATTAAATATTTACGAAACTTCGTGTACTCTCTTCTTTCATCGGCTGTAGTTGTCGGCAAATCAAAAAACACCAATACTCTCATAAATCTATAACTCATACTTATACATTTTTATTAACGATAAATCACTATCATCTAAAGCATCAAAAATACTTTTTGTATATATTTGAATAGCATTAAGTAAATAATGATTTTTTGAATCAATATTTACCTTAGAGTTAATTAAGTCGATTAACTCCAATTTTTCTTCTGAGTCAAACTTTTCAAGTTTCATAGAATAAACCTTACGATCGATAATAGGTCTAAAAGGTTCCATAAAATCACAAGATAAATTAAAATGATTGAACATATTATCGTGAAATATACCAATTTGTGTCAAATAACCATTTTTACTTATTTCGCGATTAAATGCAGACAGAAGCAAAGAATAACCATAGTTTAAAGCTGCATTAATATTACAATCATCCACCCTGCTAAACTCATTGCCATAAAGAGAATTAAAATATACTTTAGCTGCATGAGCCTCTCTATTTGTTGAATCTCCTTGTTCAATTTCATAAGTATATTGTTCCAAAAGTTTATAACGATCATTTTTTAATTCTTTCAAAAATAACATCTGTTGCTTAATCTTTTCACTAACAATCACAGACCATAACAATGATTTAAGTTCTTTATTCCATCGCATCTGTCTTCTAATTTTTTCGCTGGTATCATGACTGCCATAATAAGAAATAAGTTCTGACTCAGGATTTCTTTTTTCATCACAAAAAATTATTTTAACTTTATTTTTAATTAGTTCGGACATTAAATAAGAAGTCATTGAAACAGCTGTGCTTTCAATAATCAATATAGCAATTTCATTAATAAAAACTCTATTTACTTCATTGTCTTTTCTAATTACCAAATAATTCATTTTATAATCAATTTTGGCACACTCACTAATAACAATCGTTCTCCAACTCATATTTTATTTAAATCTATTACCTCCTCAAACAAACCAGTAACCGATTTATAAACCAATTTATAAGTATTTTTGCAGTTCAAATTTTTTGAAATTCTTGGTACAGCAATACTTTTAGAACCATTTATCAATGAAAAATTTGGATTTATTGGTTTAGCCTTAAAGATTTTTAATAATTCACTCAATGCCAAAATTTGATCTTTAATAGAAAGATTTTTAAATATTTCAAAACCATTTTTTATATCTTTATTTTGATTATTAACCCTATTACTAAAAATTGAATTATCAATTTTATTAATTAAAGTCTGATAAAAGTCGACATTTTCTTTTACAGAAATTTTGTCTTTAATTTCATCTACTTCAATATTTTTATTTGAAGACATCTTATTTAAAAATGAGCTAATCTTTTTATAATAATTATATTGATTCTTTTCTAATATCAATTGAATTACAGGGCAAATAATCAAATTTTGTTTATCATTACCATTAATTTTATATTTAAATCCCCCATAAATTAATTCTGTACCAATTTTAATTTTATCAATCAAAATTTTAACTTCAGTTGTAGATAACAATTCTTTAAAATATAATTCCAATAATTTATAATCTTTTTCAATTCTTGAAGCAATATAAGATGGTACACTTTCAATTCTTCTAATATTTTTATTTTTTTGTTTATATTCAATCAATGAAAAATAAGAAGAACGAATCCCGCTATAACCACCATATTTAGATAAATCACTAATAACCCCTTTACCTTTAATAGGGCATTTTGCGGAATCTTTCCCAACTATATTTTGATCATAAAATTGTCCGATTTTAATCTGACTTTGATATGATGTTTGAATATTATTGTTAAGCATTTGCTTCTTAACGATTTTAATCGACTCATTTTCTTTCCAAGCAACAACATCGCCTCTTTTAATATCATGAATAAAGTTCGCTTTAATATCAATATTATAATTTCTATTTTTCGAGCTTTCCTTAATAAAATTTTGTGGGCTTTTTGTAAATTTAGTGTTATAAACATTGCCTACCACAATATTTAAATAGGCATCATGTGCGTGGTGAAAATCGTTAATATCACGACATTTGATCAAATCAAAATATTGTCTAAAACGCGAAACATTGCCAGCTTTTACATAAACAATTTCAGTTTCTTCATTATTCTTTGTTAAATAATTTTTCAATATTTCAGCAGAAGCTTTAGCTGATTGACTAGTTTCTACAAGCTGCCTAGCAATAAATTCACTTAACTCCTTATCGCTAAAAGGTTCTTTACGCATTAAGCGTTGATATTTCTTTTCTGAAATAAGTTCTTTTTGGCGCAAAATCTTCCATAATCTTTCTTGACGGAAATGAGATAATTCATCAACAAGTGGGTATTTATTATCTTTTTTAGCATTATATTCTTTCAAAACTAAAACTTTATTATCAATTCCGTCATCATAAAATTTTGACTTAGGATAAATATGATCAATGTCGTAAATATTTTCATTGAAAATATCTTCAAAATCTATAGTTCTATTTGAATATGCACATCTTCCTAGTTGTGTAAAATATAAAAATATTCTATCACTTCTAAATCTTCGATCTTCGATTTTATCGCAACATTGTCCGACATCCTTGTACTCATCTTCTAATTTACTATATATTTTCTTTAAAAATTCTTTTCGAGAATCTTTTTGATTATGATTATCAGAATGTTCTCTTGTCATCTCTATAAAAACCTTTTTAGGAGAGTGTTTCATAATTTTAACCACTTCGTTTGTGATTTTAAGTGTTTGCCATAAAGATCTTTTTACAGCAGGAGAAACATATAAATCATCTAAAACTTCATATTTTAACTTATCAATATTTTTTGGATTGTTATTTTTTTCAATTTCAGCTAAAAAGGTATATTTATCCTTTGATAATAATTCCATAAAAATATTATTAGTACTACGCATCATTCCAATAATACTGGTATATTCGCCAGTATTATTATCTATACCTTCAATGCCCGTTAATAATTTACGAGATAATCTTCCCCATTCTTTGTAATTTAATTTAACTATTTTTTTAATTTGATCATTTGTTAAATTATCTCCAAATTTCTTTTTTAGCATTTCTTTCAATACTTGTTTTTCTGCACCAAAAATAACAATATATTTAATGATATCTTCTATCATATTTTTAGTATTCTCTTTTTCAATTTCATTACCTAATATAAAATTAAAATCTAAATACGACTTATAATTAGCTTTTAAATCACCATTTACACCTGAAACAACTAAATCTTCAGTATTAATCCCCTTGCATTTCATCAATTCTTTAATTTTATTGATTGTTACTTTTCTTTCCTTTTTATATAAATGATTAAATATTTCTGATTTTAATCCTGAATTAATTTCATCTAATGTTTTACCGCTAAAGCGTAAATTATTCAATTCATTTAAAATCATAAATTCAGAATATAAAAGTGATTCTTTCGGTAATACATCTTCCCCCAAAAGATAAGTACATTTATTGGTTCTAGTAGTAATAAATTTTTCCCTGGTAGTTTCCACATCGATAACATCGTTAAAATTCCAAGGCATTACTTTTTCATGCTCAATTTTTCTTTCAACCCAACAGTGAATCCCGTCTTTATGATAAGGATTTATCGGTCCGATATAATATGGAATACGGAATTCCATTAATTTAATTATTTTATCTTTTACACTTCCATAGTTATCACTAACCTTTAAAAATTCAAAATATTTTTCTGCATTATCTAGCATTTTAATTAAGTCGGCCTTTTTTAGTTGATATGGAATAACTCCATTGCCAGAATTAACTTGCTTGGGAAGTAAAATTCCATTGACAACTTTTTCTTTGACCTCTTTATATAAGTCATCATCAAAATCTTTATTAAAATAATTCTTTTTTAAAAAATCACAAAATTCCGCTTGAGTACAATTTGTAATAACCTTATTTTTAGAATTTATAATTGGTTTGCCACTATATAAAACATAGTTATTTTCGATATTTTTAGAACGGAAAATATCATTGTAATCTTTTGCAGTATAATGATTTTTAATAACCTTTTTTAATTTTTTCAAATCATCTTTATGTTGATTATAAATATTTACTTTCGCCGATGAAATGCGTTTTATCCCATCTTTATCTGCATCGGCAAATTTTAGCATTTCTTCCAGCACCGACCAATCATATAGGGCTTTTAATTGTTCAATTAAAAGTATTTTTTCATTTAAAACAGCCTCAAGTTTATCTTTATCCTCATCATAATTGGCAGAAGAAAATTGAATTTTAGCAACATCTTCATTTTCCACATCAGAAAATATTTTTTTGATTGATTCTTTACCACCACTTAATAAATTACAGATAGCTTTAATTATCTCTTTAGCAGTTTTATCATTTGAATCAATTTTGATTTCTTTAATCAAACTTTCTTTTTTTCTGGTAATACCGAGTGATTTATCTCCTAAAATTTTTTCGATTTTGTCTAAATCACAATCAAAACTATACCCAAATCATCTTCAATCGTTTTCTTTAGATTATTGAAAAGTTCATTAAACGATCCTTCAATTTTAAAATTTCCAGCAAATAGAAAATGCCCTCGATTTTTTATTAAATAATGAATCGCAAGAAATAGCAAGCGAATATCAACAGGACTTTTATCATCTATAATATGTTTAATCAAATGGTGAATGGTCGGATATTCTTTATGATAGTCTTTATCTTTATAATTAATATCATTGAATAGCGCATTCTTTTGGCATATACTTTTATCTTCCTTGTAGTAAGCGCTTTCTTTTAAACGCATAAAAAAACCCATATCTTTTTTAGAAATTTCATCTTTAAATAAATCTTCAAGTAAACTTAATCTAAATTTTTGTCTTTCTTTTCTTCTTCTGACAGCTCTGAAAGTTCGGCGTTCTAAAGCTGTTTTACCTTCATCAAACATCCGAACACCCCACATAGATTTTCCATTAAATTTTAATACCTTATATTTGTTGTCAGTAACTGCCCAACCGACAGAATTTGTTCCTATATCAAACCCTAAATAATATTCATCTAATTTGTACATATTTTCTCCTTTTTGTAATTATATCCTTTAACAATATTATAATCAATCTTATGTACAAAAAAATGCACAACAAAATAAAATATTAAAATTAATATTGATTTTATATTTGTTTGAGTTATACTAAGAATGTAGTTGATCCCTAATTAACTACATAACGAGTTCAAATAAAGATTTATCTTAACCGCCCGCAAGGGTTGTACATGTAGTACACTAAACTTACACAATGTAAGTTTTTTTATTGCCTAAAATAAAATTCCATCCAATTATAAGATGGAATTTTATAATATTACCAAATCGTTATCCGTTTTTCTTCAGGTAGATACATTTTATCTTCATGAGTAACTCCAAAAGTATCATACCACTCTTGGAAATTACGAGGCTGCATATTGCTACGCAACTCACCTGGGGCATGTACATCATTACTCAATAACAATAATACATATTCCTCTTTAGATTTATGACACCATACCCTTGCCCAGTTTTTAAAGTAGGCCTCAAAATCAGCATCTTTTTCTTGGTGCAATATTTCAAGTGTCGCCCCCATACCACCATTATCGGCAATATTTTCACTCACAACAAGTTCACCATTGACTTTACCGCCACAGAAATCAATGCCATCAAATTGTTCAATCATATTTTTAGTAAGTTTCTCAAATTCAGCGAAGTCTTTTTCAAGCCACCAATTGTTTAAGTTTCCATTTTCATCAAAATGCGCACCGTTATTATCAAAGGCATGTGATATTTCATGGCCAATAACCGCACCAATACCACCAAGATTTTCACTTACACTTTGATCAATCGCATAGAAAGGTTTTTGAAGAATTGCCGATGGGAAGGTAATATCATTTTTACTTGGGTCATAACAAGCATTAACCATATGTCCTGGCATTTCCCACTCTGTCTTATCCACTGCCTTATTAAGTTTATTCAAATTTCTTTCCAACAAAACATGATTTAATTTTTGTGTTGTTTCAAAATATGAATCTTCTTCATTTACACTCATCAATTCATAATACTGATGAACCTCATCAGGATAGCCCATTTTGATTGTGATATTAGCTAATTTAAGTAAGGCTTTTTCCTTTGTAGCTTCTTCAAGGAAGGTATTTTTTCTCATTCTTCCCTCATAGGCTTTGATAATTTTCTTAACCATCAAAACTACATCCTGCTTAGCTTCTTCACCAAAATATGTGCGTCCATAATAAACTCCGATTGGTTCATCAAACATTGAAGATGCTCGTTGATAGGCTTGTTTTTCTAAAACAGGATCCTTTTCAATACCTACAAGACTACGACGATACACATGAGAAAGAGCTGTCATTTCTTCTGATAAAAATGATGCTCCAGATAAGAGGGTTCTAACATATAACCAATGCAAGTACTTCGTAAAGGTTGTTTCATTAAAATATTCTTTAAACTCTTTAATCGCTCTAGGATCTCTAACAATAATTGTCCTTGGTAAATCATCACCATAGACCGCATACAAAAATCCTCGAATATCAAAAGGTCTTAAATATTCAATAACATCATCAATAGCCATCGGATTATAGTCATTAACATAGTCCGCCCACTCTAATTGACTCTTTACTCTTTTTGATACAAGCTCATCAAATTCCAATGTATCTTCAACATATCTTTTTTTATCTGCATCCGTTAAGTCAGTATAATCCATCAATTTTAAAGCGGTATTTTGATAAATTTCCAACAAACTCTTACCAGCATCATTACCATAATATGTCGTATCTGGAAGAATGATGTCTGGACCTTGAATAGTAAAACTATGGTTCAAAGCATCCTTCATATCTGCCTGCACAAAGAAATTAATCGGTAATTCAATACTATCAAATGCCAATTCTTTAATTCTACTATTAAAATCATCAAGGGACTTAATAGCTTTAATTTTATTCAACAAAGGCATAAGTGGGCTAATACCCTCTTGATTACGCTTTTCAATATTTAAAATTTGTTTATAATATTTAATCGCATCCTTCATTCCTAAAATATTAGGAATCTCCCTATCACCGCAAGCCATCTCTTTAAAATCTTTCATTAAGATTTTTTCCACTTCTTGATCTAGGTCTGCAAAACCACCAGTAGTCGGGCGATCATCAGGTATTACAGCACTTTTTAACCATTCACCATTAACTGCTTGATATAAATCATCTTGAATTCTAACACTCATCTATCTATTTCCTCCTTTAAATGAATTCTTTAGGAATTTTAACACTAACTTCAAAAGACTTCTCACCACACTTAGGACAAACTTTTTCAAGCGCCTGTCCCCTGCGACAGATTATACATTTATCACCACCAAATTTACCAAAGGCCATACGATGTTGATGAACTGGCGGTAGATAATCAAATTCATATTTACAATTCTTACAAAGATAGTGCATAATTTTTTAATATAAGTCAATTCTAACATATTAATGCTTAAAATATTATTTAACTGCTAATAATTTATCGCAAATAAAACCCAACAATAATAAAAGACTATTAAATATCGGACATTAATGGACCAATTTATAATAGTCTTTTTAAACTTATTAATAATTTAAAATGCTAACTCTGTTAATTTCTTCTTCGACCAAAAATTCTTAGGATATAAATAAATAAATTAACAAAATCAAGATACAACTGAAAGGCTCCATAAACCATAAAATTATTTCTTAACTTATCATCATGTTGGACTTCATAATAGATGTTTCTAATTTTTTGAACATCATAAGCTGTTAAACCTAAAAACAAAATTACTCCACCGTATAAAACAAATAAGCTTAATCCTTCAGCTTTAAAGAAGAAGACATTTAAAATACTGATGATGATAATCGCTAATAAGCCCACCAAAAAATAACTACCAAATTTCGTAAAATCAACTTTGCCTGTAAGCCCAATAATAGCCATAGAAGTAAAAACCACAGCTGTCATACCAAAGGCCATAACCATTGAAGTTATTTCAAATGACAACATCAAAAACGCAAAGTTAATTCCAGTAATTAAACAATAACCGAAGTAACTAAGCCAAGCAGTAACGGTTTCCATCTTGGTAATTCTTGCGGATAAATTAATCACAAGTGCCAATTGAACCATGATCGCAATCAAGATAAAAGCTCGATTTTCAAAAAGTAAACCTAAAAAATATCTGCTGATTACTGCCCCAGCTAGCGTTGATAGTGCAAGTCCTGCTGCCAATAATCCGAAAGTTGAAACAAGATAACGATTTAAATCAATACTTCTTTCTTCTTCGATATAATCATAATTATAATTGTTCATCTGTACCTCCTAATACTTTGAAACATCATATTTATTTAATTCTGACACGATATTGCCGATAATTTTCGCAATGCTTCCTTCTTCAAATGGTGAATCAAGGTGAGCATCAGCAACATTCTCGAGGAAATTCTTAGTACCACCATTGCGACAAATCGTTAAATAATCTTCCCAAGTTCCTTCATCTTTAATCAGACTACGGTTGAAAAATTGTAATGCACAAAGTTGAGCAATACAGTAATCAATATAGTAGAAAGGAGATTGGAAGATATGACCTTGTCGATACCAGAAGGTACCCTTAGCCGCAAAATCATCATCTTCATAGTTTATAAATGGTTCATACATCGCTTCTAATTTCTTCCATGTTGCCTTACGATCAGCGATACTCATTTCTGGATTTTCATATACTTCATGTTGGAAGTGATCCACAAGAACACCATAAGGTAAAAATTTAAGGGTACCACTAATATGTTTGTAACGATATTTGATACTATCTTCCTTGAAAAAGTCTTCAATCCAAGGATAGGCAAAAAATTCCATACTCATTGAATGAATTTCTGCAGTTTCCATCGTTGGGAAGGCGCATTCAGGAATGGTGTTACTCCTAGCGGTCATATAGGCTTGGAAGGCATGACCTGCTTCATGAGTTAAAACATCGACATCACCAGCAGTACCATTAAAGTTGGCATAAATAAATGGTACTTTATGATCAGGAATATCAGTGCAGTAACCACCTGTATTTTTACCATCCTTTGATTCTAAATCAAATAAATCATGGTTGACCATCATCTCAAAGAAGGCCCCAGTTTCAGGCGACATTTCTTTATACATATTCAAAGCCTTGGCAACCAATTCATCCTTGCTTCCCTTAGGGGTAGGATTACCACTTAAAAAAGTAAGTGAACGATCGTATTCCATTAATTTATCAAGCCCCAGCCTTATGCGTTGAGCCTCATAAATATCACTGACAATCGGCACAATATCTTCTAATACTTGTTTGCGAAGCTTAGCCACCATATTCTTATCATAGCCAATTCTTTGCATACGCATATAACCCATTTCAACATAGTTGGCATAGCCTAATTTCTTAGCCATGCGATCTCTGACCTTGACCAATTCATCATAAACACGGTCATAGTCGGCCTCATGTTTTTCAAAATAATCATTCACAGCCTTATAAGCACGCTTTCTAACATCACGGTCAGTGTCGCTTAATTTAGGACCCAAAGATGATAAATTATAGGTCTTACCATCTAATTCAATTAAGGCTCCAGCCTTTAATTTAGTATATTCACTGGTTAATTTATTCTCTAATTGCAGTTCTTCAATAATCTTTTCATCAAAACTCTTTAATGAAAATTCAGCAATCTTAAAGAAAGTATCAGGAATATTCAATTCATCACGCCTAGGATAGGCAAGACATATCTTATAGAAAAGATTGTCGAACAACTGTACCTTCGGCAAAATCTCATCCCAATAATCATTTTCCTTAGTATAAAATTCATCATTAGTATTAATATCATGACGAATACTACACAAAACCGTTTGGGTTGTAATATGATTTCTAAACTCATTAATCTTATTAAACGCCTTATTAAAAGTTACGCTGTCCTTAGCCTCCTCAAGTTCTTTCAATAAGGGTTTAAATGTTTCTTCGATTGTTTCAAAATTAATTCTTTGATATTCAAAATCTTTAAATTTCATCGTTTTACCTCCATAAGTTGTTTAAGCACAACTTCGGCTATTTTAAGTCCAATAGCACCTGTAACCATTATACAACTTCCTAGCGTTTTTTGTTTTTGTAATAACCCAAAATTAGTCTTAATTGGTAAAGAATCACTAAATACCACCTTAATATTATGCTGATAACGCTCTTTTTTAACCAATTCACGAAACCTTCTCGCAAGAGGATCGTTGAAAGTTTTATCGAGATTACAATAGATGATATTTCCAGCTTCTATTCTTTTAGCAGCTCCCATAGAGGCCAAGTGTCTAATACCCTTTTGTTTAGCCAATTTGGCCAAGACCAATTTGGAATTAAGACTGTCGATGCAATCAATTACATAGTCTAAATCATCAGCTAAACTAAAATTTTCATCAATGTATTCTTTTCTGAAGCTGACCTCACAATCACTGATCATTGTAATTCGTTTAGCCATTGCCTCCACCTTGGACTTACCAATATTATTAATATCCGTTTCAAGTTGACGGTTAAGATTGCTGATGTCGATGTCATCATAGTCTATAAGCACCATTTTACCGACACCGCTACGGGCCAAGGCTTCAGCAACAAAACTACCGACACCGCCTACTCCACAAATCATCACTTTAGCAGCTTTTAAATTATCTAAACAATCACTACCGATTAAGGCTTCCATTCTTAATAATTTATCCTGCATTTTGCCAATCCCTTACTTTATCAATCAATTGATCACAATTATCCCCATCAATCCAATAAACATTTTCTTTATTATTAAACCATGTTTCCTGTCTTTTAGCATAATTTTTAGTATGCTTAATAATTAATCTTTTAACCTCAGCTAAATCAATTTGACCCTCAAAATATTCTTTAAATTCTTTATAGCCAATAGCCTTAAAAGCCTTATCATCAAAACTGGCACCCCTATTTAATAAGTCCTCAACTTCATCAACTAAACCATTTTTAAACATCGCCTCAACTCTGGCTTCAATTCTTTGGTATAAGAGTTTACGCTCAGGTTTAATACCGATCATCATCACATCATAAATCGGTTGATGGCTTTGTTTTGCTTCTAAACTGCTTTTAGTATTACTGGTGCTATGATATATGTCCAAGGCTCTTATAATTCTTCTTTTATTATTAGGGTGAATTTTTTGAGCACTGAGTGGATCAATATCCACCATCATCTTATATAGTGTTTCATCATCATAATTATCCCATTGATAATCACAGTGATCAATTTCTTCAAATTGATAATCATATAGGGCAGCCCTAATATAAAGCCCTGTTCCACCAACGATAATAGGTAATTTATGACTAGCGATAATTTGTTTAAGATAGGCCCGTGCCTTTTTTTGAAAGTTATAAACACTAAAATCATCCTTAATATCCAATTCATCAATTAAGTAATGTTTAACACCAGCCATTTCTTCCTTAGAAATTTTAGCAGAACCAATATTAAAATGCTTATAGACCTGCACACTATCACCAGAGATAATTTCACCATTCAAAAGTTTAGCTAATTTAATCCCCAAGGCACTCTTACCACTGGCAGTGGCCCCAACAATAACCAAGACCTTATTCATCTTTTCAATACCTTGATATATTGCTTCATTAAATGACCGATAAATAAGATGGCAATAATTGTACCAATACCATAACTTCCTCCTAATAAGATTCCTAGTGTTAAGGCCACACCATCAACAATATAACGGATAAAGACAAATGATTTTTTACTTTTTGAAGCAATCGCAAAAACAAAGGCATCATATTGCGATTTACCCAAATCACACACCACAATCATTGCTGCCCCAAGGGCAATGGCATTTAAACCAACAAAATGAATCAATAACTTCACAAAGAAATTATCAGTATAAAAATGACTATAAAAATAGCCTGTGTACTTAATACTTAAGGCGATGATCACAACATTGATAAATGTGGCAATTCCCAATTGTTTACGATCAATGATGATACAGGCCACAATCATCACTGCCCCACCAATAAAATTAATAGCCGAGAACGATAAACCTGTAATATTACAAAGTGCATTATAAAAAACATTAATCGAATCAAAGCCAAGTCGCACAAAGTCCCATGTACCAATACCGAAGCCTAAAACTATTGCTCCAATTAAACCATATAAACTATTTTTTAAAGTTATTTTATTCATTTTCTATCTCCATAATAACATCCCTTAATTCCATCGCTCTTTCAAAATTTAATGCTTTGGCAGCTTCACACATCTCGATTCTTAAATTCTCAATAAATTGTTTTTGATCGACCGCATTTTTCTTTTTACGATGTTGATATTTAAGTGCCATCCTCTTGGTTTCTTTGCCGTGAATCGGTTCACTAATAGTCTTAATAATCGTCTTAGGAGTGATGTTGTGTTCAATATTATATTTAATTTGAATTTCTCGACGACGATTGGTTTCATCAATGGCCTTCCTCATTGAATCAGTAATATTATCAGCATACATGATAACCCTACCTTCACTGTTTCTAGCAGCCCGACCAATAGTTTGAATAAGTGAACGATAACTTCTTAAAAAGCCTTCACTATCAGCATTGATAATAGCTACTAAACTAACCTCAGGTAAATCTAAACCCTCACGAAGTAAATTAATGCCAACTAAAACATCAATTTTACCCTTGCGTAAATCTAAAATAGTTTCGATTCGTTCAAGAGTCTTTGTTTCATGATGTAAATAAGCCACCTTAATACCCTGTTTAACCAAAAATGCCGTTAAATCTTCAGCCATTTTAACCGTTAAAGTAGTGATTAAAGTCCGTTCATTTTTAGTGATTTGTTTATGAATTTCTTCCAATAAATCATCAATTTGACCATAACTCTTACGAACCTCTAATTTCGGATCCACCAATCCCGTAGGTCTAATAATCTGCTCGATAACCTGATGATTAACCAACTCCAATTCATAGTCGCCAGGGGTGGCGCTGATATATATTCGATCACAATCAATATCCACAAATTCCTCAAAGGTCATCGGACGATTATCCAAGGCACTAGGCAATCTAAAACCATAGTCCACCAATGTTTGTTTACGAGCGCGGTCGCCATTAAACATCCCTCTAATCTGCGGCAATGACACATGGCTTTCATCAATAACCAATAAAAAATCATCTTTAAAATAATCAAATAAATTAAATGGTCTTTGACCATGTTTGCGCTTATCAATATGCATTGAATAATTTTCTATACCACTGCAATAGCCAAATTCTCTCAAGCTTTCTAAATCATATCGGGTTCGTTGTTCTAGGCGTTCATATTCCAATGCTTGATTTTTGGCTTTGAAATGTTGCAGGCGCTGTTCTAATTCTTTTTCAATGTTTTCACAGGCACTATGAATATCGTCAATATCGCGGGCATAGGCCTCAGCAGGAAAGAAATTATACAGAGTAAAGCCTCTTAATACTTTTTTAGATAAAGGGTCAATTTCTACAATTCGTTCAATCTCATCATCAAAATATTCAACTCTAACCAAATATTCTTCAGTATGTCCTGGGGTTATTTCAACACTATCACCAATAACGCTGAAAGTTCCGCGGATATGTTCGGTATTGTTTCGTTTATATTGTAAAGAAACTAATTTTTTAATCAATGATTGCCGATCGAAGGCTTCACCGACTTTAAGCGTAAAAAACATTCCTCGATAACTATCGGGATCACTTGAAGCATAAATACAGGCCACACTGGCAACTACTATCGTATCTGAGTGTTCCAACATTGAATTATAGGTACTCATTCTAAGCATATCCAATTCTTTATTGGTATCAGCGGTTTTTTCAATATAAGTATCTGTTTTAGGCATATACGCCTCTGGTTGGTAATAGTCAAAATTAGATACGAAGTATTCTACACGGTTATGAGGAAACAGTGCTTTAAATTCACTATACAATTGACCCGCAAGAGTTTTGTTGTGGGCAAAGACAATGGTTGGCTTATTAACTCTGGCAATGACATTGGCAATAGTAAAAGTCTTACCTGAGCCAGTAACCCCAAGTAAAACCTGATGTTTTTGATGATTGTTCAAGCCCTCGACTAAAGAATCAACAGCCTTGATTTGATCACCCTTTAATTCATAATCACTTACTAATTCAAACTTTTTATTCATTAATTAATTTAATTGCCTTTTTCATCTGAGGATCATGATTTTGATAGTCGTTATTGTATAAACGATTAGCACTAGTAACAATATTTTGTTGGAGCTTACGACTAATTATCCCTGTTGTTTCTAAGTTATTATCACCTTCATAATTCTTAATTGCCTGTACCAGACTTTCATCAAAATATGTTCCATAAGCTTCGGTATGATAACCTAAAAATTCCAAACCTAGACGAATACTGCCAATACGATTATCACTATCACCCAGTTTTAAGCTCTCATCATCATTCATCGCTTTAAATTCAAAGTCAAAGAATAGTGGTCGATTAACTTGATGATCAGGATTAATACCCTTGCCGTTAATCCAAACACCCTTACTAGATAGCCATTTAGATGTTGTAAGCTTTAAAACACTACCATCACTTAATTCATATTGACCCTGAATGACCCCCTTACCATAGGTTGTCGTTCCAACAGTAGTAAGATTAGGAAATTGTTCTCTAAGAGCCATAATAAATACTTCTGAAGCACTGGCACTGCTTTGATTTTGAAGTAGAACAATCTTTTTAATGTGATTCATTTTACTTCCTTGAACCTTATCGACTTTTTGGCTTCCATCCTTATATTCTTCAATTAAGCAGGTCGCATCCCGATCTAAAAATAAACCAAGAATCTTAGTAACTGCCGTTAAATAGCCGCCACCATTATCTCTTAAATCAATAATTAAGTTACTTAAGCCCTCATTTTTCATATCATTAAGATATTCGCTAACTCGAAGATCAGTTTCTTCACCAAAAGAATTAATATTTAAGTAATAATAATTTCCTCTTTTTTCACCAAAGGCTGAAAAATCAATCTTTTCGCGTTTGATTGAAAATGACTTAATAGTTTCATTACGCTTAACCTTAATTTCAACTGTGGTATTTTCACTACCAATTACCAAGTCCTTTAAGGCTTTAATACCAATACCAGCTACTTTTTGATCATTAACCGCATAAAAAATATCCCCTGCAATAAGTCCTGCTTTTTTAGCTGGTGATTTATCATATACCTTAGTTATAAAGACATCTTTATTGACATCCTCATTAAGTCCAACACCAATACCCGTAATATTCATTGAAACATTTTGGTTAAATTCTAAGGCTTCTTCCTTAGAGAAATATGTCGTATAAGGATCGTCAGCAAAAGTTGTCATTCCTTTTAAAGCCTTATCTTTTAAAACTGTTGATAAATCTTCATAATGATCACCATATAACCAATAACCATTTAAAGCCTCTATTATTTCGTCTTGAGTATTACTATTGATATTGGCAATCTTTTTATTATTAAGTCCAAAGCCAGCCACGACTCCAATCGCAAAAACCACAAGAAAAGATAAGACAAAGAATGCCTTTGTCTTGCGTTTCCTATTCAATTCTTCTCTTTCACTCTTAAGTAAAACTTTATTAAGTTTAATAATCGTCGTATCTTGATGTTTTTCTTGATTTTCTTCCATATACTTAGCCTCCAAATATTGTTTCTGGTCTTATTCTACATGGGTGGCCACTATGATTTTCACAAGCAGATTGCATATATGCATCTTCTTCTCTGGCGGCATCAAAACTTAAATCACCGCTCCAAGCATTTACATAATTGGCAATCGCCGTACCTGAACCTTGATTCTTCCAATAGCTTTCTTCGCCTAGATAAACAATTTCCACATGGGCATGAGGTCCACTTGATGAACCACTAGAACCCATTTTTCCTAGATACGCACCAGCATTAACCTGTTGATAATTGGCTGTAACACTACCATTTTGCATATGTCCGATCGTAACACCATATAGCTTAGAATTTACTACTACAACCAATCTTACCTGATTACCCAATCCTGCCAATTCACCACAATAATCACCAAGACCACCATATGTAGGACAACCATCATAGGTTTGTACTACCACCCCATTGGCAGGAGCGATAATATCAGTACCGACATCCCCTGCAAAATCAATGCCTAAATGGCGTCCACCACCCGGATACTCCCAAGTGCCAGCACTAATCCAATAATCACCATTCACAGGGACCGTCCAACCATCTGAGGTTGTGATATTATCGGTTTTAATATTGGCGATGCCCTCTTTAATAGCACCGATGTTACTAGCAACCTGACTATATTCAAGTCTTAAATCTTCTTGTTTTTTTAATAATTCCACTTTTAAAATTTCATAGTAATCTTTTTGTATTACCAATTCATCTTGTTTATAGACCAAAATATTTTTAGACTTAACAATATCTTCTTTAGCCACTTTAAGCTTAGTCTTTTCCTCGTTTAAAGTCTTGACCTTAATTGCCAAGTCCGTTTTAACCTTTTCATCATATTCATTAATTTGTTTAATACCGATAGTTCGGCGAATTAAATCTTCAAATGATGTTGCCCCCATAATAAAATCAACCATCGGATTATAGTGCATAACCGTCTGCATTGAAGCCATCCGATCTAAAATCTTTTTACGAATATTATTAATATCTTTTTCATTAACCTTAATATTTTTAGTAAGTACCTCAATCGAAGATTCCAAAGCACTAATCTTAATATTTAAATCATCAACATCCTTTTGAATCTCATTAATCTTCTCTTGGATCTCATGAGCTTTTTTAATTGCCTCTTTAATATCTTTAGCAGCTTCAGCAAGCGCTTGTTTCGTCTTTTCATTATCCGCCTTAAGTTTTTCTTGCAGGGCTAAACACTCATCCCGATTTTCAGGCGAAACATCACCGACACAGTCTTCAATTGACACATTGGCTCTAATAGTTTTAGTTTCTTTAATACCGAAGCATAAAAAACACAAAAGAATAACTACAACAAGATTAATTGTTTTTTTCATCGTTTAATCCTCAAGTACTTACATACACTCCAATACGAACCTATAAAACCAACCACAACACCAATACCCAGGGCAATGGCTGCAATATATAAAATATATGGATAAGGTTCAATTAACGGTAATATCTTAGCCCCAATATAGCCACCAGTAACACGATAAATATAGGCATAGCCAAAGGTACCAAGCGCCATTGGAATAATAGCTCCCATCATCCCAATAACAATACCTTCCACAAGAAAGGGCGCTCGAACATAGCCATTTTTAGCACCGACATTACGCATAATCCAAATTTCATCAGCACGAGCTGAAATAGTAATTTTAATAGTGTTATAAACAAGATATATCGCTAGTAAACACAGTGATATAACTAACACCAAACCACCAACACGCACATTATCGAGTAATTCAATTAGTCTTTGTGATGAAAGACCACCATATTCACTACTGAAAATGCCATCAATTTGTTTAATCTTATTGTTGATGATATCAATTTGTTTGCCATCGTAAATTTCAATCAGAAAGGCATCTTTAAAAGGATTTTCACCACTATATGATTCAAATAGCGCCTTTTGTTCATTTTGGTAATTGCTTAAAAAATATTCATACTCTTGTTGTTTGGTATGGTATTTAACTTCTTTAACACCTGCAATTCTTTTAAGGTCATTTTCAATGCGTTGAATATTGTTTTTACCCTCAGCTTCAAACTTTACCGTAGCAGTAATATTGATTGAATTTTCAATATTCTTAGTAATCTCTTGAAGATTAGAAGTAAAAACCAAAAAAACAATAATCAAAATAAGGGTAACTGTAACAGCCGTGGCACTGGAAATACTCATCGCAAAGTGGCGAATAACCCCCTGCAGCCCTTCATTAATATGTCTAAAAAATCTCCTAAACATTCGGTACACCACCATTCATATCACCCACAATATGTCCACTATCTAAGACAATGGTTCGCTTAGGATGTTCTTTAACAATCACACTGTCATGGGTTACAATCAAAATTGTCGTATTTTCTTCTTTATTAATGCGTTCAAATAATTTAATAATATCATCGCTCATCTTAGGATCTAGGTTACCAGTTGGTTCATCGGCAATTAAGATCTTCGGACGGTTGGCAATCGCACGAGCAATCGCCACGCGTTGTTGTTGACCACCAGATAGTTCATTAGGAAAACAAGTTGATTTTTCCTTTAATTCAACCAATTTCATAACCTTACGAACCCTTTTTCTAATATCAGCATCCTTAGCATCACAAACCTGCATGGCAAAGGCAATATTTTCAAAAACTGTCTTCTTTGGCAATAAGCGATAATCTTGAAAAACAACACCGATATTGCGTCTATATAAAGGAACCTTGCGATGTTTTAACTTGCCAACATTAACACCACCAACTTCGACCAAACCCCCACTAGGAATTTCCTCACCATCTAACAATTTAATCAATGTTGATTTACCAGAGCCTGTTGAGCCCATAATATATACAAACTCACCAGCCTCAATATTCAAATTGACATTGTTAAGTGCACGGGTACCATTTTTATATATTTTAAAGACATTTTCTATTTTTATCATAATATTAATTTTATCCTTTAAGGCTTATTTTTTCAAGTGAACAAGGCGTTTAGCATAACTAAAACCCTCACCCTTGACCTCATAGGCATCACTCACAACTACAAACGCTTTTTCATCATAACGACCAATTAAATCAATAACCTTTTGATAAGACTTATTATGAATAACGCAGGTAATCATCTTCTTATGTTGTTTAGAATATCCACCTGCCACATCACTAATTGTTGTCCCATAATCCAAACTATGATTT
Source organism: Erysipelotrichaceae bacterium (assembly GCA_034180345.1). Classification (GTDB taxonomy): domain Bacteria; phylum Bacillota_I; class Bacilli_A; order Erysipelotrichales; family Erysipelotrichaceae; genus RGIG5681. Next base: position 9,767 of record JAXFOQ010000040.1, on the reverse strand, counting down.
AAAGCCTCATTTAATTCGAGATATTTATCTGAAATAATTTCAACCTTCTTACTTTGAAAAGTTCCAAAAGTCAAAGTTTTATTCAAGGTATATGATGTCAACAATAAAACAATAATACCGATAAGTGTTGGAGTTAGACCATAAATAACCGCTCCGATAAGCACAATACTACCATCAGTAAACAACACCAATGTCGCAACATTGATGCCAGTAAGTTTACTCAATATCAGTGGTGGAATATCCATACCTCCAGTACTGCCATTGACACTCATCGTAAGACCAATCGCAAAACCACTTAATATTCCAGCATATATCCCCGCCAACAAAGGATCGATCTGCACAGTAATATTCAACTTCATCAATAAATATGTAAAAATGGGATAGGCAACACTGCTCAATAATGTCTTTTTCGCAAAATCATTGCCCATAAATAACCATCCGACAATAAAAAGACCCCCTGTAAGAACAGTGATAATAATCGCCTCATTAATTTTTAAAAAATGATAAGCAATCAGCGTTAAACCACTCATTCCTCCACATACCAACTTATTTGGTAGAATTAAATATATTGTCGCCACCGCTAAAATAAAACTTGAAATAATTACATATAAGTATTCTTTAAATATTCTCATAATCACAATAATTATACATCATTTCATTAATAATTAGGTATAATATAGATGGAGGCGGATATTATGAAACTAATTCTTGCAGTCGTATCAAATGATGATGCTGGCAGTGTCGCAAATGCTCTGACAGACGCTAATTTTCAAATTACTAAAATTGCTTCAACAGGTGGTTTTTTAAAGACAGGTAATACCACGATAATTGTTGGTTGTGAAGATAATTTAGTCGATAAAGCCATTGAGATAATCGGGGTAGAATCTAAGAGTCGAACTGAAATTGTACCATCAAGCACCTCATATGACATCGGCAGACTTGCAGCATTTCCAATCAGTGTTAAAGCTGGTGGTGCCGTAGTCTTTGTGCTTGATATTGAAAAATATCTTAAATTTTAACAAATATCTTATTTTAAATTATTATTTTATCAGACCTTTACCAATGGTCATTAAAATTAATAGAACTATAATAATATGATTTTCTTCAATATTAAAATTCTTTTTAATGATTATTGAAATCATAAATAATGGTAATGATAAAAACACAATAATTAATGTTTCTGCTATCAGCAAATCACCAAAACACAAAATATTTATTAACAACTGAAAAACCAATAATAAAACCGTTAATTTAATTGATTTTAATATCAATAATTTATTAAATTTATTTTTACCAATTCTAACAACAACAGCTTCCTTCATCAAAAAATAATAATAATTATTATCCATAAAAAATAAACAATATGCCAAAGAATGAATAATTGCCAAAAAAAGCATTAAAGAAGAGTTAGATAATTTATAAATTATTTTAGTTGCTTCATTATTTGAAACAAGACTTGAAACAAGACACACAACCAAGTCCAACAATATTGCACGGTATTTAAACAGCCATTTTTTCTTTACATTTTCCATCTTCAATCACATAGCTCTTATCAAAATCAATACCAGAAACACCATCATGAGCCACAATAATACAGGTTCTGTTTTGTGCTTTCAGCATTTTTATTAAACTATAAAATTTTTCAACACTATCTTTATCAAGTCCTCTTGTCGGTTCATCGAATAATATTAAATCTTGATCTTCCATCACAGCCTGAATAATTCCCAGTTTTTGTCGCATACCGACACTATATTTATTAACAGTATCTTTATTATCAATATCCAATTCCAGCAATTCAAAATAAGGTCTGATCTTCTCAATATTAAATTTATCAGTTAACTCAATAAGAAATTTCATATTATATAAGGCTGTTTCATTTTCAATAAATGAAGGATTTTCGATAAAAGCTCCTATTTTAAATTTCTTATAACAAATAATTTCACCTGATGTTTTTTCATAAATATTGGCAATAATTTTTAATAATGTAGATTTCCCACAAGCGTTTTTGCCTTCAATAAGAATATGTTCTCCCTCGTTAATAATTAAATTCAAACCATTTAAAATATGCTTATTTTTAAACTTTTTGCTTAAATTCCTGATTTCCACCAAAACATCACTCATACATTTCTCCCTTCTAAGAAAATAGTTTTTCTACATACGATAAAATAAAATACGAAATTAAAAAATTAAGTACAAATGGTACCACAGTCAAAACTATCGTTATTTTTTTATTAGTGAATATTGTAATATTAATAATCATAACACTCATAATCATATATACCAAAATAAATAAAAGATAAATAATTAGAATATCCATCCGATTAATAAAATCAAAATTCAACACAATCAATATAAAGTATGTGCAAACAAAATATATAATAATTTCTATAAATGATAACTTAATCAAAAAATCAATAAATTTCCCTTTAAATCTTGGCAAGATATAATTTATCAATGATTTAATTTTTCTTGTTCTAAATACCAAATAAAGTAAATATGCTGGTACTACAAATAATTTTAGTACTCCAACATTTAAAAACCAAATTTCAAGAGTCAATTCTTGTCCACCACCAAAATACCTAAAATAGAATAAAGGAAGTAAACTTAACAAATAAATAAAGAAATATTTACTGTTTAATAATTTAAAAAATGTCTTAACCATACCTTTTCCTTTTGTTTAAGACCGATTTATACAATATAAATATCACAATTAAATAAAATAAATTAGAGAATATCGAATTAAAAACTACTAAATTTTCAAACATCATTCCAGGAAAAAGTATAGCTACAGGAGCATAGAAATAACTAAGATAGGTTATATAATGATTAAAGCCAGCACCAATCCTTAAACCTGTAATCGTAGATAATAAACCACAAAGCAAAAAAATAGTTAATATTGAAAAGAATTGTAAAATCAATGGTAAGCAAATATATACATATTTATTCTTGATATAATCAATCAATAAAAAAATAAAAGTCGCAAATATCCCTGTTCCAATTGAAGCTAAAATTAAATACATAAAAATACTTATCGGTTCTGATTTCCAAAAAAAAGAATGTAAAGAATGATTAAAAATATTAAAGGTTATAGGTCTGGCAAAATTTATTTTATAGATAAAAAAATGAATAACAACTATCAATGAAAAATCTAGTAAAAATCTATATATAAAAAACTTTGTAAAACAACCAAGTATTTTCTTTCGTAAAAAATTATCATTACCTACTCTATTAATTATCAATTCATCATATTTACTATGATATAGTGAATACTCTCTTGCGAGTAAAAGTCCAATTGACACACAAATAAATATCATATGAAAATAGCTGATATTAACTCTATTCATTGCCGCATATAAACCTAAAGCATCATGAGAAGCATTCAACTTTGTTGCAATAAAAATATCGCTCAACAAAACAATACCTAAAATCAACAATGTATAGTACTTATTATTCAATTTATAAATGCTGTTATTAATGATAATCACCTCATTTCAGTGTACGAAACGGATAGTTTTATCCGTTTCGTACATAAAATCAATAACCGTTATGGTTTAAATTTAATAGTAACATTTCTGCTATCTGGCTCAAAATCAGATGATGCAATTCTTGCTTGATGATATGAACCAATATTCCCATAACCACTTATATAACTCATATCAACAGAGTATCCTGCCCAAACCTGATAATATTCTTCAGTGGTTCTTTCGCCAGTTGCATTAGAAATTAAATCTCCATAAATCGGCAAAAAATGCGGTGCTGCCATAACTTTGTACACAGCATTATTGCTATCAGTTTTTTGAACTCTAGGGGAAGGGTTAGACCAACCTCCAAATTTCGGACAAAGCAAAACATAATTTGGCGACCAAGCAGCAAAAACAGAAATGATTAAAACCATAAGCACAATAGAAGATAAAGTAGCAACAACAATCATTTTCTTCAAATTCATAATCATTTCCTCCTTTCATGAATTATAAAATTTAATTGTCGTCATGTTTAAATATGTATCTGAATCTGATTGTAATCGTCTTTATATATTATTATAATATAACTAATATATGCTTATTTCAAGTATTTACATAGAAAAATTATATCTAAAACATTCTTAAATTTAATTTATTTTTTAAATATTTTACTAACTATCACACCAATTATATAAACAACTACCGTTGGTAATACCCACCCTAAACCTGTTTTATAATAGGGTAATTTTTGAAATAAATCTGTAACTAAGAATAATTTAATACCTGCTGTTTTAAGTCCTTCAACAATACTCAATATTGATACTACATATATTGTCGCCTTATAAATATATTTATTTGAATTAAATAAGCGATCTGTCAAAGCCAAAATAATCAAGGTTAATGATATTGGATATATTGCCACTAGTACAGGTACCGAAATACTTAAAATAGTATTTAAACCGAAGTTAGCAATTAAAAAAGATAGTACTGTCCAGATAATAACCCATTGTTGGTACTTAAGCTTATTTGTAAGAGTGGTAAAATATTGCCCAGTTGAGGTAATCAAACCTACACATGTAGTAAGACAGGCAAGAGTGAAAATAGCTGCCACTAAAATTGACCCTAGCGATCCAAACGCAAAATGTGATGCCTGGTTTAGAATTTCTGCCCCATTTTTAGTTACAAAAAGATTAGAAGTAGCTGAACCCACATATGTAAGCATGGCATAGATAAGCAATAAAAATAAACCTGCTACCACCCCTGCTTTTATTGTTAATCTGACAATGTTTTTTTCATCCTCAATCTTTTTAGTTTTCATTGCCAAGGCAATAACCAAACCAAAATTTAAGGCTGCAATCGTATCCATGGTATTATAGCCCTCTAAAAAACCCTTAACCATCGGATTTGTGGCATATTCTTTAACAGGTGCCGCAATCATCGGAGTATCTTTAGTCAAAATTCCAACAAACATCAAGGCAATTAAAATCAATAACATCGGAGTTAAAAATTTACCCATCCGATTAACCATCTTATTAGGATTTAAACATAACCAATAAGCAACTAGAAAAAATACTAAAGTATATATCAATCTAGCGATATTAACAGAAAAATTAGCAGGTAAATATGGACTTATCGCCATTTCAAAGGGCATACTACCTGCCCTTGGTATCCCTAAACCTGGACCGATCGCCAAATATACCGATGCTGTAAACAACAAGGCAAATAATGGACCAACTCTTTTAGAAAGATTATTTAAACCATGTGATTTCGCCACTGCAATAACCCCTAAAATTGGAAAAATAATAGCTGTAACTGAAAAAAACATTAATGCAAGCCCAGCATTACTTCCTGCTTCTTTACCTAAAAATGGTGGAAACATTAGATTTCCTGCTCCAAAAAATAAACCGAACAGCATTAGACAAATATACATAAAATCACGCTTTGATAGTTTCTTATTCATATTCTCTCACTTATCTATTAGTTAGAATTATATGTTATCAATGTCTTAATGTAAAGATTTTCTGTAATATTTTTTTATTATTTTTCATAATAATTTATTTAACTAAAATAATATCAGTTATAATAGTTAAAAAGGAGAATAAATTTATGGATATTATAGAAAGATTTAAAAAATATATTGCGATTGACACCAAGTCTAACGAAGAAAGTAATACCTGTCCCAGCACCCCTGGTCAACATAGGCTTGCGGATATTATTGTCAACGATATGAAAGAAATAGGTCTTAGTGATATTTCTAAAGATCAAAACGGCTATGTTTATGGAACTTTAAAATCAAATATTGATTATCCTGTACCAACCATCGGATTTATTGCCCATATGGATACAGCCCCTGATTTAGATGGTAAATGTATCAATCCTAAAATTTTTACCTACCAAGGTGGAGATATTAAATTAAATGATGAATACACCATGAAGGTTAGTGAATTTCCATTTTTAGAAGAACTTAAGGGCTTAGAAATAATTACTACTGATGGAACAACCTTACTTGGTTCTGATGATAAGTCAGGTATTTGTGAAATCCTAGATGCTATGGAATATTTAATTAAGCACCCTGAAATCAAACACGGTGATCTTAAAATCGGTTTTACTCCTGATGAGGAAATTGGTCGTGGTGCTGATTTATTTGATATTAAAAAATTTAATGCCGATTTTGCCTATACTATGGATGGTGGACCAATTGGTGAATTGGAATATGAAAATTTCAATGCTGCCACTGCCATTATTAATATTCAAGGAAAAAATGTTCATCCTGGTTCAGCCAAAAACATTATGATTAACGCTTTAAGAATAGGGATGGAATTTGAAATGATGCTTCCAGCCGAACAAAAGCCTGAATATACTGAAAACTATGAAGGCTTTATTCATCTAAATGAAATGAACGGTTCAGTGGATAGTGCTAAATTAGTCTATATTATTAGAGATCATTCTAAAGAAAAGTTTGAAGTTAAGAAAAAACTTGTCAAAAGTACAGCCGACTATTTAAATATTAAATACCCCAATGCCATCAAGTGTGAAATTACCGATAGTTACTTTAATATGAAAGAAAAGATTGAACCGCATATGGAAATTATCGAACTGGCAAAACAAGCGATGATTGAAATTGGCATCACTCCTAAAATTCAAGCTATTCGCGGTGGTACTGACGGTGCCAAATTATCTTATATGGGACTTATCTGTCCAAATATTTTTGCGGGTGGTATGAATTTTCATGGTCGCTATGAATTGGTACCAACCAATTATATGCGTAAAGCTTCAGAATTAATTGTCAAAATTGCTGAAAATAATACTAAAAGATAAATAAAAAAACCACTGTCGAAACAGCAAGTCTATTTTTCTTCAGTGGCTTTTTCAATTATTTTCTTTAATTTCCTTTCAAATGAAGGTCGATCCATCATAATGACATTATCACAACCAAGACACTTAATTTTAATATCTACACCCATTCTAACAATCTTAAAATATTTAGATTTATGGCAGGGGTGTTCTTTTTTCATTTGAACAATATCATTTAATTCATACTTTTCATTAATCATGATGTTGCTCCAAAAATGCCTGCATCGTATTTCTAATTAGTGAAGCAATAGTTAATGGACCAACCCCCTTAGGTACAGGAGTAAGATATTTAACCTTATCGCAAACTTTGTCAAAATCAACATCACCACAGATCTTACCATCAACTCGATTAATGCCCACATCAATCACAAAGGCATTCTCATTAAAATAGCTATCATCTAAAAAACGAGGTCTGCCAATTGCCACCACTACAACATCGCTATTCTTGGAAAGTTCTCTTAAATTTTTAGTTTTACTGTGGGCAACAGTTACTGTCGCATTACTATTAAGCAATAGCTTCATAAGTGGTAGCCCAACTAAATTACTTCTTCCAACAATCAAAACATTCTTACCACTCAAATCATAATTAACTTCATCAAAAAAACTCATTACTCCAAGTGGTGTGCAAGGAATAAAATGTGGTTGACCAATATATAACTTACCAGCACTGGCAGTGGTAAGACCATCAACATCCTTATTAGGGTCAATGCAATCCAATGACCTTCTTTCATCTAGATGTTTTGGTAATGGCAACTGCAACAATATTCCATTAACCTCATCATCGTGATTGAGCTTATTAATTTCATCAATCAATTCAGCCTGTGTGGTCGTTTCTTCCAAATGAACCAAACGATAATTGATACCAACTTCCAGGCAAGCCTTTTCCTTACCTTTAATATAGCTTAATGAAGCAGAATTATTACCTACTAAAATTACCGCTAATAAAGGTTTTTGAACATAGGTATCCAATTCTGTTTTAATTTGAGCTTTAATCTTTTTTGAAATTTCACTACCATATATAATCATTTATAATTCCTCACTATCTAATACAAAAGTAATCGGACCATCATTTTCTAAAGTTATCAACATTTCTGATGCAAATATACCTTCTTTTACTACAATACCCAATGTTTTTAAAATTTCATTAAAACGATGATATAACAACTTAGCCTCATCAGGCTTTCTAGCAGTATCAAAACTTGGACGATTACCCTTTTTAATATTAGCTGCTAGAGTAAATTGTGATATTGATAATATTTCTCCTCCAGCATCAAAAATATTCAAATTCATCTTACCCTTTTCATCATCAAAAATTCGTAACTTGCTTAATTTAGAAGCTAATTTCATCAATGTCTGTTCATCATCATTTTGTTCAATCCCAACTAAAATCATATAGCCCTTGGCAATTTCACTTATTAATTGATCATCGACAATACAACTAGCTTTTTTTACTCTTTGCACAACTATTTTCATATATTCATTTTAATATATTTTATCCAATGTTAAAATATCTATATGCAAGAACCTTTAGCATTTAAAATAAGACCGACTAAACTCACCGAATATTTTGGTCAGGATCATTTACTTGGTGATGATGGTATCATCAATAAAATGATTAAAAATCAAAAAATTTTCAGTATGATTTTTTTTGGACCACCAGGAGTTGGGAAGACCACTCTGGCTAAAATTATTGCGAATGAATTAAAAATGCCCTATCGTGAATTTAATGCAGTAGTCGATAATAAAAAAAGATTGGAAGAACTATTTGTTGAAGCAAAATTAGCTAGCGGTCTAATCATCATTGTTGATGAGGTACATCGTTTAAATAAAGATAAACAAGACTTATTACTACCTTATATTGAAAGTGGCTTAATTACCCTAATTGGCGCAACTACTGCCAACCCCTATTTCAGTATCAATCCTGCCATCCGATCACGAGTACATTTATTTGAATTATATCCCCTATCTTTAAATGACATTAAAAAGGCTATTGAGTATGCACTGACAACCATTGATCAAAAATTATCAATTACCGATGAAGCCATTAAGGTAATCTATAATACTGTAAATGGTGATCTGCGTTTTGCCTATAATATTTTAGAAATAGCTTCCTTAAATGTTAAAGATAATATTATTGATGTTGATAATCTTAAAGAATATACCAAAGTTGTGAATAACCAAAGCTTCAAAAATGATGATGGTCATTATGACTTATTAAGTGCCTTTCAAAAATCAATTAGAGGTTCCGATGTTAATGCAGCACTTTATTATTTAGCATTATTACTTCAAAGTGGTGATTTTACCAGTGTTGAAAGAAGATTATTAGTAATTGCCTATGAGGATATTGGACTGGCTAATCCTGCCTTAGCTGCTAGAACTATCAATGCCACTGAAACCGCTAAATGTCTAGGTTATCCCGAAAATCTTATTCCCCTAGGTTTACAAGTGATTGAATTATGTCTTTCACCTAAATCAAAAAGTGCCAATAATGCTATTCATAAGGCAAGCTATATTGCCAATACTAGGGCTTTATCAATACCTAAATATTTAAAGCTCAATCCCATTGGACTTAATAATGATGAGAAATACGATTATGATAATCCTAATATCTGGCATAAAATTCAATATCTACCAGATGAAATTAAAGAAATGGAATTTTATTTCCCTGCCAATAATCAGTATGAAAAAACACTGCTAGATAATTATAATCAATTAAAAAAATATCATCGTACCAATAATTTAAAAGCCTTAAACAAAAACAAACTCTAAACCAAACCTCTAAATTTATACTCTCAGTAATAAGTTTAGAGGTTTTATTATTAAATAAAAACAATAGCCAGTATTACTGGCTATTTTTAGATTAGTTATTTGTTTTTAAAGCTTGTTTGCTTATTGGTAAATGATAATAGTAATGATAATAAGATGGTAGTAATGATCATCATCATATAAGCC
>JAXFOQ010000024.1:0-27526 GCA_034180345.1 Erysipelotrichaceae bacterium | reverse complement strand
AAAAAGGACTAGTGTTTCCACTAGATCATTATCTCGCAGTACATACTGCAATATAAATTGAACCGCTGTATACGAGAACCGTACGTACAGTGGTGTGAGAGGGATTAAATAAATTAATTATTTAATCTCTACTTAATTTATTAATTTATAATACTTTAATAAAAATTATGTGAAAAAATGTAAATTTTAATCAAAAAACTATTGCATTTTTCTGTGGTTGTGGTAATATATTCTCACAGGCGCCATTAGCTCAACTGGATAGAGCGTTTGACTACGGATCAAAAGGTTGTGGGTTCGATTCCTGCATGGCGCGCCATTATTAAAATAAGTCTTCGAAAGAAGCTTTTTTTTATTGTTTTTTAGCTATATATTTAATATAATTAAGCGTGTGATGGGGGAGTAATCGACCATAGGGTTATTAAGTCAACAATACGGATTTAATCCTGATTTAATATGAAATGATGAGACCTGTACTAATTTTTATGTATGGGTTTTTTATTTGTTGGAGGGAAAATGAAAGTTTATTATAACCAAGTAAAAGAAAAAGTTATTACGGAATTGAATTCAAATGAAATGAGTGGTTTAACTAAAATTCAAGTAGTTGATGCTCAAGAGGTATTTGGCTTTAATGAATTAAAAGAAGAAAAAAAAGATAGTGTTTATAAGAAGTTTTTATTACAATTTACCGATCCACTAATTGTGGTTCTGATTTTAGCTGCAATTATTTCAGTTATTGCCGATCCTAATGAATGGTTGGAATCGGTCTTGATTATGGTTGTAGTATTTTTTAATGCCTTTTTAGGTACATATCAAGAAAATAATGCTGAAAAATCGTTGGAAGCACTTAGAAATTTAAGCAGTCCTAATGCTAAAGTCATTCGTGATGGTGAAAGAATGGTTGTAGCCAGTCGCGATGTTGTGGTTGGTGATATTATCGTGATTGAGGCAGGCGACTATATTCCAAGTGATGCCAGAGTTATTGAGTCATTTAATTTCCAAGTGGATGAAAGTGCTTTGACTGGAGAATCTTTGCCAGTTACTAAAAATAGTGAAGTGATTGAAAATGATGATTTACCCCTAGGTGATCGTCGCAATATGATCTATGCTTCAACCATTTGTACCTATGGTCGAGGCAAGGCCATTGTTACAGCAATCGGTATGGAAAATGAAGTTGGTAAGATTGCCGGTATGCTTCAAAACAATCGTAAAGAAGTTACTCCTTTACAAATTAAACTTGGTCAAGTATCTAAGATGATTAGTTATATGTCCTTTGTTATTTGTGGGATGGTTTTTTTAATGGATTATATCAACAGTCAAAATGTTTTGGAATCATTTAAAACAGCTGTTGCACTTGCGGTGGCAGCTGTACCAGAAGGGCTTGCCACGGTTGTGATTATTGTTTTGGCAATTGGTGTTAATAAGATGGTAAAACAGCATGCGATAGTTAGGAAGTTACCAGCAGTAGAAACACTAGGCTCTTGTAGTGTTATTTGTAGTGACAAGACTGGTACCTTAACTCAAAATCGTATGACAGTAGTTAAAACATATGGCATTGATAAGGGAATAAATTATTTTGATGAAAAAGCTGATGAAGAAATTCGTGCGATGATGAAATATTTTTCATTATGTAGTGATGGGGTATTAAAGGATACTGATGGTAATATCGAATTTATCGGCGATCCGACTGAAACAGCCTTGATTGCTGCTTCTTATCAATTTGGTGATCGCAAGGAAGAATTATCAAAGACATATGAGCGCATTGATGAATTGGCTTTTGATAGTGAGCGCAAGATGATGTCGGTTATTTTTAAATATGAGGGTAAATATCTTCAAATTACCAAGGGTGCTCCTGATGTTATTGTTGATCGTTGCATTAATATTAAAGATCTAACCTCGGTGGTGGATGCTAATGCTAAAATGGCAGATGAAGCCCTACGAGTTTTGGCGGTTGCGATTAAATATTATGATGAAATGCCAACAGCATTAGACAGCAAGTCTTTGGAAAAGGATTTAACCTTTGTTGGTATGGTGGGCATGATTGATCCACCTAGAATTGAAGTTAAGACAGCTATTGCCAAGGCTCAAATGGGCGGTATTAAAGTTGTGATGATTACTGGTGATCATTTAATTACTGCCAAAGCCATAGCTCGTGATTTAAATATTTATAAAGAGGGTGATTTAGCAATCACAGGTAATGAATTAAACAAGATGAGTGATGAAGAATTATTCAGCAAGATTAAAAATATCAGTGTCTATGCCCGAGTAGCTCCCGAACACAAGGTCCGTATTGTGAATACCTTTAAAAAGCATAATATGGTGGTAGCGATGACAGGGGATGGGGTCAATGATTCCCCGGCTTTAAAGGCTGCTGATATCGGTTGTGCCATGGGTATTACTGGAACTGATGTATCAAAGAGTGCCTCAGATATGATTTTAACTGACGATAACTTTGCAACAATTATCTCTGCAGTTAAACAGGGTCGTGGTATTTACACCAATATTCGTCGTGATGTTCAATTTTTATTATCGTGTAATATTGGAGAAGTTTTAACAATCTTTGGTGCAAGCTTTGTAAGTCTATTTGGAATGAGCGTGGGAGTGCCTTTACATCCTATTCATCTATTATTTGTGAATTTGGTAACCGATGCCTTTCCAGCCTTTGCGATTGGTATGGAACCGATCAATGATGAGGTGATGAACCATAAGCCAAGAGCGAAAGATGAATCATTTTTTGCGAATGGTTTAGGTTTTACGGTGATATGGCAGGGTATAATGATTGGAGCCATTACTCTTGGCTCGTATATGATTGGTAATCTTCAACAACATGAAATTGGGGTTACCATGGCCTTTATTACCCTATGTATTTCACAGCTTGTTCATAGTTTTAATATTAAAACAGAAAAAACTATTTTTAATAAGGATGTTTTCAATAATAAGGCTTTATGGTTTGCGACCCTTGGTGGTTTGGCGGTTGTTATCGGAGTGTCTGAAATTCCCTTCCTGTCTTCGATTTTTGAATTGGTACCGCTAAATATTACCGACTTAATTATTTGTTTAGGTTTAGCCTTTGTACCACTTCCGATTGTAGAACTAGTTAAAAAGTTTAGACCTTATAGATATTAATTATGAGTGGTATTATTGAATATTTAAAAGATTACGACTATAAATTTTTTGATGCCTATCCTTTTAATGAGGTTGATGGTCTTTGTTTTGCGAATTTAACTTATGCGTATTTTGAGAATGTTTTTACTGATAATGATCAGCTAAATGGTTTAGACTTACATACCATCGCTAAGCGTTTTCTTAAAAATATAGGTAATCGTGATTATGTCAGAGCTTTTAATGACTATAATTTTGTAAAGGTGATGGCAGATTGTCATCGTTATAAGGATGCTAAATGCTTATATTATGAAAGCTCTTTTGATGTCAAGGAAGAAAAACAATTTGCTGCCCTATGTATTGACATTGGCAAGTATATAGTAGTTTCGTATCGTGGAACTGATGGTTCGGTAATTGGCTGGAAAGAAGATTTTAATATGAGTTTTGAAAATATTGTTCCAAGTCAAAAATTAGCCTTAACCTATTTGAATAGGGTTATTAAAAATTTTAATAAAAAGATTATTGTGGTTGGACATTCCAAGGGTGGCAATTTAGCTCAGTATGCCACTTTGAAGTTATCACTTAAAAATAGAAAAAGAATTGAGCGAATCTATAGTTTTGATGCTCCTGGCTTTAATGAAATAACCTATCGTTATTTTGAGGATAGTAAGTTAAATATCAGTAGCTTTGCCCCAGTATCCAGTGTGATTGGGCTATTGATGGAGAATAACCATCATAATATTTACATTGAAGCCAAAGGTTTTTATCTTTTTCAACATGATCCCTATCTTTGGTATGTTGATGATAATCATTTTGTTAGGGTTAGTGATAATGATTCCGTTTCTAAATTTACAGCTCAAGCGATTGATAATTTAATGGGTAAGGTATCCTTCGAAGATCGTAGGCATTTTATTGACACGATGTTTGAAATTGTAAATGTTTCTAAGGCTTATTGGGCTGATGATGTTATTATGGGATTGATAAAAAATCATCATGAATTATTTGAATTATTAAAAGTTCAGGATGATCGGACTAAGAAGATTATTGATATGGTTTTAAGGCTATCTTTTGAAAGTATTAAAGATACAGCTACTTTGAACATTAAAAATACATTAAATGATATATTTAAACAGATGAAATAAGAGGGAGGTATTAAAATGTATGATGTAATGATTATTGGTTCGGGTCCAGGAGGTATATATTCGGCATATGAACTATGTAAGCTTGTTCCTAATCTTAAAATAGGGGTATTTGAAAAGGGTCCAGATCTTGCTACTCGTTGTAGTGGTAAACACTCAATCATGTATGGTTTTGGTGGTGCTGGTGCCTTTAGTGATGGTAAATATAATATCACCAATGAATTTGGTGGCAGTCTTTATGAGCATATCGGTAAAGGGGAAGCAATAGCTTTAATGGAATATGTTGATAAGATTAATTGCGATAATGGTGGGGCTGAGGCTAAATTATTTTCTAATATTGACACTGAACTTAAAACACTATGTCTTAAAAATGATTTGCACCTGTTGAGTGCCAAGGTCAGACATCTGGGAACGGATAAAAATCAAGTTGTTTTAGCTAATTTATACCAACAATTAAAAGACCGTGTTGACTATCATTTTAATTGTAGTATTAAAGAAGTTAAGCAAATTGATGATTACTTTGAATTAATTGATGAAAATGGTAATGCATATCAGGGTGCTAAGGTTATTATCAGTACTGGTAGAAGTGGTTCCAAGTGGATGGAAAGCATCTGTAAAAATTTAAATATCAAGACTAAGAGTAATAAAGTTGATCTTGGTGTTAGGGTTGAGCTTCCATATGAAATTTTTAAACATTTAACTGATTCTTTATATGAGTCAAAGCTTGTCTATCAGACAAAGACCTATGGTGATAATGTTAGAACTTTCTGTATGAATCCCAAAGGCTTTGTAGTGGTTGAAGATACCGAAGGTCTTTTGACTGCCAATGGTCATAGTTTTGAGGATAAGGATATGCTTTCAAACAATACCAATTTCGCCCTGCTGGTTTCTAAGCAATTTACTGAGCCCTTTGAAAATAGTAATGAATATGGAGAAAGCATTGCAAGGTTGAGTAATATGCTTGGTGGAGGAGTTCTTGTGCAACGCTTTGGTGATTTAATTCATGGTCGTCGTTCAACTAAATCCCGCATTGAAAAAGGTTTCTTACAACCGACTTTAGAAGCTACCCCTGGTGATTTATCATTG
This sequence comes from Erysipelotrichaceae bacterium, assembly GCA_034180345.1. Lineage (GTDB taxonomy): Bacteria > Bacillota_I > Bacilli_A > Erysipelotrichales > Erysipelotrichaceae > RGIG5681. Next base: position 22,202 of record JAXFOQ010000024.1, on the reverse strand, counting down.
GTACTTCCTAAGCGCTTGCTTGATGATATTATTGAGATGATCTATGCCCTTGATAAGATTGCGCCTGGTACTGCCAATGATGATACCTTACTTTATGGTATTGAAGTTAAATTTTATAATATGGAAGTTGATGTTGACCAAAATCTTGAAACTACCTGTAAGGGCCTATATTGTATTGGTGATTGTTCTGGTGTTACTCATTCGCTAAGTCATGCTTCTGCCAGTGGTGTTTATGTTGCACGATATTTAAGTAAACAACTTTAAAAGACTATGGCAATAATAAAAAACTCAAGATTTATCGTTCTTGAGTTTTTGTTTTTAAGGGCTTAGTTGTCAATAGACCGTTATATAATGACAGGCATTGATTGTTATTGTTGTGAGTATAAAAATTAATGACAATATCACCAGTAAATTGATATTTATTTAATATTTCTTCAAAACAATCATGGATTAATTGATAATTAACTTTAGCATTTAATTCCATAATGGTGATAAATTTATCAGGGGCATCAAAGTCATAGAATTTTATTTTATTGAGATCAATGATGTATTCGTTTAATTCTCTAGCGACACTAGGATTAAATAATAATCGCAGATCATTATAGGTCTTGGTTTTATCTTCGTTGATTAGAATTATTTTAATATAGACAATGACATTAAGTGGTAGTATGGCCATTAATTCATCATCGGGCTCAAATTCCAACATGGTTTTTAAATTCATATCGTTTCTTAACATAAAATAATTATATAATATTTATATGAATAATAATTATATTTCTTGGGTAAATGATGTTCATAGTAGTTTTGAAGACTTTTTAAATGATGAAAATATCAATTTGCTTAATCAAATCTATGAAACAATTAAAGATAGTGATTATACTCCAGATGCTGAAAATGTTTTGCGTTTTCTAAGTAATGATCTAAGTAAAATTAAGGTTGTTATTATGGGACAAGACCCATATTTTAGTGTTGTTAACGGTAGGAAGGTGGCAACAGGAAGGGCTTATGAGCCAGCTGATGTTACTGATTTTAGAATGAAGTTTAAACAAGTTTCACTTAAAAATATCATTAGATTAATTCATAAGAATTATCACGGTATTACCGACTATGATAAAATCTTAAAATTTAGTGAAATACAGGCTGAAATTGACTGTGGTCGATTTAATATTAATTATCCTAAGGCTTGGTTTGATAGCTTGGAAAGGCAGGGGGTTTTGATGCTTAATTCATCACTTACAACCTTAATTAATCAACCATTAGCTCATGAAAAATTATGGCATGAATTTACTCTACGACTTTTACAATATATTGACCGAGATCATGTAATTATCTATTTTCTTTGGGGTAAAAGTGCAATGGCATACCAAGGATTATTAAAGGGCAAAGTCTATACTTCAAGGCATCCGATGATGTGCGCTGAGAAATATGCTGATGATTTTTTAAAGTGTGATTGTTTTTTGGATACGATGGATATTATTGATTGGCTCGGTAATGTTTAATAAAATGATTAATTAGAGTTATAATACAAGGTAATAAATGAAAGAAGGTAATTTAATGTATCGTCCTACTTATATGAAAATTGATTTGTCATTATTAGAAGATAATTGCAGATATTTAAGCGCTAAAGCTAATAAGGAATTAATCCCTGTAATTAAGGCTAATGCTTATGGAATGGGTGATGTTGAGGTTGCCTTAAAACTTCAAAGCATAGGCATCAAATTAATTGCCGTCAGCAGTTTAGATGAGGCCATCCACCTTAGAAGTAATAATATTAATATGGATATTTTAATTCTTGGTTATGTTGATAGTCATGATTTTAATCTTGTTAGAAATAATAATTTAATTATTTTAACGGTAAGTTTAGATTATGTGATGGAGCATAATTTTAAAAATATTAGAATACATTTAAAGATTGATAGTGGTATGGGAAGAATTGGTCTAAGAAATCTTCAAGAAGCTAAAAAGGCATTAGACATATTACTTAAAAGTGAAGCTAAAGTTGAAGGTATTATGACACATTTTGCCAAGTCTGATGAAGAAGATGAAAAATATACCATTCAACAATTTAATAAATTTAAAAGTATTGTTGAAGGATTGGATTATAATTTTAAGTATATCCATGCCGCCAATACCGATGCCATCATTAATTTTGATGAGGACTTTACCAATGCGATTAGATCGGGACTTGGTTGTTTTGGATATAGTGGTTTTGAAAGTGATTTAAAGCCGATTGCTTCACTATATACTAAGGTCATTAATATTAAACAGGTTGATCAGGGTAGTGGTATTGGCTATGGTCAAAAATACCATGCTGAAAATGCGGAATTTATCGCTACTATGCCGATTGGTTATGCCGATGGTTTTTTAAGAAATAATTGCAAGGGTCAATTTTATAGTGAGGGTGCTTATTTTGATATTGTCGGTAATATTTGTATGGATCAGTTAATGGTAAGGGCAAATGACCAAACAAAAATGTTGCAAGAATTTGAAATTTTCGGCGAACATATCAGTGCATATCTGTGGGCTGATAGGTGTCGAATGATTATTTACGAATTTCTCACAACACTAAGTGATCGTATTACCAGATTATATTATGATGAGGGTGTTTTGATTAAGGAGATAACCCCGAGATTTAAAAGAGATTAAGAAAGTTTTTAACTAAATCAAAGCCACTGATAAAGGTACCGATAGAGGCAAAGACATTAGCCATAATAACAACCAAAAGGATTCGGATTACATTATTTTTAAAGAAACCTTTGAAATTATCAGTATCATTGGCTAGGTTTTCAAAATCACTGACCTTGGGTTTTCTAACCATCGCTTCAACAATGCCTGCAAACCATCCAGCCGCCAGTAAGGGATGGATGGTGGTGATTGGAGCGACAAAAAAGGCGGTGATGATTGATAAAAGATGGCCTCTTGCGATTAGAACGCCAAAGGCACTAAGACCACCGTTGATTAGAATCCAGTTTTTAATTTGGTGGCTTCCTAATTTAGGATCGTTGATAAAAAGGACGATAATCAAAATAATTATACTTATTGGAATAATCCATTTTAATATTTGATTGAGGGGGCCCTTGTTGATTTTGCAGTTTATATCATCAATTTCATAGTCTTGGTGTAAATATTTAATTACTCCTGGTATATGGGCAGCACCAAGGATGGCAACTACCTTTTTTCCTTGGGCATTTTTTATTTTGTAGGCTAAGAATTTATCGCGTTCATCAATTAAGACTTCTTTGATTATTGGAAATTCTTTGCCAACTTCATTAATGGCACTTTCTAAAGCATCGGCTTGTTTAAGATTTGAAAGATCTTGTTCACTAATTTCCTGATTATCAAAAATACTGGAAATAATGGAAAATAATAACTTAGTTTTAGAAAAAAAGTTTAGTTGATTCCAAATTCTTGAAAAGGTCAGTGATACTGAGCGATCAGCAAGTACCAACTCAGCATTTAATTCTTTGGCCAGTTTAATACCAGTAATCATTTCATTACCACTTTGATTATCGAGTTTTTTAGCCATACGGCGTTGGAAGCTGGCTAAGATTAAATTTACCAGTAAAAAATTAACCCGTCGGTCTTTAATTACTTTGATGATATTTTGTTCAGAATATTGTTTAGGATTTTCTAAACGCTGATAGCGTTCATGATCCAGTTCTACACAGATACTATCAGGTTTTACTTCGTTTACAGTATCGATGACATCATCAACAGATAGTTTAGAGATATGTGCTGTACCAATCAGGTAGAATGATTGATTATTGATTTCTAGATATTCATATTTATTATTCATTACTATATATTAAATTAAAAAGTGGATGTTTTTCAAGAAACAATGAGTGTGTTATAATTTTAAAGATAATAAAGGAGAATTATGCAAGATTATAGTGTGAATTTGATTATTCAAACTGTATGGACAATTTCAAAAGTGTTATTTGATATTGGGATCATGTGGTTTTTGATATTTTATGTTATTAAGATTATAAAGAACAATTCTCGAACGGTACAAATATTTAAAGGAATTATCGTTATTTTGATTGTTGATGCCCTTTCAAAGTTACTAGGATTAACGACAGTGGCATATTTTGCAGATGTATTTATTAACTGGGGATTTTTAGCTGTTATTATTATCTTCCAGCCAGAGCTTAGAGGTATTCTTGAAAAATTAGGTAAAACTAATGCTTTTAGTAGATTTGATGTTCTTTTCAGTAATGAAAAAGAAAAACTTGTTAAGGCGGTATATGATGCGGTTACTTTATTGAGTAAAAATCAAATTGGGGCCATTATTTCAATTGAGCAGGCTCAATCAATGGAAGATTATATCAGAACGGGTATTAAATTAAATAGTGAAGTTAATACCGAGCTTTTGACAAGTATCTTTATGACCACAACTCCCTTGCATGATGGAGCGGTAATTATTCAGGGTAATAAAATTGCCTGTGCCAGTGCCTATTTCCCACCAACAGCGGTAGAACTTCCTAGCAAATATGGTGCACGACATCGTGCAGCCCTAGGTATTTCGGAGGTTTCTGATGCGGTTACCTTTGTGGTTTCTGAAGAAACTAGTGAGATTAGTATTGCTGAACATGGCAATCTTGTCCATGTAGATGAAAAACAACTTAAGGATTATTTAAAACGCATTATCTTAGATGAAGAAATTGAGATTAAACATAATTCTAAGCGTAAAGATATAGTCTTATTTGATGAACCGGAAGTTATTGTTGAGCGTGATATTGTGCCTGAACAAATCGGTTTATTTAAGCGTTTATTTAAGAGTGATAAGAACTTAATTAAGGTTGATAATGAGATTAAAGTGCCGATTAATAATCGTAAAAAATATGATAGTGATATTGATTTTAATAATCATAAAAATGATGATGTTATTTCGATTGAAGATAAGACCATTACTCCGAAAGTAGGTGATAATGATGAAAAATAAAAATATTGATAATTCAAACGATAAGATTGAACTAGCTAATAAGATTGCTTCACAAAAGAAACGAGTATCGGATTCTTACTCTAATTTTGAGAATAATTTATTTAGATTTTTTAAGTGGTTTAGTACCTTGTTTGATCAAGTGATTTTCAATAATCGTTATGCACCACTTGTGGCTCTAGGTCTTGCCTTAATTCTTTATTTTAGTGTCAACTATAATAGTGATTCTAGTATTTTCGCAAGACGCACAAGCAATGCCAAAGAACTTAATGGTGTAGCAATCAATGCGCGCTATAATTCTGAATCTTTTGAAATCAGTGGTGTTCCTGATAGCTGTGATGTAACGATTATCGGTCAAGCTTCAGATGTTAATAACGCTGCTACTAAAAAGGGCTATTGTTTATTAAATTTAGAAGGTTATGTTGAAGGGACCCATCAAATTAAGGTTTCAGCCTTAGGATTTGGTGATAATGTAAATGTTAAAGCCTATCCTAGTGATATTACGGTTATCTTGAAAAAGAAAACAACTAGACAATTTGCGATTGGTTATGACTTTATTAATACTGATAAATTAGAAAGTAAGTATAATCTTGCGAATCCTGTTTTTGATAATAGTCGTGTAAATATTCGAGCATCACAGGATACCCTAGATTCTATCGCCTATGTTAAGGCTTTGATTAATGTCGAGGGCGTTACTAAGGACTTTACTCAAGAAGCAAGTCTTGTGGCTTATAATAAACAAGGACAGCCAGTTCAAGCGGATATTGTTCCAAATAAGGTTAGTGTCAGTGTCAAGGTGGCTTCACCGAATAAAACAGTACCAGTAGTGTTGAATGTTACCGGAGCAGTACCTAATAATATGGCCATCAATAGTATCTATATGGATCACCAAACGGTGGTTGTTTATGCACCGGAAAGTGAATTGGTGAATATCAGTTATGTAAGTGTGAATATTGATGCTAGCACTCTTACTAAAGATACAAAGATTGTTCAACCGATAACCTTACCAAATGGTGCATCAAGTAGCGATATTACCAAGGTTAATTTAGATATTAAACTTGGTGAAAAGGCTAGTACAACCGTTGCTAAGGTGCCTATTACTTATCAAAATCATAATGGTAGTCTTAGTTTGAAGGTTGCGAATAATCAAACGACGGTTGATGTGATTGTTGCAGGTACTAAAGATAATATTGAAGCTATCAGCGCAAATGATATTAATGTATATTTTGATTTAAAGGGTTTAAAAGCAGGAACTCATGACTTACCACTTCAAATTGGTAAGAGTTCTAATCCTTATGTAACATATTCATTGAGTCAAAAGACAATAAGAGTTACTTTGACATCGACAGAGGAAGGTGAATAATGGCTAAATACTTTGGAACTGACGGTATCAGAGGTTTTGCGAATAAAACATTGACTGTTGATACAGTGTATAAGATTGGAAGATTTATTGGTCATTATTATTTAGATCGCGGTGGGAAAATTGTAGTTGGAAAAGATTCGCGTCTATCCAGTGATATGTTTGAAAGTGCCTTGATTAGCGGAATTGTCGCTAGTGGAACAAATGTATATTTGTTGGGCTATACTTCAACACCAGCGCTGGCATATATCTGTAAAAATGAACAATTTTCAGTTGGAGTTATGATTAGTGCTTCTCACAATCCTTACCACGATAATGGAATTAAGCTTTTTGCGAATACTGGTATCAAAATCAGTGAAGATATTGAATCTTTAATTGAAAATTATATCGATAATCCAAGTGGTATTCCATTAGCTTTGGATGATAAGATTGGTAGAATTATCAATTATCATATTGGTGTTGAACACTATATGGAATTTATTAGTAATTTATTTAAGGGCAAACTAAATAAATATCGAATATTGGTAGATCTGGCTAATGGTAGTGCTTGTTTTACGGCTAAAAAAATCTATGAAAATTTAGGAATTAAGGCTAATTTTATCAACGATAAGCCTAATGGTATTAATATTAATGATGGTTGTGGTAGCACTCATATTGAAAAATTGGCTGAACAAGTAAAACTTGAGGGTTATGATTTTGGCTTTGCCTTTGATGGTGATGCTGATCGTTTTTTAGCGGTTGATAATAATGGTGATGTTGTTGATGGTGATCGTATTATGTTCATTGTCGCTAAAGAGCTTTTGAAAAATAAACAGTTAAATGATAATACTTTAGTTGTTACTGTAATGTCTAATTATGGTTTGTTTAAGGCTTTGAATTCGGTTGGCATCAATAGTGATATTGTAGCGGTTGGTGATAAAAATGTACTTGATTCTATGATGAAGAACAATTTTTCACTGGGTGGGGAACAATCAGGACATATTATCAATAGTCATTACACTAATTTTGGCGATGGCGTTTTAACCAGCTTGATGCTTTTAGCGGTTATTTGTAAGTATGATTTAAGCATTGATCAATTAAGTAAGGAATTTATCAGTTATCCTCAACTTTTAAAAAATGTTAGAGTAGCTGATAAAGAAGTGATAATGAACAGTAAAGAACTTAAAGATATAATTGAAGAGGTTAATCTTAAACTTAATGGTGATGGTAGGGTACTGGTTAGACCATCAGGTACTGAACCATTAATTAGAGTTATGGTTGAAGCCAAAACTCAAGAGCTTTGTGAAATGTATGTTGATGAAATAATTGAGGTTATAAAATAAGATGAAAAAAATAATCAATATTGTTGAAGATGAAAAAGATCTTAATGAATTAGTTAAAAGATACCTTGAAAAAGAGGGTTATCATGTAGTTTCATTTTTAAATTATGATGAAGCATTTAGACATTTAGATGATCCTTGCAATCTATGGATTTTGGATATTATGCTTGGAGATAAGAGCGGTTATGATTTAATTGAGGATATTAAAGTTCGTGATAAAGAAGTTCCAGTTATTTTTATGAGTGCTCGTGATAAGGAATTTGACCGTATTATCGGTCTTGAAAAGGGCAGTGATGATTATATTATTAAACCCTTCAGTCCTAAAGAATTAATCTTGAGAGTTAATAATATTATGCGTAGAGTTTATAAGGATAATGAACAACGGATCTTATTATCTGGATACGAGATTGATGAAACACAAAGAATTATTTATGAAAATGGTAATTTAATTGATATTACAACCAAGGAATTTGATTTATTGATGTTGTTTGTGAAACATCGTGGTACAGCCTTTTCTCGTGAACAAGTACTTGAAAAGGTTTGGGAAGAAGATTTTTACGGTTCTGATCGTGTTGTTGATGATACATTGAGAAGATTAAGAAAGAAGTTACCTAATATTAATATACAAACTATTTATGGTTTTGGATACCGTCTAGGATAATGAAAAGAATAAGAATTTGGCTTAAAGATTTAACATTATTTCAACAATTTTTCGCAATTGGTTTTTTAGTAATTGCGAATTTTTTGATTTTATTTTTGATGTTGCTTAATTATCAGATGGATAGTTTTATTAAAAATCAAATGTATCAATACATCCACCAATCGCAAAATAATTATAAGTCAGCATTAATACAGGGCTATGACTTAATCGATCCAAATGTCGATCATGTAGTCTATAACATTAAAAGTAAACAAATCATTAAGGGTAAATTAATCAATCAAATTGAATTGGATGAAGGAATATATAATTTTAAAGATGAAAGAGAAGACTTTAAGGATCGGGTTAATGGTCGTGATTTAATTTATAGTATACTTAAAATTGATGATGAGCGCCTGTTAATATCAGAAATATCTTATACCTACTATATTAATTTTAGACAGACCCTAGTTGAGAATATCGCTAATTTAAATACGATTTTAATTATTACATTATTTATCTTATTTTTAATTTGGATTACATCGGTAATTAGTCCTTTGAAAAAGATTAAACAATATATTGTGAAAATTAAAAATGAAGAAGATGCAGAACTAAATATTGATCGTCGAGATGAAATTGGTGAGGTAGCTAGTGCCTTGGTTGATATGCAGAATGAACTTTCTAAACAAAATCAGATTAAGCAAGAGATGCTACAAAATATTTCCCATGACTTAAAAACTCCGATTGCAACAATCAAATCTTATGGAGAAGCGATAAAAGATGGTGTTTATCCATATGAAACCTTAGAAAAATCGGTTGATGTTATTGTTGAGCACGCAAAGCGTTTAGAGAATAAGGTCTATAATTTAATTACCTTTAATAAACTTGGTTATTTAAAAGAAGAATTTGATCAACATAAAAAAGTTGATATGAATAAAATTATTAATGGTGTTATTTTAGGTGCTAAAGTCTTAAGACCTGAAATTGAAATTATTTTAAATATTAATGATGTTGAATTTACAGGAGATGAAGAATCTTGGCGTATTTTGGTCGAGAATTTAATTGATAATGCCTTAAGATATGCAAAGAAGCAGGTAATTATTGAACTTCGTGAAGCTTATTTTTCTGTATATAATGATGGTTCATCATTGGATAATGAAAATATTGAAAAATTATTTAAACCCTATGAAAAGGGCAGTGGTGGGCGTTTTGGTCTAGGTCTTAGTATTGTTAAGCGAGTATGTGATGCCTATGATTATAAGGTTAAATGTGAAAATATTGATGATGGTGTAATGTTTAAAGTCTTTAAACAGTTACCATTAAAAAATAAGAAGGGTAAAAAGATATGAGTTATATAATGGTTGATGATTTGAATTGTTACTATGAAAAGATGGGTGATCATGGTAAAACAGTAGTTTTATTACATGGTTGGGGTCAAAATACCATTATGATGAAACCCATTCAAGAATTTCTCCAAAATAATTTTATTGTTTATAATTTTGACTTTCCTAGCTTTGGCAAAAGTGATGCCCAAAAACAGGCGTGGAGTTGTGAGGACTATACTGATTGGTTAAATAAAATATTTAATAAACTGGGAATAGTTAATCCAATCATCATCGCCCATTCTTTTGGTTGTCGTATCGCCTTTCATTATGCCAATAAATATCCAGTTAGCAGAATGGTTTTAACTGGTGCTGCTGGTTTAAAGCCGGAATTATCTTTTAATCAACAATTTAAAATTAAGACCTATAAAATAATTAAAAAGTTATTGATTGTTTTTAGACAAGATAAATTATTAAAAAAGCTTCAAGATAATGCTGGTAGTAGTGATTATCGAAATGCTAGTGGCATTTTGAGGGCTACCTTCGTAAAAGTTGTCAATGACGATGTCAGTGATTTTTTATCAAACATTAATGTTGAAACTTTATTAGTTTTTGGTGAGAATGATCAGGCAACACCGCTATCACAGGCTAAGACAATTGAGAAATTAATGCCTAATGCGACCTTGGTTGTTTTTGAAAATGATGATCATTATGCTTATTTTAATCAAGCTTATCGTTTTAATTTAGTCCTTGATGCATTTCTTAAAGACTTGATTAATTAATGCTTATTTCTTTATTTTTTAAACGCATTTTTACTCTTTCACTGATAATACTGTATAAACAAGCGGTAAGTGGTACAGCGATGATTAGTCCGATTAAACCAAACAATCCTCCAAAGACAATGATTGAAATCAGTGTCCAAAGAGCTGGAAGACCAACAGATTTACCTACTATTCGAGGATAGATTAGATTATCTTCAAATTGTTGAATAATTTGATAGATAACTAAAAACAACAAGGCTTGCACAGGATTTACCGAAAGAATTAAGAAGAAGCCAATAATCCATGACAACATGGCTCCGAATATTGGAATTAATGCACATACAGCTGTTATTGTGGCAATGATTAATGCGAATGGGAATTGTAGGATTGTTAAAACGATATACATTAATGCTCCAATAATGAAACATTCCAATAGTTGTCCTCCAACAAAGCTTCTAAAGGTATTGTTGATCTTGCTAGCTAGTTCAAAAGTACCTTTGATTTTTTCCTTGGGTAAGATACTTGCGGTAATCATTTTAGCCTGTCTGATGAAATTTTCTTTAGCACTCAATAGGTATAAACTGAGCATAAAACCCAATGAAACCTTGCCAAAACTAGCAGCACTGGAATTTAAGAAATCTAATAAATTAGAACTTAAAGAACTTACCCACTTGGTAGATTGGTTGATTAATTCGCTATAATTTAAACCTAATTGTTTTAAAATACCTTCAATTTGAGCCTTATCAATGTTTTTAACATCGATATTTAGCCACTTAAATAACTTATCACTATTGTGGATGGCAGAATTTATCAAGTTGGTTAAATTGATGATTAAGCCGTTGATACTTCTGATTAATTCTGGAAAGATGATAATACCGATTACCCCTAAAATAATAATCATCATAATAACAGAAAGACTAATTGAAAGAGTCCTTAAATATTTATTGATATATTTATTGCTGGTCTTATCTTTAATCAGCTTTTCGATGGTGGTCATTGGTATATTCAAAATATACGCAATCATAATTCCGTAAAATAGTGGAGTTAGTAAATTGATCATCTGTGATAGATAAGATAGGATCAAATCTAGCTTTAAAATGATTAAGGCTAGAATGAAGATGTAGTTAATGGCGACAAAAATGTGTTTAGAGTCTTTAAAGTATTCTTTGATTTTCATATTAATATTTTATCTTTTTTTTAATTTTAATACAATTTTAAATGAGTTATAATTATAAATGAGGTGATTTTAATGAAATTGAATATTGGAGTGTTTTTTGGTGGTAGATCATGTGAACACGAAATATCATGTATAAGCGCATCACAGGTTTTAAAGGCTATTGATCAAGATAAATACAATGTTATCCCGATCTACCTTTCTAAAAATAATGATTTTTATGTCGGTGAAGCATTATGGGATATTAGTAATTATTGTGATTTAAATAAGTTATGTGCTTCGCTAGATGCTGTAAACATTGTCAAGGAACAACAAAAAGTATTTTTAAGAAAGAATAAAAAAAGTTTATTTAATAAAAAAGATGAAACTATCGATGTAGCTTTATTGGTTATGCATGGTAATAGTGGTGAAGATGGCTGTCTTCAAGGGATGTTGGAAATAATGGGACTACCTTATACTAGTTCTGGGGTATTAGGAAGTGCAGTTGCCCAAGATAAAATTATGCAAAAATATATCTTTCAAGCCATCGGTATTCCGACAGTTAAGGGTTATGCCTTGGATATTTTTGAATTTGAAAATGATCCTGAACCCTTCTTTAACAAGAATGAAGAATTACACTATCCTGTAATTATTAAACCATCAAGCCTTGGTTCTAGTATTGGTATTACCATCGCTCATAATAAAGAGGAATTTGAAGAAAAGGTTAAGGAAGCTGGGGAATTTGATTTTAAACTATTGGTAGAAGCCTTCATTGAAAACTTTAAAGAAATTAATTGCAGTGTTTTGGGTAATTTTAAAGCGGCTGATGCCAGCATTCTTGAAGAAGTTTATAAAAATGAGGTCATTTTAGACTTCAAAGATAAGTATTTAGGCAATGGTAAAACTAAGTTAAAAGGCGCTAAAACTGCACCTTTAAAAGCTACAGCGACTAAAAATACTGGAATGGTCAGTGCTAATCGCAACATTCCTGCCAACATCAACCAACAAGAAACTAAACTTATTCAAGAATATGCCCTCAAAGCATATCGCCATCTTAATTGTGGAGGAGTGGTAAGGATTGACTTTATCTACAATCAAGATAATCAGAAAATATATTTGAATGAGGTTAACAATATTCCGGGTTCTTTAGCTTTCTACTTATGGCAACACCAAGGAATTGACTTTACCAAATTAATTGATTTAATGATTTCTAAGGCTCTTGATAATTATCGTTATAAGGAGCGTAAGACATATTCGTTTGATACGGATATATTAGCTAATTTTAAGAAATAATAAAGGAGGAATTAAAATGGCTACACCACATAATACTGCGGAAAAATCGCAAATCGCAAAGACTGTCTTAATGCCAGGGGATCCATTAAGAGCTAAATTTATCGCTGAAACATTTTTAGAAAATGTTAAATGTTTCAACACAGTAAGAAATATGTTTGGATATACAGGTACCTATAAGGGTCATGAAATATCAGTGATGGGAAGTGGTATGGGAATGCCAAGTATCGGTATTTACTCATATGAATTATTTACCCAATATGATGTTGAAAACATTATTAGAATTGGTTCAGCAGGTGGATATACTGCTGATATGGAAGTGTATGATGTTGTGCTTGCTAGTGGAGCATATAGTGAATCTACCTATGCTAAAACACAAAATGGCTATGATTTAGATATTACCTATCCTAGTGCTTTGTTGAATGATACAATTGTTAAAACAGCGGAAGAACTCAACATTCCTATGCATACAGAATTGATTCATTCAAGTGATGTCTTCTATCGTGCAAATAGCGAATATTTAACCATGATTAAAGAAAAGGGTTGTAAAGCGGTGGAGATGGAAAGTTTTGCCTTATTTCATAATGCGAAAGTTACAGGTAAAAATGCTGCCTGTCTATTAACTATTTCTGATTCTTTTGTATCTAATGTTGTTACAACGGCCGCTGAGCGCCAAACATCATTTACTAAAATGATGAAGATTGCTTTAGAAGCAGCTATTAAACTATAAAATATTTATTTTAATTTGTTGATGACAAAAAGGTCTGATGACCTTTTTTGTGTTATGATATTAGTGTTATTTTAATATCTTTTGTAGAACGAAAAAGGAGAAATTATGAGAATTTTCACAACTGAACAAGTAAGTAAATATCACCCTGATAAATACGCCGATCAAATTAGTGATGCTGTTCTAGCTGAATGTCTTAGACAAGATAAGAATGCCCATGTTGCCTGTGAATGTCTTTGTAAGGATAAAACAGTTGTTATTGCTGGTGAAATCACTACCACTGCCGTTATTGACTATGAGGCTATTATTAGACGGGTGGCTAAGAAATTAAATTATGAGGTAGAAAAGATCATCAATCTTATTTCAAAACAAAGTCCTGAAATAAATGGGGCTGTCAGTAAGGAAGAATTATGTGCTGGTGATCAGGGGATTATGTTTGGCTATGCCTATAATGATACTTATTCATATCTACCGATTGGCTTTGATTTAGCTAATCATATTATCCATCGTCTTGAAAAGGATACTGAACAAAATGCCCACACCATTCTTAAGGGTGATGCTAAAACGCAAGTTAGTGTTGACTTAGATACTGACGAAGTAAAAACAATCTTGGTTTCAGTCTGTCATAAAGAGGGTTTAACTTTAGAAGAAGTTAAAAAATATGTTAAAGATTTATTGGCTGAATTAGTGGAAGATGGAGTTGAATTAATCATCAATCCAGCAGGAACATGGACTATTGGTGGTCCAATTGCTGACTGTGGTCTTACTGGCCGTAAAATTGTATGTGATCAATATGGCGGTTATTGCGCTGTTGGTGGTGGGGCCTTTAGTGGTAAGGATCCATCTAAGGTTGATCGTAGCGCTACTTATATGGCTCGCAAGATTGCGGTTGACTTGGTTAAGAAATTCGATCTTAAGACCTGCGAAGTGCAACTTTCATATATGATTGGTAGAAAGGACCCGATGAGTGTTGAATTTGAATATACCCTAAAAAATCAGGAATATTCAATTTTACCAGAACTTCAAAAAGATATTTTGGCTGTCTATGATTTAAGTCCTAACGGTATTATTAAGGCTTTAGACTTGTTGAATGCTGACTATGAAAACTTTGCCGAAGGAAATCATATGGAGAAAATTAAATAAAGATTTAAAGAGTTATTCAGCTTCCTGGATAACTTTTTATTTTGTAGATATTAGTTAGAAATTTTATCATATTAGTTAATTTAGTAATTAAATATTGACCACTTATTTTTAAAGATTATAGAATTTTAGTGTATTAAATGTAAGCGTTTAAATTTTAAGGGGTAAAATATTAAAAACTTATATTTTATGAATATTTTGTATCAACAAAAGGAGGAAGGATATGAAAAAACAAAATAATATATATATATATATATTAGTACTAATGTTGACAGTTTCGGGTTTACATATTCCAAGTAAAGTAAAAGCTGAAGGTAATGGAATAACCGTTAATATCGAAGCTAATCATGCGACAATTGGGAATGAGTATATTAGTCGTGATTTTCAAATCAATGATAATAAATTAATTCCTGGTAATATCACTAATAAACGAACAATATCAGATACTATTTTTACCCCAGCTAAAGATAGTGAAGAATTTAAGATAAGAGTAACAAGGGATGCTGCTGCGACAAGCCCAAGACCCCAGGTTATTGATAAAAGCAATTGGAGTGCTAAAGCTGACAGTTTTCAAAATGCCAGTGGACCTAATGATGGACCAGCAGCTAATTTGATTGACAATAACCTTAATTCTATCTGGCATAGTAATTATGGTGGTGGAACAGGAAGTCAAACCTTTCCATATAATGTAATTTTTGATTTAAAGAAAACAATATCTTTTCAAGCGTTTTCTTATACCCCTAGACAAAATGGCGTTGAAACCAATGGTAATATTAAAGACTATGAGCTTTATTACGCCAATACCGATGAGGACTTAGATTTTAATTCTAATAAGTGGATTAAAATAAAGTCAGGTAGTTTAAATTATGATGATGTAGAGCCCTACTATGTTAATTTAGATGAAAAAATAACAGCCAATAAAGTTAAGTTGGTGGCAATATCGGCAATGAATAATGATAAATTTGGCGGTGGTGCTGAATTTGACTTATATGAAAATATTGTTGAAACTAAGACTAAAAATGACTATGAATTTGTAGCTAGTGATTTACAGTTGGCAGGAAACCCTAAGGTCGAGGATACCAGCGCTACTATCAACAATGTTGAAAAAACAGGTAAGAAATTAACTTTTAATTTCAAACCATTTAAGTTTAAGGGTGTAGATTATACTGTATCTGAAGTCATTGTTATGTATAAGGGCGATCACTTTATGCGTAAATACTTGGAGATCAGTGTTCCTGACCACCAAAAACAAAGAGCTACTATTGATTATATTGATTTAGAATCATTAAGAGTTAATGATAGTGATCAAAAATGGACAATTCCGACCAATGCCGGTGGGGTTGTTTCAATGGAAAGATTTAAGGCAACCTTGGGCCAACCGGTATATATCCAAGGGATGTTCTTTGGATCAGAATTTCCTGTAGCTGATAATGAAATTATTGATAACACTGCCTATGTTCGTTATTATTCAGGTAAGAGTTTTGAACGCTTAGTTACTGATAAACAGGCAAGTACTGTTGAAGGTAAAACTAATTATATGACATGGCCAACGGTTATTGGTGCTGCCAGAGGTACAGAGTTATCAGTAATTCAAAGTGATTTCTTTGAATATATCAATTCTATTGCCACACCATCAGAATTTCGTATTCAATATAATTCATGGTTTGATAATATGATGTTGATTGATGATGACAATATTCTTAAATCATTTATTGAAGTCGATAAAGAATTAAATGAGGTTGAAACCAGACCTTTAGATTCATATGTTGTTGATGATGGATGGAATAACTATAATAAAGACCGCGTTGTGCAACCTGAACGATCAGGAAATAGCCTAAATAAAACAGGCTTCTGGGAATTTAATACTAAGTTTCCTAAAGAATTAGGGCCATCTAGTGAACTTGTTGAAAAATTTGGTAGTAATTTTGGTGTGTGGATTGGTCCAAGAGGTGGATATAATTTCCATACAACCCTAGCAGAAATTTTGAAAAAGAGTGGCAAGGGTAGCCGAGCTGGTGATTCGGTGGATGTGGCTGATCGTGTATATATCAAAAATTTCCAAGATATGGCCCTTGATTGGCAAAAGAAATACAAGGTAAATTATTGGAAGTGGGATGGTTTTGCGGATGATAATCAATATAAACAATGGTCAGCAACAAATGGTGTACCATCTCGTGCCAACAATCATATGATTGGTGGTTATCATAACATGTACCATGTAACCGATCTATGGGAGGCATGGATTGATTTATTTGAGGCTGTCCGTAAAAGTGCAACAGAATTAAATCTCAATAAATTATGGATTTCACTTACTTGTTATGTAAACCCAAGTCCTTGGTATCTACAATGGGGAAATAGTGTTTGGATGCAATGTGTCGGTGATCGTGGTGAGTCTGGTGAATTGCACAATGTAATGGATAAGATGCTTACATATCGTGATTCAATGTACTATGACTTTATTAAAAATCATCAATTCCAATTCCCATTAAAAGCCATCTATAACCATGATCCAATCTTTGGTAAAGAAGGCACAGGTATAACTGCCGATTCAATGACTGATGAAGAATTTAGAAATTATCTATATGCTCAAGCAGGTCGTGGAACAGGTTTCTGGGAATTATACTACTCTGATTCATTGATGACTAAGGGTAAATATGAAGCTACTGCCGAATTTTTAGAATGGGCTGAGAAAAACTTCCATATTCTTAAAAATGCTAAAATGATTGGTGGTTGGCCAGCAAAATCAGTTAAATTAAGTACTCATCCAAGTTATACAACTGCAATTGGTCTTGGTGGAAATGCCTATGCTTATGCTGGTTGGGATAATGAAGATGGTATTATTACCATGAGAAATTCTTCTCGTAATGATAAGGTATTAACCTTTAGAATAGATGAGAATATTGGAGCATCAAGCTCACTTAAAGGTAAAACATTATATCGTACAACTGTTCATAATTTTAAAACAGCCAAGGGTACTGATGAAGCCTATTCAACAGTTAATTATGGTGATGAAATTAGTATTACTTTAAAAGCTGGCGAGGTTCGTGTTTGGCAATTATCAACCACTAAAGATACTGAAGCCCCTAATTTTACTAGGGTATTTACCGATGGTAAACAAACAGTAGGTGTTAGATTTAATGAAAAGGTAGAGGGTTTAATTACTGTTAAAGATAAGAATGTTTCATCAATTAATAAGAGTGTTGATGGAATTACTTACTATATTAATTTAATTGATAAACTTGCGGATGGTGAAGAATTAACCATTAATTTAAAAGATATTAAAGATTTATCAGGTAATAAAATCAGTAATGAAATCGCAACTGTTATCTATCATAAAGATAATAAGGTCTTAAGTGTAGAAGAAAAGACCTTCACCAAGGCTGAGATATTTGATAAATCATTAACTACTAACTATGGTTTTACCATTGCAGCTAATGTGTTAAGTAAAAATTCTGGCATTATCGCCAAACAAGATAATGCCTATGCTTTAGGAATTAATGAAGATGGTTATGCTTACTTTAAATTAAATGAAGCAGAGGCTATTTCTAAGATTAAGATTAATGATGGTATTAAACATCATATTGCTGGAGTTAAAGAAAATAACGGCATTCTAAAATTATATGTTGATGGTAAGCTATCAGCATCAGCATATGTTAAAGAAAATAGATATTTTAAAATTAATAAAGCCAATACGATCGTTGGCAGTGATGGTTTTAATGCTACGATGAGTGTTGATGTATTTGATACAAGTTATGGCTATGATAAGATTGCGAATTTGGCAGGTAGTGGACAAGCTCAAATAGATAAATATACAAATATCGCCTTAAATAAACAGGCTAATGTATATTGGAAAAAAGATGGTACTAAGGCTACAACCAGCACCGATCGTCTTGAATCAATGGCGGTTGATGGTATTAAAAATAACTTAAATGGTAACTATGTTGACTTTGGTGCTGATCATCGTGATGAATCATCTTATCTACAAATTGATTTAGGAAAAATTAGTGATATTAAAGCGATTAACCTATGGCGTTATTGGGGAAATTCAAGAACCTATAAGGGTACGGTCATTGCTTTAGCTGATAATATAGATTTTAATAATTCAACAATTATCTATAATTCTGATAAAGAAAATTTCCATGGCTTAGGCAATGGCAATGATGAACTATATCACGAGAGTAGCGCCGGTAAGGAAATTATCCTAGATAAGATTTTAAAGGCTCGTTATGTGCGTGTTTATATGCACGGAAGTGATGCTGGTACAACAAATCATATCAATGAAATTGAAGTTATTGGTTATCAAGAAAAAGATATTATCGGTAGTATCAATATTACTGAGCTTGTTGATAAATTGATAAAGCTTAATACCTTAGATATGGATAACTATACTACTGAAAGTGCCAAAGTCTTTAAAGCTTTATTAAAAAATAGTTATGATGTTTTAACTACATTAAAATCACAGGAAGCAGTTGCGCGTGAACTTGAAAAACTAAATGGTATTGAAAATAATTTGGTAGATATTAGTCTATTAAAGGCCAAGGTATTGGCGGCTAATAAATCACTAGAAAAATACACCAAAGATAGTTCTAAGACACTTGTTGAAACTATTAAAGCAGCTGAATTATTATATGTTGATGGTAAAAAAGATGCCATTGCAGCAATGCTTACGCAACTTGATGATGAAATGCAGTCAACGACCCTAGTTTTAAGGGGTGATGTAACAGCTTTGAATGAATTGATTGAAAGCTATAAGCATCTAAAAGAAACTGACTATAGCTTTGAATCATGGAGTGAATATCAAGAAAAATTGCAATTGGCTTTAGCTATTGTAAAAGATAATAGTAATGCTTCACAAGATGATGTTAATTTAGTCTTAAAAGAGCTTGAACAAGCTAAAAATAAACTCAAGGCTAGTATCGTAGAACCAGAAGTTAAAAAAGATGAACTTAAAGCATTGATTGAAAAAGTAAAGACAGTTAATGAAGAAGAATTTACCAAAACCACCTATGCTGAGTTTAAGATTACTCTTGAACGCGCTAATGCCATTTATGAAAGTGATAAGTCAAGTCAAATTCAAATTGATGATGTCAAGGCGGAATTACAAGATAAATTTGATAAATTAGAAAGTCGCGCTAGTCTTGATAAAGCTATAAAATTACTTGCGGAAATTGAAGATGAGTCATTAAATGCTCAAGATTATAATGAACAAAGTTGGGAAAAATTCGATAATCTGTTAATAAAATTAAAAGAGGCGGTAGCTGATAATTCTGATATTAATAATGACCAAATGAATGATTTAATTCAAAAGGTAGAAGAAGCTAAGACAGCATTAATAAAAGTCATTAAAGTTAATAAACAAGATTTATTGGAATTGTATAAGCGTTATGAAAATAAACAAAATGATAATTATACATCAATAACTTGGCAGGGCTTTAGAAATGCTTTAAAGGTTGCCAAGATGATTATTGATAACCAAGATGCTACCCAACAACAGATTGATAATGCTTTATTACAATTAAATAAGGCAATTACTGATTTGAGTAAAAATATTATTAAAAAAATTGATCCGAAACCAGAAAAACAAATTGAATCATTGGATATTCAAGATAACAATACCGCTTATATTCCATCATCTGACATTAGAAATAACTGTGATGATCCGATGAAAAAATGGGATGAAACCAAACAGAAATGTGTTGTTAATGAAGGTAAGGTTATTAAAAAGGACGATAAGAAAAAAGAAGTTAAGCCTGAAATTAAAAAGACTGAAACAGAGCCAAAGACTATTGATAATGATGGTAGTAAAGAAAATAATTTATTATTATCATCAGCAACAATCGGTGTGGCAGTTGTATTGGTGTTGGGCATTATAGCTTACTTATATAAAAGATTTATTAAATAATATTAAATAGTTTAAACCTCATCAAGCGATGAGGTTTAATTATAGGATATAAAAACTCACTTAGATTAAGTGAGTTTTTATCTTTATTAGTTATTAACGCATATAGTATGGTTTAACATATGCAGGAAGACCATCTTTATAGATAATTACAGGGCTTCCCTTGATTAGCGGTCTTAAATATTCAAGTGCTTCATCTGTAATACCACTATAGTTAGGTTTAATCCATTCACTTGGGAATGATTTTACAAAGTTAGCTACCTTGTTAGCTTCGATCGCAAAGTATTCAACATCATACTCTTGAGCATCACGGCGTTTTAAACCAACCATCTTGCCTGTGAACTTGCCATCAGTTGAATGCATATGAGCGCTCATACCTAATTGGAATGATTCTTCAACATCAACTTTAGATTGCTCAACCGCAAAGCATCTTTGGGCTGTACTTAAATCTTGAACCTTAACACGCTCAGCAGCACCACTTTCAAGAATCATATTGCGGATCGCTTGTCCAGCACCACCTAAGATTGCATGACCAAAGCCATCATTTTTAGCTTCACCAGCAGCTACATAAGTACCATCAGAGAATTTAATACCTTCTGATACCACAACATAACATTTATTTTTCTCAGCGATACATTTACGCACTTGTTGTAAGAATACTTCTTTATTAAATACCTCTTCTGGAAGGACAACTAAGTCCACAACTCCTGAAAGGCAGGCACTGGCTGCAAGCCAACCAGCATCTCTACCCATAGTTTCTAATACAAATACTTCTTGTCTTGTATAAACATTTACATCAAGCCATGTGTGTAGGGCTACAGTTGAGATAAATTTAGCGGCACTGGCAAAACCTGGACAGTGATCGGTATGTTGTAAGTCATTATCTACAGTTTTAGGACAACCAACGAAACGACGATTGGTAATTCCGTGTTCCTTGGCATATTCACTTAATGCTGCGACAGTATCCATTGAATCATTACCACCTGTATAGAATAATGTTTCAATGTCATATTTTTCCATTACTTCAAATAATTTTTCAAAGTCTTTAACATTATCCCTTTTTAATTTGTAACGACAAGAACCCAAGGCACTTGAAGGTGTTTGTCTTAAAATGCTATTTTCATAGTCGCTCATCTTTGTTAGATCGACAAATCTTTCTTGTAGAATCCCCTCGATTCCGTTTAATCCACCATAGACATGTTCGTAATATGGGTTTAATTGATTAGCTTTAACAACACCAGCAACCGTAGCATTGATTACTGAGGTTGGTCCACCACTTTGGGCTACTAAACAGTTTGACATATATATTCCTCCTAATATTCTTATATATTATACATTATTTTTTTATTTTCTTTGAAATTTATCATTATTTTGTTTATAATACTTTTACGCGTCAGTGGCGGAATGGTAGACGCGCACGCTTGAGGGGCGTGTGAAGTAATTCGTGCAAGTTCAAGTCTTGTTTGACGCACCAAAATATCCAATAAAACCCTTGATATTTCAAGGGTTTTTGATGTGTGCTAGGCATGGCATATAACTAGAGGGTGAAAGTCCCTTACACGCGTACATATCAACGAAGTGTTAGTGAAGCACAAGGTTTCCATCGTGAGGTGTGAGCTAGAGGAAGTGTGAAACAAAATCGAGGTCTGATGAAT
>JAXFOQ010000026.1:0-8482 GCA_034180345.1 Erysipelotrichaceae bacterium | reverse complement strand
TCCTGGTATATTCTAATTAACTCATCTAATTAATGTTGATTAATGAATATACATTCTCCTTTTCTACCAATCTTTTATTAAACAGTGATTGGTTAACTGTTATTAAACTTTGTAGAATTGAAATGTGTGAATGTGGATTTGTATTTTTTCCTGTGGCATTGACTACTTAGAAAGGATCCTACCACTGCTCATTCTTAAATAATGATTAGTTAGATGAGTCTTTGAATTCGTATATTGAACCAGGTTTTATTGAATAAGATTTGTGGTTATAAAGCATTCATATACACAAATAGAAAGGATTTTTAATCATGATTTTAGTTGGCATTGATGTGGGTAAAAACTCACACTACTTCACTATCATTAATAAACAAGATGGTGAAGTCTTATTAGAACCATCAAAGTTTAATAATAATTTAGATGGCTTCAATTTATTACTTCGTAGTATCAAGTCTTATAAGAAGGATAATGTACTAATCGGTATGGAAGATACAGGACATTACCATTTCACCTTAATGAAGCATTTATTAGATAAACATTATACTGTAGCCTTGATTAATCCTGTAACTACTGACCTAACTAGAAGAGCTAGTGGTTCTGTATCTAAGACTGATAAATTAGATACATTAACTATATGTGATGTATTAGCTTCCAATAATCGAAAGAAACCATATCGTATATCTAAAGTGAATAGATTTGATCTTTATGAGCAAAGATGCCTAACAAGACATCATCATAATCTCAAAGAAGAATTGAATGTCTATTCCAACAGATTACAGAAATGTATTGATATCGTATTTCCTGAATACAATAGCCTATTTACTTCTAAGTATGGCATTGTCTACAACAATATCCTAAAGACATTTACCAGTGCAGCCAATATCGCTAAAGCGGATATCAGAAGCTTAAGAAAATGTTTTGATTTTAAAAGACAAGGTAAACGTATCTCCTTAACCGCAGATAAGCTTAAACAAGCAGCTAAGGATTCAATAGGTATTGATTCTATATCTGATGTAATTCAAATAAGACATCTAATTGATCAAATAGAACTCATCAATAATCAGCTTGAAGAAATAGATAAAAAGATAGAAGAGTTTTCTATCCACGCCGACTCTCCTATCCTATCCATACCAGGAATATCTCATTTCTCTGGTACTTCTATTTTAGCCGAAATAGGAGACATCAACAATTTTTCTAATCATAAACAGATTATTAAATACGCAGGTGTAGCACCTTCAACCTATGAATCATCACAATTCAAAGCCCAACATACATCTATTACCAAGAAAGGATCTAAGTATCTTAGAAAGACCTTATATCAGATAATACTTCCAGTAATAAACAACAATAAAGTATTTAAAGAATACTATTCACTAAAAATCTCTCAAGGTAAATCACATAGATGTGCTTGTGGCCATTGTATTAGGAAACTACTTAGAATCATTTATCATCTTTTAACTAATAACATCACTTATGATCCTAGTGTAGTAAGATAGCTTAATTAATCTCAAAAATGAATAAATAACCGAAACTTTTAAAAAGTAGTTTTTATCATGCCTACAATAATCCAATATTCACAATTTCAAAGAACAAATATACATTTATAAGCTAACAAATCAAATAACTTAACATTTTCAAACCATTTCATAAAATTACTTGATTTTTATATAGTTAGCTTTCTGGGTTTTAGCCCTAAATATTAATAATCGTATAATCACCAAAATATTTTTCACTTAATCTTTGGAGCTTAAAATCAATTTAAAAATATATTTGGCTAATTAAGACGATTGATAATAACAAATTTTTAATCAAAATTAATAATACGCATCCCCATTGCTTCAATCTCAAAGTCCTTAAATAACTTACCCTTAATAAATAAATCGGTACTTTGTTTAAGATTGGTATTATTAATTACAATTACACGATTAATTGACTCATATGCACACACTTCAACATATTCATTGGTGGCATAGTAGCGATATAATTCATCCTCTTTATTTGCAGCATAATAAATACTACGCATCAATAACTTAGCATTTTGTGGATTATAAGGAAGTCCTGCCATATAAACACTGCGTCCCTTACCGTATTCATTGGTTGCTAGTAAGACATCTTTTTGGTCTAAGGCTAGGATCTTAGTTTGATCACTTGTCGCAAAAGCTCCCTTAGCATTTTCACCAAAATCAATATCTTCAATATCTTCAATAATAAAATGTTTATTAGTAAGTTTAGGATATTTATCCTTACTCAAGCTATAACCAACTTCCTGATCAATACCTAAAATATCTGAAACCTGATAAGTAGTGCCTTCCTTATTAAAGGCTGAAGGTTCACCAATGCCGATAAATCCTCCACCACTGGCAACAAACTTCCTCAAAGCAACAACAACCTCAGGATCATTCCATTTATCATATCCTGACCACGATGTTCCCTTGCCACCAGTATTAATAATGACCTTAATATCAGGATCTAAGCCTTCCTTTAAATCTTCAAAGTTAATAAACTCAACATCAAAGGCCATGCCACTCAAACATTCAAGTACTCCTAAATAAGTATAGATTTCACGATGCCAAATCGCATGATGGACTTGAACCGCCATCCATGTTCGCAATTTACCCCATGAATTTAAAATTGCCACTTTAAAATTAGGTGTATAGGGTTTAGATTCACCAGTAAAATCACGAATAGTTCTAAACTCCTCAATTATTCTTTCGATCGTTTCAATAAAATGAGGATACTCAATCGCAAGCTTCAAATAACCACCATAACCCATACGATTTAATGGACTTCTTAAAATAGCCCGACGAGCCTTAAGCCAATTTTCATTAGCCTCCTTGATCGGATCACCATTTTCATTAAAGACATCAGGGAAAAAATACGGTAAAAATCTTCCTTCAGTATATTTAACACCCTTAATATCACTGATCATTCTCAGTGTTACACCATCACCGACACTTCCCACAACCGCATCAAGTCCGATGGTCTTAAAATATTCTCCATATGGTTCAGTACCAATCCAATGATCACCTAAAAACATCATCGCTTCCTTACCATAACTATGAACAATATCAACTAATTCTTTCGCCAACTTACAAACTTCAATTTGTTGGAAACGAACAAAATCTAAAAACTGTTTGCTCGGATTTCTAAAACATGAATTATGATAACCTTGATCAACAATGTATTCAGCTCTAAATGGATAACCAGCCCACTTTTCAAATTGTTCTAAAATATACGGTGATACACTGGCACTATATCCAAACCACTCAACATATTTTTCGCGTTTTTGATCGTCAAAAGTCAAGGTAAATTGATGAAAAAAAGTAGTAAAACGGATAACATCAACATGTTTATTTTCCTGACAAAAACGATGTAATTTTTCTTTTACATAGGCCTGGGTTTTGGGTTGTCTAACATCAAAGGTAATTTGATGTTCAGCGCCATTCCAATCATTGGTAATAAAATTATACATATGAACAGGATCCCAAATTAAGAAGGCTAAAAAACTAACAGTATATTCATGATAGAGTTTTGCCTTGATGATGACTTTACCTTGATCTTTTAAATACTCCCAATCATCAATAACTTCACCAGTGGTGCGGTCAATTACCTCCCACCATCTTTTAGGATCATCAAGATCGTTAACCTTTAATTGTTCAGTATGAAACCCTTTTAATAATTCAATTTCCAATACTGGTTCAAAAGCCGTATAACGATCGGTGATTAAATATTCCTGTTGAACTTCCTCAGGATTTTTTCTTGCCCACTCATTATCTTTTCGAGTAGTATAATAGGTTGCATAAATTTTCTTGCCTAAGCCAATCAATTCTTTAGGCATCGTGGTGCCATCACAATCCCTAATGGCATCAGCACCCAATCTTTCAACCAATTCTTTTGTTTCCTCAACCATATCTACATCGGTTGGCAGTGTTAAATTTCCTATTTCTCTCATATCTTACCTAAACTTTCGATTATATAAATACAAATCAACTACTAAACCCATAACGCCGATAATTTCCATCAAAAGACCAGGATAACCAACATTCCGTTGACCAATTATCACCATCGTAATTGAAGTGATAAAAATTAACGCCATTAAAATAATTTCCCATTTCTCAAATCTACCCATTAGTCTTTAAGACCTCCTACTGTCATACCTTCAGTTAATCGTCTTTGAACCAAAATATATAAAATCAATGTCGGCAACATGACAATTACAAGACCCGCATATAGCATCCCATATTCAGCCCTGCCCCTTGCTGCCTGTGTCAGATTGGTAAGACCAATCGGAAGGGTTTTGGCACTATTTTTACCTGGCAATAAAGTTAGGGCAATAATATATTCATTCCAAAAAGCTAAGAAATTGAATAAAATAACGGTTACTATTGCTGGTTTGGCGAGTGGAAACATAATCTTAACCATTGTTTGCGAATATGAATAACCATCAATATAGGCTGCTTCTTCATAACATTTTGATATAGTCTTAAAATAACTTGTCAATAAATAAACTGTAAATGGAATAGCAGTTGCCGCATAAATAATCGCCAAGACAACGATATTATCAATAAAGAAGGTATTACCGAAGCATTCATAAATCTTTTTATCCCAATCCAACAACATAATAAAAATTGGAACAACAATATAATTGACATTAATAAATAAACCAGCCATATACATAATATTTATTAATTTTTTAAATCTAAATTCAAAGCGAGCCAAGACATAACTGGCAGGAAGGGCAATCACCAAAAGAATCCCAAGACTAAGGGCGGTCAAAATAATTGAATTTAAGAAATATTCACCCATCTTAGCCTTGTTGAAGGCATTGACAAAGTTTTGGATATACACAGATGCCGGCAAATTCCAAGGACTGGTATAAAACTCTTTATTTTCTTTGATACTGGCCATAAATACCCAAAGCACTGGTATGATAATTGATATTGCCAAGGCCAACAAGGCAATATAAATAAATATTTTATAAATGTTACTAGACTTCTTCATATTTTTCTCCTAGTATTGTATGCTCTTACGCTTAGTTACCATATTGATAACAGCACTTAAGATAAATGAACCGATAAAGACTACAGCACCAATCGCCATACCATAACCATAGGCAGCATTATCATAGGCTTGACGATATAAATAACTTAAAACCGTTTCCGATGCACCATCAGGGCCACCACTAGTCATAATCTTTACAAATAAGAAACTTAAATTGATGGTACTGATAATAAAGAAGGTTAATGTTGTTCTGATATTAGTCCAAATAAGCGGTATAGTGATATTAAAGAATTGTGAAAATTTGCTGGCACCTTCAAGTTCAGCTGCTTCATATAAATTAATTGAAATAGCTGACATACTGGCCATATACATCACCATATAATAACCGATGGCTTGCCAAATCATCGCAAAGGCAATCGCATAAATTACCAAATGTTGATCACCAAGAAACTTAATTGTCTGCCAATTTTCAGGTTTAAATAAAGCGATAAACGAATTGATCAAACCATTAGACGGATCATAAATAGCTGCAAAAATCGATGAAATTACAACTACAGATAGAATATTCGGGATATAAAATATTACTCTAAAGAAATTTTGTCCTTTAATATTTTCTCTTACTAAAATAGCCGCAAAAATTAAAGCCATTGCAAAAGTTATGATTGTAACAATAACAATCAAAAACAATGTATTTTGCACCGCCCTAATAAAGTTCATATCTTTAAATAAAATATCAAAATTATTTAAACCCACAAACTTTTTATTTGCTGATAAACCACCCCATTTTAATAACGACATCCAAAATACATTTATAGTAGGAATTACCATAAATAATATAAACAAGATTAACGAAGGTAGGATACAACCTGCAATAAATCTATTCTTTGTCTTCGAATTACGCATATTCACCTCTTTAAAGACAAGTAGCAATTTTACTTGCTACTTGTCTGACATATTATTTTAATTTAATTTTTATTTGTTGTAAGCTTCAACAGCCTTAATAACACCGTCATACCATTCATCAACACTCTTACTACCATTAACAACTGAGTTAACAGTTCCGTAAAGAATGCCTTCAGGACCAGTTAAATCAACACCTTCAACTGTAGCATGAGATGCAAAACCAACAGCATTAGCCTTAGCTCCACCATCATAGATTGATAACATCATCTTAGTTTCATTGTCAGTAATAGCTGCAGATGCTGTTTTGGTAGGCATGAAAGCATTACTCTTTTCAGCAAATAATTTAACAGCTACATCACTGTATAAGAAAGCGATGAATTGTTTAGCGGCATCAACATTCTTAGCTCCGCTAGGAATCCAAATTTGTTCTGTAAATGTAGTTGCATAAGCATCACCATCAGCAGTTAATTTAGGAAGTGCTGTAAAGCCCCATTTAAAGCCTTCAGCTCTAGGAGCATCCTTCATTTCTGCAGGTAACCAAGTACCATTAGGAATAAATAATGCTTTATTGTTTAAAATTAATTGTTGGTTCTTAGTGAAACCTTCTTTATTAGCATTCGCAACTGTATTAGCTTCAGTATATTTAGCTAATTGACCAACGATTTCAAAGGCTTTTTTAGTTTCAGGACTCTTCCAAGTTTCTAAATCATATTTCATTAATTTAGCATATTTTTCAGGACCTACAGCTTCATTTAATAAAGCACTAAAGAAAGCATCGAAATAACCAGTAGTTGGATATGTGAATAATGCAATACCCTCAGCCTTTGCTTGTTCAGCCAGTTTAAACATTTCTTCAAATGTAGCAGGAACCTTCCAGCCCTTATCTTCAAATAATTTAGCATTATAGAATAAACCGCATGGACTATAATTGATTGGTGCTAGATATAATTTACCATCACCATAAGGACTTACTGACAATGCTTCAGTAAAGCCTGGTAATAATTTTTCTTTAACTGTTACTTTTTCACCTGGAACAGTTACATCTAATAAATCGTTGATTTCAGTAACTTGTTTTTCTGCAATCATCGTATCAGTGATACCACCAGTTGAACCTACCGCAAGATAAATAGCATCAGGAATATCCTTTCCTGCTTGAATAGCTGGTCTTAATGTATCAGCAATATTCTTTTCTAAAGTCAGCTCAACTTTAATACCAGTTTCCTTTTCAAAGGCTTCAGCAACAGCCTTCCATCCTGCATCGCCATAGCCACCTAAAAGACCAGCTACTTTGATTGAATCTGGTTTTGGGCTTTGAGGTTTATTTTGACCACAAGCAGTAAGACCCAATACCATTAAGACAGTTAATAATAAAACTAATAACTTCTTCATTCTTTTCCTCCCAAGACTTTTTGTCTACTTGTACTAACATTGTAACCGCTACCTAAGTAATTTAATAGCTAAATATTGCTATACTTTTTATAAATATTGCTATTATATCAAAAATACAATATTATAATAATATGGCAAATAAACAAATTGATGTAAATTTCAGTAATTCCAATAGCACCAGTTTTAAATTGTTATATGTAACCCACGCTAAATATGAAACTGATTGGCATAGTATTATGCACACCCATCCATTTACCGAATTATTCTACTGTATCAAAGGTAAAGGTAAATTTCATGTAGAAAATAATTGTTTTGATGTTGAAGAAGATGACTTAGTCATTGTCAATGCTGGGGTAAATCACACTGAAAGTTCCAAGGAATCAGAACCCTTAGAATATATCGTTGTGGGCATAGATGGTATTTCTTTGAATTTAAACAATGATGAGATGGGCCACTATTATAGTATCCATAATTATACTGAATTTAAACATGAAATCTTATTCTATATTAAGACGCTGTTTTTGGAAGTAAAAAATAAGGCTGAATATTATGAAACTATTTCTCAAAATATCTTAGAGATCTTAATCTACAATATTTCCAGACGGGCTAATGGCGATCTTAAAATTGCTGAAACTCAAGATACTAAATATTTCTTAAAATATATTAAAGATTATATTGATAATCATTATAGTGAAGATATTTGTTTAGAAAAATTATGTAAAATTTCATATGTGAATAAATATTATCTGGTACACGCCTTCAAAAAATACCATGGTTTAACCCCTATCAATTACCTCAATGAAGTAAGACTTGAAAAGGCCTGTGCCTTACTTAAAAATACCGATCACTCAGTTAAAGACATCGCTAATTTTGTTGGAATAAATTCGCAGTCATATCTATCACAAAGTTTTAAAAATCATTTCAATATGACTCCTAATGAATATCGTAAAAAATATAATAAATAATCATAAAGCCCCACAAAAATGGAAATATCCATTATAATTAGTCTTGTATAACAAGGAGGTCTATATGATTATACAAAGTACGCGTATATGGACAGTTGGACAATTTATTAAAGCTCAAATTGAAATTGAAGAAGGAAAAATTAAAAGAATCCTACCTTATAATAGTTTAGATGTTGATCAGGACTATGGTGATTTAAGAATTGTACCAGGCTTTATTGATATTCATA
>JAXFOQ010000035.1:0-8563 GCA_034180345.1 Erysipelotrichaceae bacterium | reverse complement strand
TAGTTTTTATCATGCCTACAATAATCCAATATTCACAATTTCAAAGAACAAATATACATTTATAAGCTAACAAATCAAATAACTTAACATTTTCAAACTTTTTCATCATAATTACTTGATTTTTATATAGTTAGCTTTCTTCGGGACTAATTTTATCTAAAGATGCCTGAATTTTCTTTAATAATTCATCTTGATTTTTAGCAACCGCAATTGAAACTGAAACATCAGCTTCAAAACCCTTGCCAGAATCAAATTTCACATAGGTTAAATCATCATTGGAACTAACAATACCCATAGCCACAGGAAGCTCAGCCGTAAGACCATCGACCTCTCCACTTTGTAATGCCACAAGCATTAATGGATATGTTGCAAGTGGAGTGGCGTGCTTAACATTTTTAATTTGATCAATTACCTCATCATAGGTGGTATTTAATTGCCCTAATATTTTAGCACCACTAAAATCTTGAATATCCTTAGCCTTGACATATTTACTATCCTTCTTAACAATCATCACCATTTCCGATTCATAGTACGGTTTAGTAAAATTAACACTTTCAGCCCGCTTTGGAGTTGCTGACATCCCTGCGATAATCGCATCAATTTCATTTGAAGATAGAGCAGGTTCCAGCCCATCCCAAGCAATTTTTTTAATCACTAATTTTTTACCTAGATCATTAGCAATTCTACTGGCAATCACCACATCATAACCATCACAATAGTCTGCAGCACTAATCATGATTGAAGTATTACTTTGGTCGAGTGTTGTCCAATTAAATGGAGCATAGTTACATTCCATACCCACCACCAAAGCATTTTCACGATCAATATCCAAGGGATTTTTAAGACAAGCACTAAGCAGTAGCAATAGACCCAATAATGTCAATATCCTTTTCATATATCCTCCTAAAACAAAATCCATGTACTATTGCACATGGATTAGAAAATATAATTCAAGTTCAATAGCGCCCTTCAAAGAAGGAGTGTTATAAGTATTCCTTATAACCCCATCAATAAACTTTGCCAAGCTTATCGATTCGGCGATGATTACCTTTCTTATAGTTCTATGCTTGCCAGCTCCCTATAATACTATTTTGCATCGCTACCTCTATATAGATTTTCATATATAATATCTTTTAAATGCTTTAAAGTCAAATAATCATTTAAAGTAATTCGATTAAACCATAACCACCATCTAGACGTTTATAACATACAGCATCTTTATCGCTATCAACATCATGATAAATAAAGAATGAATGTCCTAACATCTCCATTTGTAAAATTGCTTGTTCAAGATCCATAGCATCCGCATGAATCATCTTTGTTTTAACTGGAATATCTTTTTCAGTATTTAAATCAGCCTCCACAAAACTCTCTGAAAGTGATTCACGATGTCTTCTTGATAGACGCGTTTTTTGACGACGAATTTGATCTTCCAATTTATCAATAGCTAAATCAATAGCTGCATAAAAATCTTCATTAATAACTTCAGCACGCAGTATTCCGACTCTGGTTGGAATTGTAATTTCAACTTTTTGAGTATTTGGATAAACCTTAGCTACAACCCTAGCTGTAGCATTGTCGTCAATTAAAATATACTTCTTTAAAACCGACAATTTCTTCTCAATCTTCTGAACCATGCCTTCACTAATCTTTACATGATCACCATAAATTTCAAACTTCATAAATACTCCTCCTTTTATATATCATCAAGAATTATTTAAAATTCTTAATAACCACCAATAAATCTCCACCATTGAATAGGTATCTAAACTACAGTATTCAATCAATTCCTGCTTAATCTTACAGACATCAGGATTAATCTTGCCATCAATCATTCGCCATTGATAAACCGCCTCCATACCATCACTGATATTTAAATCTTTATAATCTCGATCACAGACGATACTAAGTAGCGTTTTAACGCTGTATAAACCCTTCATTCTAGTGTCATAGACAAGTCCTTTATTAAAGGGTATTGATAAATCAATAATTCGGTCATTAAGCGATAACAGCTTAGCCTGATATGCTGGAAATTGTTCAGCCAACTCTTTAATTCTTAAACATTCAGCGCCCATCGCATTAAAGGCAATTATCGCCCCGGTATCAGGAATATCATTAATTAAATTTTTAATAAATGCCAGACGACAATCACCAGTTTCAAGAAAAACTTTATGGGTCAAATAATTATTGCTATCTAAAATATGAATACTGTATTCAAAGCACAAAACATCGTAGGGTTTCATCTTTTCATATGGCGGAATCAAGAAGCGCTCCCATTCAAAATCAATAAAAATAAGCGGATAGGCATTTAATTTTTCAAGCCACATTTTAAGACCTAAGCGATCAATATATAAACCACCCAAACGATCAGCCATAATTTGCGCATATTGTTGTTTGGTACCTTCAATATTTTTAACCTCAGCATCCTTTAAAAATCTAATACCCTTTTTAAACATCCGATTTTTATTCCTTGAAGCTACCAAAGTCATAATACTATTTTCAGGATATTCATTTTCTTCGCTAAAGCATTCACCATACATCGCACATTTATTCCTGCGATAACAACGATGGGTTTTAATTGGACTAAAATCAGCTAAATCAAGACCCTCCATTTCAAATAAAATAGCATCTAAGTCTTTACCTTCTTCAATAATCGCTTCTTTAATATTCCGACCCTTTTTACCATTGGCAGTATAAAATGATGATGTTTCAACAAATAAAAGCCCAGGTTCCAAGTCTTGTTTTCTTAAATATTGATGATTTAAATGAATAATTTTAATCTTATTAACACCAATATTGAGGTTATCCAAGACCCACTCAGTATCAACATAGTTAGCCAAATCATCTTCCTTAGGAAAAAGCGTCATTGACACATAATATAAATCAAAAAGATTATCAGCAATTTTATGCATCAAAGGAATTTTAACTCTTAAATTATGATATTCAAATCTAGGTTTTACATACCATTCAAAGTTTTGATTTTCAAAGAACTTATCGTTAGTATCATGACTAACTCCCTTAAAATAATCTTTAATACCATACTTTTTTAAAATCAAGGCTGTAATATCATAATCATTCCTCAAGTAAGGTATCGACTTATCATTAAAATTTTTAGATAAATAATAATATCTTGGACATCGAAGATATTTTTTAAGATCACTAATATGATACATAGTCATTTATACTATTATTATATAACAAATTATCAAGATATGTTTCTAGTTGCTTCTTATCTTTGAAAACAACGCATTTTTTATGAAAATTTTTTTCAATTCTTTCATAATCACGAGTATATCTTGTCATTCTTCCCTTAAATAAAATCCAATTAATAAAAGAAAAATCAAATCGTGGCCTTTGTTTATCACCAAAAACACCCTTGATAAAATAACTTTTAAGTTGTCTTAACAACGCTCTTTTAAAACAATAAAAACGATTAAAACGCAAAATCAAAATAAGATCTGCCCCTTCAAATCGCTGATCATCATTCAAATCAAAATAATTACCCTCAATAACCCACTTGGAATTATCATCAATAAAAGTTTTAACCTCGCTTTTGGTGATATTTAAAGCTCGCTCATTCCAATAATAATCAAAATGCACATCATCAAGATGCATAACGGGTAGCTGATAGTGTTTTGAAATTTTGGTTGCTGTAGATGTTTTTCCACTACCACTAAAACCAATAATCGCAATTTTCATATTTAATCAAATAAATTTTCACTTTCTTCATCATCGGCATATTTAGGCAGATCTGGTAATTCATCAAGCGTATAAAGTTTAAAACTATCCATAAATTCTTCAGTAACTTCATAAAGAATTGGTCTACCTGGGGCCTCACTTCTTCCTGCCTCGCAAATTAAATTACGAGCTTGCAGTTTTCTTAGCATCATATCACAGCCAACACCCCTAAGTTCTTCGATTTCAATCCTGGTTATCGGTTGTTTATAAGCGATGATTGCCAATGTTTCCATCGCACTTTGACTCAAAATATTCTTTTTATTTTCATTCAACAATTTTTGAAGATAGGGAAACACATATTCTTTACTTAAAAATTTATATACTCTACCATAGTCAACAAGTTCAATACCATAATTATCACTTTGATATTTAAGTTTTAATCCATTAATAATAGCCATAGTATCATCAAGACTTTTATCAATTGCATAGGCAAGCTGTTCAAGTTTAAGTCCATCATCTCCAGCTACATATAAAAGCCCTTCAACTATATTTTCATAATTAATATCATCAGCTTTAATTACACTTACTACATTGCTGGAATTTTGATCAATAACCCCAATATCATCACTAGAAAGTTCAAGACTATAAAATATTGTTTCCATCAAATTATCTCCTTTTTAACCATATTGTATCTTCGTTATCAACATTAAAAACCAAAAAACCACCACGAGCTAAATCTAATATTGCCAAAAAAGTAACAATAAATAAATGAACACTATCACAATCATCAGTAAGCTTTTCAAACTTAAAAGTTTCAGGTAGATCGGCCATCATCACTTTAATTGCCAAGGCACGATCATCAACCGAAATTTCTTTTTCGGTAAATTTAGTTTCTAAGGGTCGGCTGAGTTGAATTCTTCTCATCAACTTGTTCATAGCCTTTAATAAATCGTAGGGGTTACCATCAACCCTTTGTTCATCATCAAATAAATTATCAGAAACAATGCTGACACTCTTGGATAATTGTTTTTGTCTTTCGATAAAAAGATCATTTAATTCCGCTGATACTTCTTTAAATTTTTGATATTCTAAAAGTCGACGAACCAAACGATCTTTAGGATCATCTTCATATTCATCTTCAATTACCATTTCATTTTTTGGCAGTAATTTTTTTGATTTATATTCAATCAATGTTGCAAGTTCGGTTAAATATTCACTTTCAATTTCTAATTTAAGTTCTTCCAAACCCTTTAAATAAATTAAATATTGTTCAGTTAAAATATTCATATCCAAATCAAAAATATCTAATTTTTGTTCACGAATAAGATGCAGCATCAAATCCAAAGGGCCATCAAATTTATCTAGTGAAGCAATAAAATTCATATTTGCATTATACCATTAAATCGCTACAATGTTGACCATCTTTGATTTAATACAGATAATCTTCTTAATTTCTTTTCCTTCGATAAACTTGATAATATTTTCCTGTGCCAAAGCCTTTTGGGTCAATTCTTCATCACTCATATCAGGACGATCATTAAATTTAGCCCTAAGTTTACCATTAACCTGTACAACAATTTCAATTTCATTTAAAACTAGCTTACTTTCATCATATGTTGGCCATGGTTCGTAATCAACCTCTTTACCAGTTAAAGTGAAATAAATTTCACTACCTAAATGTGGGGCAAAACAACTTAACATCTTAATAAAATTATAGGCATATTCACGATATATCTTAGTTTCTTTTACTGCATCATTAATAAAAATCATCATTTGTGAAATACAGGTATTCAAATTCAAAGAATCAATATCTTCACTAACCTTTTTAACCATAAAGTTATAACTATAATCTAAATTATGATTATTTTCATCAGTTAAACGATCATCTTCAATAAATAACTTATAAATACGATCAAGCCACTTACGACTACCTTTAATGCTTGAAGTTGTCCAAGGTTTAGCAGCTTCAAGTGGTCCCATAAACATTTCATAAACACGCAAGCTATCAGCTCCATATTCCCTACAAATATCATCAGGATTAATAACATTACCGCGTGATTTACTCATCTTTTCACCATTCTCACCTAGAATAATTCCTTGATGAAACAATCTCATAAATGGTTCTTTATTATTTAAGTATCCTTTATCATATAAGAAACGGTTCCACATACGAGCATATAATAAATGACCAACCGCATGTTCACTGCCACCAATATAAAGATCTACTGGCATCCAGTGCTTAACTAATTTTTCATCAGCAAAGGCCTGATTATTATTTGGATCAATATATCTTAAAAAGTACCAAGAACTACCGGCTGATCCTGGCATTGTATTAGTTTCTCTTTTACCTTTAAGACCATCAACTTCTACATTTAACCAATCCTTAGCTTTATTAAGCGGGGCACTACCATCCTTATTTGGCGAATAATCATCAAGTTCTGGTAAGACCAAAGGAAGTTTATCTAAAGGCACAAGGCTCATATTACCATTTTCAAGATGAATAACCGGGATTGGTTCACCCCAATATCGTTGACGACTAAAAATCCATTCCCTTAAGCGATAATTAACCTTGGCTTGACCAAGTTTTCTTTCACTTAACCATTTAATAATGGTCTTGGTAGCATCTTCTTTGTCCATACCATTAAGAAAATCTGAATTAATATGAACACCATCCTCAACATGAGCACCTTGGCTTAAATCTCCACCTTCCAATACAGGAATAATATCAATATTAAATTTTTTCGCAAAGTCATAATCGCGTTCATCATGAGCAGGAACAGCCATAATCGCCCCTTCACCATAGCCAGCAAGAACATAATCACTGATATAAATAGGTATTTTTTTATCATTGACAGGATTAATGGCATAGGCGCCAGTAAATACCCCAGTTTTTTCTTTATTTAACTCTGTTCGTTCTAATTCGCTTTTTAAAGCACTGGCTTTGATATAGGTCTTTACTTCTTCCAATTTTTCTTTAGTAGTAATCTTTTCAACCAAACTATGTTCAGGTGCCAAAACACAATAGGTAGCCCCAAATAAGGTATCGGCACGAGTGGTAAAAACAGTGAATGTTTCCTCGGTTTCAGCGACTTTAAAAATAACTTGAGCACCATAACTTCTACCAATCCAATTGCGTTGCATTTCCTTTGTGCTTTCAGGCCAATTAACCTCATCTAAGCCCTCTAATAATTTATCAGCATACTTAACAATATCAATAACCCATTGTTTCATATTACGCCTTACAACAGGATAACCACCACGCTCAGAAACACCATTGACAATTTCATCATTAGCAAGCACTGTACCTAATTCCTCACACCAATTAACAGGGACATCAATATATTTCGCAAGTCCATCTTTTACTAATTCTTCAAAAATCCATTGCGTCCATTTGTAGTATGTAGGATCACAGGTACTAATTTTTTTTGACCAATCAATAGAAAAACCTAACATTTTTAATTGTTTAGTAAAATTTTCAATATTTTGATTAGTAAAACCTTCAGGATGATTACCAGTTTTAATTGCATACTGTTCAGCGGGTAGTCCAAATGAATCATAACCCATCGGATGTAATACATTATAACCTTCCATGCGTTTTTTACGACAAACTACATCACTGGCAGTATATCCTTCAGGGTGTCCGACATGTAAGCCATTACCACTAGGATAAGGAAACATATCAACACTGTAAAATTTAGGTTTGCTAAAATCACTGGTATCACATTTAAATGTTTCATTTTCTTCCCAATGCCTTTGCCATTTTTTTTCAATTTCTAAATGATTATAACTCATATTTTACCTCCAAATAAAACAAAAAAAGTCCATCTAAGGACGAATTATTCCGCGGTACCACCTTAGTTTATATATATTAATATATACCCTCTTTCTTTTATCGCCAGATACGCGGTTAATCAATAATAAAGGCAAGTTCACCACTAGCTTTAACCATCTCGCATCATCCGATGGCTTTCTTAATAAAGCTCATGATTACTACTCCTTTAGATTACCTTTAAATATTAACTTAGTTAAAAGATTATTTCAATACATTAAAAAACTTATCTAAAAATTATTTATTCGGCAGTATTAATACCTTTGTATTTTTCTTTTGATATGCGTTCATATTCATTATCAGTTTCACCTTCAACCGTTCCGCTGACAATAATTTTAAATGTTTTATTAGTTATATTACCAAACTTATCCACCGCACTAACAACAATTTCATAGCTACCTTCAACATTATAATTTATATAACCTTCTTTTATTTCTACAGGTAGCTTGCCATCAACCACATCTTCAGCACTAAAATATTTCTCTAAATCCAGTTTAATACCAGCTTCAACTTCTAAATTTTTACCAATTATAACAGGTTTAACACTATCTTTTACATCAATATCAAATGTAAAATCTTTTTCAATATCTTTATTTCTAGCAACCACAGTTACCTTACGCATACCTAAATACATTGTATCAATCGGTTCCTTAAAAGATAATGTTTCAATATTTTTTGATGAATTTAAATCAACGAACTGTTCTGGTTTAATATCTTTACTTCCATATTCAACAATCAAGCTTTCTTTATTTATCACCACCACAGGGGTATTTTTTTTAATATTTTCATTTTTTTTATTCCGAGAAAACAAACTATAAAAAGCCATCAGAAAAATAATAATGAGTAAAATAATTCTTTGTACTCTTGACATTTTTCCAAATGGACAACCTCCAGTACTACAACTATTCATAACACTTCTCCTGGTATATATAAATTGGCTCATCTAATATACCAATTTGTATATACGTTTCCTTTCTACCCTGGTATTTAGTGTCGGCCAGGTATGACAATTTAACTGTTAGAATTGAATCGTGAATGTGTACTTCTTTTTTCTCC
>JAXFOQ010000033.1:0-24362 GCA_034180345.1 Erysipelotrichaceae bacterium | reverse complement strand
ATAGCTGATAAGGGTTTAAACTGTGCTAGAAATATTATTGAAGCGGTAAACAGGTGTGATGGATATATCTTCTCTAAATCTGTTAAACAATTAAGTAAGATAGAAAAACAATGGGTTTTATTAGAAGATGGTTATCAGGATTCTTAGTTGTCAAGACATATGTTACACTTTGAGAAATACTCGGATACTATTTCATTAGGGCTTTTAAAATTAAGACTGATCTTAGCTGTGCTGTTATATCTTTGCATATGCTTTTTTACAGCCGTTTTCAACTCTTTTTCACTTCTGAATATTTTTCTGCCATAGAGTATTTTCCCATCTTCTCTATGACTCCGTTCTACTTTTCCATTTTGCCATGGTGAATATGGTCTTGTTCTTTTTATCTTCATTCCCAAATACTCAGCAACGAATTGAAATCTTGTTTTTCTATTGGTTTTTTCTGCGTCATTTACAAATTCATATCCATTATCTACTTGTATTGTGTTTATTTTAAATCCCATATTCTTTTCTAATTCAAGCAAATATTTGCCGGTTTCATATGTGCTTTTTTCTTTGACTATTTTAAGCACCCTTTTTCTGCTATATTCATCTATTGCGGTTATTTGATAATATCTATCTCCATAGCTAGGAAATCTTACGCATTCTTCCGGTACATATTTGATATCTACCTGTACTTTATCGCCGGGGCATCTACCATCCATTCTTTCATACTTTGTGTGGCTTTTACGATGTATTTTCGGCTTTATATAACCCTTTTTTCGTATTTGTTTACACATACTTCCAAAACTTCTTGTGTATCCATTTCTCTTGCATCTGACATATACTTCCGCAAGCCCATATAACCCATTACGCTTGAGCATACGCCGAATTAAGTCAAGTTCTTCCTCATTATGGGCATTTGGGTTGTTGTGCGGTTTTCTTGATTTTAACGCAAGACTTCGTACATCTCCATCATATTTTTTTAATTGACGATATACAAACTGCCTATTGGTATGATACCGTCTTGCCGCTTATGTTACTCCATTCTTAATAGCATATTCACATAAACGCTGGCGAAAACGCATTTCTTCGGTTATACTTTTCACGAGAGATACTCCTTTTGATACTTTGTTTTTTGGTTGAAACTTATTGTATCAAAGTATCTCTCTTTTTTATTTATTTCTGTAACATATGTCTTATCACATTACACTTTTGGAAGAACTCTTCCAGCTTTGCCATCTTTTCCAGCAATTCATCTGATGCACCCTTTTCATGCCTCAGCTGTTTCTTTTGATCATCTGTAAATCGTAATTCTTCTGGCGCAGTCAGAATCCAGCTCGCCATCACATTAAGGTCTTTACGGTCTTGATACACAATCTCCTCCATCCTTCTATGGATGAACTCCAAATCTGAGATATCTCTTTCTATGAGATCTTTGTTCAGATGGGTTAAACTGGTATCAATGGATTGATTCTTGAACTTTATATAATGTCCGTAAGCATCCTTCTCCCTGTGATAGTATTTGAGTATATGCCCTAAAGCACCTCGAGAATATTTATCAACATGGGCTATAAGCATCACTTCCTTTCTTCTCTTACACGCATTTTTCAAATGGTGTAGCAAGTTATACCATTTCACCAAGGTGTAAATGGAACTTGTGACTGTATCGCCAGTCAATTACTCTTTTCCCCAAGCCCCAATACCAGCACTTACTTCAGCATCAGTTTCAGATTGATGATTATCGGAAAACTTCAATTTGAGGAAATCTTCCAATTCTTGTTTTTCAATCTTCAACTTTTCCATCTTCTTGCTTTCGTCTTTGATGAGCTTTTCAACATCATCCTTTTTGAGTTTGTTCAATTCGCTGAAATTCATTTAACGCTTCCTCTCTTCCTAGTTTTTTGATTTCTTCAAATCTGCGCTTCCCTTCTTTGGTGATAACCAGATATGTAACTCTGACCAACAAGTCTTCCAAGTCCTCCTTCACCTCATAAGCTTTTTCAAGCGCATGAAGAACCTCTTTGTTGACTTCTCTCAATTCTTCGATTGTCATTCCTTCCAATTCTCTTTCTACATTTTTCGTCATTCCTAAATTCCTCCTTCTTTGATTTCTTCATCTGTCAGTTTCAATAATCTGATTGTGCGTGCTTTTGTTGTTCGAATTCTTTCAAGCCTGATTCCTTCTTGTAGAAGTAAATCTTCATTATCACAAATCTTGTTGGCGAAAACTTTTGAGTTTTCGTAATTTAGCTTGGCAGAATACATCAGTTTCTCATAAGTGCCTTCATAGATGATTGGGTATTGGGCTTTTGGTCTTTTTTCTGAGTAGCACCATTCAAGGAGCTTTCTCATTTCTTCATCATTGATAACCTTCTTGCCGTTATCCGAATACTCAACTTCAATTGTTTCTGGATTGATGGTGATTGGGATTTCCTGAAGTGGCATCGAGTTCGATTTAATCTGAAGAACTCTTTCATATTCCCCGATGTTTTTTAATCGCATCATGATGTCAATTTCAGCTCCTACACCACTCGAGCCTTGATAGGTTTCTCCATCCTTAGTGGAATGATGTACCAGCATCACACAAGCGTTTCTTAATCTCTCATTTTCATTCAAGAGTTGATGGATAACTTCAAGCTCTTTGACCTCTTCGCCGTAATATGATTGATGACCGGCAGAGCGAATCTTCTCCCAGGTATCTACAACCACAAGTACAGGTTCGATATCATGCATCTCCACTAGACTTGATAACAAATGGGTAAACATCGCTGTTCAATCTTTGGGGATGAAGTTTTGCTTCTTCATCTCTTCCTTAAGAATCGAACAATTATTGTGATAATCACTGGCATCCATAATCAAGATATTTTCCAAGCCACTAAATCTCTTCGTAATAGTTCTTCCTCTGTCATCCAAGGTAAAATAGATTACCTTGCCATGCCTTTTGATAGATCTTCTGATAAACACTTGAATTAGCACATCAGAGATGGATTTTGAGATAGAAGTCGCAAACATAGACTTATAGCTCTTCTCTTTCCCATAAAGCATCGCAATTCCCGGATGCAATAAATCCTCTACAATCTGATCATCAATCTCAGCATTGAGCTTTTCAATCTTTGTAAATTCCAGCTTCATTATTCTTTCACCTCTCTTCTTTTACATTTAAGAGCATATTTGCTCCTATGGTAGTATTATATGACCTAAAATGTTCTTATATCAACATTTTTGTTCCTATGATATAATGCAAATATGAAAACGATAGGCAAAAGAATTGAAAAAGCACGTGAATACCGTGATATGTCAAGAACAGAGCTTGGTAAAGCAGTAGGCTTCCCGGAAGATAGCGCTTATAGGCGTGTCTTAAGCTACGAAAAAGGAGAACGTGTTCCGAAGGAAGATATGCTTAAGGAATTTGCCAAAGCTCTTAAAATTGATTTTGATTGGTTCATCCTGGATGATGATCTTCAGATGGGTAATATATCCTATTTTGAGCATGGAGCTGATTCTACAAGGAAGAAGTATATTAAGCTTCGTTTAAAAGCAGAGAAAGCCATATATGACAATCTACAGGTTCTTACTGATGACGATCTTCAAGAGATAATCGATAAGATTAACAGTCATTCCGGCGATATTACAGTCGCTTGGAGAAATCCTGCCTATGATGGTAAAAAGAAGAAATAAGTAATATGAAATACTTTGATACTGAAAACTACGATAAGACCGACAAGTACAGCATTGAAGAATATGGGCAAAAGATGGTCGGAAAGACATTTCAAGATTTAATTGATATGGATTCCGACAATGTGTTCTTGGTTCGAGAGCCAGAAATCGCCTATGACGTTGCGCACGAAAATAGAAAGCACAAAGGTGGTCTCGGGGAAATAGTTGAAGAAAGATTCTTTCATTACAAAGCTAATAGTGATTCTGCACCAGACTTTGAAGAAGCAGGCGTGGAATTAAAAGTCACACCATACAAAAGAAATTTAAATCAAACCGTTTCTGCTAAGGAACGATTAGTTCTTAATATGATTGACTATAATTCTGTTATCAACGAAACAGATTTTGATGCCAGTCATTTTTGGTATAAGAATCAGCTGATTCTACTAGTCTATTATCTTTGGCTTGCTGAACAAAAGCGCCTTGACTATAGGATCGACTATGTTAGGCTTTTCACCCCTTCTGAACAAGATTTAAGCATTATAAAACAGGATTATCATAAAATAATCCAAAAAATCAAAGACGGGAAAGCGCACGAACTATCTGAATCAGATACCATGTATCTTTCCGCATGTCCTAAGGCTGCTGATTCTTCTGTTAGACGTTCTCAGCCAAACAGCGACATCCCAGCGAAGCCAAGAGCTTTTGCTTATAAAAACTCTTATATGACGTATGTTCTCAATAGCTATATTATTGGGAGTAAACCGGCTTTTGAAAGTATTCTTCAGAACGAAGAAATCGATGATATCGAATCATTTGTTGTAAATCAGATTGCCAAATACAAAGGCAAAACCCAGGAAGAACTTTGCCAAATACTTGGTATCGACTTAAAGAAAAAACCAAAAAATCTAGGATCAATGATTGCTTTCAGAATGCTTAATGTTAAAGGCAACAACGCAGAGGAATTTGTTAAAGCAAATGTTGTAGTTAAAACGGTTCGCATCAATAAAAATGGAAAGATAAAAGAGCATATGTCTTTCCCAACTTTCAAATTTGAAGAGCTCGTTAATCAGGTATGGGAAGAATCAGACTTTTATGAGTATCTTAGTTCAACAAAGTTTTTATTTGTTGTATATCAGGAAAATGTTAATGGATACTATGAGTTAGACCATGCACAATTTTGGAATATGCCATATGAGGATTTAGAGAATGAAGTTAAAACTGTTTGGCTTAAGACTCAAGAGACACTAAAAAACCTCCCCGAAAAACTCCACGATGGAAATCACTATATCAGTATTTTTCCAACTCAGTCTGAAAACAGGGTCAGCCATGTCAGACCTCACGGTAGAGATTCAAGGGATACATACAAATTGCCAGACGGAAGAGAATACCCAAAACAATGCTTCTGGCTAAACAATTCATATATACTTTTTATCGTTAAGAAATAAAATAGTTGATCCTTTCTATCAGAAATGCTAGAATGAATCATATACACAGACAAAAGGTTCGGTGATTACCGAAGAAAAGAGCTTTGCTCGGTCTGTAAAATAAGCGAATATTTATGGAGGGCTTAAAAAATGAAAAAGACAATGGTAGAACTATTCGCCGGCGTCGGTGGATTTCGTCTAGGAATGGACAGACTTAACTCCGGCTGGGAAACCGTCTGGTTTTCACAATGGGAACCCGGAGCACGAACTCAGTGGGCATATGATTGTTACGTAAAACACTTTGGTAAATCTGTCGATTTAAACGGCAACGATTCAAGTGCCGGTTACGATATTTCAGAAGTTGATAAAACTGCTATACCTAATCATACACTTCTTGTTGGTG
This sequence comes from Erysipelotrichaceae bacterium, assembly GCA_034180345.1. Lineage (GTDB taxonomy): Bacteria > Bacillota_I > Bacilli_A > Erysipelotrichales > Erysipelotrichaceae > RGIG5681. Next base: position 18,899 of record JAXFOQ010000033.1, on the reverse strand, counting down.
GATTCCCCTGCCAAGATTATTCTGTAGCACATTCCCTTTCTACATCTAAAGGAATCGAAGGAAAAAAAGGTGTTCTTTGGTGGCAAATTAGAGATACTTTGATTGCTAAAGAAACTCCCTTTGTATTGCTAGAAAATGTTGACAGGCTCATTAAATCTCCCGCCAAGCAAAGAGGCAGAGATTTTGGTGTTATCCTTGCCTGCTTAAATGAATTAAACTATTCCGTTGAATGGCGTGTAGTAAATGCTGCTCTTTACGGTGGACCGCAACGCAGAAGAAGAACTTTTATCTTCGCATATAAGAATGACACAAAATACGGCAAAAAGATGGCTAAGATTTCAACGAAAGACGTTATCAATAATTCCGGTCTAATGGTGCAAGCATTTCCTATCACCGCTGAAATAGATAAGTTTAAGGAAGCTGAGCTTTCCAAAGATATTGTTGATGTTTCAGATAACTTTAAGTTCGATTTCGACAATGCCGGTTTTATGAGGGATGGCATCATTTATACAGCAAAAATATCAGAAAAAGAAGAATCTCCTATCACTCTTAAAGAGATATTAGAGCCTTGCGATAACGAAGATTATTTCATCAAAAGCACTGATCTTCCATCGTGGGTAGAAATGAAAGGCGCAAAGAAAAAAGAGCGAACAAATGCAGAAGGATTCACCTATACGTTTTCCGAAGGCGCAATCCCTTTCTTGGATTATTACAATAAGCCAGGAAGAACCATGCTCACCTCAGAAGGAACAAAGAACAGGAGCACCCATATAATTGCAGATCCAGCCACAGGCACGATTAGACTTCTTACCCCGGTAGAATGCGAACGCCTTCAAGGGTTTGATGATAACTGGACTGACGGAATGCCAGACAGAATGAGAAGATTCTGTATGGGAAATGCTCTTGTGGTGCCAATGGTTTCTAGACTAGGTGTCTTTATTACTTTGATTGTAGATAGTGAATAATTAATAGGAATTGATTCCTATAAGATATATTATTTCTAAAGGAGAAGGCAAAAATGGATATTACGCCAAACAACATGAATGTGACATCACTTCTAAGCACTAGATGTCAATTTGAAATCCCAAGATTCCAGAGAGATTATTCGTGGGAAACAAAGCATTATCAGGAATTTATCGATGATATGTTGGGAAGTTTAAAGTTTGAAAACGGAAATGCAATAGCAACAGATTATTTTCTTGGAACAATGCTCTTCATAGGAGCAATGGATAAACCAGGGAACACGTTAAAAGTTGTGGATGGGCAGCAAAGACTCACTACAATAACCATTTTATTTTCTGCACTTTCCGATCATTTCAAAGAACTTGGTGAAAACAAACTCAGCGAGAAAATATTTGAATATATCATGTCAGAGGACAATAATGGAGAAATCGTTAGGGTGCTAAAAAGTGAAACTAGTTATCCGTTTTTCTCATATTATATCCAAGACAGAGAAAAATCTGAAAAGAGAGAGGCTTCATCAGAAGAGGAAGAATGCATCAAAAACGCTTATGAGTACTTATACAAAAGAACATCCGAACAAGACTTAAAGCGCTATTTAGAAGATAAACATGGGAAAAAACACGGCATTTCGATATCATATTTAGACTTTTTAAAAATCATTAGAGACCAAGTCCTTAATAGCTCAATTGTAACAATATGTACTAAAGACAAGCATGATTCAAATAGGATTTTCGAAATCCTTAATGCCAAGGGAAACGTTTAGCCAGTGTTGATTTAATTAAAAACATCATCTTTGAACACCTTCAAACAACAGAACCTGTTGATGATGCAGAAGTGAAATGGGAAGAGATGAAGAACCATTTATATAGCGGCAATAACACTGTTGGACTCGCAACATTTTTTAGACATTACTGGTCATCTAAGTATGCCAATCCGTCTGAAAGCAAATTATACGATAGTTTTAAAAGTAAAATTCACACTAATCCTGACGCCTACAAGAAATTATTAGATGATTTAGTGCTTAACGCAAAGTATTATAAACAAATTATCAACCCTGATAGAAATGATTACCATAATAGGAAAGAGTTTTACGGACTAGTTCAAAGTTTAAAAATTTTATCTACTGATTTCAACATTGTACAAATACGCACTTTGTTATTATCCCTTTATGATTCATATGATAGAGGGCTAATTAAACTCGGAGATTTAAAGAAAATCATTTCTTTTTTGGAAGTATTTCATTTCGCATATAACACATTGCTCGCAAGACCTGCCAATATTATTGATAGTATGTATAAAAGATATGCAAAGAACCTTCGAAAATGTAAAATACAAAAAGAAGCAATCGAAGCTATTAATGATTTGCAAAACGAAATCAAAACAAAAATACCACCCATCAACGAATTTAAAACAGCATTTACTAGATTATGTTTTTCAAAGAAGGATCACCCTGACAATGTCAAAGTAAAATATGCCTTAAATAAATTAGAATGTTGTTATTCTGGCGCTAAAAAAGAGATCTTCGCTGACGACGGCAGTGTAGAGCACATTTTGCCTGAATCATACGGATCACAAGCTCTAAATATTGGCAACTTAATACTATTGGAATTAAAACTTAATAATGCGGCAGGTGAAACTGAATATAGTAAAAAGAGGACTGCACAATATCAAAAATCATCGTATAAGTGGATGCAAGACTTTGCAAATAATCATAAGACGTGGAGCGAAAGCGACATCAAACCAAGAGCCGAAAAAATGGCTGATGATTTCTATAACAATATTTTGAGTAAATACTAACGTTTGTTTTTGCGAGTGCTTTTCAGTTAGGGGTCTGCCCTCTTGCTTCGCAATTCACCCGGGATTTATTTCCTTGACGGTTCCTAAAAAGTATGGATATAGAAAAAGGCAGCTTCACGAATGAGGCCGCCTCTTCTTCACACTTTTCAGTGTACCGGCCAAGCTATGTCTTTTAAGTCGGTTCCCACCGGAGCTTATATCCCTTCACTTGACATTTCTTATTATAGGAACATATATGTTCTTTATCAATATCTTTCTTCATTCTTTTTAGGAACCGATATGGATTAAAATCCCAGGGGTTTGGGGACAGCGTCCCCATGACACATATGACACATATTTCCCTACCATATGAGGGAGTATCTAAAAAAAGAAAAGCGACGTCATTGTGTCATAAAGTATTGATATATCCTTTATCTATCGCCTTTTTAACTAATGACACATCCATGACACGTTATGACACGTCTCGACATGTGTCATGTGCGTAAAAATAACAGAGAAATCATCTGCAGTTTGACCTCTCTGTTTTTCTTTTCATGAAGAAGCTCTATTATGTTGTAAATCTGTTGTAAATTTCTCAGATATGCTTCGCAAAGCGTTGTAAACCGCGGTATTTCAATGCTTTCGTCCCTGTGGGAAGGGTTGCCATGGCATAACTTATCATAATTTGGCATATTTTATTCCTGAATGTTGGTAAACGATTGGTCGGTATGCCATAGCATTCTTATCCAATGTATTCCTTATGCATAATCAGCCTCTTCAAGATACTCCCTTAGTTCGACCTTTCTTTTATATTCCTCCAGGTCTCTTCGATATTCATCGATGTATTCCCTATGCTCAATATAGGCAACACCCTTCATTTTTTCTTTAAGATCCTGAAGAAATTCTATCTTGTCTAATATCAAAGGCACTTCACTACCTGACCACGAAGCTGACATTGGAAACAAATGAATCTTCTTGAAATCTTCAATACTCTTGTTTCCCTTAATATACTCAAGTATGAACTCCTGTTTCCACTGAGGCATAACATTAACTACCACGTCAATTAGCTTGCTGCATTTTTCTACATCCGCATAATTCTCATGTAAACTATCAAGAAGCCACTGCCGCTTTCTGTTTTTAACAACATCCTCTTCTCGTTCTGCTCGGCCAAAAAGCAATCGAGCTGGATGCTCTATAAAAAAAGCCATGTCATCATCTACAATAACCGAATATGCATAGTCGATACACTCTTCCCACTTCTCAGTATCCCAAATCTGATCAAATATCTTTTGTTCATATCCATCACGACGTGAATGGTCTTTTACCCAATCTACGTACTGTTTCCATATGCTCGATCTTTGTTCAAAGATTTTGATAAACAGTTTTCCACCGTAATCAAAATGATCACTAATTTCAAGAGCATTCATGTAGATTTGGGATAGTGTATCATAATTATCTTTGAATAGATCCAAAATAGCATTTATATCATCATCCCGATAAGCATATCCCAAAAATGCTGCTGACAGGCTTGCTTTTTCTGCTATTTGGTTAAGAATTCTATTCTTTAGTCCATTATCTCTTTCACCATACCTCAATAATACCCTAACCGAAGGTACTATTGGATTATTTCCCGCCAAATTCTTTTCTGAAAAAGCGTTATAATCACTAATTACTGTCTCTGTGATATCATTATCGTTTATACACTCCCAAATCAGAAACAACCATGTATCTTTCCCCCGATAGTCGGCTCCGTTCAGAATATTATATGTTTTGTCGTACCCAATATTTGAAAGCAAAAATCCAACTTGCCTATAGTCATTTAATCTGAATGGAGCATTATTTCTGAAATACTCTTCGATAACATCTACATAAAAATCTGACTTTGTTTCCAATAATTCAAAAACTATATCCAGGCCCCTGCTTATAGACCAGAGATTGTTTTCGCCAAGCGTATCCTGTAAAAAATTGCATGTTTTAAACAACTCAGTATAGTCTTCGAGACTATATGAATCAAATTCCGCAGATATATTGGTCTTCCGAATTATTTCATCTTCTTCAATAGTTCTACCGATTAAATGCTCTTTCGATAAAATCCTGTACAATCTGAATTCACGATTATTCTCGGCAATCAGATATCTTTCATCAATCGGACTATTTATCTGACCAGCAACTTCTCTATATCTATCAATTATTCTTGCAGTATAGAAATCAATATCATCTTTTTTTATCACCCTTGTGAAAATCGTGTCAAAATCAGATTGTAAATAGGCAATGGAATCCTTCTCATCTAAACCATTAAAATGAACCTCAGAAAGAATATCATTGACTAAGTCCCTGTAAACATTTTTAGAGCGCAAAACTCCCAACGCCCTCCATATCTTATTACGTAGCATCGCTATTTCTTTGCTGAACCCAATCGTCACTCTAATAAAATTAAAAGCTCGGCGATTTCTAACTTCTTCCGTATATAAAAACTCTGTTTTTAAGGCATATTGTGCCACATGGATGTATAGTATACTGAAATTATAGTTCTCCCCCTCCTCAGTTGCTTCCCAAAGCCTATCCATTAACACATTTTCATTTTTATATTTGTTGTTCCATGAGTATTTATCATAAAGAAGCTGCTCGCAAATCACAAAATAAAAATCCATTATTAAATCCGGCCGCTTTTCAAAATATGATACAAGAAGCTCTATCGAATCATAAAATGATTCTGTGTACTTGAATCCTCCAAGAATCCCAATCTCTTTTGTCGAAATATCATGAAAGTTCTTCTTAGAATCCACATTAAAGCTACGCATATCAAAATCCACATATTTTTCTTGCTCTATCTTCTTTTTTATAACGCTCAATGCTTTATCTGGATTGACCTGGTGAAAAGCTTCTAAATACTCCATGTCGTGCTCATCAGGAGCATTATCCCACGCAGAAATAATGGAGTTTTCCACATAGCGTGCAACATCCTCAGAATTAAAAATATCTATTAAAGTTTTTAATGCATAAACAGCTTTATTCTTGTATCGTGGGAACGAAATAGCTATTAGACCTTCGATGCTCACCCACCTTTTTTCAAACAAAACGTAGTATAAAATATAATTACCAAGACTTTGGTCTGAAATCTTGGTTATTTCGTTTTTAAACCAATCAACCAGTTCAAGAGAATAAAGCTTTTCTACCATTTCATTCTCTCTAGTTTCGGAACAATACTGATTTTTCAAATCAGTATATAGTTGATTCTCTTCTCCTTTCACAGGACCCGCAACCGTGATTAAGAAAAGCATCATGACATCATCTTTAGTTAATTCAGCATCACTTAAGATACGACCATAATAGTTTCTAAATATATCTTCAGCATTGCGAATAGCCTTATATCCTTCTTCAACAGATCTGATGCCTGCCAAGAACGCCAGTCTTGCATTACCATTAGCTATCTCCGATATTTTTTTCAAATATTCAGGATTAAGAATTCCCAAATCTGTTTTCAAAATGTCCTTAATCTCTTCATCGGTGAGTCTTCCTATCTCTATTACTTCTGGAGTAGAATACTTTGATACTGTAGAAATCACTCGTTCACGAGCATAATCACGTACTGTGATCAGTATTTTAATTTCATACCCAGCAGGAAGCGTCAAAAGAGTTTGTAAAACATTATCCAAGCTGACTACCATATTGGCATCATCAAGAAATATCACGTATTTCCCAGGATCATCGATATAAAACTTTATATCTTCATACAAAAAATTACCGTTGCTTCGAACGCAAAAAACCTTATATTCTTTGTCATCATGTGCACGGCATGCTTCAATCGCCAATCTGGTTTTCCCTATTCCAGACGGTCCTGTCAAAACTGTAACTGTATTATTGCTGATGCTCTTACATGTAGCATCTATTTCTTCTTTTCGATGCAGGAAATTACAATCAATCGGTGCATTGATACCATTTGCATCATAAGCTTTGACAAAATCCTCAATATCAAAAAACTGATTTGTGTCAATCTCAACACCTAGCTGATTCTTGGCTATGTGCGGGTATATTAATGCCAAATCATGAGAAAGTGTATCAATTCCAATAAGCTCTATTTCAACCCCTTCTAAAAGCTCCATAATGCTATTAAATTGTTCTATATGTATATTTGTTGAACAGTGTCCACAGATAATCTTTTTAATTTTATCTTTCTCTAATGATAATTTGGCAGTATTGAAGCATGACAAAATATCAGCCCGTATTTTATCTGCGGGCTGGGAACTTACGCTTCCGTAGTTAATCAGTATATACTTCCCATCTTCCGTCAACACATACGCATCCGGAGTTCCTTTTGTTGGCTTATTAGTCGCAGTCTGCACGCCTAAAGTTTGAATATTTGTAAATTTATATTTTTTATAAAGATACTCGTCAAACAACGACTGAAAAGCTCCACCTTCCAGCTGCATGATTTTACTTTGTATAGTATTCACATTACCCAATTACATGCACCTCCTTACGCTGCTATCGCATTATCATTTATGCTTTCTATGACCTTCCGGATTCCCATCCAAACATTAAGATCTGTAAATATTTCTACCACGCTACCCTAATCTGTGAACGGCGATTCCTAAAGCACGGACAGGTCTTTCATCATACCGTTATAAACGATATACTCAACAATCTGGTTCACAAAGTATATCTGCCTGCTATCAAGGTCGTTGCTCTCCAGATACTCTGAAAATGCTGCCTTAGTCGCATTCATATCAAGACCAACGATTTCACGCACGAGCTCACCCAAAGTCTTAGAGCCATATTCCTGCTCATATTCTGCCTTAGTTCCAAGTTCAGACCAAAGAACCTTTTCTAATGCCTCGATATCATCGTGAGACAACGGAATGTTGGGCTTAAGCTTCTTGATTGCCTCATTATCCTGATGTTCACGGATATAATATTCGGCCTTAGCCTTGTAATTTTTCAGGTCATCGTTCTCAAGTTCCGGCTCATTCCAGGAAACATCAAGGATATCATCCTCAAAGTTTGTATCATAACGAAGTTTAGCATGAGGAATATACTTCATGAGATTACGGAGCTTTTCTCTGATTTCCTCAAACTCGTTTATGCCGCAGTTATCGATATAATCCGTATGAAGTATCTTATCGATTAGTTCTGCCTGCACCTTTATTTCCGGTATGTTTGCAACGCTAGCAATACCCCTAACACGCTTAAACAAATCACTGCGGGCTTTTCCGTATTTCTTACCCACAAGGTATGCAAGTTCTATACCGTACATAAGGGCATCAAAGCGAACCGCGCTTGCCTCATCATCGTTCGGAAGAACCAGAGGAGCAAGTTCTTCACGTACTATCAAAGTATCTTCATACGTCAGTGTCTGATAATTTGACTCGTTTGAATACAAGTCAACATATTTCAGGTGCTGCCTAACCGCAAAATTCTCACGTGGAAGTTCCTGCACCTTACCGGTCATCATCTCTATCAAGGCATTACGATATGCTATAAGCCTGTCTACCTGATATTCCAGATCCTGTAGCTTATATGTAATCTCGAACTGCAAGTTAAAGATTGCTCCCTGAAGCACTATCATATTAGCAGTAGGTTTTCCCTTGCTCATGCGGAAAAACTCAAAGTTACCGCAGAAATCAAAAATGTAAAACTTGCTCTTGTCTTTCCCGTCTATAAGTCCCGGGCAAAGCCTGGTTCCACGTCCGATCATCTGCCAGAACTTGACATAGCTCATCACCTTGTTGAAGAACACAAGATTCAGCACTTCCAGTACGTCGATACCGGTATCCATCATATCAACAGATATCGCAATTTGAGGCAGCTTATTAAATTCAGGAACTCATCAATAAGAGTCTGAGCATAGTTAATCCTATTATCGATTACCTGAGCAAATCCATTCAAATGCGGGTAGTCCTTATTAAAGATTTCGAGAATCTTCTCCGCATGATCATGGTTCTTTGCAAAAATGATAGTCTTATCAAGCTTCTGACCATAATCTATCTTGATACCCTCTGTCATAACAGTGTACAGTACCTTACGGATGGTATCTTGTATAAAAATATAAATCATAGTAGACACCCACATTCGCTCTCACCTCCTATAGGAAACCAGTTTTCTCTTCATTAATTCAACAACCAGTCAGAAATATCTATTATCCTTACTCCCTCATACTGATACTCCGGATGCTTTGTCTTTGCTATTAGTATCTTTGGATAGGCATCCTTAATTTGTAATAAAGGCGTTACCTCCCTTTTGAAAGTAGATTCTGCATTTATATCATCCGATACCTGAATGTAAAACTTTTCACTACCTTTCATGGCAACAAAATCTATTTCTTTTTGATATAGTTTCCCAACATATACATCATAGCCACGTCGTAGTAGCTCAATTGCTACAATATTCTCATATGCTCTACCATAGTCCATATTCCGCGTCCCCAAGAGAGCATATCGCAAACCAGTATCTACAAGATAATACTTCTCTGATGTTTCAAGATATTTTCTTCCTTTGATATCGTATCTTTTCATGTTGTAAAACATAAACGCATTGCAAAGATGACCGATATATTTCCCAACAGTCACATGATTCGTTGATATTTGATTTGCATTTAATCCTTCACTGATGCCGTTAGATGAAGAAAGGTTCGATATGTTATCCATTAAGAACTCTGCAAGATGATTTAATACAGCGATATCTCCGAGATTGTATTTCTCAACTAAATCCCTATTTACAATTGTCATATATACATCTTTGATATATGAAACTCTGTCTGACTCCTTTTTATATTCATATGATCCGGCTAGGCCGCCTTTAATTACGTATTCATCGAATAATTGAAATACGTCCTTTCCCTCTTCTTCATAGTACTGGACAAACTCTGAAAAACTAAATGGAAATACTGGAATTTCAATGAATCTACCTGTGAATAATGTGGTTAGATCCGAACTGAGCAAAAAGGCGTTGGACCCTGTTACATATATATCATATTTTTTACTATTATGAAGACTATTGATTGTTTTTTCGAATTGATTACAAAGTTGAACTTCATCAACAAACAAATAGTTTGTTTTCTTTGGATTATATGCTTCCTCCACATAATCATTAAGTGCTTTATAGTCCTTGATGTCATCGAATTTCAAATCATAATAATCAACGTAGATAATGTTTGCGCTATTATCCGTTTTTCCTAAATAATCCATAAATGCATGCATTAACTCGGATTTACCAGCCCGTCTAATTCCTGTAATGATTTTAATATCCGGAGTATTTTTTAAGCCTTTTATCCTATCCAGATATGTCTTTCTTTCGATATATTTCATGTGAAGCCCTCACTTTCAAAACTTTATTATTTTTACCTTTTCGAAACCATTATAATTCACGCTTTCAAAACTTTCAATAATTTTTAGTTTTGAAAGCGCCAAATAAACAAAGAGATCATCTGCAGTTTGACCTCTCTGTTTTACTTTTCATGAAGAAGCTCTTTTTTGTTGTAAATCTCTCAGATATGCTTCGCAAAGCGTTGTAAACCGCGGTATTTCAAGGCTTTTTGTCCTTGTGGGAAGGATTGCCATGACAATCAACGATAGAAACATAGATAAGATTTCTTTCACCACAATCTATACCCATTATATTGATGTTATTATTACCTTTAATACTATTTTTTACATAATCATTTAATGCTTTAGTAATATTTCTGGATTTATAATTAATAGTTATCGGTAAATGAAGTTGAAATTGATCTTCGGTATAACACTTATTTTTAGTAAGGTCTAATTTCGCTATATTAGTCTTATATCTTCCGGTATATTTTTTACTTTCATCCGATAATTCGTTAATCAGACCATTTTCATATTTACATATTTCTAAATAGCTCTGTGATTCTATGGTTTATCCATCTTTGGTAACTCTTCCAACTAAAATACTGCCCTTTTTGTGAGTAATATTTTTATTTATACTTGCTGGTCGATAAAAAATTTCTGCTCCACCATTTAATTTAAATGTTTTGCTCAAAAAATTATATTCATCAAAAATACCTTTAAAATACATAGTGTGGAGATTATTTTTACCTTTAACATTTTCAGCAAAATCTTTATTATAAATTTTAAATAAGAAAAGTTTATCTTCCTAAACCAATTTATGTACGGTATCTTGGTCAATATCATACTCTAAAGAATAACAAACTGCACTTAAATCGTTATAAAATTCCGATAAATCCTCATAATCTCCATTTTTTTAAATGTTTATAAATTATAATTGGCAGTCGATTTATAAGACTTTAAAAATCTAATACACAAATCTGCCCATCTCTCAAAAGCTTTTTGGTATTTTTTTGTTTCTAATTTTTGATGATCAGATGTAAAATTCATAAGATAATCATCATAAGAAATCACAAAATCTCTTATGAATAAACCTTTATTATCAGATGCTTTAAAAACATAACTATCTTTAGATTTTTCAAAGTGTTCCTTCACATCTTTGGTAAAAACACATTTAGGAATCCCTTTAATTGGATTAAAAGATTTATACCTTATCTTTTTATATATTTTGTCTGTTTTTGCTGGTGTTAATGTTTCTGATGACATTTCTTTAAAGGATTTATTTTTTATATTAAAAATCCCTAGATAGTATTCATCATCTTTAATTAAGATAATTGATAGATTGTCCTTTTCTTTATTTTCATCCCAACCTTCAGCTAGTTGATAATGATTAAAATTAATCTTTATTTTATTTTCGCTAAAAGGTTTTGAAGTAACATAATTTCTATGTTTCATTGACAGCGTCATGAATTTCTTTAGCTTCATAACAAAGACCATAAAAATCTTTATCTTTATCCTTATCCACATATTCATGACAATTAAATATTTTATAAAGATTATATATTTTTTGATATGTATCCAAACAATTCTTGACCACTTCAATATTCTTATCATCATCCTTTAGTTTTGTTTCAAAATTAATTTTTTGTACAAATAATATTAATCAATATTGCTAATAACTTCAATAAATGAATTATTCACATTAAAATTATCAATAGTATTTTTAATTAAATTAAACGCATCCTGATCACTTGTGATTTTATCAAATATGAACGAAAATATATTATGCTCACTTAAAATTTGATTGAACAATGGTACCATCTTGCTTTTTGATTTCATATTTTTATTATCTAAATGATGCTTCTGTGCATATAAATTAATTATTTCATTATATCCTTGTATTTTTTTGCCGTCTTCTAAAGCAATGCCGCCAATAATTTAATTATATTTTTCTATACCTTTTTGCGATAAAACAGCATTAAAATTATCAATGGAAAAAATTTCATCGAATTTTATATCTTCTTCAAAATATTTACTTAAATTATTTTCTAAATCCAAAAGTTCATCACCGCAAATCGTTTTAGCATATTCATAAGATTTCATATTAGAAATAAATTTTGGGAAATTATCACTGACAATACGATAAGCTATTGTTCCAGAGGTATTATCTTTTTGAAATATATATTCACGAATTGAGATATAATTTTTTAAATAAGTAAAGAAATCATCAAAATTACTAATTATTTTTCTATCTTTTTCATCTTCTACCTTATTCAAAATTTCGTTGATTAATTTCTTTTCGAAAAGCATTTGTTTATCTTTCAAAAAGACAGCAATAAGTTCACTACATTTAGCTTGCGTCACCTTATCATATTATTTAACATTTATAGAATCCGATAAAAATTCAAGATATTTATCGTATAAATTTTTACAATTGATCTCGCTATTTTCAAGTGTTTTATCAATGAATTTCTTATAATGATGATCGATATTTTTTTCATATCTTGATAATCATTGGCAAGCTGATTATCGTTTTCTGGAATGAGATTCTTCTTAATATTTTCTTTAGTTCCATATACAGGTATCAATTTGAATCTCAAGGTCTTAGATAAAGAATAAAGTTTTGTGAAATTCTTTATTCCACCTATATTGTTTAGCTCTTTCATAAAAATGATTCCTTTCCGGCATCATTGCCCTTGTTATTTAAAATATATATACAATATAAATAAAAATCAATATAATTTAAACAATATAAAAGTCAAATAAACACCCCAGCAACACCCAATAAAAACATACATAAAGCAATTATATATGTTCCTTTAAATTCTTTGATGGTAACCACTTCAAGATTATCGGCTTTAAAAAATATAGTAACCTCTTGATGGTGGTGTTGATTAGAAAAAGTTCCGCTATAACCGCCTAAATCACTTTCTAAACTTGTCGCTACATAAAAATGATTATTATATTTAAATCTCACAAGATATGGATAGGCAAAAATCCCTCTTCTTCCAATACCCTTGCCATAACCAGCAATGGTGCCTTTAGTACATTCTCCGAATATTATTAATGATAATTTTTTTATAAACCAAAAACAATGAAAGTACACATGATATAAGACCTAAAAATTTCATAATATCAATGCCTCATTCAGACATCTATATTACCATGATCATAAATATATTTTTATTCTATTTACAATAAGTTAATAATGGCGCTTCAATATTGTCAGCAGTAGTTGCTGGCGCAAACCTCTCAATAACTTCTCCATTGCGGTCAATTAAAAATTTAGTAAAATTCCATTTAATTTTTGCGTTTAATAAGCCACCTTTTTGCGATTTTAAATAAGTATATAAGGGGCTTTCATCAATACCATTAACTTTAATTTTCGCAAATTGTTTAAAACTGACATTGTATTTCATTTTACAAAAATTAACTATTTCTGTATTTGTTCCAGGTGCTTGCCCGCCAAATTGATTACATGGAAAATCTAAAATTTCAAAACCTCGATCGTGATATTTTTGATACAATCGTTCCAAACCCTCGTACTGTGGAGTAAAACCACAACCAGTAGCAGTATTCACAATCAGCAATACCTTGCCTTTATATTCGTCTAATGACACCTTCTTTTCTTCGGCATCCAATAATGTAAAATCATAAATATTCATAATCTTATTATAACTAATCTTTCTAATAAAAATATTAAAATGACCTAAAATATAAATTGGTTTATAATGATTATATGAAAATGATTGTCGGCTTAGGAAATCCTGGTAAAGAATATGAAAAGACCCGCCATAATGTTGGTTTCATGGTCATTGATAAATTAATATCAAGATTGGGATTAACATTAGATACTAAAAAATTTAAGGGACTATATACTATTGACAAAAAACATGATTTATTAATACTTAAACCTCAAACATATATGAATTTAAGCGGTGAAGCTGTTATGGCTTTGGTTAATTATTATAAAATTAACCATGATGATATTGTCATTATCTACGATGACCTGGATTTACCCGTTGGAAAATTAAGACTGAGAGAAAGAGGTTCTTCGGGTGGCCAAAACGGTATTAAAAATATCATCAATCTTTTAAAGAATGATAAAATAAAGCGCATTCGTATCGGCATCGGTAATAATAAATTAATTTCAGGACCTGATTATGTCTTAGGAAAAGTAAATAAGGAAGATATAGAAATTTTTAATCAAGGATTAGACAAGGCCTGTGATGCCCTATTATGTTTTCTATCAGAAGGCTTTACTAAAGCTATGAATAAATATAACCAATGAATAATACTTTAATCTTAAATAAACTTAAAAAATATTTAAAACCTGAAAATTATCTTTTTAGTCATCATCTAAATTATCACAACAATATTGATGAAGCATTAAAGATTACTTTTAATAATCCTGAAAAACTTGTGATCGTCAAAGAAAATAGTTTTCTGGCAACCAAGCTGTATGAATGCCTTAGAAGCTTTTATAACGATGATGAACTGGTCCTTTATCTTCCTGAGGAATCTTTAAGATCAGAAGCCATTATTTCATCATTTGAAAATAAAGCTAATCGTTTAAAAGCCTTAAAAGATATTATTGATAACAATCCTCGACTTATCATCACAAGTCCATATGGTCTAACCAGACACCTTCCTAAAAAACACAGCCTTAATTCTTTAAATATCAAACTTAAAGTCAATGATATTATCAAGCGTGATACTTTAATTAACAATTTAAAACAAAGTGGTTATGAATTGCGTTTTAAAACTGAAACCCCTCTTTGTTATAGCGTTAGAGGTAGTGTTTTAGATGTTTTCAGCATCAACTATGAGTTACCAATCAGAATTGAATTTTTTGATGATGAAATTGACAGTATTAGATTTTATGATATTGAAAGTCAAAGAACTGTTAAACAAGTGGAAGCGGTAGAATTATGTTTTGCGAGTGATGTTATTTTTAATCAAGATGATATTAAAATCATCAATGATGCCTTAAGAGATAAAACTAGCGGTGAAATCGAGTTTGCCTTAAATGAAATTAATAATGGCTCAACCAGTACCACCCTTTATCCATACTATGCCTTTTTAGAAAATGATCATTTGCTGGATTATGCCACAAATTATGAACTCTATCTTTCAAATGAAAAAGCCATCTTAGATAACTTACATTTTATTTTTGAAGAAAATATTAATTATATCCAAGAAATGGCTAGTGAACATAAATTACCGTTGCGTTTTAGTGTAATGGGCGAATTTCAAAAAGAAATAAAAAAAGTTAAAAATTATACTTCCATTATGTTTGAAAATCCCGATGTTGATTTTGAAGTGATCGATATACCTATCAACCCACTAAAAATCACCTTAAGTTCCATCGCTAAAGACTTAGGAAAATATCAAATCATCTTTGTTTTAAATGAAAACGAAATTGAAGACATCCTTGATGAAATGATTAATATCAATCTTAGTTATCATCTTGTAGATAACGAATTTACTGATGACATCAACATTGTTATTGGAAATTTATTCCAAGGTTTTGAAGCGACCAAGGCTAAAATAAAGGTCTATACCGCCAAAGAATTATTCAATCATCAAAAATTTATCGGAAGATACAACAAATCATACCAAGAGGCAATTCAATTAGATTCCTACGATGAACTTGAAGTTGGTGATTACATCGTTCATAACAATCATGGTATCGGTCAATATATGGGTATTCATACCCAAAATATCAATGGCATAAAAAGTGATTATCTAGTCATTGCCTATCGTGGCAACGATAAACTATCTATTCCTTTAAATCAATTTTCATTAGTTAGAAAATATCTATCTAAAGATGGCCATGTTCCAAAACTAAGTAAATTAGGTAGTGATGAGTGGCAAAAAACTAAAAATAAAGCTCAAGAAAATATTAATGAAATTGCTGAACAATTAATTGAACTATATCAATTAAGAAGTAAAAAAACAGGCTTTAAATTTCAAAGTGATAATCACCTTCAAAAACAATTTGAAGATGAATTTACTTATGAATTAACTACCGACCAGAAACAAGCTATAAAAGAAGTTAAGGCTGATATGGAAAGCGAACGCATCATGGATCGCTTAATTTGTGGTGATGTCGGTTTTGGTAAAACCGAAATAGCCTTAAGAGCCTCAATGAAGGCTGTACTTTCAAATAAGCAAGTATCATACCTATGTCCTACTACCATTCTTTCAATTCAGCACTATAAAACTTTCAAAGAACGCTTTAAAAATTTTGCGATTAGAATTGAATTGTTAAATCGTTATGTTTTGCCACATACCCAAAAACAAATTATTAAAGATTTAAAAGAAGGCAAGGTTGATATTGTCATTGGAACTCATCGTTTATTAGCTAGTGAAATTAAATATAAAGATTTAGGACTATTGATCATTGACGAAGAACAGCGCTTCGGTGTTTCACATAAAGAAAAAATTAAAACAATTAAAAATAATATTGATGTTTTATCATTAAGTGCCACCCCCATTCCTCGAACCTTACAAATGTCTTTAGTTGGGATTAGATCATTAAGTACCTTAAACAAAGCCCCTTCTAATCGCTATCCTGTTCAGACCTATGTTGTAGAAAAAAATGAAGGTTTAATTAAAGAAGCCATCTTTAAAGAATTGGGTCGCCAAGGCCAGGTTTTTTATCTATACAACAATACTGAAAAAATCTATGCTCTAGCAAAAAAAATAAACAAACTTGTTCCCGATGCCAAAGTGGGGGTTGTCCATGGCAAAATGGATCGTGAACATATTGAAGATGTTATGAATGAGTTTTACCTTAATCAAATCAATGTCTTAATATGTACTACCATCATTGAAACAGGCATTGATATTCCTAACGCCAATACCGTAATTATTGAAAATGCCCAAAATTTTGGCTTATCACAACTTTATCAAATTAAGGGTCGTGTCGGTAGAAGTGATCGTATTGCCTATGCCTATCTATTAATTCCAAAACTAAAACAATTAAATGAAAATGGCATTAAGCGTTTAAATGCCATCAAAGAATTTACAGGTTTAGGTAGTGGCTATAAAATTGCAATGCGGGATTTGAGTATCAGAGGAGCTGGCGATTTACTAGGTGCATCTCAAAGTGGTTTTATTAATGGGGTCGGTTTTGAAATGTATCTTGCCATGCTTAATGATACCATTAAAACAAAGCAGGGTATTATCACCGATAATAAAGCTCCTAAACAAAATTATCATTTAAATATTGAGTCATATATTCCTGAAACCTTCAGTAAAAATGATTATGAAAAATTAGACTTATACCAACAATTAGAACAAATTCACAGTAAAGATGAGCTTTATGCCTATTATTTAAAAATAATTGATTCTTTTGGAAGACTGCCTAAAAGTGTTGAAGCTTTGATGGATAAAAAGAAGCTTGAATTAATGATTGATTTTGACTATCTTCATAGTTTTGAAAAACAAGGTAATCAATACCTTGCGAAGATCAGTGAAAAATATTCTAATAATATTGATGGTGTTAAATTTTTTGATTATTGTATTAAAATATCTAAGGATTTTCAAATTAAATATCAAAACAAACAAATCATCATCAGCATCATTGACGCCAAGGATAACCTAAAGAAGATGATTAAAATTTTAGAATATATTGATAAAGCCATTAAAGGAGAATAGTATGCGAATTGATAAATATTTAAAAGTTTCAAGAATTTTAAAAAGAAGAACAATAGCCAAAGAATTAGCCGATAATCAACGCTTAATGATTAATGAACGCATTGCCAAGGCTGGAAGTGAAGTTAGTATTGGCGATATTTTAACAATTACTTTTGGAAAACGCATTTTAAAAATAAAAATTACCGAAATTCGTGAGTTTACTAAAAAAGAAGATAGTGAAAGTATGTATGAAGTAATTAGCGAAAGTATTAAAGAGTAAAATAAAAGCAGTGAATTTTAAATTCATTGCAAAATTATTCTTTTTTAAATTATAAATTATTTAAAATCATTTTAAGACTCTTAACTTTTTCACTATCCACAACTTCATAATCATCACTATGATGATAGGCATAGCTGACATGTTTATTATCAGTTGTCTTGTCGATAAACCATGTTTTAGCACTGCTATGAAATTGTTTAATTCCTGTATTTATAGCCAATTCACTAATATTTTCTTCTTTAACACCACTTCCTGCTAAAATTTCAATCTGATCGCCATAATGTTTTTGAAGATAGGCTAAATTATCCTGTCCGATGCAAACATTTTTTTCTTTACCGCTTGTTAAAATACGATCAACTTTTAAATCAATTAAAGTTTTAATACTGGCATCAATGTCCAAGGCTACATCAAAGGCACGATGGAACACTGCCTCTTTATTATATGAATGAATTAGGGTAACCATTTTTTTGGTATTTTCAATATCAATCGTAAAATCTTCATTCAAAAAACCAAAGGCCAAACCATCGGCACCATATTCTAAAAAAAGTTTAGCATCTTCAAATATCACTTCTAAATCTTTATCTCGATAACAGAAACCTGCCCCTCTTGGTCGTATCATACAAATAACAGGGATATTCAATTCTTTTTTACATTTAATTAAATTTGCAAGACTTGGGGTTAAACCTCCAAGTGATAATGCGCAATTAAGTTCAACCCGATCAGCACCACCAAGTTGTGCAAAATACACATCCTCAAAACTACCACAACAAACTTCAAGTATATTCTTCATAAAATTCTCCTGGTATATATAAATTGGCTCATCTAATATACCAATTTGTATATACGTTTCCTTTCTACCCTGGTATTTAGTGTCGGCCAGGTATGACAATTTAACTGTTAGAATTGAATCGTGAATGTGTACTTCTTTTTTCTCC
>JAXFOQ010000034.1:0-34044 GCA_034180345.1 Erysipelotrichaceae bacterium | reverse complement strand
TAGTTTTTATCATGCCTACAATAATCCAATATTCACAATTTCAAAGAACAAATATACATTTATAAGCTAACAAATCAAATAACTTAACATTTTCAAACTTTTTCATCATAATTACTTGATTTTTATATAGTTAGCTTTCTTGACTAAATATTAACATTAGCTAACATTAAAATCAATAAAATTACCACTATCTTTGCTACTTTGATTTTACTTTCAACAACATCAATTTACTGTATAAAACATCATAATTAATTACTTTTTATAACACGGTGATTAAAACATCTATGATGTAATAAATAGATATTATATTCCGTTATTTTTTTAACCTATCTTCTAAACTTTTAGACTTTGTATGGTTCAATTTTTCAATTGATGTCAATTGAGTTATGGCAAGCTTTCTAAGTTCAATCATTCTATCTCTTTGATCCATGCCTTTGCCAATTAAAACCGCATTATAGCTTTCCATATTCGCAAGCACCAATAATTCATTAAGACTTGCATAATCTCTAATGTTGCCTTTTAAAGCTGGATTTTCTTCACGCCATTGTTTTGCCCTCTTGTTGAAAAGTGCTACATTAAGCATATCTGCTTCACTAGCATACTTGTAAGATAATTGTTCGTTCGTAAGATCCTTTAAAAGATATTCCCTAATGGCATCGGTATGAATTTTATAGTTAATCTTTGAAATTTCTCGATTAAGATTCCAATCTAATGATAGTTTAGAATTTTCATTTGATTTAAGCCTTTTATAATCTTGAATAATATAAAGTTTAAATTCTGGTGAAATCCATGAAGCAAACTCCAATGCAATATCACTATGAGCAAATGTGCCGCCATATCGTCCCGACTTAGAAACAATACCTATTGCATTTGTCTTTTCAATCCATTTTTGTGGCGATAGTGTAAATGCGTTACTACCTGCTTGATTTTTAAACCTGTCGAATTCGATAGGTTTAAAATCTGGATTATACATTGACTCCCATAAACCTAAGAACTGAATATTGTCCTTACTTCTCAACCAGTTATTGATAACTATAAAAGGTTCATCGCTTTTATATCTTGCAATATCCGTAAGACTTATATAGTCATTTTTAAAATCTTCTGTATAAATTTGAATGTCAAATCCTTTTGCTGAAATCTGCTCCTTTTTAATCTTAGCCATATTAACCCCTCTATATTAAATGCTATTTAAAATATTTATTTCCTACACTTAACTTCATAACCATTAATAAACTAAAAGTCTTGTTACTCCTAAAGTTATTTGGTGATTTCTTTAAGTTTTACCAGATAATTTCCTAAACGCTTTTGTTGATTCAATATAGCTTCGCCACTATCAAAAAATGCCAACAACCCCTTAGGACTGACCCATTTATAAGCAATAGTTTCACCCTCCTGCAAGACAATGGCATCTTTAGGAATATCAGTTTCAATTAAAAAAATATCAAAAAGACTATGTCCCTGATCGCTAATTTCTTGATTGATTAATTGATAACTCAAACCCCTAACTCCTGTTTCTTCATAAGCTTCTCTTTTGATGGCTTCAAGTGTTGTTTCACCTGCTAAAACACTACCACCACAGCTAGCCTCAAAAATACCAGGATGGGGCTTTTTCTCAAAGCTTCTCTGCATCAATAAAAAATCACCGTCAATGTGTCTGATGATGGCACTAACAACCAAATGATACTCATTATCATTTAATTTATGACCTCTTATATGTTGTTTATTTAAGCTTTTTCTATCTCTTGTATATACATCCCATTTTTCCATATTGTTTCCTATCTTTTTCTATACAATAATATGTTTTTTAACGGTTATCTACAAGGCTTTAAGCTATAATAATACTATGAAAGATATTAATAATTTTTTAAATATCCTCAAAATAATCAATCACCATGGTTTTGAAGCCTATCTAGTGGGTGGGATTGTCAGAGATTATTTACTGGGTCATCCAATAAATGATTGCGACATCACCACAAATGCCAGACCAGAACAACTTAAAGATATTTTTAAACACCATAAAATCATTGACATTGGTCAAAAGATGGGTACACTTAAAATCTTTGTTGATAAAGAATGGGTTGAGATAACTCCATTTAGGAAGGAAGGCACCTACCTGAAGCATCGTTTTCCAAACCAGATTAAATTCAGTAATAATTTACAAGATGATCTTATTCGTCGTGATTTTACAATCAATGCCCTATGTATGGATTATCACCAAAATATTATTGATCATCATCAAGGACTATATGATTTAAAACATAAAATAATTAGGGCTATCGGTAATCCTGAAAAGCGTTTTAGTGAGGATGCTTTAAGAATTTTGCGTGGTCTGCGTTTTTCAGCTAAACTCAATTTTGATATTGAAGAAAATACTAAAAATGCCCTATTTAAAAGTAAAGACTTACTAAATAATATTTCTATTGAAAGAAAAATTGATGAATTAGATAAAATTATCAACTCCAAGCATTGTTTAAATATTCTTAAAGAATATCAGGATATTTTTAAAACCTTTATCAAACTAAAAAATCTTGATGATAATATCAATAAATTAGATAGTGATGAATTTTATGCCTATACCATTGATAATTTAGAGCTACTAAAAAAGCTAAAATTCAGCAATCAAAGAATTATTAAGATTAAAGCTTTAAAAAATGCTCTTGACATCAACTTTAATCATGATGATGCTTTTATCGAACACCTTAATCTAAATAAACATTTAAAAGATATTCTGGACTTCAAAAGCAAGCTAGATAATTTTAATTATCATCATAAGTATCAACAATTATCCTTTAGAATTGTTGAAAAATTAGCGATTAACGGCAATGATTTATTAAATTTAGGTTACTGTCAAAAAGATATTAAAATCACACAAAATAAATTAATCGAATTAATTAATCAAAATAAACTCATAAATAATCGTGAAGCCATAATCAAATATTTACAGCCTTAACACTTTAATATTATTAGTACTATTTATATTTATGTATTATAATTTAGTTGTAAATAAGGAGGAACTAATAATGAATGTTCTTATAATTATCCTAGTGGTCTTAATATTACTTGTACTATATTTTGTATTAAGTTATAACGGACTAGTAGGCTTAAGGCAAAAAGCTGATGAAGCTTTCTCTACTATGGATGTTTTTTTAAACAAGCGTTTCGATTTAATTCCTAATCTTGTAGAAACGGTTAAGGGATATGCTAAACACGAAAAAGAAACCTTCGATGCAATCACCAAGGCTCGTGCCAGTGTTTCTGGTGCTACCAGCGATACTGATAAATTAAAAGCTGAAGGAGAATTATCAGGGGCTATTTCAAGATTATTGGCAGTGGTTGAAAATTATCCTGAATTAAAAGCCAATACCAACTTCCTAGATCTTCAAGCACAACTCAAAGATATGGAAGATGAAATTTCTGGTGCTCGTCGCTATTATAATGGTGTAGTTCGTATGTATAATACCAAGATTCAAAGTATTCCAACAAATATCATTGCTTCAATGTTCAATTTCCAAGCCAAACCATATTTTGAGGTTAGTGATGGAAATGTTAGAGAGAATGTTAAAGTAAGTTTCTAACTATGAAATTATTAAAACGTACACTGATAACTTGTTTACTGACTCTTGCTATTTTTATTCCCAATACTATTTTAGGACATGCAGAGGAAGCGTTTACCTATACCAAATATCATGTAGATATCAATGTATTGGAAAGCGGAGTCTTTCAGGTAACTGAAAATGTTGTCGCTAATTTCCACACAAGACGCCATGGTTTATTTTTTAATATTCCGACCAAATATAATATGAAATTTGACGGTAATAGTTATCGTTATAATTTTCCTATTAAAAATATTAAGGTTCTTAAAGGTAGATTACATGAAATTAACACTAATGACTACAGTAAAGAAATAGTTATCGGTGATCCTGATACGACAGTTATCGGTGAACAAAACTATATCATTAGTTATGATGTGAATACTTATGACTTAGGTTTAACAACTGGCAATGATTTATTTTATTATAATTTATTGGGAAAAACTTTAACTTCTGTTGATAATTTTACTTTCAAAATAACCTTCCCAAAAGCTATTGATGAAAGCAAAATTAAATTCTATTTTATGGACAATAACGATGATGGTATTACTTATACTTATAAGGATAATGTCATTGAAGGTTCTTACCATAAAACAATAACAGCAGGAAATAGCGCTACCATCTTTGTAAACTTAGGTAAGGGTTACTTTAATTTTCCTAATTATCATCAATTTACTAATTACTTCACTATCTTTTATATCGCTTTTATGATTTTGATGATTATCAGATTCTTGTTTAAGGGTCGAGATGGTAAAATTATTCAATCCGTAGAATTAAAAGCGCCAGATAATTTAAATAGTGCCGAATGTGCTTATGTATTAAATGGTCATAATACTCAAGCAGGGATGATTTCTTTAGTCTTTGAATTGATTAAAAAGAAGCACCTTAAAATTAAAGAGGAAGATAATGAATTATTCTATGCAGTAACTACCAGCGACGAAACACTTAATGCTAGTGAACAAAAAATTTATTCGGGTTTATCAGGTAATGAATTTGATGTTTACCGATCATTTGATGATATTGAAGATTTAAAATTCTACAATTCCTATTGTGCAGCTCAAAAAAAAGTAGCGAATAAATTTACTGGTTTTAGAAAATTATTCAATTCTACTGCCAATGTTAAGCTGGGTATCTTTGTGATTATCAATATTTTAATTATCACTTCATGGCTAACATTAACCAATTATTTATTCTATGGTGAAGTAATAGCGTTAGTTATCATTGCCATAGCCTGTGGGTTGGCTGGAATTATTCTTGCCCTTTTTGCAATCATCATGAAAACTAAGAAAAAATATATTTTAATGATGGTTGTTTATATAGCCATTAGCGGAGTCTTGATATTACTTTCATACCTGTTACAAAGTTATTATATTTCATTTGAAGAACTAAGAAGTATTATCATCATCTTTGCGATAACGATGTTGTTTATTGGTATCTCTTATCGTCATAGTGATTACTATATTAATATTATTGGTAAAATTTACGGCTTAAGAGAATTTATCAAGGTTACCGAAGAAGATCGACTTCGTGAATTAGTTAAAGAATATCCAAACTTATTCTATGATATTCTTCCCTATGCTTATGCCTTTGGTCTTACTAAGGTATGGGCTAAACACTTTGAAAACTTAACTATCAATCCTAATGAATATGTGATGATTAATGATTATAATAATTATCACTACTATCATCGAATTGGTAATTATACCGAACGAAGTTATGAATCAGGAAGTACCATTTATGCCCGAAACAACGCTGCCAGTGGTGGTGGAAGTTCTGGTGGCTTTGGTGGAGGCGGCTTTAGCGGCGGTTCATCAGGTGGTGGCTTCGGCGGTAGTTCTAGTGGAAGTTGGTAAAATAAAGACAAGCTTAATATAAGCTTGTCTTTTATCTTTTAGTAGCTTTTAAAGCCGCCATTTTCATATCTTTAATCTTCTGATCATGACGCTTATCATATAAATTCTTACCCTTTGCTAGGGCAATTTCTAATTTGGCACGACCCTTAATCAAATATAATTTTAAAGGTATAACTGTGCAACCATCTAATTTAACCTTACTTTGAAGTTTAATTATTTCTTTTTTATTCAATAATAATTTTCTAATTCTGGTTTCATCATGATTAAAAATATTGGCTTCTTTGTATTCAGCAATATGCATACCTTTAATATAGGCTTCATGATGTTCAAAACTGATGAAGGCCTCTTTGATTTGGGCCTTGCCCTTGCGAATACTCTTGATTTCAGGTCCCAATAAAACAATACCAGCTTCATATTTTTCTAAAATTTCATAGTCATGATAAGCTTTACGATTTATATTTATTTCTTTTATTCCTTCCATGAGTATTACCTTTCTTATAATTATACTTATTTTCTTTAGCTAGTTTAAATTCCATTTTACCAATCAACATATTAACTTCATCTAGTATAACCCTAACCTTCTTACCTAAATAATACATCTTACTACCATTATTTAAAATTAAGGTTTCGGGATCAAATTCATAATAACCTCTTAAAGATTTAATATGCACCAGACCTTCAACACCATTTTCAAGTTTTACAAAAAAACCAAAGCTGGTTACACTACAGATAACTGCATCAAAGATCTTTCCAACATATTTACTCATATAATGAGTAGCGGCTAAATCATCAATAGTCCGTTCAAGTTCAACTGCCTTAACTTCGCTAATATTACAACTATCAGCTATCTTTACCAATTCTTTAGTATCTTCGTCAAAGTCATGGTAATCTTTATCCAAAATATATTTATGTAACATTCGATGGACAATTAAATCAGGATACCTTCTAATCGGTGATGTAAAATGACAATAATCATCAAGAGCTAAGGCAAAATGACTAGTTTTAACAGTGGTATATTTAGCCTTGGCCATCGACTTTAACAATAAATCTGAAAGCAATGGGTATAAGTCGGTATTTTCAAAATCTTCCAGTGAATTTCGCAGGCTTAAGGCTGTTTGATGATAATGCTTACCTTTAAATTTATAGCCTAGTCGTAAGGCTATATTAAAATAGGTTTTAAGATTTTCATCCTTGGGTAAATCATGATGACGATAGATCATCGGCAGTTCCTGTTGGTGCATAATTCTTGCGATGGTTTCATTGGCACAAATCATAAAATCTTCAATCAGCATCTCCGCCTGTCCGCGCATCCTTTTACTGATATTAATAATTTTATCTTTTTCAAATTCAAAATTTAATTCATCCTCTTGGAAACTAATCGCTCCTAAAGACTGGCGTTTATTTCTTAAAATATGAGCTAAATCATTCATCATTTTAAAAGTATTAATCATTTCATCAGTAACACATTCTTCTAAAACATCATTAACATATTTATAAGTCAATCTGCGTTTAGATTTAATAATAGCCTTATTTAAACAATAATCAATAACATCACCATCAGCATTAATAGTCATATTAATCACCAAAGCCAAACGATTAACATCAGGGACTAACGAACATAAACCATCAGATAATTCAAAGGGTAGCATCGGTACTACACGATTTAAAAAATATATTGATGTTCCGCGCTTTAAAGCCTCATCATTTAAGGCGGTATTAACTCGAACATAATTTGATACATCCGCAATAGCTACCGATAAAATATAGTTATCATTATGCTTATCAATAGCAATAGCATCATCAAAGTCCTTGGCACCATCACCATCGATAGTTACAAATTCATAGGCAGTAAAATCTTGATAATCAGGATAATCAATTAATTTAATCTCATCTTTAAAATTACTGACCTCATCTTTAATTTGGGAATTAAAGTCTATTTCAACATTTTTAAGTTTTAATAAATTATTAATTTGATGATTAAGATTATAAGCATCTCCAACATCCTCAATAACAACAACTTCTCTTTGATGATAATCACTGATAACAGCCTTATATAAATGTCTAGTTTGATATAAAGAAGGATTGCCCTTAAGTTTAAAAGCCTGTTTAAAATAAGGGTTAATAGCTTCAAATTTACCATTTTTAATAATACCCAATAACTCACTATAGGCGTGTTTAAGTACTCTTTCAATGATTTTTTTACCACTTTTACTTATGCGATATAAAACTACATCATTATTCATAAGCGCCAAGGTATCGGCACTTTTTTTATTGTAGTCAAAAACAACATGGTCTAAATAATAATTGCCATGTGAATCACTGGTAAAAACCCCAATACCTAAATTATTACTTTCAAGATCAAAATAACGATTGCGACTATGATATATTTTATAATGTTCTTCAAGTTCATCTAATTCTTTAAGTACTGCTTCATTTTCAACACCAAGATAATTAACCAATTCATCCTTAGTTAAACTATGGTGTTTATTTAATAATTCTAATATTCTTTCTTTCATCTTTAATTTTAAAAAAGGTCCTTAGACCTTTTCAACCACTCTGATAATTATTACAAGAATAAAGAAGAAGATACCAACTCCCATAGTAATGTTGGAAATAATCTTCTCAGGTCCACGCTCTTTAACATTGGCGAATAAACCTAAACCTTGTTGTCCAGAAAAAGCACCGTTGATACCATCTGATTTACCACTTTGAAGTAGGGTCAATACAATTAATACTGCTGATACAATCAATAATAATACTTTTAACATTTATACAATCCCTTTCTTAATCTTTAGCATTATAGCATATCTTTAAGCTAAATTAAAATCTTCTATTTTTAATAGACTGACATCATCATCAGGATTATTAAGAATCCTCTTAGCTTGAGCCAGCATTGCTTCTTCAACAAGGTTCCTTGCCAAACGACCATTACCACTGGTGGCATCATTTTTAGCCTGAACCTGATTAAAGTAAGACTCTAACAACGGCATTGCCGATGCTTCAATCTTATAGTCCTTGTTTCTTGCGATTACCTCGGCAATATCCGCAAGTTCCTTGCCAGTATAATCTTCAAAATTAATAATATTCGCAAAACGACTCTTAAGACCGCTATTAGCCGTTAAGAAGTCTGCCATCTCTTTAGAATAACCTGCCAGAATAACAATCAAATCATCACGGTGATCTTCCATTGCCTTGACAATCGTATCAATGGCTTCAAGCCCAAAGGAATCATCTTTACCACGATAAAGTGAATAAGCCTCATCAATAAATAATACTCCTCCAAGTGCCGATTCAATAACCGACATTGTAAGTGGTGCAGTATGACCGACATACTTACCTACAAGATCAGCTCGACTCACCTCTACCAACTGACCAGTAGCTAAGATTCCTGATGCCTTCATCATTCTGCTGACAATTCGGGCAATAGTAGTCTTACCAGTGCCAGGATTACCAGTAAAAATCATATGCTTACTGACTTCATTAGTCTTTAAACCCTTTTGTTTACGAATCTTATTTACCTTAATATGATCTTCAAGACTGATAAGATAACTCTTAACTTCTTTAAGCCCGACAATATCATCTAACTCTTTTTGAATTTCATTACGCTCTGCATGACCATCACCGATTAAATCTAAATTAATTACCTCTTGATCAATCACAAATTTAATTAAGCCATTAGCTGTTAAAGATACATTAATTAAATTACTATTTTTAAGGGCAATATCAACCAAAGCTTCATATATTTTATCTACAAGTGGAGTGATACTATCTAAACCGTCAATTGGTTCATACTGCGATAAGATATAGTCTTTAAATTTATCATCATAGGATACTTTAATCTCTAATTGTGAATGACACTTTAAAATAAATTCATTCATAATATGATTAAAAATTAAGTTCATTGTTTCAACGCTTAGTTTTTCAGTATTAATCTTATCGGTTATTTTATCAATAAATTGTTTACCGAAAGCATCCATAACTTTATTAATCTTATTCTCAGTAATAAAGACTAAATATTTATTATTACCATTTAAACGATCAATAACCTCAGAGCTTAACTTAGCATTAGCTTCAACCAATACCCCATTCACAAGATTATAACGCTTATTAAGAATGAAATTACCATTCAAAACTAATTCCACCAACATCCGATTATAGGGTGCATAGGCAAGTTCAAAGTTTTCAAACACCACAATCGAACTACGACTATTAAGGGCAACATACATATCTTGAAGGAAAAGATTTTCTTGACTTGAAGACTGATAACGCTTCATATCAATCTCAACAATATCATCACTCAATTCCAATTTTGCCGCTTTTAATTGTTTGGCCATAGTCCTGATTAGTGCATGTCTTCCTGTACCGTTATTACCACTGACAATCATACTATTACGAATACTCATAGGATTAAAACCAGTAATATATGGTCTTCTAAAGGCTAATACCAAATCATCAATGGCAGAGTCTTGACCAAGAATAATCTCTTTCAAATTAGATGCAATCTTATCAAAGGGTTCTTTTGAAGCCTTGCCCCTAACCAATGTTAATTCATCATTTAAAGTAATATCAAAGTCCTTTTGAATATCATTCTTTAACTTAGTTACTGAAGACGGTTGATATTCAAAACTCTGTTTGGTCAATGTTTCCAACTCTTTTTGATTATTAGCTAAAATTTTAGCTAATTCATGTTCAGAATCTTTTAGAATATCTAAAGACTCATTATATAAATCTTTATATGGTCTGGACTTACCCAATATTTCATTTAATAATTTTTCTTTTTCTTCTTTAATCATAGTACCTTCATTAGTTCATCATTAAGATAATTAATCATTACTTCTTTAGACTTAACTACTGCCTGCATAACATATTTCAAGCCATCTCGATAACCCTTAGTAAATAAGTCGTGACTTTGGTAGTAGTCAGGTTCTTTTCTTAGTTCCTTCTCAAGTAAAACAATATTTTTATCATATAACTCCGCTTGAGCCAAATATTTATTTAAAGCGCTAAGATGACCCTCAACATAATCTCGAACATTTTCAAAACCATAGTCAACAGCCTTAATATAGCTTACAAATACTTCATAGCGGGTATGACATTCATTAAAATTAGCATTTCTAAGTCTGGGTCTATTCCATCTTTGCCCACCTAAGTCATAATTATAAATATCAACATCAACCTCATTAAAACTACGCTTATTTAAACGCTTCTTAAAATCAATAAGACTTTCTTCTTTTTTAACTTCTTTAATAAATTTATCTTCCATTATTTCTTAATTCCTAGTTCATCTTTAACTAAACCGTCTTTGCGTAACAACGATTCCAACACATTCATTTCAGCATTAATATTCATATAATCATCACTATGAATGGTAGAATTAACAGTTTTTAAAGCTTCATTAATCAAAATTAATTTCTTGATTAATTCTATCTCGCTATTTTTAAATTCTTCACTATCTTTGTTAGTGTTATATAAATTAATATAGGTGGCTAAAATACCATCCATCATCGGTAGATAATAAGAATATAATTTATTGACCTTGGTGTCATTATCATCAATATGGGAATTATCAATTTTCTTAAGATAATCAGCAGCTTGAATTAATTGGTTAGATATTTCTTCATTAGGTATCTGATCGTTATAACTATTAAAACGATTTACAAAATAAAGTGCCTTACTTTCAACGATATTGACACTTTCTTTTTTAATGGTATTAGTTTCGGTGCTTGTCATTTGGGCGCTATAATCATCAAGTAACTTTAAAAGTTTTTGATAGGTTCGTGGATGATTATTCCCAAACTCATCAAGCGATGAAACCAACTCATCATTAATTGATAAGTACAAATCCCCAACCTCACTATATACACCATTTAACGGCATCAATGATATGAGGTCATTAATTTTAAGTTTATAATTATTCTTAAAAAATTCATTTAGTTTAATATTAATTTGTTTACGATTAACTTTAATGCGATCTTTAATAGTGCTTTTAACCATCGTACGATAAGGCACGGTTTCAATCGTATTTTTGTTAGAATTTTTAATTAAATAAACCGCAAAACTGATGACGGCAATGATCGGTAAAAAACCAAATAATAGCGAACCCAAAATTACTGATAAAGCACTAGTTCCTCGAAAAATAAACAATAAAATAAACAATAATGGAAGTAATCCAGCATTTTTCTTATTTCTCATATCCAATATTATAACACTTAATTTATTAATATATACCAAAATAAAAAGGTCTTTCAACCTCATTTGATTCTTAATGGTGACTCGTATGGGATTCGAACCCATGAGTGCCGCCGTGAAAGGGCGGTGTGTTAACCGTTTCACCAACGAGCCAATAAAAATGGCGCCTAAAACAGGACTCGAACCTGTGACCGTTCGGTTAACAGCCGAATGCTCTACCAACTGAGCTATTTAGGCAACGCTTAATTATAATATCATAGCCCTAATCTATTTTCAATATCTATAATTGAAAATATTTTGAAATTAGCCAATTTTTATGAAAATAGTAATTAATTATTTTTAAATAAGCGTTTAAGTTCATCCAAAATGACATCCTTGTCGGTTTTGTGATCCATTTTCTTAATTGCATCTTTTAATTCAACGACATTATCAGTAATAATACCATCAACATCATTTAACATTAAATCACCGATGGCTTCGGGATCGTTGACAGTCCATACAAATGCCTTCTTACCTTCGCTATGAATTTTATTGATCATATCCGCATTTACCGCCGATTCTTCCATCATTAAATAATCAGTATTTATTTTTGAAGGATCACCCAACGAAAAGAAATATAGGTAACCAGTATTGATGTATGGATATTTTTCTTCGATATATTTAATAATATTATAATCAAGTGAAATAATAATGGCTTCATCTTTCATTTGTCTATCAATAATAGCCCTAACAACATCATCAGCCATTTTTTGATCAGCATCCACACCCTTTAATTCAATCAGTAACCCGATTTTACCCTTGGCAGTATCCATCATTGTAGCTAAATCAGCAACAGCACCCGAAGCTCTTTCAGGATTAAAAGTATCTTTAATTTGTAGTTGTTGGATTTCTTGCCAAGTCATTTCTGATGGTTTCTTGTCATTCCCTGCCAAGCGTTTAAAAGTATTATCATGATTAATCACATAAACACCATCCTTGGAACGCATAACATCAATTTCACTCCATTTGGCACCCACTTTAACAGCTTCATTTAAACCAATGATTGTATTTTCAGCACCAAGATTGCCACCACCTCGATGGGCAACAATTTCTATATTTGGATAATAATGAAATAATCCATCGAATGCAAAGGCTGTTATTCCACTGCCTAATAAATTAAAGATCATTAAAATAGTTACTAATAAAACAAGCTTTTTTCTATTTTGTACAATCATTTGGCGATAAACAATATTATTTTTAACATCACAGACCTTATTATTTTCTGTTTCTTCACAAAAGGCGCTTGTCAACATATGAATTTGTAATGGCCAAATAAGAAAAAACCATAGATTGAATACTTCGGTAAACATAAACAATAAAAACATCATTACAAAGCGATTAATAAATACATTGCCCAGTGAAACATGATCAACAAACTCAATCATAAAATACATAATGGTCAATGATATATCCGCTACAAGTGCCAACATCACATTAACCAAAATTAGATTGACAATCATAGAAGACTTCTTTTTCCAAATAGTTTTTATTGAATTTTTAACAGCTTTAATTACCCCATCTCGATTTAAATACATATAGTGGAAACTCAACAATAAAAAGAAACCGACTATCGCCAATAAAATCATAACTATTGAATAAATCAATAAATATAACGGATTGTCATAGACAAATGAAGTAATGAAATTAGGAATTTTCAAACTTTCAAACACCGATGTTTTTAAACCAACCCCTACCAAAGGAACAATCAACATTGTATATAACAATAAGAATGCCCCTGCTGGTGAAAAGAAACTTTTCGCAGATTTTAGTCCTTCTTTTAGGGCTTGGATAACCGATATTGTCTTGCCTGTTTTTTTAATATTATAACCAATCGCAATAAAGGCATTAATATCAATAACCACCACCAATAAAAATAAAATTAATGCTCCAATTAAAAAACCGATCATCGGAAGTGAAGACAAGAAAGTCTTATAATTTCCACTAGATAAAACAATTTCACCCGACGACTTAATAAAAAGATCAGCAAGCTTATAAAAGGCAGGAACTACCAGTACAAACAAGATGGCCTTGGTTACTAACTGATATTTGATATAGATACCGATATTATCTATATAAAGTTTTATCTCTTTGTTTAAATGTGCCATTCTTTTTCTAATATCCATATATTCTTCCTCTCTATCAATAATATTCTACCTCATAAATAACCACAAAATCCCTAAACCAAAAATATCAGCTAGGGCATGTGCCAAAAAGAAGGTCATTAAATTCTTATTTTCAATCTTTTGGTAAACATAAAACATAAATAGACCGAAAACAATACCGATGCCAAAGGCCGACAACATCCCTTGATATGTATGAAAGCTAAATCTTACTAGCATCGAGAAAGGCAAGACCCACTTTAAATACTTCTTTTCCATTGCAAGACAGATGCCTAAAAAATAAATTTCCTCATATATCCCATTAAAAAGTGAATATATCACTGTTGATACTGTTTCATTATTGAAAAAACCCAATGACATCGGGATTGGAAAATGCTTTAAAAAGGTAGCGGTAAACATCGTATAAATATCTTGTAGCAAGGCTGCCCCAACAAAATGGTTTTTAAATTAATTTCAATCTTCCACTTATCAAAATTAAAATTTCTTAATTTCAAATATAACAACGCCACCACTAGTAACAATACTTGAAAAGTCAGTGCCGAATAATTATCAGCAGCACTAATAGTATTATTTTAGACAACTTCAAAATCACTACCGATTAAATCAATATTCAACATCTCAATATGGGCTCTAGTTGAATTTATAATACTATCTCCCCAAAAAATAATAGTTAAAATAATAATATCCATCCAATTTAAATAATTTGTTTTTTGGTTCTTATTGGTTATGGCCATCATAAATTATCCTTCTTACCGATTAAGCCTTTAATATAGTTTGGTATTCTTTAATATTAAGTAAGAAGACCGCAATTAGAATTTGTAAAAAATTCATCACTGTTAAGGCAATCCCGATTAAAGGAAATTGTAAAACTGCCCCACCCAATAAAAGATTGCCATAGCCGTAGCCACTGCTATTACCGCAAGAAAAGGTAACATCATCTTAATATACTTCAGATTTACCATATTCCGCTTTAAAGCCATAGAAAACAACAGCATTAGATATACCCATTGCCGCAATATATAAAATAGGTAATAACATTCTCTTTTTGATCATAATTTAACTCCTTTTTATTGATTAAAATTTTTTAACCATAATATTTATACCAGTATTTCTTTTTAATATCAACTTTGGTAAAAATAAAATATCTTCTCCACCAATGATGATCAAGAAGATACTATCAATATCTTAATGCTTCCCAAGTAAGTTCAAACATCGCATCAAAATAATTATTAGGATCATCAATTTCTTTTTTAACTGCATTGGTGATCAACATTTCGATTGGTGCATATATTATCGGCATAAACAAAGCGTAGGGAATATTTTTTAATTTCTTTAACTTTATACCCTTGTTGATAAATTCAATTAAGAAATCAACCAATTTTTGTTTACTTAACTTACTGGTATCAGAAATATAATAGGCATTACTATTATATTTAAGAAAAAGAATTATATTTGCATTTTCAACACTATAATCAAATAATTTTCAATAATAATATTTAAATTCTTCTTCATAAGTACTAACATTTAAAGATGTTTCCAGGAGATTTTGGTAGTAGTATAGCCACTCAACTTGCGGGTTTTTCTAAGTATTCGTTAGTTGTTTTATGTGGTATTTTTTAGAAAAATATATCTTAACCATCAATGCTTTCATCTTTTTTGGCATCGCCATACCGATTTTGTGTATATTCATAATCATTTACCTTGTTAAAAATTATATTAATTTTAAAGTATATGCTATTAAAATTATGACTATTGCCTTAGCTTTCTTTTTAGTCATACCAACCAGTATTAAAGTATCAAAACTATTTGAACAAACTTTTGCAGAGTCTTATAAACAGATAAAACTAACAAATGCTGAAATTCAAGCTGAAAAAGAAAAGGCTGAATTAGAAGCCCAAGAAGAAGAAAATGCAAATCGAGGTCTTTTTGGTAATGTTGGAAATTTTTTTAGCAATATAACTAAATCAATTTCAAAAATTGCCAAGAATATTGCAGCTAGTGGACAAAAAATTGTTGACAAAGGTAAACACGAATTAAAGAAGGCCATAGAAGGCTTCGCATTAATGATTATCACTTCTTGTTTAATACCGATTGGTGTATTCTTTGTATTTAAAATGCTTATTCAGATTTTCTTTAATAGAAAAATAAATTTACCCTATGAAAAGAAACTAAAAAATCAATTGAAAATAAAATAGATTAAATTATAACTAAAAAGACTTAATCTCTTGTAAATAGAAATTAAGCCTTTTTATTATTTAGTATCAATCTTTCTTTTTGGTTAGATTATCAAAAAATTCTATACTTTTACCAATTCCTTTATTAACTGCTTTTTCAGCATTGTTCATAAATTCCTTAGTCTTTTCATCAGCCATAAAGTCTTTAATCGTCTTATCAGCTTTAGCTATATTTTTATCGAAACCCTTTTTAATATTATCCAGTTGTTCATCGCTAATAACTTGGTTTACTTTGTTTTTAAGCATTTCATCCCATTTATTTTCTTTGATGGACTTATTTACACTATCGCAAATATTTTTTGTTTGGACACCAAGATAATCAACGGCATTTTTAAAATCTTCATTCGCTGCAATTTTATTAAGTACCATATCCAAAGAATCACGCATCTTCCTTAGATAATCAATATCCTCCCGAGTCTTTGATGTTGGTTCTTCTTTTTTAATATCATTAATCTTGTCTTGGATCTTTCTGATGGTTTCTTCAATTGTTTCTTTATTATAGTCCATGTTAATCCTCCGTAAATTTAACTATTGGTTTAGATACCACACTGTCAATATCAACAATTCGTTCAGCACCGATGTTTTGTCTGTTATCCGAGAAAAGGCTATCGGTATTTAATTGATAATCGCAGGCTCTACCACTCATTAAAAGTTCAACCCTACCACTAACAACATCAATGTCCGTCTTATCTGCCAAAACATTAACTCCGTATATTCCAGCCGTAACACTGTCAATATCAATTTTTGAAACACTGACATCACTAAGCGCTACCTCACCACTAATGGTATTAATTGAAATTTTTTCTTCAATCGCAATACCATCAAGTAAAATCTTACCTGATACATTATCTATCTTTAGTTTTTCTAATTTATCCTCAGGTATTTCAATAACCAATTCCAATGGTGTCTTTTGAATAAAACTACCAAACATTGAGCCGATATTTTTCGATTCATACTCCACCTTTAATTTTCTACCACTCAATTTAACTTTAAAGTGATAGGCATCCGATTCATAATAATTAACCCTAACCAAATAATCTAATGATCTGATAATTCTAATATTAAAATATACATTTTCAATACGAATTTCATCAATATTATCAATTTCTTCATCAAAAATTAGATTACGAATATTATTATCATACTTATTCTTAATCGGTGAATCTTGAAGAATACTCTCGGCAATAATTTGTGGATCGCCTAATGAATTAACTATTTCTTCTTCACTTAATCCATCTTCTTTTTTATCTTCAATTAATTCATCATAATAATTGATAACTTTTTCTCTTTCTTTATCAACAACATTAAATAATAATTCATTTAATCTCCTAAGAAAAGTTGTCTTATTCATATTCATCAACTCCCTTCTTAATCACAGCATATACTGTCAATAACTCTTTAAAATCTTCTAAAAATTCAACCATTCTTTCATATCCAAGTTTAGTAATGACATAAATTTTACGATTTCTTCCATTATGTATTTCATCTTTAACCTTTACTAACTGATTGGCTTCCAATCTTTTTAAAATCGGATAAAGCGTAGATTCACTAATTTCATAAAAATCTTTTAAATCTTTAATAATTCGATAACCATAATTACTTCCTCTTGAAATAGCTGATAACACCAATACATCAAGAGAACCTTTTTTTAATTGGGCATCCATAATATACCTCCTTTTACATAATACTATACTTAACATAGTATATTGTCAATAAGAAAAACTGGATATTATTACATTTATAATATTTGAACTTAATTACTAATTTTATTAATATAAGATTATGAAAATGTTATTTATTGGATACCCTCCCTGCACAACCTGCAAAAAGGCTTACAACTACTATTTACAACAAGGATATGAAATAGAATATCAAAACATTAAAGAGAAACCACCAACTAAACAAGAACTAATTAATTATTTCAAGAAAAGTGGTTTACCACTAAATAAATTATTCAATACTTCTGGACTTATTTATCGGGAAATGAATTTAAAAGAAAGACTTAAACAAATGAATGATGAAGAAAAATTAACATTGCTGGCAAAACATGGAATGTTGATTAAAAGACCCGTCATAGTAACCGATGATGAAGTTATATTCGGTTTTAAAATTAAATAAATAATCACTAAGTTTTAGGTTATAATTTTATTATGGATTTCCTCAAAGAAGATTTCAATATCGAAACATTATCAAGTCTTAGTGATGAAGAACTTTGTGAATTATTAGACAGTGATCACGCTATTGATATTGCTGAAATAGTTGAAGATATGAATGATGAAGAACTTCTTACCTTCATCAAACGCCTTTCTTATAATCAGTTGGCTTTTGTAGTGGAACAAAGCTCAATTGAATCTTCACTTAAAATCCTTAATAATCTTGATGATCGAGCTATCTTGCAGGTCTTTAGTCATATGTCTAAAGATGATATTGTTGATATTCTAGGCGATATGAAAATTGCCCGCCAAAAATCATTAATTAATCTGATGAAAAAATCCGATCAGGAAGTAATCAGAACTTTATTAAGTTACAAAGAGGATAGTGCTGGTGGTATTATGACCACCGAATATTGTGTGGTTAAAGCCCATCTCAGCATTCAAAAAGCCATTGATAAATTAAAAGAGATAGCCCCTAAAACAGAGGTTATTGATACTATATTTGTTACTGACAATAAAAATGAATTAATTGGAATTGTAAATCTTCGCGATATTTTAGTAACACCCTACAGCAACAGTATCGCTGATATTATGGATACTGATCTTATCTATGTGCATCCAGAAGATGATCAAGAAGAAGTATCTTTATTGGTATCTAAGTACGACTTAAAAGCTATGCCTGTGGTCAATCATAAGAAACAATTAATCGGAATTATCACCATTGATGATATTATTGATGTTATCGTTGAAGAACATAATGAAGATATGATGAGAATGGCTGGTGTCAGTAGTGAAGAAGATATTGAAACCCCCATCATCAGCTCAATTAAATTGCGATTACCTTGGTTATTGGTAAATTTAGTTACAGCCTTCATAGCTGCCTTTACTGTCAGTATATTTAGTGATGTCATCACTAAGGTGGTAGCCCTGGCTGCTATCAATCCCATTATTGCTGGAATGGGCGGTAATGCTGGCGCCCAAGAACTTTCAATTATCATCAGAAGTATTACCATGGGTGAAGCTGAACTAAAGGATTCCCTACCTTTAATATATAAACAATTTGTAATTGGCTTAGTCAATGGTTTAATTATCGGTTTAATCACTGGCGGTATTATGGCAATATTCTATAAAAATATCTATTTATTAATCATTATCTTATTGGCAATGATTATTAATTTAATTTTAGCTGGGGTATCGGGTTTAATTATTCCCCTAACCCTAAAAGCACTAAAAATTGACCCTGCCTTGGCAAGCTCAATCTTCCTGACAACCGTTACTGATGTTTGTGGCTTTTTCGCCTTTTTGGGTCTTGCCCAATTATTTATTCATAAATTAATCTAAAATTAGAGCTTTTAATTCTTGTTTTAAAATCGAATATAAATATGTTTCGATTTTTTTATTGCTTAAAGTAGTTAAATACTTTTTATAAACACTTAATTGATTTTTATATGATTCATCATCAATATTACTAAGTTTATAATCAACAATAATTAGCTTATCTTCATACTCTAAAATAAGATCGATAATACCATGGCTATCCTCAGTATAAAATTCATATTCATGATAGGCTTTAGCATCTTTAAAATTTAAGCCACAGTCTATAAAAGCCTTAATATATGGACGATATTGTTCATCAATTAGATGATAATCAGTATTATTAAAATCTAAGTATTCTAAATATTCATGAATTTTAGTACCTAAACTCATTATCTTTTTTTCATCACCCTTACTGATGTGTTTAATAACTTTAGAAATATGTTTTCTATTAATAACCGTACTATCAATCTTGATATTTTTAAAGGTTAGTGGTCTATTTTGATGGTCAATAAGTTCTTTCCACTGTATTTTAATATTTTGACGATGACCAATTTCATCAACCACCTTAATATCAACATGATTAAGATCTACACTTCTAATAAAACTGTTAAAGTTTTTATCTTCACTGATCTTTCCATTTCCATCAATAAATAAAATAATTTCTTCTTGCGCACGCGTTAATGCCACATATAACAATCTTATCTTTTCATCAAGATCAGCTTTTTTAATTTCATAGCGATATAATTCCTTTAAAAAGGTTTCTTTTTCAAGACGATTTCTAACATAGGGTATTACAATACCAGTATTTTGATTAAAGAAAAATTTATTATTTAAATCACTTTCATTAAATTTACTACTCAATCCTGGGTAATAACAAATCTTATATTCTAAACCCTTAGACTTATGAATGTTGATGAGGGTAACAGCATTACCAGGAGCACTTGTGGCGCCCATTCTAAAATCAAAATCATCTCTTTCAACACTATCTAATAATAAAACAAATTCATCAATCGAAAGATTACATAATACAAATTCTTCAGCACAGGCCCTAAGTTTATCAATAATAGTAAATGCCATATCAACATCCTTAATGCTTGTTATCTTGGTATAGACCTCAAAACTTTCAAGAATACCACTGAATAAATCATAGGCATTCATCTCCTTAAGATTGGTTGTTAGTTCCATAATCTTAGGGTAAAAAGGAAAGTCTTTAAATTCTTGATTACGAATAATATCAGTAATCATATCATCATCAAGACGGCAAATAAAACTTCGTGCCACCGATACAAAATAATACTTCAGTTCATTAAAAAGCTCTTTAAAAGCC
Organism: Erysipelotrichaceae bacterium; assembly: GCA_034180345.1. Taxonomy (GTDB): domain Bacteria; phylum Bacillota_I; class Bacilli_A; order Erysipelotrichales; family Erysipelotrichaceae; genus RGIG5681. The sequence continues at coordinate 13,222 of JAXFOQ010000034.1, read as the reverse complement.
TTACCCTTTAAATGATCGTTATTAAATTTATTCATTAAGACCACTAATTTAATCATTGATTTTAATGATAAGAAGACATTATTATCACTAATTTTAGTATCACCGATTAAATTAACGGGGATATTTTCAGCAGTAAGAGCTAATTTATATAAATCATTCTTACTACCACTTTGAACAATAATCGCAAAATCACCATAATTAACATCACGCAAATTACCTTTACCATCAGCCACCTGATAGTGATTATTAATTTTATCCTTAATATCTCTGGCAATAATTTCAGGTTCTAAATAGGATTGTTTTTTATGGTTGTATTGATAAATCTTCATTCGATATTGATTATTTTCCAAATAAGACTTATTACCAAAAATCATTCGATGATGATTTTGATAATCAATACCACCATGTTTTTCACTCATTAAACCATCAAAAATATCATTGATACCCTCAATAACTTCGTTACGACTTCTAAAATTATCCTTTAAATTAATTAATCTTCCGCCCTTTCCTTGTAGATATTTTTGGTATTTTTCGGCAAATATCCCAGGGTTGGCATTCCTAAAACGATAGATAGATTGTTTAATATCGCCAACCATATAAACATTATTATTAGCGATATAACTCATAAATATCTCTTGAAGATCAGAAGTATCTTGATATTCATCAATCATAATTTCAGTAAATTCATGCTTTAAAGTTTCAGCAACCTCAGGAAATGCCTGTAATAACTTAATTCCCATTTTAGCGATAACATTAAATGAAAAGATATTATTATCCTTCATAAATTGTTCAAGACGCTGATTTAGTTTTAAAATGATAGTCGCAATAATACTGACATCATCTTTAATATATGTTACTTCCTTGATAAGATCTTCATAACTTTTAATCTTTAATGTGTTTTTGATAGTGTTAAATTGATCTCTAAGCTTTTTCCAAACTTCCTTTACTTCATCATCGGCCTTGTTGTAAATTTTAAAATTCAATCCTTCGCCATCAAAATCATCAACACTATTAATTCGATTCTTAAAAGCAGTTAATTTATCCTTAAAATCCTCATTGTCAGCTAAAACCAGTACTTCTTCAATCAATAATTTCAAATTATCAATCTGCTTATTAATATCAGCCAGATAAAATTCATAGTATCGCTCATATAACATTTGATAATTAATATTATCAGCATCCTTTAAAAAAGTTTCAGTATCTACCAATAAATCAATTTGTTTTTTAATGCTTAAAATATGCTTTTTTAAAAGTCGATCATTATCAATCACAAAGTTTTTAATTAATTGCTTAAATAATATATCATCACTTAAATAATACTCATCAAAAATTTCATCAAGGTATTTAATACTTAAGTAAGTTAATAATTCTTCTGACATCACTCCAATATTAGGTTTGAGATTTAAAATATTATGAAATCTTTCCACACAGGCTAAAGAAAACGAATCAAAGGTAGTGATAAAAGCCGTATCAAGTAAGGATAAATTTTTATAATCGTGATTCTTGGTTAATTTCTCGCGGACCTTTTGTTTCATATTGGCAGCAGCAGCATTAGTAAAAGTCAATACCAAAAAATTATTGATACTAATATTAGGATCATCTTCTAAAATCTTCACAATGCGTTCGGTTAAAACAGCCGTCTTACCAGAACCAGCTCCAGCAGATACCAAAACATTTTGATAACGGGCATTAATTGCCTCCTTTTGTTCAACTGTCCACTTCATTATTCATCTTCCTCATCAATATAATTATAATCATCAGGTTCCACATAACTGATTTCTCGATAATACGAACCACCATAATCATCACAGGCCTTGCCATTAAGATAAAGTGGAGCTATCTGATATTCACCATCTTTAATTGCTTGGATATTTTCAAGTAAACGATTTTCTAAAATATCCAAAATATCACTTACTTCTTCATCGTTAAAACCATGGCCCTTGTATAATGAACCATTTTTCGTAATTCTAATTTTTAAATACTTATTTTCAGTTGATGATGTTTGATCAATAATATTTAAACGATTATTTTCACTGCTGACATAACCAACTAATTTCAAACCATCTTTTTTTAGTGTGTCATAATTTTTATCCTCATCACTACTATTTTGAAGCAGTAAGTAATTTAAAAACACCCCACCAAATTTAAGTTCTGGCCTTGTTTTATGGATTAAATATATATACATCGGTAACTGATTATTAATGCCATATTTCAAATAATTTATACTTTTACTGGCAGTTTTACTATATTTCTTATAATCAATGATAATAAATAAACCATCTTTAATAATTAACTTATCAATAAAGCCCTTAAGAAAAACTCCAGGCTGTAATTCAATTTCAACTTTTTCCTCACGATTAATATCTATAAAACCATTGGTTAAATGATAACCATTAATAAAGTCAATATTATAAAGGATTTCTTCATCTAAATTATTAATCAAGATACATTCCTTATGACTGAATTGATATTTATTAAATAATTCATCTTTAATATCTAGGTAGTTAATACCTGTTCCAACACATCTTTCCATAACTTCATGAAGATAAGTTCCAATTACAGTAACAAATTTTTCTTTAAGACTATTAATACCCAAAACCTTCGTTACAAAATAAGAAAAGGGATTCATATTATAAGCACTTAAGGTTGAATATGACAAATGTAATTCTTTTTCTTGATAATGACCATTATATTGATGGTTATAACTATCATATTGATCACCTAAAACACTATATAATTCATCAATAACTGTATTTTTTTCATGGAATCTTCTCAGGTTATCCAATTTACGATTAAGCCTTAAAGTGTGGGCAGTTTTTGAATAACGCTCATCACTAAATAGATAATTATCTTTAATCATTGATAATTCATTGGCAATTTGGGATAAATGCACATCATCGCCAGCAATCTTATTGGTGTAACTGATATAGACCCTTTGATGATTATGAATTAAATTAATAATGGCTTTTTTAGCAACCTCAAAATCTTCAACTGTGGTATTATGTGCCAACATTTTTTTCTCATCATCAGAAATAAAGGATCTGTTTCTGATGATTTTAGGATAATACTCATCATTAAAACCTAGAATAAAAATATAATCATCGTCATCATCACTAAAACATCCCTCTTGCAGTGCTTCGGTATATTTTTTAGTTATCAAACTATTTTTAAGTTTTGAAAGGACACATTCTCTTTTAGTATCAAAACAATAATCTGATAATGTTTCAAATTCATTGATAATTCTCAAGGCAGCTTCCTTAAATGGAGAATATTGATCAATTAATTCATAGGCCTTTTCAAATGATTGATAAGTATCTAAATTTTCAATGAAGGCAATTAATTCCTTACTACCGCAATAACTCCTGGTTTCATTGATATTAATACCATATAAGTGTTTATAAATATTTAAATAATGATTATAACGATGATCAAGTGCTACATATTTAATCTTATTAATCGCAATTCCCTGATCTAGTAATTTACCAACCTCTTCAAAAAAAGCCATTATCTCATCATCAATTTCACTAAACTCATAGTAGTGTCTTGTTGTTGAATATTTATTTTCAAAACCAATCTCTACCACCTGACAGCTATTTTTAATTTCATCTAAACGACGATCATAGTTGAGGTGATAAAAAATTATTTCCTGATTTTTAAGAAAATTTCTAAATAATTGATGATCACTAACCTTGCCATTATTGATAAGTAATTCTTGATATTCATTAAGTTTTTTTAAAGTAGGTGTTTCAGCAAGCTTTAAAAACGGTAAATACCTTAGATATTCATTAGCTGTTTCATAGTTTAAACCACCATTTTCAATCAAAAAAAGTTCAGCTTCTAAATAATGATCATAGTATCTATTTAACAATTCTGTCTTGCTGTAAACCTTAAAATCATTGAGTTGATTGCGACTGTGTTTAACGATAAATTTTTCTTTATAGTCATCTTCGACAATATATACTTTAGTCATTGTTTATATTATAACACTCAATCAACAAGTAATTTATCGGAAAAATAATCAATACAAAAAGCTCCCAAGGGTGCTGTGATTAAAATTGATAATACCGCTATAGTTAAAACGATATTGCCACAAGCCAAACCCATAGCCAGTGGTATCCCACCGATAGAGGCTTGTACTGTTGCCTTAGGCATATATGCCAACATCAAAAATAATTTTTCCGATCGATTAATCTTAGTTTTTAATACCGATAAATATACTCCCAACATTCTAAATAAGGGTGCCAATATTACTAATAAAATAGCCATTACCCCGTAATTTAATGCCACCATGACATTAAGTGAGATGCCCACCAAAACAAATAAAATAATTTCAGCCACTAGCCATAGCTTATTATAAATAAGCGATAATTTTGTGGCTTGTTTAGGACTTTGAAATTTAATGACCATCGCCATAACCATTATGGCAAGCAAGGCTGAAAAAGAAACAAAACCCTGTAGTCTAAGTAATAAAAAAGATAGACCCATAAGTAATAAAACCACGATATCATTTGATAATTTAAAATAAGTATAAACTCTAACAAAAATATAACCGATTACAATACCTATAGTAATACCTAAAACTAAATTCATTGGAACATTAACAAAATTAAGCCAAGAAATACTCTCTTTTTTCGCAAACTCCAACAAGGCTGTAAAAACAATGATGACATAAATATCATCAAGTGATGCCCCTGCTAAAATTAATTCTGGTAGATGATGTTTTTCACCCTTGTGATTTTCTATTAATTTAATCATTCTCGGTACCACTACCGCAGGTGATACTGCAGCAATAACACTGCCGACAATTAAACTATCAATAACATTCAAGCCCAATAATAAGGGTCCAAGAATCAACACTCCAATCATTTCAATACTGGCATGTAAAAACTCAATAATATTGCAGGTCTTCCTATCTTTTTAAGATTTGATAAATTAAGACTAAGTCCCGCTCGTGTTAAAATAACCACCAAGGCTATTTGTCGCAATTGGGTAGAAATACCAATCAATTTTAAATCAATAAGATTTAAACAATAGGGACTGATTATAATCCCTACAATAATCATTCCAACCAGTGAAGGCAATTTAAAATAATTAAATATTCTACCTCCAATATAACCCAAAACAATAACTAATCCGATACTTCCAAGCATATAATTCTCCAAATATTTCCTATTATATACTCAATTATTAAAATATATCAAAGTAAAATTATCTTAATAACATCCTCCTAATCAATTATTTATTGCCCCCAATATGTGCTATAATTTAGCAGTAAATGAAAGGAGAAATCAAGTGGAAATACCTATATGCAATAACGATGACCATCAGAGTAACACTTGGTTTTTCCAAGTGCTTTAGTATCGTTATATACTTGAAGTAAAATTTTAATGAATAATGAACTTTTAAAAGGAAGCTGTGCCGAATTACTTTCAAAGCGTAATTTTCGTGAGCTTAAAAAAGAATTAGAGGCAATGCACCCCTATGATGTTGCTGAACTTTTTGTCGAAATTGACAATGATACCGAGGCAATTGTTTTTAGGCTCTTATCTAAGGACTTTGCTTCAGAAGTTTTTGCCTACCTTGATAGCGATGATCGTCAAAGACTTTTAAATGCTTTAAGTGATAAAGAAGTCAGCGCCATTTTAGATGAACTTTATATTGATGATATGATAGACATCATTGAAGAATTACCTGCCAATGTTGTTAATCGGATTCTAAGAATAACCAATCCTAAGAATCGTCATTTAATTAACTATTATTTAAAATATAAGGAAGGTTCAGCTGGCAGTCTAATGACAGCTGCCTTTACTCGCTTGCGCAAGGATATGAGTGTAAAAGAGGCGATTGAATACATCAGAAACAATGGCCAAAACCGAGAGTCAATCTACACTCTATATGTTACTGACAACCACCGTCTTTTAGAAGGGGTTATCAATATTAAAGATTTACTACTATCCAAAGATGATGACTCAATTAAAGACCTTATGGATGATAAGGTCATCGCTGTTGGAACCGACGAAACCCAAGAAGCTGTCATTAAGTATTTCAATGACTATGACTTCATCACACTACCTGTTGTTGATCTTGAAAATCGTTTAGTCGGAATTATAACTGTTGATGATGTTTTGGAGGTTGCTAGTAAGGAGGCAACCGAAGACTTTGAATTGATGGCAGGTATGAGTCCTTCTGAAGAACCCTACCTTAAAACTACCGTCTTTGAATTAGCCAAGCATCGTTTTTTATGGTTGCTGGTATTAATGATTTCAGAGATGATTAATGGTGCTATTCTCCAACATTATGAAGATGCCTTTTTGGTGTTACCGATACTGGTAAGCTTTATGCCGATGCTTACAGATACCGGTGGCAATGCCGGAAGTCAATCAAGCACCTTAATTATTCGTGGTATGGCATTAAATGAGCTTTCAATTAAAGATATTAAAAAAATCATCACTAAAGAGTTTGAAGTAGCGATGTTGGTGGGTTGTGGATTATTTGTTGTTAATTTCATCAGAATTTATTTAATGTATAATCATAATTTATTACTATCACTGACTATATCATCGGCGTTGCTTGTGATTGTGGTAATATCTAAATTATGCGGATCAATTCTACCGCTAGTGGCGAAAAGTTTAAAGATGGACCCAGCAATTATGGCCGCCCCGCTAATCACTACTATTGTAGATGCCTTAGGCTTAATAATCTATTTCAATATTGCCAAAATGATTATGCATATATAATAAAAACTTTTAATCATTAAATTATTTAATTAGGAGGTATTAATTTTTATGAACAATGAAGTTATTATTTATAAAGATGGTGAGTTGGAACTTCCTGTAGAAGTTACACCCAACAAAGAAACTGTTTGGTTAAACAGAAATCAGCTTGCTACTTTATTTGATCGAGATATAAAAACCATAGGAAAACACATCAATAATGCACTTAAAGAAGAATTAGATAATTCAGTTATCGCAAAATTTGCGACAACTGCTTCTGATGGTAAAACATATAAAGTAGATTACTACAACCTCGATATGATTATATCTATTGGCTATCGTGTAAAATCTCAAAGAGGCATCGCTTTTAGAAGATGGGCTACATCTATTTTAAAAGAATATATTATTCAAGGCTATGCCGTTAACGATAAACGATTAAAAGTATTAAACAAGGTGGTCGAGATCCAATCAAGCATCATTGCCAACGCTCTTGAGCTGGATTCTAAAGAAGTTTTGGATGTTATTCAAAAATATACTCAAGCACTTGAATTATTGGATAATTACGATCACCAAGTTATTCAAAAACCCAAACCAACTAATAAAGAAAGCTATCAACTAAGCTATAACGAATGTCGCAATATCATTGACAGTATGACATTTAACACTACCTCAACAATATTTGGAAAAGAAAAAAGTAATGGGGTGTTAGAAGGTATCATCGCCTCTGTTTATCAAACGGCATTTGGTGAAGATATATATCCATCAACCCAAGAAAAAGCCGCAAACCTTCTTTATTTCATCGTCAAAGACCATCCTTTTATTGATGGATGCAAAAGAATTGCCGCAAGTATATTCCTGTATTTTCTAAGCAAAAATAACTTATTATTTAAAGGTCAAGAAAAAATAATTTCTGACAGTACCTTAGTAGCAATCACCCTGCTACTGGCAGAATCAAAACCAGAAGAAAAAGAAATTATGATTAATGTAATTATGAATTTCTTAGAATGGTAAATTATATCTTCTAAATCATTTACACACATAAAAAGCCAACAGCATCTATATTCTGTTGGCTTTAATTATTTTCTCTTAAAATAGCCTGACTTTATTCAGAACTAAAAACAATTGCTGGATTTATTTGCACTACTGCATTAAATAAACCTGTAATATTAATACTCTTATTTTTTACTTTTTTAAGTGCATATATTTTTTGTTTTGCCTCTAGTGTTCTTAATAATCAATGAGTGATCTTTGGTTAAGCTTGAAAAATACCTCTTACGATTACTAACTTGGTAATTCATCGAATAAATATTTCCAATATAAATAACCTTAATACCCTTATTAAAAATAATTAAATGATTGCGGTAAATCGCAACTCCAACATCCTCATCCAAATAACTAAAATAAACACCATATAGATCATCTTTTAATTCTGGATAATTATTAAACAATTCCTTGATGGCTTTACTATTATTTTTTCTGCGTAACATTGCCACTAAAATAAAGATAAAAGCTACAAAAAGCAATCAAAACCCAATAACACTTAATTTTGAATAATCTTTTTTTAAACTCAAAACCAGAAAGATAATATTGGTCATTAATATGGAAATCAAGTTTTTTATTTACCTGTTTAATAATTCCTTGTAACTCAAAACTTGTATCAACGCATCTAGCCTTAAAAATATGATCTTCATCAAAAGAAAATTTAATTAATTCATTAAAGGCTTGGCTATCCTTTTTAACACTAAATAAAAACTGTTATTCTTGGTACTCAAAGGCAAACGCAAAAAAAATCGTTATCATCATCAATAAATTCTGGCATTGGATAAAAAGTATTCGATTTCACAACAACAATTTCATCGCTTTTTTGACCCTTAAAAATCTTACCTGTATTATATATCTCTAATGCTGTTTTTTTCTTTAAACATAAATATCATCAGTAACGATATAATTAATAATATTATTCCTGATATTAAAGTAATTAAAACATCCTTATTTTTGCGTATCTTCATAAACAACCATGACTTTATTTTAACATATTAAAGCACCCATTATTAATGAGTGCTTGATAATTTATATAACTTTATTTATTATCGCTGATATAAACATCAACTTTTAACTGTTTATTCTTTTTATCATATTCAAGTCTAAAGGTATTACCTTTAGAATTTTTTAAATTTAAATCATAAGAAGAATAAGCGTAATCATCTTTAAAACCTGCGGTTCTTAATTCATTAAGATAATCATCATAATCATTTTCACCAACTCCAAAAGATATAAAATGATAATAACTTAACCCTTCATTTTCGATAATATGGAATTTTTCTTTTGGGAATTTAATATTTTTATACTTTTCTATTTTAGATATAGCATTTAACTCACGATGATCCTCGTTTAATGACCAAAGTTTATCTTTAAAAGAATAAAAGGCAGTATATAATTTACTATCTTCACCAACAAGTATCATTGCTAAAAAACTTGGGGATAACAATTGAATTTGTTCTGCACTTAAAGATATCATATAACCCTTAAGACCCAATAACGATTCATAACTCTTACCACTTTCAATTAATGTGAACGGATCAACCGAGCTGCTGAAAACAAAATTCTTTTTTTCTAATTTAAGCTCTTTAGCGATTTCATCATATACAGATAGCTCTTTTTCGGGAGCATCATTTTTTAAGCCATATTCAATCCCATATCCTAATAAGTCATATTTAGAATTATTAGTTAATGATATTGCCGAATACATTTTTTCATTTTTAAAAGTTTTAACTATATCAAATTTAAAATCATCAATTGATAGTTGCTCTTTGGTAGCGGAAGCATTATTTTTTACCTTTACATTGCTACAGGCAACCAATTGCAATAATAATGCCAATGATAACAACATTAAAAACAGCTTGCTAATTTTTTTCATAAATTTATTTCTCCTATTTCCTTTTATTCACCGATAGATGATATTTTTCTAAGCACTCTTGTTTGAGCATCTAAATAATACTTTAATTCCTCAGTGGTTAATTCTTTTTGATTAACAGAATTAAATTTTTGTAATTCTTCTGTATATCTGCCCATATATTCCGTATAATCTGAAAGCATTGCCATCACATCATTAGAATTTTTATATTCATTCATAAAATTACAATAGTCATTAATAAATTCCTCATAAGTATCAACCATTTTCTTAAAATCTGCATTTATTGTTGACTTGGTTTCTTTAGGCTTTGTGATAGTATTCTTATTGATATTTGTTTCAGATTTAATTTTAGGCTCTTGTTTAACTATTTCCTTAACTTCTTCATTATCTTTATAGCCATATTTTTTCAATACGGCTTTAACATCAAAGTTACCTTGGTCAAATTCATCATATACAGCATTCCATATTTCATCAAATTCATCCTTATACTTTTTATATTTTTCATTGGTATTTTTTTCAATTTTTTTAATATCCTCATGATAATCTCTGTCAATTTTTGACCACTCATTGGTATTAACTCTGCCTTCATTGTAATTTTTTTTTAAACATTTCATATAATTCTGTTTTAAAATTATTAACTAAATTTTCTTTAACCCATTCAATCGCTTTCATAAACTTATAACTCTGTTTATAAAGTAAGGACATAACTTCGTAAATTTTATCCTTATTTAAGTGATCAACATTTTTATCAATTAAATTATAATATTTAAAGTTATTAGCTATGATTTTATCTAATAAATTATTCAGAAAAGAATTATATAAATCATTAATTCCACTTAATAAGCCCTCATCGCTCTTTTCCCATAATTTATTAATGAAGTATTCTGCTGCGAATTTTTCTAAATAAACAACTAAATTATTAGAAAAATCACTTATATGTTTATTTGCGGTGTGATAATTTTCCCATAACACATCCCTTAATTCTGGAATATCCAAATCAGAAACCATTAAAACATTTTCATAATCAACTTCAACTACTCGTTTCTTCTTGCTTGAACAACCAACAAACGAAATCAACATGAGTGCAATCAAAAAAATCTTAATTATCTTACGTCATATATTTTCCTCTTTTCATTGTGTTTTCAAAAAAATTATATATATATATATATATATTAAGTCAATATATTATATAAAATTAGTAATGACAAAAATAAGAAGTTCCTATCGAAACTTCTTAATAAAATGATAAAAATTAAATATAAATTTACTTGTCTTGCTTGAAAATGTTTCACTACATATTTATTGTCTTATCGCTATTTACCAAGCATCCTTATCCCCAACATTCCAAGTATTAAGGAAATTATACACATTGATAAAATTGGTAAGACCTCAATTTTCCCATTGGTAACTGAAATTTGAAGATAATAAAGTGGTGATATATGTGCAACATACTTCATCCAACTTGCCATATGTTCAATTGGAAATAAAATTCCAGAAAACAATCCTAACGGAAAAATAATTCCTGTTGATACTGTCCAAATATAACCTTCATTTTTAATAAGAGCAGCTAAGAAAAGATATAATCCTGTTGAAATAAATAAAGCAATTGTAAATAATGTGCCAAGTTGAGTAATGTTTGATTTACCCAAATCGAAGTTGGCTAATTTATAAAATGACAATATTAATAAATTGGCAATCTCATATACAAATATGATTGTTAAACTCTTAGCCAAAATATAAGCGTTTAATTTTAGCTTAGAATTTTTAACTCTTAAAATAATGCCATTATTCTTTTCACCAATCAAAACCGTGGCCAGTAAGGATGCTGCGGTCAATAATTTAAAAAGTATAATTCCGACAGAATAGCTTAGCTTCGGTCTTTCATTAAAAACATTATTTGTTTTATTGCTCTTTTCTATTATCGGTATTAATGGATTATTAGAAATACTACTGTAATATTTTAAAATATTTCCATCTTTATCTGTCTTTACAACCAATGTTCCCTGTGAAAGCCCAAGAAAATAATCCCTTTCATCTTCTGCCAACTTCATCATTTTAACACTGGCGATATTCGGTGCTTTTTCCCCGATATACCCCACAACAGGAAGATTGGAATAAGCAAAGGTTATGCTGACAAGCAAAATCATGATAATTGGCATAATCACCATAGAAGAAATAAAACCTTTAGTATTCTTTAGAATTTTAAAAGTAAACTTAAATGCTTGCCCCATTTTTCAACCTCCTTCTCATTAAAGAAACAAATATTAATTCAAACATAAGAATCATTGAAATCCATATCCACAGATCCCTGCCCCAACTTATATGAATTAAAGCTTTAAATATTAATTTATTAGCCATTGTCAAAGGAGATAAATACATAAGTGTATTCATAAATTTCGTATTTGATAAGACGGAAGTCAAGCTCAAAGCACCTCCAAAATATCCCATCAACATCACAATCATTAAGATGGTATTTGAAAGCATTGCTCTGTTATGAACCAAAAGACCCACAAATAAGCCTAGACTGATACTAAAGATTGGAATACTTAAAAAAATACCTATAGACTTTAAAGATATACCAATATCAAATAATATCCAGTATCCAATTACATTAAATAAAATCATGATAAGTGAAAAAATATAATGTGTAAAAAATTTGATTAATATAAAATTACCTTTGCGCACAATCCTATCCCACACATGTAGCCTTCTTTCTTCAAAAATGCTAAGTCCCGCTAAAATCGCACACATCATCAACATAAAATTCAGTTCACTAACCGCAAATTGCATCTTTGAATTTAATAAGATTCCATCATATAAGATAACTTCTTTAGTAGTATTTACTACTGCTATGTTTTGAATGTGTTGTAATAAATAATTCTTTGTACCCTCACTCATAATAAAAGTAAGCAGCAATGGTAAAACATAATGATAAGAATATATCGGATTTTTAATAATCTCTTTTATTTCTTTTTTAAGCATATCACTCACCATCTTTACGCAAAACCTTTACAAAAATATCTGATAAATTCATTTCTTTATCTTCTGCATTTGAAATTTCCTTGATAAGTTTATCTGTTTCTCCTTCCAAAACAAGGCTTCCTCTATCTAAAAACACTATTTTATCGCAAAGATATTCAACCTCATCTAAATAATGAGAAGTATAGATGATATTTAAGCCATTATTTTTTAACTCTTTAAGATATTCTAATATTTCCTTTCTGGAAATCGGATCAATTCCAACACAAACCTCATCGCAAATCAAAAGCTTAGGGTTGTGAATAAGTCCTGTTATTAGATTTAATTTTCTTTTCATTCCACCCGACAAATCACTGGCTTTGGTTGATATTTTTTCCTTAAGTCCTACTTTTTCAATTAGTGCAATGCTGCGCTCTTTTGCGATTCTTTTATCCATTTTGGCTATTGAGGCAAAAAACAACATATTATCCATGACAGAATGCTCATGTACGGTAAGGAAGCAAGCAACCGAAAACAAGAGATAGACCGCCAGCACTACACTATTCCGAACCAAAGACCAAAAGATAAGCATTGTGGGAAAATCTAAACTTTTGGATTTTCCTACAATGCCAACTAC
>JAXFOQ010000004.1:0-19637 GCA_034180345.1 Erysipelotrichaceae bacterium | reverse complement strand
GTTAATTTTAGAATTAGTTAAATTCAATTTTCTTTCTTGATTTAATTTATCAACTTCCTTTTTAAAAAAAGAGATAGGATCATCAATTTCAGAAGCAATTAAAGTATCAAGGTTACCAAGTTTTTTAAAACTACGATGTTTGGTGCCCTTAACATCAGGAGAATAGAAGCTTTCATAGATAGATAAATAAGTACGATTCTGTTGTTTAGCAACCTTAAGAAAATAAGCCATAGAATAATCTCCAATATAATATAGAATATGAAGAACTAACTCTAAGTACATTTAATACCTTATTGTAAGACTAATTTCAACTGGAATTTACTGTATGACTTATTTCTACTTTATTAGCCTTAAAGTGGAAGTTAAGTTTTCGGATGATTTTAACACAATTTTCATTGTAACAATTGACTAAGGTTTTTATTTCTAATAAAATAGTAGGGACCTTATCTATTTTGTAGCCCCGGAAACTACAAGGAAAGAGGTAAAAAATGCGTCAAACAACGATGCTTAAAGCTGAAGAAGTATCAAAGAAATGGTACATCATTGATGCTTCAGGAAAGAATCTTGGTCGTCTTGCTTCAAAAGTAGCAACCGTATTAAGAGGAAAACATAAACCAACATTTACACCAAATGTTGATTGTGGTGATTATGTAATTATCATCAATGCAGCTAAGGCTGTAATTACTGGTGATCAAGACAACAAAAAGAATTACTATAGTCATTCAATGTACCCAGGTGGTTTGCGTACCAGAACTACACGCGTAATGCGTGAAGAATATCCAGTTGAATGGGTTGAAAAAGCAGTTCACGGTATGATTCCTCATAACAAATTAGGTGATAAGATTAGAACTCATTTATTTGTTTATGAAGGAGCAGAACATCCACATATAGCTCAAAAACCAGAAGAGCTTAAAATGGACTAAGGAGGATATGAACAATGGCTAAAAAGAAAACAAATGTAACATATCTTGGTACTGGAAGAAGAAAAGCTTCAGTTGCTAGGGTTTATATCACTCAAGGTAGTGGTCAAATTACAGTTAATGGTGTAGAACTAGAAAAATATTTACCACAAGAATTATTAAGATCTGTTGTAAAATCTCCGTTGGTATTAACTGAAACTCAAGATCAAGTTGATGTTTTAATTAATGTTTATGGTGGTGGCTTTACAGGTCAAGCAGGAGCTATGCGTTTAGGAATCGCTCGTGCTTTAATAGAAGTAAATGCTGATTTAAGACCAAGTCTTAAAGCTGCTGGCTTCTTAACACGCGATTCTCGTAGCGTTGAGCGTAAAAAATACGGTCTTAAAGGCGCTCGTCGTGCTCCACAATTCTCTAAGCGTTAATTTATTTTTATGCAAAGAGTTAAAAGGTTGCTGGAAGATGAATTTCATCAGCAGCCTTTTTTAATGGTATTTTTTGACTATTAGTTTAAATTTAATGATGTTTTGGGCATTATTGATGAATATGTGTAAAAATAATTTATAATGTAGATAAACATCAAAGGATGTGGAGGTATTTAATGAAAATTGTAAATGAAAAAGAATTTAATGAAATCGTAGCTAGCGGTTTTACTGTTGCGGATTTCTATGCAGACTGGTGTGGACCTTGTAAGATGTTAGGACCAGTACTTGAAGAAGTAGCTAAAGAATTTCCTAATGTTAATTTTGTAAAAGTTAATGTTGATCAAGAAAGCTCTCTTGCAAGTAAATTTGCTGTTATGTCAATCCCATCAGTATTCATCTTAAAAGATGGAGAAAAAATTGGTGGCTTTGTAGGCTATAACGGTCCAGAAAAAATTATTGAATTAATTAAAAATCTTACTGCCTAATAGCACAAAAGACATTTTATTGAACTTGTAATATAAAAGTAGACAAAGAAAGAAGTGATAAACAACTTAATTCTAAGCCTACTTTTTATTATGATTAAATTAATAAAGAAAGGTTATGATAAGATTTGAGGATAAAAAATAGAAAATATACAATTAAAGAAAAACTTGATGAAGTATTTATTTTTTATCTAATAAGCTGAATACACATCCGCAATAATCTTGACGATATAGTTCATATTTTTTATTTAATTCATTATTCTTTTTGACTCCGTCATGTTTTTTGAAGTCAGAGTGAATGAATTTTACCCCGTATTCTTTTTCCATCAGCTCACCGAGTTCATTGATATAATATGAATTTTTATGTGATGATACTGACATAATGGTTGTGAAGTATTTAAAACCGTGTTCAGCAGCATATTTAGCAGCTTCATTCATTCTTAAAGCATAGCATTTTAAACATCTGATTCCACCTTCTTTAGCATCCTTATAGGGCCAAATTTTCTTTAAATATTCTATAGGTTGATATGGAGGAATGACTAATTGGTGAGGATTGTTAAGCATATCTAAATAACGCATAAGTTCGTTTAAGCGTAATTCGTATTCAGCTTGAGGATAGATATTAGAATTGGTGTAATAGATTGTCAAATCAAAATACTGACTAAGAATGCTCATCGGATACATCGAACATGGACCACAACAGACATGGACCAGTAATTTAGCTTTTTTATCCATTTGAGCTAATTCCTGTTCAAACAGTTGGTAGTAATTGCGTTTTTTAATCATTGACAATAAACATGGCATCGCCGAATGAGAAGAAACGATACTTATTATCTATGGCTTCTTGGTAGGCTTTAAAGATTAGCTCTTTAGAAGCAAAGGCACTAATCATCATAATTAAAGTTGATTTAGGTAGGTGAAAATTGGTAATTTGACAATCAATAGCTTTAAATTCATATGGTGGATAGATAAAAATATTAGTTTCATCACATTCTTTTTGGAATTTATTATACTTGCTCATTAAAGTTTCTAAGGTTCTAGTAGTTGTGGTACCTACGGCAATAATTCGTTGTTTATTCTTTTTGGCTTCATTGAGAAGATCAGCACTTTCTTTACTTATTTCATAATATTCATAGTGCATATGATGGTTTTCAATCTCATCTTCTTTAACGGGTTTAAAGGTACCAAGCCCCACATGTAGGATAATATCGACAATTTTAACACCCTTAGCTTTGATCTTGGAGATGATTTCATCGGTAAAATGTAAGCCAGCAGTAGGGCAGGCAGCACTACCAAATTCTTTAGCATATATTGTTTGGTAGCGATTGGGATCATTAAGTTTTTCATGAATATATGGTGGAAGTGGAGTTTCGCCGAGTTGATTTAAAATTTCTAAAAAGATTCCTTGATAAATCATTTTAAATACTCTGATTCCTTCTTCTTTAACTTCGATACATTCAGCCTTTAAAATATCTTTGAAATTGATAATTGTACCAACCTTAATTACCTTGGCATTACCACAGATACACTCCCATAAATCACCCTTTTCTTTTAGTAAAAGTAATTCAACATGGGCGCCAGTACCTTCTTTAATACCAAAAAGTCTAGCAGGAATTACTTTAGAGATGTTTCTGACCAAGACATCATTTTCGGTTAAATAATCGACAAGGTCATAAAAATGTCGATGTTCGATGATACCGCTTTTTTTATGTACTACCAGCATTTTAGAATTGTCGCGCTTTTCTAAAGGTGTTTGAGCAATCAATTCCTCTGGTAAATAAAAATCATATTCACTAAGTTTCATTAAAACCCCCTTTGATCAAAGCCACAATTTTTTAGTGTTTCAGCTTTAAATTCTTGAAAGCGATCTTCATTGATAGCCTTTCGCGCATCTTCGACAAGTTTGATTAAAAAGCGTAAATTATGAATTGATAATAAGCGATTACCCAGACCTTCATTGCATCTAAATAAATGATTTAGATAGGCCTTGGTATAATTTTGGCAAGTTTCACAGTCGCATTTAGCATCTAGGGGTGTAAAATCATTTTTATAAATAGCTTTTTTGATATTGATGCGTCCAACACTGGTCATCAAAGTTCCGTGTCTGGCAATTCTAGTAGGAAGTACGCAGTCAAACATATCAACACCTCGTTCAATTCCTTCAAGAATATCATTAACTGCCCCTACGCCCATTAAATAGCGAGGTTTATTTTCAGGAAGATATTTAATTGAATAATCAATCATTCGATACATTGTTTCCTTATCTTCACCAACCGAAGTACCACCGATTGAATAACCATCAAAATCCATCTCAACAAGGGCTTCAGCACATTCTTTTCTAAGGTCATCATAATCGCCACCTTGAACGATACCGAATAAGGCTTGATCATTTCTAAAATGGGCATCTTTGCCGCGTTTTGCCCATCGCAAAGTTCTAGCAACTGATTTTTTAGCATAGTTATAATCACTTGGATAGGGGATACATTCATCAAAGCTCATGGCAATATCACTACCAATTTTTTGTTGAATTTGAATTGCTTTTTCAGGAGATAAAAATAATTTACTACCGTCAATGTGTGATTTAAAGTAAACACCTTCTTCAGATATTTTGCGAGCATCGGCCAGTGAGAAGACTTGAAAGCCTCCACTGTCAGTAAGCACAGGTCCATCGTAATTCATAAATTTATGAATACCGCCAGCTTGGTCAACAATATCTTCACCAGGTCTTAGCCATAGATGATAGGTATTCGACAAGATGATGGAAGCATTAATTTTCTTGATGTCTTCAGGTGATAAAAATTTGACACTGGCAAGTGTTCCAACTGGCATAAAAACAGGTGTCATCACCTCTTTACCAAAAACATTGATTTTGGTTGTTCTAGCCCTTGAATTAGGGTCTTTATGTAATATTTCTAAATTAAAATTTTTCACTAAAATAGTATAACATGAATGTTATACTATTGATATGAAAAGCAAGTTGATTAATATAAATGAATTACCGATTGAAAAAAATCAAATCGTTATTAATGCCAAACCTAATTTATTATTGATATTTTTAATTGCCTTTTCATTATTGTTGTTTAACTTTGGTCAATTAATATATGTTGGATTGGGTATCGGAATAACTTGTATCTATGCTTTAATCTTCCTTCCTAAGCGCACATTGATGATTTTTAGAGAAAATTATATGATTATTTATAATACGGTTGAAAGAGATAATTGCCATCTGCTTTATTATGATGAAATCATAACTTGGCAGTATGAAAAACATCGTGATAATGATTTATTGGTAATTGAACTTACCAATGGTAAAGTTTATAAATCGGAAATATTTAATCAACGAAAAACATGTATGTTGATGCATAGCTACATTGAAAGAGGTAAGTGATGAATATTAAAGAATTACGCAGTGAGATTGATTTAATTGATAAAGAATTAAAAACTTTATTTATCAAAAGAATGTCAGTGGTGAGCAGGGTCATTGAGTATAAAAAACTTCATGATATGAATGTTTATGATCCCAAACGCGAACAAGAGATGTTTGAAGGTTTAAGTTCAGACTTAAAAGAACCTTTAAAAACCTATTATTTGGCCTTTCTTAAAAATTATGTCAATATTTCTAAAGATTATCAAAATCATGAAAAAAATAACCATTAGTAATGGTTATTTTAATAATAGTCCTACAGGGCAGTGATCACTTCCTTCGATAGAATCATAAATGATGGCATCATTTATTTGTGCTTGTAGTCTTTTTGACAGGACAAAATAATCAATTCTCCATCCGATGCCCTTTGCGCGAGCGAAAGTACGATAACTCCACCAACTATATTGAATTTTATCAGGATATAGTGTTCTAAATGAATCAATAAATCCCGCAGCTAATAATTCACTAAATTTATTTCTTTCTTCATCTGAAAAGCCAGCATTTTTATGATTGGCATCAGGATTTTTTAAATCAATTTCATTGTGGGCAACATTAAGATCACCACAGTAGATAACAGGTTTAATTTTATCCAGTTCACTTAGATGGTCCCTTAAATCATCTTCCCACATCATGCGATAATCAAGGCGTTTAAGTCCATCCTTACTGTTAGGAACATAGGCATCAACAAAGAAGAAGTCTTCAAATTCTAAAGTTATTACCCGACCTTCTTTAGGGTGTTCTTTTTTAAAATCATAACTGACATTTAATGGTCTTTGTTTGGTGATGATTAAAGTACCACTATAACCCTTTTTCTCAGCATCATTCATATATAAATGATAGCCAGGGAAGTCAAACTCTAATTGTGATCTTTGCATCTTAGTTTCTTGCAGGGCCATAATATCGGGTTGCTCCTGATTTAAAAAATCAAAAAAACCCTTTTTGGCACAAGCTCTAAGACCATTAACATTCCAACTTATTAATTTCATCGCTTAATACTCCTTGTGATATTTCTTAAATAATTAATTTCTTCTTCATTTTCCAGCAATGGCGAAACCTTGTCAAAACAAGCCTGATGATATTCATTGAGTAGTTTTAAAGTTTCATCATCTAAATATTTTAAATCAATTAACTTGTGATCAAAGGGTACAAAGGTTAAGTGTTTAAAACATAGGAAATCACCATATTCATTGCTTAGATAGTCATCACAGTATAGTAAATTTTCTAATCTGATACCGTATTTTCCTTCAAAATATACTCCTGGCTCATCACTAACAACCATACCCTTTTTAAATGGTATTTTTTCACTTCCACCAATGGTATCTCTAAATCTAATACTTGGTGGAGCTTCATGGACAGAAAGGGTTTGTCCAACACCGTGTCCTGTACCACAGCGATAATCAACCCCCTCCTTCCATAAATACATCCGAGCCAATATATCCAGTTGTTGACCATTCATACATTTAATGAATTTAACATCAGCCAGATTAAACATACTTCTAAGGGTAAGGGTGTAGTATTTTTTAATTTCATCACTTATTGGACCTAGGGCAATGGTACGAGTAATGTCAGTTGTGCCTTCAAGATAGTGGCCACCACTGTCCATCAACAAAATTCCCTGATTATCAAGTTGTTTTGGTATTTGATTTTCAGGGTTATAGTGCATCATAGCAGCATTTTCATTGTAGGCGATAATTGATGAAAAACTTAAATCAAAGGCCTTATATTCAAGTCTTAAACTATTTAATTTTTTAGCTACATCAAGTTCGTTGATGGTTGTAAGATCAATTTTATCAAGCCACATATATAGTCTGATTAAACTGACGGCATCATAAAGATGGGCTTTTTTCATGCCTTCAATTTCAACATCATTTTTAATGGCTTTCAGCATATTTAAAGCACTGGCTTCATCATGGATATGATTGGACTTATGAAGATTATCAATGGTTTCATAATTTATTTTTGATAGATCAATAAAAATATTTTGTTTGGTTAGGGTATTCAAAAAACGATAGTATTCATCATATTCTTTCAGAATGATGTTATCATTTCTTAATTTATCATTTAATTCTGGTGATATTTTTTCATAGTCTATAAATAAATAAAGATTATTATCAGTATAGATTACAAAGGATCTAAAGACAGGGGTGTGCTTGATGTCTTTGCCTCTTAAATTCAGTAAGTAGGCAATTTCTTCAAGATTACCAACAATTAGGGTGTTGTCCTGATAAATATTTTTAATAGCTTTAATTTTAGCTTCTCTTGATACTCCAGTATATTTAAGATCGAGTTCAAAAATAGGCTCCTTAATCAGCGCTGGGCGATCTTCGTATAATTCAGAGACTAAATCGATAGATACTAAGTTCATCGTTTCGCAAAATTCGCTGATGAATTTATATGATGTTAATTTACCATCAAAGGCTAGGGTTTGGTGGTGATAATCGGCTAAAAATTCCTGGATTGATTTAACCCCATTCTTACCTTCTTTCATTACTTCAATCAGCTTGCTTGTTACCTCTTGGTCGGCTTGTTTATGATAGCGACCATCAACCCAAAGATAGGCTTTGTCTTGAGTTATCAGCATTTTTGCCAGCGAACCACTAAAACCAGTTAAAAATTTAATCAGACGATAATGTTCAGGGATATATTCTGAAAGATGATCATCGGATGTAGTTAGATAATAGATGTCAATATTGTGGCTTTTCATCAAGCCTTGTATTTTACTTATATATTTGTCCATAACAACATTATATACTTTTACTTAATCAAATGACTTGAATTACTTAAAAAAGGATATTAAATTTAATATAAATAGGTGGTGATGAACGATTATGAAGAAAATGTATGATATTAAAGGTATGAGCTGTGCTATGTGTAAGAATACAATTGAAAAAAATATCAATAAAATTGATGGTCTTTCTGCAAATATCGACTTAATGAATAATAAGTTATATGTTGAGGGTGATAGGGTTGATGATCAATTAGTTGTTAATACAGTTAATAATTTGGGTTATGAGGTTGTTTTTGACCCTTATGAAAATAAACATAAGTATAGATTAATTTTATCAATTATTTTAATGTTAACCTTGATGTATTTTAGTATGGGACATATGTTTGGGGCGTATATGTTTGGACTTAAACTTGTCTATCGTGGTTTAATTCAAATGATACTGACCATTATTATTTTTATTATTCATCGACATTATTTTGCTTCGGGTTTTAAAAGCTTGATTAAATTGACTCCTAATATGGATACTCTGATTTTTTTAAGTTCCAGTTCAGCCTTTATCTATAGTCTATATGCGATGTTTAAAATTAATAATGGTTTTTTAGAATATCACTTATATTTCGAAACTGGAGCTATGATTTTGGTGATTGTTTCAATCGGTAAACACTTGGAGAAATTAAGCAAGTTAAAAACTGTAGGTGAAATTTCAAAACTGGCTGCCTTAAAACCGAAGTTTGCCAAAGTTATTAGAGATGGTGAAGTAATTGATATTAGGGTTGATGAGGTTTTGGTTGGTGATTTGATTGAAGTTAGACAGGGTGAGGTTATCCCGATTGATTGTATTATTATCGAAGGGGAAACAGAAGTCAATGAATCTTTAATCAGTGGTGAAAGTCTGCCCATATTAAAGGGTATCAACGATCAAATCCTTGGAGGTTCAATTAATATCGGTGCCTACATTAAGGCTAAAGTTATTCATCATAACGGTAATAATGTCTTGGATAAAATTATTAAAATGTGCCAAGAGGTAGGAAGTAATAAACTACCGATTGAAAGAATTGTCGATCGAATATCAGCTTATTTTGTACCGTCAATCATAGTGATTGCTTTAGTTACTTTTATTGTGTGGTTTTTAATTGGCAAGGATTTTGAATTGGCAATGAATTATGCCTTGAGTGTTTTGGTTATTTCCTGTCCCTGCGCTCTTGGTTTGGCAACTCCTAGTGCTATTGCAGTAGCTGGTGGTGTAGCCTCTAAACAGGGAATACTACTTAAAAACGCTGCGGTGTTAGAAAAGATCTATGATCTTAAAAATATCGTTATGGACAAAACTGGCACTCTTACCGAGAATAAATTAACGATTGTGAAATCTTATTTTAAAGATGAAACTGCTAAAAGAATGGTTAAGGCTTTGGAAACAAAATCTAATCATCCTATCGCTAAAAGTATCGTTGAAGATTTAGGTCGAGAATTTATTGATATTGATTACTATGTTGAAAAATCAGGCAGGGGTATTGAGGCTAGTATTGGCAATGACAGTTATTTGTTAGGTAATATTAGATTATTTAATGAACATCAAATAATCGTTGATGAAAAAATTATCAATGAGGCTCAAAAAGCTGGTTATTCATATCTTTTATATGCTTTTAATCATGAATTATGTGCCTATATTTATTTTAGTGATGTTTTAAAAAACACCAGTAAGGAAGCTGTTGGTGATTTTAATAAGCGTGGTGTAAATGTGATTATGTGTACTGGTGATAATGATATTGTTGCCAAAAAGATGGCTAAGGAACTTCAAATTAATAGTTATTTTAGTATGATTAATCCTGATGACAAGTATGACATTGTCAAAAAGACTAAAGCCAGCGGTCTTACAGCGATGGTTGGTGATGGCATTAATGATGCTATTGCCCTTAGTGAGGCGGACATTGCGATAACTTTAGGTAGTGGTAGTGATTTGGCCTTCGAGGTCAGTGATGTGGTTTTAATGAAGAATGATTTAACAGATATTATTTATCTGATGGATATTTCTAAAATGACGATGCGAATTATTAAACAGAATTTATTTTGGTCATTATTTTATAACTCACTTTTAATTCCGATGGCAGCTGGCTTATTTGGTTTTATGGGTATTAAGTTAAATCCGATGTTTGGAGCCATAATGATGAGTATTAGTAGTATAGTAGTACTATCTAATGCACTTAGAATTAATAAGTTGAATAAGAAGGAGGTTAATGGTATGAAGGAAGTTAAAATTGAAGGTATGATGTGTGGACATTGTGAAAAACATGTAACTGATAGCTTGGCTAAATTAGGAATTAAGGCCACAGTTTCTAAAGATAGTAGCAAGGCTATTTTCAGTGATAATGGTGTTGATGATACGAAAATTAAGTCAGTTATTGAAGAGGCTGGTTATAAAGTTATTGAAATTACTAATAATAAAGATTAAAAATTTGTTACAATTAATTGAAAGGTGAACATTATGAAAAAAATATTTATTATAATATTATGTTTTTTTGTGGCATATGGTTGCCAAGTAAAGGACAAAGATATGGGTTGTAATACAAATGAAAATTGTGAAGTAGATACCACTAACTACGATAAAGAAAAAACTTTATCAATTTATAATGAAACAATTAAAGATCAGCAATTCATCAACATTGGTTTTAATGATGTTGTCAAGAAGGTTGAAGCTAAAGAAACATTTGTGCTTCTTTATACTTTCAAGACTTGCCCATGGTGTCAACAATTGCTACCGATATTGCTTAATGCCAGCAAGGATTTAAAGACAAAGGTTTATTATGTTACGGTGCGCGATCAGGATAATCACGACTTGCGTAATGATGACAATGCTGAGTATGTAGCTAATTATCAGATTGTAAAGGCTTTGGTTAAAGAGAAAATTTTTGTCCCAGCGTTATTCAAGTTTGTTGATGGGAAACCGATTGCAGTGCATTTTGATACCGTTGAAAATCATGATGCTAAAAAACGCTTGATGAATGAAGAAGAAAAAGCATTATGTTATAAACAATTAATAGAATTAATGGAGGCTAAGTAATGGACGCAAAACAATTTGTTGAAGAAAATATTTCAGCGATTATTAGAGATTTATCGACATTGGTATCATTTAAATCGGTATATAGTGATGATGTTAAACCCTTCGGAAGTGAAAATCGCAGAGTCTTGGATGCGGCTTTGAAGATGTTTGAGGGGATTGGTTTAAAAACAAAAAACTTAGATTATTATGCTGGCTATGGTGAATATGGTTCAGGTGATAAGTTAATTGGAATGATTGGTCATTTGGATGTTGTTCCTGCTGGGACAAATTGGCCAACTGATCCTTTTACCGTTGTTGAAATAGATGGTGTTTTATATGGACGGGGAGTTACTGATGACAAGGGTGGAGTTATAACCTGTCTTTATGCTATGAAATATCTTATTGATACAGGTTATAAATTTAATCATCGCATTCGTTTGATTGTCGGTTGTAATGAAGAAAGCGGTTGTGAATGTTTGAAGCACTATGTAGAACAAGAGGGTCATATTGACGCAGGTTTTACTCCTGATGCTCATTGGCCAGGCATTTATGGTGAGAAGGGAATTTTTAGAGGTGAGGTATTGATTGATACTTCAAAATTAATCGAGGTTAATGGTGGTGAAGCCAGCAATGCGGTATGTAGCCATCTTGAATTGAAGGTTAAAAATGAATTTGAGCTTGAAATCTTTAAACAATTTTTAGATAGTCATAAATTAAAACATAGTGAAGTTATTAATGGTGATGTTGTTGAAATTAAAGTTGATGGAGTTGCAGCCCATGCTTCATTGCCAGACTTGGGGCTAAATGCTATTTCATATACGATGGAGGCATTGTATTTAGCAGGCCTTAATGATACGGCTATAGACTACTATCATCATAATATTGGTACTTCTATTCACGGTGAGGCTGCTGGTGTTGATTTTAAAGATGACTATGGTGATTTAAGCTTTAATGTTGGAGTGATGAAGAAGGTAGATGAAAAATTGTACTTTACCATCGATATTCGCTTCCCTGTTACTTACAAGGAACAACAGATTGTTGAAGCAATGAATGAGCGCTTTAATAAAAACAATGAACTTAAAATTTTAGCTACTAGTAATCCTTTGTTTTTGAATCCTGAACTTCCAATGATCAAGGCCTTACAAAAGGCATATGTTGATGTTACAGGTGATTATAAGAGCAAGATGATGGTTATTGGTGGCGGAACATATGCTAAGGGAATTAATAATTGTATTGCCTTTGGTCCTGAATACGAGGGGGTTGATAATCATATTCATGATATTAACGAACAATTAATTATTGATGAATTAAAACAAAATGTCCTCATTTACATTCAAGCAATTAAGAACTTGAATGAGATTGAATTATAGGTATTGACATGAAGAAAACTAAGATGGCTATTATTTACGATTTTGATCGTACATTATCTCCTAAGGATATGCAAGAATTTCATATGTATAAGAAAATGGGCTTTAAGACTCCTAATGATTTATGGGCAGAGAGTGATCTTTTAGGTAAAAAATATCAAATGGATCGCATTATCGCTTATATGTTGTTGATTGCGAATGAATATCCAAATTTAACTTATGAAAAATTAGTTGAAGAAGGTAAATATATCGACCTATTCAAGGGTGTTGATACTTGGTTTAAAAGAATTAATGACTATGGTTTGGAACATAACATTGTAGTTGAACATTATATTATCAGTTCAGGATTAAAGGCGATGATTGAAGGAACCAGCATTGCTAATGAATTTAAACGGATATACGCTTGCGACTATGCCTTTGAAAAAGATCGTATCTGGCCAAGTAGAGTTGTTAATTACACTAATAAGACCCAATATTTATTCCGTATCAACAAGGGTGTTTTAGATGAGATGAATGATGCTGATTTGAATCGTTCAACCCCAGATACTGAAAAATATATTCCTTATTCGCGTATGGTATATATTGGTGATGGTTTTACTGATGTTCCTTGCATGAAGATTGTTTCACAGTTTGGTGGTAACACTATTGCGGTATATGGAAGTCAAAAAGCCAAGGAAGAATTGGCGAAGCCACTATACCAGGATAATCGAGCAACCTTTTTTGCTAAGGCGGATTATAGTGAAGATTCTAAGATTGATAAAATCATTAAAAATATTATCAATGTAATTGAAGCCAGCCTACTATTAGAAGATCATAAATAACTAAAAGATTAAACCTGTTGATGTAATATTGACAGGTTTTTTGTATAATTATAGTAATTGGAGGTGTCTATGATTAAATTTATTAGAAAAGAACAATACGCTAATATGAATGATGCTGAATTGTTAGAGTTGCTTCATAAGTGTGAAACAGAAATATCAGACAAAGAACAAGCAATGATAAAAATGAATGATGAACTTAATAAATGTCATGATCAAAATGATGAAACATCGATTTTAAAAAGCACCGAGATTAAAAATAAGATTAGTGATTTAGAAGCAGATATTAAATCATTAAATAAAACTATTGATGAGATACGAGTGATTATGAAAGCTCAAAGTATAAATGATAAAGAGAAAGAAAATAAGATGGAAGATAAGGGTAATATTCGCAAGGAATTAAATTCAATTAAAGAAGAATTAATAGATGAATTGAATGGTAAAGATAAAATTATTCAAGAATTATCAGCTAAAGAACATAATTTAAAGGTTGATTATCAAAAGGCCGAAGCCAATATTGAAATAGCTAAAAAGCGCAATGATGATGAATATAGTAATGTTGTTATTGAATTAAATAATGAAGAACAGGCATTAAAGAATAAATTAAATCAAATGCTGGAAGTTTTAAAATCACATCAGGAAATGCTTGAAAGCACCAAGGGTCAACACCAAAATACCCTAGCTAAAAGAAATGAAGAACACCAGCTATTATTGAAAAAGTTAGCTGATGATTTTAATAGTTATCAAGAACATTTGAATGAGGAATTACAAAAAGAAGAACTACGATTGAGCAGTGGCATTAATAATGCTCAAGATAACTTTAAAGCTTTATTGCTTGAAAAGAAGAATGAATTAGAAAAAAATCAGCAATTATTAATCAGAACACAAAATGAAATGACTGCTAAAATTAAGGATATTGAGATGCAAATCAATATTAAGAAAAATGCTGAAAAAAGTAAGCTTGAAGCAGAACTTGAAAGTGTTAATGATGAGATAACAAAGCTTGAAAAACAACTAGATGAACAGGAAGTTGATCACCAAAACGATCTGGAAGAAATCTTGGCTAAACAAAAAGAAACTTTAGCTTTGTTAAAAGAAAAAGAGAAAGAATTGGCTGCCTATCACCAACAAGAATTATTGAAGTTTAATGAACAAAAATTAATCTTGCTTAAAAATGAAGACACTAAGATTGCGACAATTAAAAACAGAATTAATAATCTGACTAATGAAATTGATAAAATTCAGAATGCCTATGAATTGATGATGGTTGAATACCAATCAAAATTATCAGAAACCAAGGCTATTTTTGATAGTCGCAAAGAAGACTTACATAATAATTTGAGTTTGATCGAAGCACAACTTGATAAAACGGCGGTGTTATTGGCTGAAGATCAAAAAAATTATCAAGATCAATTAAACAAACTCAACGAAGCCAATGCCTTAGAAATAAAACGTCAAAAAGCCGCTCTTGAAGAAGCAAACATTAAACAAAACGAAAAAATCAATGCCTTAAATGAGGAGTATTTAAAAAATCGTAGTGTTTTGGAAGAAAAATTTAATTCAGCTTTTGAAAGTGCTGAGGCGGAAAAGGCTCAACAACTACAAGCAATTAAAGAAACAAAAGAAAAATTTGCTGAAGAATTGATAAAATTGCGTGATGACAGCGAAGCGGAAATTAAGAATATCAAGCAAGAGTATCAGGCAAAATTAACAAGTCTTGCAAGTGAACTCGAGAAGATGAAGAATGCTGATCTTGATCGTCGTAATGAAAGAGAAGTGATTATCAAAGAAATCAACGACAAGCATCGTGAGGAAATTGAACAATTTAAAAACAGCCTACAGGTTGCCAACGGAGAATATAAAAATACAATTGAAAAATTAAAGGAAGAACTTAAAGAGGAGATTGCTAAGTTACACGAACAAAAACAAACTTTAATTGAGGAACTTCAAACTAAAGAAACAGATAGGACTAAGGCATTTAAGGAATTAGAAAATTTAAAGGCTGAACTATCTTCGAAACAACAAACTAAAAATAATGAATATAAAGTTGCGATTGAAGACTTACAAAATCGTATTGCCGAAAAGGAAAATGACTTAGCTTTGAAGCTAGCAGAACTAAAAAATGCTAAAGAAAATTTTAATGACAGCATTGAAGAATTAAATGGTCGATTAAATCAATTATTAGAAACTAATAGAGTTTTGCGTGTCCAAAAAGCACAAGAGCTTGATGAGGCAATTAAGAATTATCAGGATGGATGTAAATTAAAACTTGATGAATTATATCGTGGCTATGCTGAGAATGAAGCAAAATTAATCAATGAGGTTAAAATATTAAAAGAACAACTTATTACCACACTATCTAATTGTGAAAATAGTGTTTTTGAGGCTAAAAATAAACAACATAGCTTTAAGGAACGCTTGATTGCTGATTACAATAATAAAATTAAATATTTGGAAGAACTTAAAAAACGCAAAGAGGAACAAATACTTTCTGAACAAGAAACATTCGATAAGGCTGTTGAAGCCTTGACTAAAAAACACGAACATTTTGTTGAGGCATTGAAAGAGAAAATTTATGTTTTAATTCATGAAAACGAAGAAAAAACTATTATTTTTCAAAAAGAAGCAGCCCAAAGAATTCAAAATTATAAACAACAAATCAGTGCCTTGGAGGTCGAAATCAATAATCGTCAACAATTGATTGATGAAATAAGTGCCAAGCATAATGAGTATTATCAACAAATGATCAGTGATATTAAGACTGAAAATGATGAATTGTTTGATAAAAAGAATTTTGAATTGACCGAAAATCTTAAGGTCATTGAAAATAAAATTGATGAGATCTTAGGCGAAAAAGATCGTTTTGAACAAGCTAAAAATGAGCAATTAGAGGCGATAAATAGCGAAATTAAAGTTGCCTATGATGAAGTTGAAAATATTAAGCAGCAGTCATCAGAGCGCGAACAAGCAGCATATCAAGAAATTAATGAACAATATAAATTGGATATTGAACAATTAAAAGATAAATATACTAATGAATTTGATAAATTAAGCAAAGAGAAAGAAGATTTAATTGCCAGGGAAAATGAATATCGTGAAAAAGCCAAGCATGATTTATTAGCTTTAAAAAATGAATTGAATGAACATAAGAATAATTTGGCCAAAGAATTAGAGGTTTACAAAGATCAACACTATGGCGAAATTGAAGAACTTGAACAACAAGCTAATTTAAGAAAAATTGAAAGAAATAAGGCTTTTGCCGCCTTGCTTAAAAACAATGAAGAAATTGAAAAACAATTACTTAAGGATTATCAAACTAAAAAGGAACAATTATTAAGTGATAAGGAAGCGCTTGTTAGTAGGGTTACTAAAGAAATTAGTGAGTTAAGTAATCAAAAACATCAATTGAGCGAAACTTATCGTATTAAAGTTGAAAATCTTAAACAGGCAGAATTGGCTGCTGAGGCAAGAAAAGAAGAATATCTAAAACAAATTGATAGTCTAAGACAGATGCATGATAAAAGAATGCACGATAAAGAAGTTGAGATTTTTACTTTGATTGAAAAACGCAAAAATGAGTTGGCATCTTTAAGTGCTAATTTTGAAATCATTAAAACCAATTATGAACAACAATTAAATAATCGTCATATTGCTTTAAATAAAAAGAAGGATGAAAATAAACAATTATTTGAAGAAAAACAACGTTTTATCACCGCATTAAAACAACGCCTTTCTGAAGAATATAATCATCGCTTGGAAGAAAAAGCTCGTGAGATTGCTAATACGATTGTTGAAAAACAAAAGGAATTAAGTGAGTTCAAAAAACATGTAGAAATTACCAAACAAGCTATTGATAATAATTTCAATAAGAGCAAGCAAAAATTTGGTAAGATGCGCGAATTGTTGGATAATGATTTTGAACAACAAATAACCAGATTGGAGCTTCAAAAACAAGAATTATTAAATGAGATGAACAATAGCCAAGAGGCATATAAGCAAAAAGTATTGATGTTGGAAACTCATTTTGAAAAACGCTTTGAAGAATTTGAATATCGCAATAAACAGGAATTGAATAAAATCCAAACGGAATCTGACAATATTAAGAGTCAAAAACAAATTGAAATAAATTCAATAACTAAAGATTTGGAAGTGTTACGCAGTAAAATTTATGAACAAGAGGTCTTGATTGAAAGAAAACAAAATGAACATATCGAATATTTTGAACACGAATTAAAGGCGATTAATCAAAAACAAGCCCAAGAATTTGTCGATAAAGAAGAGGAACTTAAAAAATTAATTGTTGAATATCATAGGGTTATTGATGGTAAAAGATTTGATATTTTAAATCTTAACCAACAATTTAAGTTTGAGGGTGGTAAATTATCTGCGGCAATGGAAAAAGCATTGAAGGAAGAAATTGAGATTGTTCGTAATTTTGAAAAAGATAAATTAGAAGTTATCGAGGGTCTTGATGTCGATTATTTAAATAAGGATCGCAATTTAGATAACGACCTTAAGGAAAAGGCTTTAAAAATTATTGAACTTAAAAATCAAGAAGGCAAATATTTGAATAATTATCAAATTCATAAACAGGAAGAATTGGAAAAACTGAAAAAACAATATGAATTTGAAATTAAGGAAAGACAGGCTGAACTAGAAAAATTAAAACAAGAGCATATCAAAAGTATTGCTGACTTGAAAAAAGATATTGACAAGCAAAAACAGCAACAACAAGCCACACTTAATCAAAAACTTCAAGCTTACAGTAAGAAGGAAGAAGAATTAAAATTGTTGTTGGCAGAAAAAGTCAAGGAATACAAGCTTGATAAGGCACAACAGGAAAATGCCTTAAAAAATGCTAAACAACAACTTGAAAACGCTAAAGAGTTAAGCCATAAAAAGATTAGGGAGCTTGAAGTTAGGTATTCGTTGGTATCTGATGAAGCTAAGGAACGCAAGGTTAGATATATGAATCAGGCCAAAGCACTTATTAAGCACCATCAAGATCGTATGAATAAACTTAAATTATTGATCGAAAATCAAGAAAATCGCGTTAAGAAAATGGTTGAAGCCAAAATGAGTGTTGATAGTGTGGTTGATAATAAAAAAAATGAACTCGCAAATAAACATGGCCAATTAATAAAACAAATGAATAAGGATTTTTATAGCGAGAACGAAGACTATCGCCACCAATTAGGTTTGACCAATAGCGAATTGAAAAAAACTTTAGATAACGAAACTAAAAACTATCAAAGTCAATTCAGTAATTTTGACAGCAATATCGCCGATCTACAAAGGAAAATTGATACAATCGTAAACGAGGATAACAATTTTAAAAATCACCATCAAAAGGAATTGAAAAAACTTCAAGATGAACAAAATGATTTTATCAAGGACCATGTGGAAAGAGAAAAACAATATCTAAACAAGATTAATGATATTGTCAATAATTCCAAGGATGACGAATTGCGACTATCTAAAGCAATAAATTCATTCGATGAACAATATGAACGAGCTGTGCAAAAGGCTAAATCATATGTTGAAAGTCTAAATCGTAAGAAGTAGGGTGAAAAATCGTAGTAAGGGGATATTGCTGAAAAGTTAATACCTATGCTTTATTACGATTTTTTTATTCAATATGAAATATTTTCATCAATAAAGAAAGTATTTACATTATATGAAAATATCTATATAATATTTATGAACATGAATAGATATGAGAACAACGCCTACTTCTGGCAAAAAATTGATGCACTGTATTTATCGGGGGATTTTATCGAAACACACCACAGGGGTGAAGGACACCCTATTTATCCAGAGTTAAAGTTTCCATTGACTTATGGCACACTAAAGATTGACGATTATGATAATCAGAAGATTAGTGCTTTTAAGGGGAGTAAGTCGAAACAAGTGGAAGCAATAGCCTTGTGTGCTGACATTTTAAATAAGGATGTCGAAATAAAATTCTTAATTGGTTTGAGCGAAGAAGAAGAAGAAATGGTTTTAAAGTTTCTCGATCAAACAGAATTTCAAAAATCGGTATTGATACGTCGCGGTAATGATATACCATATTGGAATGATGATGAGGTGGTCTGATAAGACCACTTTTATTTTATATTTATATATTTTTAATAAAATTCACATTAAATTCACACAAGGGTTATCTCAATGAGATACAATATATCTACGCGCTTAGAATTTGAATTGAATTTAAATTTATGGCGTCAATCAAATGATGTTCAAAATGCAATAACAAATAACAAATTTAAAAACATTTTCAAAAAATGAAAAATTAAAAAGTGAAATTCTTTTCAAAAAAATTTCAAATTAGTTATTGACTTAGGAATATAGGTTTGATAATATATATGAGCACCGCAATTAAGGAAGCTTAATAAACGGTAATTCGATCTTTGAAAACTGAATAAGAAATCAATTAAAC
>JAXFOQ010000036.1:0-4215 GCA_034180345.1 Erysipelotrichaceae bacterium | reverse complement strand
ATAGTAGATGGAAGTCTTAAGGTAGATATCAAAGAAAACATCGACTATACCAAAGCTGGTAAATATGAAATTATGGTATCTGCCAAAGATAAAAACAACCTTGAAACCATTTCAAAATACCAAGTGGTTGTAAAGGATAAGGCAGAATCAACTGTTGAAGAAACAGATGGCGCTGATATCGCGAGCTGAAATGATGGTGATTATTAAAGTCAAAACAATACTAGCAATAATGGTGGTACTAGTACTGGCAATTCAACAACTGTTATTGAAAAAGAAAAAGACGATAGGGCACCTGTTGGAAGTAAAACCAGTGAAGGTTACATTCTTTATAAATGGTATAACAGCTATGAAGAATGCAATGCGAATTTTGGTGCGGACATTGAAAATGCTAATCTAGGAAAAGTTCATGCTTATTGTGATCCTTCGGCTGCTGGCTTTTATATATTGTTAGATTAATATATTATTAATTCCTATGATTTATCGCTTATTAAAAGAAATAAAAGCTAAGTGGCTATAACATTAATAATTTAAGTTTATTTTAAAATGATTTTGTGTTGGGCAAAATCATTTTTATTTAGTGTACTTATTTTGTGTTGTTTGATGTCTTTTGTTTCAGTGCACTTGTTGTTTAGGGAAATATCATTTAAAATTAATCATATATGAAATACGAGCGTTTAGGTACTTGGCTGATTTTAAAATTTGATGGCGAAGATAGTGTTAAGAGGGTGGTTGGTGAGCATTTTTTAAAGAAGATAACTTATAAGCATTTGCGAAATCGTCAAGAAATTAATGAAGATTTAATTATTAAAAATGATGAATTATGGTTTGATATTTTTCACGATGAGGAAATCGACTTTGTGCCTGAAGATGATTATTTGGATGTGGTATATGAAGATGATTTCTTATTGGTGGTTAATAAGCCAAGTGGTATGTTGGTGCATCCTGATGAAAAGACCAAGACTAAAACCTTGGCGAATCTTGTAGCTGGTTATTATCAACAACACGGAATTAAAACAACTGTTAGGCCCTTGCATCGTTTGGATGTTGATACCAGTGGTTTGATTATTTTTTCTAAGGTCAGTGCCTTACAGGGGTATTTTGATAGTTTGATTGCGGATAAAATGATTGTTCGTGATTATTATGCCTTTGTAAATGGCTACTATGCTAGGGGTCAAAAGTTTGTGATTGATGCACCTATCGGCAGAGATCGTCATAATGCTAAAAAATATCGTGTTAGTGATACCGGGAAAGAAGCAGTTACTTTTGGTAGATGCATCATAAGTAATCGCAGGATGAATATCAGCATGTTAAGTCTTAGACTTGAAACTGGCAGGACCCATCAAATAAGGGTGCACATGGCATATCATCGACATCCTATTATTGGTGATCGCTTGTATAATGAAAATAAAAGTGATATCAGATTGACACTGATGGCTTATCATTTGAATATTAAATCATTATTTCATCCTAATGGTTTAGATATTGAAATACCGCTGGATAGCGAATTAGATAATTATTTTAAAGAAATGAGAATTGATGAAAAGTATTAAAGAATTAATTAAAAATGTAAATGATGATGGTAGTGATGATAACTTAAACCTGCTGATTGCGACTATTTTAGGGTCTAAATTTTATGTTGCAAGATATTTAGAAGAAGATGGAAGTTTTTTAATGATTGAGGATCATGAAGGGAACTTGCATTATCCTATTTTTTCCGATCTTGAAGAATTGGATAAGTGGGAAGGGGATTTTGATGCTGATATTTGGACATTTAGACAATATTTATGTCGTATTATGGATGAATACCAAGGTAATAATGTAGTGATCAATCCTTTTGGGGAGTCGTTTGATTTACCTGAAGGTTTTATTAATGATTGTATTGAGGCGATAAGATTAGAGGAAAAAAATGATCACCACAATTAAAAAGATCGGTATTAATGGCGAGGGGATTGGCTATTACAAGAAGAAGCCTGTATTTATTGATGATTGTTTGCCAGATGAAATTGTTGAATTTGAGATTAAGGAAGAAAAAGAGAAGTATATTATTGGCAATAAAATCAAGCTTGTGAAGACTTCAGATAAACGCATTAAGGCAAAGTGTTATTACTATGATTATTGTGGTGGGTGCCAACTTATGCATACTGATTATCGAAATCAGCTAGTTATTAAGCGTGATTTTTTGGCACAAACATTAGAAAAATATGCCAAGCTCAATCCTAAAATAATCGGTAAATTAAATGGTAGTAAACATGAATTTTATTATCGTAATGAATTGAAATTACCAGTAAGAATGTTTATGGGGAAGTTGGTAACAGGGATGTATCTTAAGGGTTCTAATTCCTTGAAGCGAGTTAATAATTGTATTGTGCATGAAAAATTGTTGGAAAGAGTTAAGGATAGGGTCCTTGACTGTTTGAATGAGTGTCGGATAAAGGCTTATGATGGTAAAAACAGGCAGGGTTTAAGATATATAATTCTCAGAGGTTTTGGTGGCAATTATCAGTTGCAGTTAATTTTCGGTAATAAGAGTGCTAATAATTTGTTGATTGGTGCGTTGGCTAAAATTGCTGAAATTAAGAGTATTTATTTTTCTTATAATACAAACAGTGATCCATTGATTAATAAAACGGAAGCTATTAAAGTTTATGGTGAAGATAAGTTGCTGCTTGAGATTGATGGCTATAAATTTATGGTTTCTATGGAAGCCTTTGTGCAACTGAATTTGACACAGGCTGTTAATATTTTTCATTATATTGGCAGTTTGATTAAGCCTGGTGATGTGCTTGTTGAGGAGTATTGTGGTATCGGGATTATGTCTACGCTTTATCATAAGAAGTTTAAGAAGATTTATGCGTCAGAATTAAATTCAATAAGTATTGATGATTTTAATTATAATTTGAGTTTAAATGGTATTGATAATATTGAAACTAAGGCATCTGATGCTTATCTTCATTTAAAAAGCATTAAGGGAGATATTGATTATCTACTGGTGGATCCGCCAAGGTCGGGGTTGGATCATAGGATTATCAATGAAATTCTTAAAAAGAATATAAAAAATATTATTTATATGTCGTGTTCGCCGTCGTCGCTTGCCAAAAATATTGATGCTTTGAAACATAAGTATCGGGTAATAAGTGTTGAGGTGTTTGATATGTTTCCAAATACTTCTTATGTTGAGAGCGTAGTTCTGTTGACTAGAAAATAGTTAGTTAAAGGCTCTAAAAGGCTTGAAATCAATAGGTTTGTGTTTTTTGGGCTTGAAAATAAGAGACTGAATACTTACTTGTAGCAACACTATAAATATTATGAAAGGGTCGTAGCAACACTTTGGATATTTTGTTAGGTTGTGTCAACAGTATAGATGGAGAAAAATGATAAGATAGATTAGAATTTATGGGGGATGATTATGGAAAAAGATTGTTGTTTTATAGATGGTGAAAAACGTTTCAGATATAGAGCTGCAGCAATCATAGTAGAGGATGATTGTGTATTGTTTGCAGGAAATGAAGTTGATGATTATTACTATTCTATCGGCGGAGGTGTACATATTGGTGAAACATCTGAAGAAGCCGTGAAAAGAGAAGTATTTGAGGAAACAGGAGTTGAATACGAGGTGGATCATCTTGCAGTGATACACGAGAATTTCTTTGTCGGAAGTTCTAATTTAGCAGGCGTCGATTGCCATGAGATTGCCTTTTATTACATGATGAAACCAAAGGGCAATAAAAATCTTAATAGTCAGAGCCTTACTAAAGGTGGAGTAAAAGAGTCTATGCACTGGATACCAATTGATGAGCTTGAAAAATATAATGCCTATCCTTCTTTTATGAAAGAATACCTTCAATCTAATCATATCGGTGTTCGTCATATCATTACAGACGAAAGGAATTAAAAATAATTATATAAATTTAATTGATATCGATGATGTGAATTATGGAATATACTTTTGAAAAACTAAACAAAGATAAGTGCTATAGATATTATTGATTCTTTCCCTGATAAAGCTCTTTTAATAGCGGCTTCTTTAAACTCTAAAGAATAGTATTTATTCTTACCGTGTTTTACTATCTCTGTGCCATGTTTATCTATCAAACGAAAGATGTAATTAGCGATTGAAGGGTGGATATTAAAATGTTTCGATATTCTTACTTTTCCCCATCCTTTTTCTTTCCATAATCGGTAAATCTCTAATTTGTCTTCAAAAGTCAATTTCAT
>JAXFOQ010000020.1:0-102262 GCA_034180345.1 Erysipelotrichaceae bacterium | reverse complement strand
CTACTAATATAATGGCTTATATGATGATGATCATTACTACCATCTTATTATCATTACTATTATCATTTACCAATAAGCAAACAAGCTTTAAAAACAAATAACTAATCTAAAAATAGCCAGTAATACTGGCTATTGTTTTTTTATCTATTTAGTACTGATTTTAATCAAATATTGTGGATAAAATAGTGGCTAGCTTTATTTTTAAATAATTATTTGTTAAAATATGGTAGTTAGGAGGGTTGTATGGAAAAACTTTCTAGAACTAAAAAATATGAAGAATTAAGAAACAACTTAGAAAATGATCGTGAGTCAAATCTTTCAACACCAGAATTATCTAATATTATTAATAATTTAGATAATAATGTCGTTGAAGAAATGAATACTAACGAAAACAACGAGATGATCAATGAAAACAAAGCAGATATTTTTGATGATATCAATTTTGAACAAGATTTAACCGAAAAAATGGAATCAAAAGAAAATATTGTTAAGGGTAATGATGATTTTTTAAATGATTTTATTAATGAGGTTAATAGCTATAATAAATCACAGGGATTATTGAATAGTGATGATGTTCAAGAGAAATTGATTAATTCAATTCGTGGGGTTGATGATGAAACCTCAGCTAATAAGGTGGATACTACACTTGAAGATGAATTTGATTTTTTAAAGACCTTGGATAGCTCAGAAACAGATTTTAATAATACTATTTCATTGGAAATTGAAAAAATACTAAAGGGTATCTCAAAGGACGAACCTGATTTAGAAGACCCTATTGTACCGATTATGGCAGATGATAATCTTGAGGATAAGATTGGTGTAGATGCTGTGGAAACTCAAGTTGAAGTTGCTGATACTGAATCTTTTGAAACGGTTGAAGTAAATAGTGATGATTTAGTTCAAAATAAAGAAGCTGAAGTTGAAAAAGAAGTAGTTGAAACAGTTGAAACCAATGAAGCTGATAGTGATGAAACCCAAATGGTAGATCCTTTAAAGATTATTGAAAAGGAAAATCAAGAAACTGTATTAAAAACAGAGGGTAAAGTTATTGAAGAAACAAATACTGCCACTTTAATGAATAACACTATTTCTGTTGAGGTTGACCACACAAGTATTATTGGTGGTAGTGAAGAAGAGGCTAAGCCTAATAATATTTTAAATATTATTTTAGTGGTGCTAATTGTGCTTTTGGTAGCTGTGCTTGCAGTAATCGGATATTGGATTTTAAAAGTTAAAGGTATTGTTTAATGAAGATAAATATTGCTATTGATGGACCTAGTGCTGCCGGTAAGTCTACCATAGCTAAACTTATTGCTGAGAAGTATAATTATTGTCATTTAGATACTGGTGCAATGTATCGTTTAGTGGCTTATAAAGCGCTTAAACTGGGTCTTGATTTTAACAATGAAGAATTGATTGCTGAAATGATTGATGGTTCTAAAATTTCAATGTTACCTAATGGTGATATATATTTAGATGGCGATAAGATTAGCGATGAAATTAGAACAAATGAAATTTCAATGGCAGCCAGTAACATTTCAAAGTTAGCTAAGGTTAGAGCTTCCTTGGTTAGATTACAGCAAAATATCGCTGGTGATAAGGGCTATGTTGTTGATGGTCGTGATATTGGTTCGGTAGTGCTTAAAGATGCTGAGGTTAAATTTTATTTAACAGCTACTGTTGAATCACGGGCCTTGCGTCGTTTTAAGCAAAATCAAGAACAAAATATTAGTAATAAAGAATTGGTGGAGATTGAAAAAGAAATTAGTGCTCGAGATTATCAAGATACTCATCGTAAAAATTCTCCGCTTAAGGTTTGTGATGATGCTATTTATGTCGATAATAGTGATATGAGTATTGATGAAACTATTTCTTTAATGGCTAAATATATTGATAGCAAAATAAGACAATAGTGTCTTATTTTGTTTTTTAGGAGGTAATTATGATTGATGGAATTATCGCAATTGTTGGAAGACCTAATGTTGGAAAGTCAACGATTTTTAATCGTTTCTTAGAAGCTAGAGTTTCGATTGTCGAAGATAGTCCTGGTGTTACTCGTGATCGTATTTATGGTGATTGTGAATGGTTGGGCAGAAAATATCGTGTTATTGATACTGGTGGTTTACAAAAAGACGATGCTCCCTTCCAACAAGAAATAAATATGCAGGTAGAGTTGGCTATTGATGAGGCTGATGCGATTGTTTTTATCTGTGATGGCAATGATGGTGTTACTAATGATGATTTATATATATCAAAGTTATTACACAAAACTAATAAACCAGTGATTGTTGGGGTTAATAAAATTGATGATACTCACTTAATGGTCAATACCTATGAGTTTTATAAATTAGGCTTTGAAAATGTTATTTCTGTTTCTGGTATTCATGGTATCGGTATTGGTGATGTCTTGGATATTTGTGCTACTAAAATGCCAAATCGTCAGAGTGAAGACTATGGTGATCGTATTTCGTTTGCGATTATCGGCAGACCCAATGTTGGGAAGTCTAGTTTAACCAATGCCATTTTAAATCAAGAAAGGGTTATTGTTTCTGATGTTGAGGGTACGACCAGAGATGCGATTGATACCTTGTTTAATATCGATGATAACAATTATGTTGTTATTGATACGGCTGGTATTCGTAAAAGAGGCAAGATCTATGAGAGTGTTGAAAAATATTCAGTCCTCAGAGCTAAGAATGCCATTGATCGTGCTGATGTAGTCTTGGTCCTTATTGATGGTGAGTGTGGAATTATTGAACAGGATAAGCATGTTGCAGGGCTTGCTCATGAAGCTAAAAAAGGGGTTATCATTGTTTATAATAAATGGGATACGGTTGAAAAAGATGAAAATACTATGAATGTCATCATTGAAAAAATTCGTAAAGAATTTGTATATCTAGATTATGCACCAATAGCCTTTGTCAGTGCTAAAAATAAGGCTCGAATCCAAACTTTATTCCCACTTATTAATGAGGTTAATAGTTATGCTAATCTTAGAATTAAAACTAATGTTTTAAATGAGGTTATCTTTGATGCCCAACTTCGCAATCCTGCTAAAAATTTTAATGGTCGTCGCTTAAAAATTTATTATGCAACCCATGTAAGTACTAAACCTACAGTGTTTATAATATTTGTTAACAATCCAGAACTTATGCACTTTAGTTATAAGCGCTATTTGGAAAATTGTTTGCGAGAGGCCTTTGGTTTTGTGGGGGTTCCAATTCAAATTATTGGCA
This sequence comes from Erysipelotrichaceae bacterium, assembly GCA_034180345.1. Taxonomy (GTDB): domain Bacteria; phylum Bacillota_I; class Bacilli_A; order Erysipelotrichales; family Erysipelotrichaceae; genus RGIG5681. Next base: position 99,026 of record JAXFOQ010000020.1, on the reverse strand, counting down.
GAAAGAGAGATGAATAATGGTTATTAGAATAATTGGTACTGGTTCTTGGGCTAGTGCCTTATGTCAGGTTCTTGTTGATAATAAACAAGATGCAATGATGATTGGTATCAATAAAGATGAAATTGATGATATTAATATTAATCATCACAATACCAAATTTTTTGATACAGAAATAAATCATGGAGTTAGGGCTAGTGGTGATTACCAATTACTTAGTGATGCTGATATTGTCCTTATTGCTGTTCCTTCATCAGTGATTGAAATAGTTCTGAATAAAGTTAAGGACTATATTAAAAAACCAATATATGTCATAAATGTTTCAAAGGGTTTTGATCAGAAAACAAAGAAGCGTTTAAGTGTTTTGATTAAAGAGGTTATGGGTGATAAATTAGTTGATGTAATCTCACTTATTGGACCAAGTCATGCTGAAGAAGTGATTAAGAGATCATTGACTACTGTTAATTCGGTGTGTGAAAATGATAAAAATGCTTTAATGATTCAAAAATTATTTTCAAATCAATACTTTAGAGTCTATCGCGGTAATGATGTTATTGGGGCGGAAATTGGCTCGGCTGTTAAGAATATTATGGCTATTGCTTCTGGTGTTTTAGAAGGGCTTAAACAGGGTGATAATGCCAAGGCAGCACTTATGACTCGTGGACTTGCTGAAATGACTAGATTTGGGGTTTATTTTGGGGCGAAGAAGGAAACTTTTTTAGGTCTTAATGGTGTTGGTGATTTAATTGTTACCTGCTCTAGTCATCATTCAAGAAACTTTCAGGCTGGTTTATTAATTGGTAAGAATAATGGTGCTAATGATTTTCTAGCCACCAATAATAAAACTACCGAGGGTGTATATGCCTGCAAAATTGTTTATGAGCTTGCAAAAGAGCATGGCATTGATATGCCTATTACTGAGGCGGTTTATCAAGTTTTATATAATGATATAGCTCCTTCTGATGTTATTGAAGGGCTTATGGCTCGTGATTTAAAGGCTGAAATAATATAAGCGACTTAATAGTCGCTTATTTTTTTGAAATATTGTATGGCAATAGTTCCTAGGCCGCAATGGGCAGCTACACTGTTGCATAGAGGAATGATATTGATTTTGGCATTAGTTAGTTGTGCCTCAAGTTTTTCCTTGGCAGTGGCTGCATCACCATAATTATCTACATGGGCAATATAGATGAGGTATTCTTGGTCGTTAATATCATTTATGATAATATCAATGGCAGTTGATAGGGCCTTACTGAAAGTTCTAACTTTATCAATGGCTTCAATTCGGCCACTGGTATCTTTATTTATTTTTAAGATGGGTTTAATTTTTAGTAAGTTTGCCAGCATATTGGCAGCAGGACTTAGACGACCACCTCTTTTTAAGTGGTTTAAATCATTAGGTACGATTAAGGTATTTGCGGAATCAATAACCTCATTAGCAATCTCAAAAGCTTCATTAATTTTTCCTTCATCATCATTGATATAGTCTTTAAAGAAATTAATTAGATACTTTTGGATCTCAGCAGTGGTATGGGTATCAACACATGAAATACTAATATCATATTCTTGGGCCTTTAGATAAAATGAGTTCATGGTTCCACTTAAGCCTGAACAGATTGGAACGGCAATAATCTTTTCAAATTGTTCTTCCTTTAGCTTACGGAATAGTTCATCTGTTAAGCCTAAATTGGGTAGTGATGTTTTAATTACCTTTGATTGTTTTAGTAAGGATATTAGTTCTCCAGTTTTAATTTGTTCTAAATCGAAGAAATTTTGATCATCATATGATAGCTGTAATGGTAATGAAAAGACTTTATTTTCAGCCATTTCATTAATTGAATATCCAGTACCACTATCTGTAATATATGCTATTTTCATAATTACCACCTCTTTATTAGTATAGTATAGATTTATGATAAATGATAGAATAAGAATATGATAACTTCATTATACAATAAGAGTGCATATTCGCTTTTGGACAGTTTAAATGATATTGGCAGACTTGTTTATCAGGCTAAAAAAATGGGTTACCACAATTTAGCTATATGTGATGATAATTGTTTAACCGGTGCTAATATCCTTAAAAAAGAGTGCCAAAAATATGGTATCAAGCCTATTTATGGCTTGGAATTTTTATTGCATTATAATGATGATAAAATCCATGTTTGTCTATATGCTAAAAATGATGTTGGATTTCATAATTTAATTAAATTAAGTACTTATTTGAATACGGTTAATTTATATCTTAATCAAAACGAATTAAATGAATATCTAACTGGTAATATTTTAATTTTCCTTAGTGATGATCTTCCTTTTTATCAGGATATTTTAAATGATGATCATGAAAAAATTATTGATGGTTTTATTGAGCTTAAAAAGTACTATCCAGATTTTTATATTGGCCTTACCAAGGGCTATTCATTAGTTGATAAAAAACAACACCAATTAATTAAGGAATGTATTAAAGGTTTGGGGATTAAAACCTTAGCCTTTGATAAGAGCAGTTTTTTAAATAAGGATGATGCTGAGGCTTTAAAAGTTTTAAAGGCTATTAAAGAAAAGACCACAGTCAATAATAAGGATCTTATTGATAATGAGTATGAATATTTTAAAGCTAGTGATTTATTAACTGAGTATTATGATCGTGAAGATTTAATGATGTGTGATTTTATTGGTAGTATGTGTAATGTTGAATTATATGGCCTTAAAACTAAACTACCAAAATACATTATTGATAATAACTATAAGTCTAAAGATTATTTGATTGCCCTATGTAAAACAGGTTTGAAACTAAGATTAAATAATAAATTAAGTGATAAGTATGTCAAACGCTTAAAATATGAGCTGGAAATAATCACAAGAATGAATTTTGAAGATTATTTTTTAATTGTTTATGACTTTATTAAATATGCCAAGAAGAATGGAGTTAATGTAGGTCCTGGTAGAGGAAGTGCTGCTGGATCACTTGTGGCCTATAGTTTGGGTATTACGGAAATTGACCCGATAAAATATGATTTGTTGTTTGAGCGTTTTTTAAATCCTGATCGTATTTCAATGCCTGATATTGACATTGATTTTCCTGATAATCGTCGTGATGAAATAATTGATTATGTCAGTGAAAAATACGGTTATGACCATGTGGCTCATATAATTACTTTTGGTACTTTAAAGGCTAAACAGGTAATTAGAGATGTTGGCAGAGCTTTGGATATTCCTGCCTATGATGTTGATAGGCTTGCGAAGGCGGTACCAAATATCATTAATATCACTTTAAAAAAAGCCTATGAAAGTTCTAAGGTCTTCAATGAATTGATCAATGCTAAGCGTGAATATCGTCATTTATTTGATATTTGTCTTAGACTTGAGGGTCTGCCAAGGCATATGTCCACCCATGCAGCAGGAATAGTTTTTTCTGATGCCAAAATGAGTGATGTTGTGCCACTTATTAAAATTGAAGATACTTTACTTAGCACCCAATACCAAATGGAATTTCTTGAAGATTATGGTCTGATTAAAATGGATTTTTTAGGCTTGAGAAATTTAAGTATTATCCAAGAGATTGTCGATGATCTTAGACAGGATGAACCTGATTTTAGATTGTATGATATTCCACTTGATGATGAAAAGACCTTTAAAATAATTGATGAAGTTAAAACCTTGGGTATTTTTCAATTAGAATCCTCAGGTATGCAGTCGGTATTAAGAAGGATTGTTCCTAAGAATTTTGAGGACATCGCTTTAACTATTGCTTTATTTAGACCGGGACCGATGGAGAATATTGATTTATTTTTAAAGAATAGAAATAATGTTCAAGGAATTAAGTATTTACATTCAGATTTGATTCCAATCTTAAAAAGTACGGCTGGTATTATTGTCTATCAGGAACAAATTATGCAAATTGCCCAGAAGATGGCTAATTTCACTTTGTCTAAGGCGGATATTTTAAGAAAGGCCATGAGTAAAAAGCGTAAGGAAGAATTATTATCGCTTCAAAATGATTTTATTGAAGGTTGTGTTAATAATGGTTATGAAAGGGCATCGGCAGTATCCATCTATGATTTAATCTTGGAATTTGCAAACTATGGCTTTAATAAATCACATAGTATCGCCTATGCTTTAATCGCTTATCAAATGGCCTATCTTAAGGCTAATTATCCTTATTATTTTTATAAGGCCCTACTTAATGGTGCCAAGGGTTCTGATGGTAAAACCTATGAATATTTAACCGAATGTAAAGAGATGGGTATTGAATTATTCAAACCTGATATTAATAGGAGTGCTATTGATTATTTAGTTGAAAATAAAGGTATTAGGCTACCCTTGAGTATTATTAAAAATATTGGTGGTTTAACAGCAGTTAAAATCATTAATGAGCGTAAACGAAAGGGCAGATTTAAAGATTACATTGATGCTGTATGTCGTTTAAGACTCCATGATTGCAACAATAAGGCCCTTGAAATGTTGATTAATGCTGGAGCATTCGATAGTTTTAATTTGACTAGAACAACATATCTCAATAATTTAGATAGTGTCATTAAATATGCATTACATGGTTATCAAGAGGAGGATGGTATCTTAAATGATGAGATTAGACCAGCGATTAAGCGCCATGCTGATGAGAGAAAAATATTAGCTTCCAAAGAAAAGGAAGCCCTAGGTTTTTGTTTCAGTATTAATCCGATAATGGAAATTAAGGCTAAATATAATATTAGGACCCAATCATTGAGTACGATTAAACATTTGAATGCCCATGTTTATGGCTTTGGGGTCATTGATCGAATTAAGACCCATGTTACTAAGAATGGTCAATATATGGCATTTTTAGATATTTCTGATGAAACAGCTAATATTAGTTTGGTCTTAATGCCAAATGTCTATCGTCAGTGTCAAAATCAAATTACCAAGGGAAGTTATATCAGTTTTAATGGAAAAATCGAAAAAGAAGATAGTGTATTAGTACAGAGGGTGGAGATATTTAATGAATAAAATATTAATTGTCGATGATGAAGAAAGAATTAGGGTGGTTGTTAAGGAGTATGGTCTTGCGAGTGGCTATGAGGTTTTTGAGGCAACTGATGGCTATGAGGCATTGGATATGATTGCTGCTAATGACTATGATTGTGTTATTTTAGATTTGATGCTACCTAAGTTAGATGGTTTTAGCACCCTAAAAAGAATTAAGGACATTAAGGAAGTTCCGGTTATTATTTTAAGTGCTCGCAGTTTTGAAGATGATAAATTGTTTACCTTTGAAAATGGTAGTGATGACTATGTTACTAAGCCCTTTAGTCCTAAAGAATTAATGGCTAGAATTAGGGTGGTGATCGATCGTCATCAACGCTTGGAAGTTAAAAAGGAAATTTATGAGTTTGATAGTATCAAAATTGATATTTTAGGTAGAGATGTATTTATTGATAATCATAAAATAAGTATGACTCCAAAAGAAATTGATTTATTAATTTATCTTGTTAAGCATAAAAATATTGCGATTTCTCGTGAACAACTATTATCATCGCTTTGGGATTATGATTATTATGGCGATGATCGTACAGTTGATACCCACATTAAAATGTTGCGAAAAAAACTTGGTAAATATAAGAATTATATTGTTACTGTAAGAGGAATGGGGTATAAATTTGAAGTTTAATTTTAAAGCGATAAGATTTAATTTATGGTTGGCTTTTTTTGCTTTTTCAATGATTATTTTATTATTGCTAGGGATAATTCAAACATCAATGATTAGACATCATTATCGCAATGTCAAGGTAAATGAAATTAAAGCAATTTCTAAACAGTTGGAAAATGGTCTATTAAGTGAAGATTATTTAAGTGAAAAAATTCTTAATGATACCTATAAAAAAATCTATAACAGTAATGTCTGTGCTGTAGTTTTTAATCAAAATGGTAAAATTGTTTTTCGTTCTGATAATTTAGGTGAAAGTTGTTTTACTGAGTATAAATTTAATTATCATAATGAGGTAATTGATATTTCTGCCCAACCATTACCGCTTATTAAGCGTTTAAATTATCAAAATAATATTGATATATCTTATCATTTAGATAACATCAACAAGGATATGATTGTTTATGGTACTAAGTGCATTAGAGATTTTAGCAGTTACTATATTTTTATCAATGGAGCCTTAGAGCCCTTGGATATATATTTTGATTTTTTGGCTAATCAATATACTTATTTGACTTTTATTGTTGGGATAATCGCTATTCTTTTTGCCTACTTATGGGCTTCACGTTTTTCAAGACCCTTGATTCAAATGAAAAAAAGTGCCGAAGAACTTGCCAAGGGCAATTATCATCGTGCTAAATTTGAGGGTGGTGATTATAGTGAATATGAAGTCTTGGCAAATACTTTAAATGATGCAACGGATAAATTATCTAAAATTGATGAACTGCGTAAAGATTTGATTGCTAATGTTTCTCATGACTTAAAAACACCGCTTACTATGATTGAGGCCTATGCAGAAATGGTTAGAGATTTAAGTGGTGATGATCAGGTAAAACGATATGAACATTTGAATGTAATTTTAAATGAAGCTAAGTATTTAGATAAATTGGTTGATGATATTTCAGAACTTTCTAAGATGCAGGCAGGAATAGCTGAACTTAATAAAGAAAATTTTGATTTGAAAGAGATTGTTTTAGATATTTCTCATGCCTATGAAGTTTTACTTAAACAAAGAGATTTAGATCTTAAATTGGAAGTGGTTTCTGTGATTGTCTATGCCGATATATTAAAGATTAAACAGGTGATTAATAACTATATTTCCAATGCGATTAAATATACCAACGATCACACTACGATAACAATTAAAATTATTGATAATCCCACCAATGTTCGTTTAGAGGTAATTGATATGGGTGAAGGTATTAAGCTTGAAGATCAGCCATATATTTGGGAAAGATATTATAAAATTGATAAACAATTTAGGCGTAGTATTTATCAAAGTGGTTTAGGACTAGCGATTGCCAAGGCTATTTTAGAGGCTCATGGTGCAAATTATGGAGTTATTTCTAAAGAAGGAAGTGGTAGTATTTTCTTTTTTGAAATAAATAAGGAATATGAATAAAGATTATTTGAAATTTACTGATTTTGAATTTTTACAACTTGAAGATGGTTATCATGTGAATAGCGATACCGCCTTATTGGGTAAATTTTTAAAATTACGCAATAACAAGACTATTTTAGATATTGGAACTGGTAGTGGAGCATTACTGGTTTATGCTTCATTTTTTAAACCTGAAAAAATGGTTGGTGTGGATATTGATTGTCGTAATATTGAAGTTGCAAAGAAGAATTTGAAAACCTTTGACAATGCCAGGCTTTATAACGCTAGGATTCAAGATTTTACTCACGAACAATTCGATTATATTGTTACTAATCCCCCTTATTTTATTAGTGGTGCCATCAAGAAGAATGAATTATGTCAAAGATCGATGTTTGATGATGAATTAAAACTTGAGGAACTATTTAAGGTCTTTAGCCGACTGCTTAAGGATAATGGTGAAATATTCATGATTTATCCAACGATAAGATTACAGGAATTGATGTATTGTTGTGTTAAATATAAATACAAGATTATGGAAATGCAGTTTGTTTATGAACATAATCGTGAAAATGCTATTAGAGTTTTATTAAAAATTAAAAAGGGTAGTGGTACTAATACTCAGATTAAAATTAAAAAACCGATTAATATTGTCGGTGGTGAAATTATATTTTAGTATTTATTGGCAAAAAATAGTTAAGGAATTATAATTTAAGTGTGTATTTTAAAAGTAATTTAAGATATTTGAGAAAGAAAAATAACTTGAGTCAAAATGATTTAGCTAATTATTTAGGTTATAAAAATTTTACGACAATTCAAAAATGGGAAGATGGTACATCCCTTCCTAAAATGAATAAATTAATTGAGTTGGCTAGATATTTTAATATCGATGTTGATAGCTTACTTAATAGCGATATTGTCAATGATACCCATTTAAAAATACCAATTTTAGGCGATGTCAAAGCTGGTTTTGATGCCTATGCTCAAAATAGTTATGATGAATTTGAGATTGTTTCTAGCCATGAAGTTAATAATGGTGAATATTTTTATCTTCGGATTATCGGTGATTCGATGATTAATGCTCATATCTTTGAAAATGATTTAGTATTATTTAGAAAACAGTACCATCTTGAAGATAATGAAATTGGTCTATTTCAAATTAATGAAGATGAATTTACAATCAAAAGAATTAAGTATGAAAAAGGAGGAATTGTTTTAATTGCCGATAATGATGATGTTGATAATCGTTATTTCGAAAATGCCGATCAGCTTAAAATTATCGCCAAGGCCATCCATGTTAAAACAAAATTATAGTTATGAAAAAAGAATTATTGATTTATTTTATTAAGGTTATCACTTATTATTTATTGTTATTTTTATTAGAATATTTGTTGGTGGATAAATATTTATTAGTTCAAAATCAATACTATAAAGTTATCTTTTATCTATTTTGCTTGGTGCTTGTTAATCCGTTGCTGGTGATTATTTTAATCAATGGTTATAAGGCCTATCAAAGAGGTAAAAAATGATTATTACTAGAATATTAGATAAATTTAAAATTCCCTATGAATTTTTAGAATTTGAATATCAAGATGAATATAGTGCTAAGGATATTGCGGAAATATTAAATTTACCTTTAAAATTAGTCTATAAGACTTTAGTTACGGTAACTAAAGAAAATAAAATTGTGATTTTTGTCTTAGATTCTGAAAATGAATTGGACTTAAAAAAGGCTGCCAAACTTGCGAATACCAAAAGTATTGAAATGCTTAAACAAAAGGATTTACTCAATACTGTTGGCTATATACATGGTGGTTGTAGTCCAATTGGAATGAAGAAGAAATTTATGACTTTTTTTGACATCCGTGCTCGTCAATGTGCTAAAATCATAATCTCAGCAGGACTAAGGGGTAAACATGTGTTGATTAATCCTGATGATATTCACCAATTGATTGATTTTGAATATGGCGATATTTGCCGTGAAAGGGAGTAAGATGAAAAAGAAGAACTTAGAATTATTAAATGATAGTCCGACCGCCTTTAATGCGACTAAAAATATTGTGGAAGTGTTAGAAATTAACGGTTATCATCGTTTAAAGGCTAATGAAAAGATTATTTATGGTGGCAAGTATTATGTAACTAAGAATAATTCATCAATTATGGCTTTTAATATTGGTGAGAATTTTAAAAAGGGTGGCTTTAATATTGTTGCCAGTCATTTGGATTGCCCGAGTTTTAAACTTAAACCTGAAGCACTTATTGTTTCTGATGGTTATTTGAAGCTCAATACCGAAGGCTATGGTGGAATGATTATGTCCACATGGTTAGATCGTCCATTATCTTTGGCAGGAAGGGTTATTACAAGGAGTGCTAAGGGTATTAAAATTAATATCGTTAATATCAAAGAGAATTTATTATTGATCCCCAATGTAGCAATTCATATGAACCGTGATATTAATAATGGTTATAAATATAATCCTAAAGATGATTTAATCCCGCTTTTAGGTTTGGGGGATAAATTGGATTTTAATAGTTTTATTAGCGATAAGTGTGGACTTGAAGGTGAGGTATTAAGCTATGATTTATACCTCTATCCTAGAATTGATGCCTATACTTGGGGTCTTGATAATGAGTTGTTATCAGCATTTCATATTGATAATCTTGGTTGCGCCTTAACATCTTTAGAAGCCTTTATTACTACTGAATGCAAGGAAAATATCAATGTATATGTCAGTTTTGATAATGAAGAAGTTGGTTCTTTAACAGCACAGGGTGCTGATAGTACCCTTATGTTTGATTATTTAACTAAAATTAGCGATGACTTAGGCTTGGATTATCTTGAACTAATTGACAACAGTTTACTTATCAGTGCCGATAATGCCCATGCCCATCATCCTAATCATCCAGAATACAGCGATCGTATTAATCATGCTTATATCAATAAGGGCTTGGTAATTAAATATCATGCCAATCAAGCATATACCAGCGATGCCTTGAGTGTAGCCTTATTTACAACTATTTTAAATAGAGTGTCAATACCTTATCAATTTTTTACCAACCGTGCTGATTTAAGAGGGGGTTCAACCTTGGGTAATATCTCTAATGCCCATGTATCATTAAGAAGCATTGATATCGGTCTGCCACAACTGGCGATGCATTCAAGTCTTGAAACCTGCGGTAGTCATGATTGGGAAGATATGATTAGGGCCTTGTCAGAATTTTATCAGACTAAAATTATCAATAATGATGATGGGACAATAAGTATATGAAATATATATTCTTAGATATTGACGGCACAATTTTAGACCAAAATAAATCATATCCGTCATTGAGTTTAAAAATAAAGCACGCTGTTAAATCTTTGCGTGATAATGGTCATAAAGTTTTGATATGTAGTGGTCGTCATATGCCTTTAATAAATAATGAAATCTTAGAGATTGAATATGATGGTTTTATTTTAGCCAATGGTTCATTTGTTTATTTTAATCATGAAATTATCTCTGAAGATTACTTCACCTATAAACAAATGAAGCATATTGAAGACTTTGCGAATAAGCATAATTTTGTCTATTATCTTGAAGATATTATTCATTGTTATACGCAATCTACAAAGAGTCCTAAACACTTGGAATTTATCGATAATTGGTTAATACCTAAGTGTTTTAATGATCAATTTATTTTGAATGATATTAGGCCCAACATCGCAATGTTGGCATATGATAAGTATGAACAATTTGAAATGGTTAAACATGAATTTGAAGATTGTTTCGATTTGGCTGAACATCATGGCTACCATTCTTGTGATATTAATATCAAAAATACCAATAAGGCCTACGGTATTAAAAAGTTGGTTGAAAAGTTGGGAATAAATCTTGAAGATACTATGGCCTTTGGGGATGGATTTAATGATATTGAAATGTTGCAATATGTTGGTGAGGGTGTTTGTATGGCCAATGGTTGTAAGGAATTAAAGGCTATTGCCAAATATCATACCACAAGTGTTAGTGAAGATGGTGTTTACGAATACTTACTAAAAAAAGGCTTAATTAAGCCTTATGATTTATAATCTTTAAAATTAATTTCAGGACTTAGTGGATTACCCTCAAAGTCTAATTGATATTCATCTTTATTTAAAGGATTAGCGATAATCCTTTTTGCTTTGGTGATGCCTTTTGAATATAGTTGATCAAATGAATCGGTATAAATAATATTAGAGTCTTTGACATTGATAAAGGCTTCGTTATTTGAATTTAAGACAAAGTCATTATTTTTACCAAAGTCATGATAAAGCATTAATGATGTTGCCAGGTGGTTGGGCATGATTAATTTTTCAATCAGAAATAATAATTTATATTTTAGATATGAATTAGGCTTTAAAAAACTCAGAACTTTCGGAATATGATTAAAAGTATTGGTCAATGATTTAATTTTAATATCTTGATTTAGTAAATCTTTAAATAATTGTTGGTACATTTTAGCCAGTTTTAAAGCATCGTTTTTACTGATGGTAAGTGATTTATCAGTATCAAAACTTGTAATATCACGATTTTTTTGATTGAGGACATATTTATCATAAAAAGCTTCAATTCTAAAATGAATGGTTAATTCTGGATCGTTGCCAAGATTACCATAAACACTACGATTATAAACGATGGGATGGGCATAAGAATCTAAGGCATAGTGGGTTAAATAGCCACAAAAATATGAATATAAATCAGGATCAATATCTTTGGTATAGCCTTCCATATATTTGATGATGGGATATATTTGGTATTGGTGCATATAATTACCAATTCTTTTAAGTTTATTACCTAGACCGAATTTTTCAAAAAAGAAAATATCAGGTCCTTGAGCGCCAAGGTAATATAAATTAATATTGCTTATCTTACTTTTAATATGCTTATCTAATTGTTCGTAAATATCCTTAGAACATTCTAAATGTGTTGTAGCAGCAGGCATATGTATATCTTAACATATAAATAATAAAAATAATTAAAAGATAATTAGATACAAATATAAAATTATTGAGTAATGGTTGCCACTAAATTTGCTTAATAAGTTGCGGCGATTAAAAAATTGCTTTATGATGAATTGGTATGATAATCATTTACATGCGGAGGTAATGATGAGAGATAAACTGACAAAGCTGGAAAAAGATTGGATACTATATGATGTCGGTAATTCAGCTTTTATTTTAATATCAGCAACCATTGTACCAATTTTTTTCAAAAATATTGCGACTGATGCTGGAATATCAAATGCGATGTCGACTGCTTATTGGAGCTATACATTGTCAATTTCAACATTAATTTTAGCGGTTTTAGGACCGATACTTGGACGCATGGCAGATGAAAAGGGTCGTAAGAAATATTTTTTTCTCTTTTGTTTAGCAGTAGGGGTTATTGGTTGTGCTGTTTTAGGACTTATCAATCACTGGTTAGCCTTTTTATTGGTATTTCTGATTGCTAAAAGCGGTTATTCAGGAAGCCTAATTTTTTATGATGCCATGCTTACAGATGTTACCACCAATAATCGCAGTGATCGTGTTTCAGCCAGTGGCTATGCTTGGGGATATATCGGTAGTTGCATACCCTTTATTTTATGTTTGGCATTAATATTGAAGGGTGATAAGGTTGGCATTGATGCTTCTTTGGGAACGATCGTTTCTTTTATGTTGATTGCTTTGTGGTGGATATTATGTACGATACCTTTATTAAGAAACTATAAACAAGTATATTATCGTGAAAAGCTTGAACGACATAGTTTTAAAACGATTGTTAGTGGTTTTAAGCGCTCGATTGAAAAAGTTAAACAAAATCGTGCGATTTGGACTTTTATGTTGGCATATTTTTTTTATATTGATGGGGTGTTTACCATCATTGAAATGGCTACATCATATGGTAAGGATGTTGGTATTGGTGATACTGACTTACTTTTAGCCTTGCTTTTGACTCAGATCATCGCCTTTCCATTTGCCTTATTATTTGGTTATTTATCTAAAAAGATTAAGACCAGAAAGCTCATTGAATTTAGCATCATTGGTTATATTTTAATCGTCTTGTTTGCCTTACAGCTTGATCAGGCTTGGGAATTTTGGTTTTTAGCAGTTTGTGTGGCTGTTTTTCAAGGTGGTATTCAATCGTTATCACGCAGTTATTTTTCACGATTAGTGCCTAAGGAAAATTCTAATGAATTTTTTGGTATGTTTGATATTTTCGGCAAGGGCGCTGCTTTTACAGGTACCTTATTAATTGGAGTGGTTACACAAATTACTGGTAGCACTAGAATTGGAGTGGCTGCTCTTATTGTGCTACTTGGTATTGGTTTTTACTTTGTGAAAAAAATGCCTAAGAATGCTGCCGATTTATAAACGATATAGTTTTGATAATGTTATAATTAATTTATGCGTATATTAATTTGTGCTGGTGGTACTGGCGGACACATCTACCCAGCCCTTACCTTGGCTGATGGTTTGGTTATGAAAAATCACAATGTTGATTTTATTGGTTCACTTAACCGCATGGAAAAAGATATTATTCCTGAGCGTGGTTATAAATTTATCGGTTTAGATATTGATAATTTTAATGGTGGTATTTTGGGTAAGTTTAAGGGCCTTGGCTCTTTTATGACTAATTATTTTAAGGCTAAAAAAATTGTTAAGGGCTATGATTTGGTGATTGGTTTTGGTAATTATATCAGTGTTCCAATTATTTTAGCAGCTAAAAATCGCCATATTAAGACTTATATTCATGAACAAAACTCAATACCAGGAAAGGCTAATCTTTTGCTTGATAGATTTGTTGATGGAGTATTTTGTTCAATGGAGCATAATCTGAAATATTTTAAAAATAAGCATCTTTTTGTCTATGGCAATCCTCAAAGTTCATTGAAAGTTAATGAAGCTGATGAGGCTTATTTTGATGAATTTAATTTAGATCATCAGATGAAGACGGTTTTGATGTTCTTTGGTTCACTTGGAAGTATGAGTGTTGATAATTTTATGCAAAAGTTTCTAAAAGACTTTGATGAAGATTATCAAATTATTTATGCCTGTGGCAGTAACTATATTAAAAATTATCAAGCATATCAAAATGCCAAGGTTAGAGTGGTAGAAAGGGTTGATGGCTATAAACTTATGGGTATCTGCGATCTTTTGGTCAGTAGAGCTGGAGCTACAACTATTAGCGAAATTACCAGTATCGGCGTTGCTTCGATTATGATTCCAAGTCCCTATGTTGCGAATAATCACCAATATTTTAATGCCTTGGAACTTGGCGAAAAGAATGCCGCCTTGTTATTGGAAGAAGGTAAGATGAATGTTGAGCATTTTAATAACTTAATTAAATCAGTTATCTTTGATGAGGATAAATTGAATGATTTGAGGGCCAATAGTTTAAAATTTGCTAAGAAGGATGCACTTGAAAGAATGATAGAAGAGGTTACAAGATGATGATTGATATTAATGAATTGCGTAAATATGGTGAGGTGATTGAAAATTCATCATTTAAAAAGATAACAACACTTAGAATTGGTGGGGCTATTGATTATCTTGTTAAACCTAATAGCATTGAAGAACTTAAGGCTTTAATGAGCTACATAAAAACAAATAAGATACCTTATCTTGTAATTGGTAACGGTTCTAATGTCTTGGCATCAGATAATAAATTTGAGGGTATTGTAATTAATTTGGGTAAACTCAAAGATATAAAAATTGCACAAAATGAGATCTATGCCGAAGCTGGTGTTAGTGCCATCAGACTTGCTCAACTGGCAATGGAAAATAATCTTTCGGGATTGGAATTTATCAGTGGTATTCCAGGTAGTATCGGTGGTCTTATTTTTATGAATGCTGGTGCTTATAAAAAAGAAATTAAAGATATTTTGATTGATGTTTTGGTACTTAAAGATAGCGAACTTGTCTTGATGAATAAAGATGAGCTAGGCTTTAGTTATCGCCATTCAATCTTTAAAGAACACCGTGATTGGATTATAGTAGCTGCACGCTTTAGCTTGGATGTATCGAATAAGGAAGATATTAAGGACTTAATGGATAAGCGCCGAGCTAAGCGAATAGCGACACAACCACAAAATATGCCTAGCTGTGGTTCTTGTTTTAAAAATCCTGAAAATGATTTTAGCTGGAGGCTTATTGATGAAACTGGCAATCGTGGTTATCGTTTAAACGATATTCTTGTAAGCGATAAACATTGTAATTTTATTTTGAATGCTAAAAATGGTACCGCCAAAGATTTTTTATTGGTTGTGGATAAAGTTAAAAAGGATGTTAAAGATAAATTTAATATTGAACTTAATTTAGAAGTTGAAGTATTAGAGTGGTAAATATGAATAGTGGTTTAAATAGTGATTATATTTTTAAGAAAAGGATTATTGGTAAAAGAAATAAAAAGAAACATAAAATTCAATTTATTATGTTCTTTTCCATTATTATTATTGTTTTTTTAACTATTTTAACTTTATTTATTTTTAGTGATCAGAATAAAATATATCGTGTTAATTATTATGGTAATAAGTTGCTTAGTGATGATTATTTAAGGTCATTGGCTAATTTTGAGGGTAAAAATTATTTTTTAACCACCGATGGTGCTATTGAGTCAAAACTTGCAAAGGATCCTTTTGTTGAATCGGTAAAGGTTAAACATACTAACGACGGTATTATTACAGTGAAAATTGTTGAAAAAAAACTTTTAGGTTATATATATAATGATAAACCCTATGTCGTGGATCTTGATGGCAATAAAATTAATATTGATGCCAGTAATCAATTTTTAATCAGTAAATTACCGATTATTACTGGATTCAATGATGAGGAATTGACTGATTTGGTTAAGAAGTTATCCAAGGCCAGCAATAAGATTATCTTTGATATTAGTGAAATTAAGCGGTATAAAACTTCTTATGATGATAATAGCTTGATGATTATTCTAAGAGATGGCAATTATTTATTTGCATCAGGTGGGGCGGTTGAACTAATTAATAAGTATTATAGTATTGTATCGAATATTAAAAAAACACCTGCCTGCATCTTCTTTGATGAAGTTACTAGCAGTGCTTATAGTTCGAAGTGTCCATGGGAATAATTTGTTTATTTTTTGATATTTATACATTGTGATATAATTTTTATGAGGTGAAATTATGAGTGTTAAGAAAAGTACTAATTATGGTGTTATCAATGTAACTGATGAAGCCATAGCCAATCTTGCAGGAAGTGCTTTAAGTGAATGTTATGGTGTTGTGGGTATGACATCTAAAAATTTACTTAAAGATGCCTACTATGAAATACTAAAAAAAGAAAATTTAGCTAAAGGAATAGAAGTTAAAAATAAAAATGGTTTAGAAATTGATATTTATGTAATTCTTTCCTATGGCATTAAAATTTCAGAAGTATTAATTGAGGCTCAAAAGCGTTTAAAATATGTAATTGAGAGTAATTTGGATATTACGGTTGATGCTGTTAATATCTATGTCCAAGGAGTGAAGTAATATTGTGATTAAATTATTAGATGGAAACACTTTTAAGGGAATGCTTAAAAGCGCTAGCGCCAATCTACTTAACAATAAGAAAAGAATTGATGCTTTAAATGTTTTCCCAGTTCCTGATGGTGATACTGGAACGAATATGTCAATGACTTTTGAAAGTGGAGCCAAGGCTGCCAACGAAGTATATAGTGATAATTTGAATGAAATTGCCCGAGCCTTATCTAAGGGTCTTTTAATGGGTGCTCGTGGTAACAGTGGGGTAATTACTTCACAAATATTTAGAGGTATCTACCAACATTTAGAAAATAATAATCTGGCAACAGTTAAAGAGGTTAGTGAAGCCTTTGTGAATGGTGGTGTTATCGCTTATAAGGCGATTATGAAGCCGGTTGAGGGCACTATTTTAACAGTTATTAGGGAAGGGGCAGATGCCACCAATAAATATGTTGATGAAAACCCTGATATTGATATTGTGGAATTTTTTGAAAAATTAGTGGCCAATATGGAAATTGCCCTAAATCATACCCCTGATCTTTTACCAGTATTAAAGGAAGTTGGGGTTGTTGATAGTGGCGGTGCTGGTTTATTGACAATTACAGAAGGTATGCTTGCATATCTTAAGGGCAGACCATGCGAAATTGATGAAAATATCAAGGATGATTATCAAAGTGCCGCTCTAGAACTTAATAATGATGAATTTGGCTATTGCACAGAATTTATTTTACGCTTATCTGATGATTGGTTGCCTATTTTTGATGAGAATAAATTGCGTAAGGCCTTAGCTGAAATCGGTAATTCACTAGTGGTGGTAAGAGATGATGATCTTGTTAAAGTCCATGTCCATACATTACATCCTGGCAATGCTTTAAATATCGGTCAACGCTATGGTGAATTTATCAAACTAAAAATTGAGAATATGCAAGAACAACACACCGCTATCGAACAGGGTGCTACCAGTGATGCTACTTTCGCAACTAACAATCATATGCAAATGACTAAACCAAAATTAAAGAAATATGCCCTAATTGCAGTTGGTGCAGGTAGGGGAATTGAGAATTTATTCCGAGAATTTCGTTGCGATTACATCGTTAGTGGCGGTCAGACAATGAATCCATCTACTGAGGACTTTGTGGCAGCAATTAAGAGCTTATATGCTGAACATATTATCATTCTTCCTAATAATTCAAATATTATCATGGCTGCTAAACAGGCTAAGGAAGTAATGGATGACTATGATATTCAGGTTATTGAAACCAAGAGTATTCAAGAAGGTTTTGCGGCCCTGAGTATGTTTAATCCTGAAGATGAACTTCAAAACAATCTTGATAATATGAATGAAGCTTATCAGGCGATGGCGACTGGCTCGATTACCTTTGCGATTAAAGACACCTCTTTTGAAGGTGTAGATATTAAAGAGGGCGATTTTATCGCTATGACCAGCAAGAAAATTATCGCTTCAAATAAGGATCGTTTAACCACAATCAAAGCTTTAATTGATAAGATGGCAGACAATGATGATAAAGAATTGATGACCATCTATGTTGGTGAAGATGGTAGCCTAGATGAGGCTGAGATTATTGAAGCTTATATCAATGAACATACTGAATTTGAAGTAGAGGTTGTTGAAGGTAATCAACCAGTATATTCTTATTTATTCGGTTTGGAATAAGATAATAAAATAAAAATTAAACAGCTTATGATGATGATTATATTCTTGAAAATGAATATATCATCTCTGGCTGTTTTTTTATTTGTCCTAATGTTATTTTTAATTTAAAATAGATATATGCGAATGAGAAGAAGAAAATGGGTGGCTCCATACCTAGCAAGTGAAAAACATTATTTACTGACAAGTGATTTTATCCTTGATTATGATAGATTTAAACATTGTTATCTTGAGGTTGGTTGTGGCCTTGGGGATTTTATTATTGCTAAAGCCTTGGCAGAGCCTGATTCATTATTTATTGGATATGAAAAAGATGATATTTGTGCTGCCAAGGTCATTAAGAAGGCTGAAGAATTAAACCTAAATAATTTTTATATTATTATTGATGATGCCAATAATTTAGATAAGTGGTTTAATAAACCGATATTCGAGGGCATATTCTTATTATTTAGTGATCCTTGGCCTAAAAAAGGTTATTATAAACGGCGTTTAACTTATCGTGATTTTTTGAAAAAATATCAAATGATTATTAAAAACGAAGGTTTTTTATACTTTAAGACCGACAATGATAATTTATATGAATTTAGTTTAGCAGAAATAAGTGCTTCAAAATTTAAGATTATTGAACATTGTTTTGATTATCATAGTGGGCATATTGAAAAATTTTTTACTGGCTATGAAAGGCGTTTTATAGAAAAGCAGATGCCCATTCATTATATTTTTTCTAAAATTGAAAGGGAGGTATAATTTATATATGAAGAAATTATTAAGTATCGTATTAGTTGTATTTTTATTGGTGTTTAGTAGTGGTTGTGATAGTTTAAATCGGACCAAGGTTGCCTATACTGTATATCCGATTGGCTATTTATTAAAAAGAATTGGTCAGAATAAGATTGATCCTGTTCA
The DNA here is from genome assembly GCA_034180345.1 of Erysipelotrichaceae bacterium. Taxonomy (GTDB): domain Bacteria; phylum Bacillota_I; class Bacilli_A; order Erysipelotrichales; family Erysipelotrichaceae; genus RGIG5681. The sequence goes on along the minus strand of JAXFOQ010000020.1, from coordinate 79,898 downwards.
AATTCAAAGCAATGATATGGTGCAACTATCTAAACCCATTGATAATTTTTACAGTATTCTAAAAAAATCACAATATTTTTTTCATATTGGTGATTTAGAGCCCTATTACAAATTAAGACTAAGTGATATTGATAGTTCTAAAGTTAAAAATATTGATTTGGCTAGTATGAATGCTATATATAATTTTAAACGCTATTCATTGGTTAAAATTGATAATAAGGATACTTATATTGAAGGTTCTTATTATAATGATGATTCATTTAATGAAATTGATATGCCTGATAAGGATTTATTTTTATGGTTGGATCCTATCGGTATGATTAGTATGGCTAAGGATATTGTTGAAACTCTAAGTGGTAATTATATTGAGGAAAGTGATTTTTTTGGTAATAATTACAAGAAACTGGAGGAAGAATTAATTAATTTGGATGCTGAATATCAAAAATTATCTTCAAAGATTAAAAAGGGTAATCAAACTATTAAGTTTGTATCAATTTCCAATTCTTTTGGTACCTGGCAAAAGGCCTTCGGTATTCAGGTATATCCAGTATCACTTTCAAGATATGGCGCCTTGCCAAATGACCAACAACTAAGAATTATTAAACAAAGAATTAAAGATGATGGGGTTAAATATATTGCTTATGAACCTAATATGAGTAAGGAGATGGTTGATTTATTTAATGCCCTCCAACAAGAATTAAATCTTACCAGAGTTCAGTTATCTAATTTATCCAGTTTGACTGAAAATCAATTCAATAACAACAATGATTATTTTTCAATTATGTATGAAAATCTTACGGTATTAGAGAATATGGCCGTTGATAAGGTTGATAATATTAGGGCAGAGGCCAATTAGATGGGTAATAATAGATTTTTGATCATTGATGGTAATTCAATGTTATTTAGAGCCTTTTATGCTACAAGCTATGGCAATATTATGAAAACCAGCAAGGGTGAGTACACCAATGCTATTTACGCTTTTAGTAATATGCTTAATAAGGCTATTATGATGATTAAACCGATGTATGTTGCAGTAGCCTTTGATAAGGGTAAACATACTTTTAGACATGAACTTTATCAAGACTATAAGGCAGGTCGAAAACAGACACCTGTAGAATTAATCGGTCAATTTCAACTGGCCAGAGATATGATGGAGGCCTATGATATTGCTTTTTTTGAATTAGATGATATTGAAGCTGATGATATTATTGGCACTTTATCAAATAAATTTCGTGATAATATTGATACTTATATTTTGAGTAGTGATAAAGATATGCTACAGCTTGTCGATGAAGATACCACGGTTGTAATGATGAAGAAGGGTATAAGTGAAATTTTAGAAGTTACCCCTTTAAATATTGTTGAAAATTATGGTGTTAGAGCTGATCAGATTGTTGATTTAAAGGGTTTGATGGGTGATAGTTCCGATAATATCAAGGGTATTGATGGCGTTGGTGAAAAGACCGCCCTGAAATTAATCAATTCATATGAACATATTGAAAATATTTATGAACATTTAGATGAATTAAAGGGCAAGATGAAAGAAAAGATTATCGCCGGAAGAGATAATGCCTATCTTTCTAAAAAGATTGCCACAATTAAAACGGATGTGGAATTAGATATTAATATTGATGATTTTAAGTTGGATATTGACCATGATAAACTTGAAAGTTTTTTTAAGCGTTATGAAATGTTTAGCTTAATTAAAAATATTCCTGTCAAAAATATTAAGAATGAAAATAAAATTAATAAAAACTATAATGTTGTAAATAGAATATCTGATGATTTATTGAAAGATGATAGTATTTTTTATTGTTATTTCAGTGATTTTAATTATTATGATAATGATCTATTGGCTATTGGTATTACCAACGGTCAAAAGCTGGAAATAATGTTAAGTGCAGATATTTTAAATGATCATCATTTTATCGAATATCTTGGCAGTGAACATCATAAAAAAACAATTGATTTAAAGGTGATTAAGCATTACTTTAATCAACATCATATCACTATAAATAATACTGATGACTTATATTTAATGGGTTTTTTAATCAACAATAATATCAGTGATCTTAATCGTTTATTTAATCATTTTGGCTTAGATACCTTCATTGATAAGACGATGTTATTAGGTACGATAGCAAGACCAAAGATAATTGATAATGATTTATTGATTAAACAAATATCAAAAATTTTAGAATCATTATTCAATATTTATCCTAAGATGCTTAAACAACTAAAAAAAGATGAACTTGATAAATTGTATTATGATTTGGAATTACCGTTGATTGATGTCTTATTTAAGATGGAAAAGCAGGGTATTTTGGTTGATGAAAAAATCCTTGATGAGATTTCTTCCCAAACTCTTAATAGACTCAAAACTTTACACGATAAGATTATTGATTTAGCTGGTATTGACTTTAACATCAATTCTCCAAAACAATTGGCCAATGTGCTTTTTGATCATTTGCTCTTAAAGACAAATAAGAAACGCTCAACTTCAATTGAGGTATTAGAGTTTTTAGAGGACCATCACCCAATTATTCCTTTGATTATTGAATATCGTAAATATTCAAAAATCTATAGTACCTATAGCGAGGGTCTAAAGAAATATATTGATAAAAATCATCGCATTCATACAATCTTTACCCAAACAATTACTCAAACAGGCCGCCTATCAAGTTATGATCCTAATCTTCAAAATATCAGCGTTAGAAGTGATGAGGGCAGAGAAATTCGTAAAGCCTTTATTGCGGATGAGGGCTGTATGTTGGTATCTAGTGATTATTCACAGATTGAATTACGAATTTTAGCTCATATGGCTTGTGAGGATAATTTAATTAAAGCTTTCAACGATAATTTGGATATACATGCTAAAACAGCCATGGATATTTTTAATATATCATACGATGAAGTTAATTCTGACTATCGTCGTAAGGCTAAGGCAATTAATTTTGGGATTATTTATGGAATTAGTGATTTTGGATTGGCTAAACAGGCTGATATCAGTATTGGTGATGCCAAAACATTTATGCAGAGATATTTTGAAAAATATCCAAAAATTAAATCTTATATGGATGGCAATGTTGAATATTTGATGGATAATGGCTATGTTAAAACGATTCTTAATCGTCGAAGGTATATTAATGAAATTCATGATCGTAATTATACGATTCGTGAATTTGGTAAGCGCGCTGCCTTTAACTCACCAATTCAAGGTAGTGGGGCTGATATTATTAAAACAGCCATGCTTAACATTGCTAGAATGATTGATGAACAACAACTTAAATCATCACTTATTTTACAGATTCATGATGAATTGATTTTTAATGTTTATCATGATGAACAAGAAAAAATGCAGGAATTAATAAAGAAAGGAATGCGTGAAGCCTATAAATTGATGGTACCACTAGCCAGTGATTATCATGTGTCCGCTAGTCTTCATATTGATAAATAATGCCAGAATTGCCTGAGGTTGAAACAGTTGTTAGAACACTTGAAAAATTAATTAAAAATGAGGAAATTATTGATGTCAAGATATATTGGGATAATATTATTGTCGGTGATATTGATGAATTTAAAACCAAACTAATCGGTCAGTATTTTAATGATTTTAAGCGTCGAGGTAAGTATCTATTATTTAAACTTGACAATTATTATTTAATGTCGCATCTGAGGATGGAGGGTAAGTATTTTGTCTTTGATGATGCTCGTAGTAAAGATAAACATAGTCATGTGATTTTTACCTTTAAAAGCGGCAGACAATTACACTATAACGATACAAGAAAATTTGGAAAAATGGAGTTGTTGGCTGGTGATTTAGACATTAAAAATATTAAGGGATTAGGTCCTGAGCCTTTTGATGATGATTTCAATTTAGCATATGTTAGAAGTGTTGCCAGTAAGTTTAAAGGTCCGATAAAACAATTGATTTTAGATCAACACTTTGTGGCAGGAGTTGGTAATATCTATGCTGATGAAATTCTATTTGAAATGGCCATCGATCCTGAAAGTCCTGCTAATAAATTAAGTGATGAGGATTTTAATAATATGATTGTGGCAACCAGAAAGATTTTAACTAAGGCTATAGCGGATGGTGGAACAACCATCAGATCTTATACATCATCACTAGGGGTTAGCGGTCGTTTTCAATTATCATTAAATGTTCATCAACGAGTTAATGAAAAATGTAAAAGATGTGGTGGTATAATTTTAAAAAAGACCGTTAAAACAAGGGGGACATACTATTGCAAAAAGTGCCAGAAATTAAAGAAATAAAGATTGCGATTACTGGTTCTATCGGTTCTGGTAAAAGCAGTGTGGCAAAGATTATTAGGGATTTAGGTTACTATTGTTTTAGTGCTGATGATTATAATCATCACTTGATGGAAAAAGGTAGTGGTGTCTATGATGAGATTGTTGAAAGTTTTAACTGTGTTGATGAAAATGGAAATATTGATCGTCATAAATTGGCCTCAATTGTATTTAATGATGCTTTAAAACTTAATCATTTAAATCGTATTGTGCATCCTCATATTATTGATAAATTACTTAAAGAATTGGATGAACATAGTGTTTTTTTTGCAGAAGTACCCTTATTATTTGAATTGAAACTGGATCGCTATTTTGATTATATTGTGGTGGTTATTGTTGATGAAGAAAGTCGCAATAGGCGTTTATCTTTAAGAGGCATTGGTGAAGAAGCGATTAAGGATCGTTTGAAGTATCAACTACCTCAGTCATCGAAGATTAAAAATGCTGATATTATTATTGATAATAGTGGTAGTATTAATGATCTTAAGGCTGATGTTAAAAAAATATTGGAGATATTAGGAATATGATATTGGGTAAAAATGAATATCGGATTATTAAAAATAATACCTTCGGTAACGAACATTTAACTTCGTTATATCTTTTGTATGCACCCCTATTTAAGACTAAGGCTTTAGAGGTATATAATCATTTATATTTTGATTATCGTTTAAATAAGCGTGTTTTTAGTGATTTATTCAAACGGTTAAATATTAATAATGATATTTTTGAATTAGCACTTAAAGAATTGGAAAGATTTAATCTTTTAAAAACCTATTTAAAAGATGACGGTGATAATCAAGCATATCTATTTGTCTTACTTTTGCCTCTTACTACCAGTGAATTTTTAGAGGATTATCAATTATCAATGATGGTTAAAAATAAAATAAGCATTAATCAGTATGCCAGTGTTAAAATGGGTTGTTTAAATATTTCAACTGAAGGTTATAAGGATATTAGTGTTAAAAATGTTGTTGAAGGCGATGAAATATTAGTGAATATTCCTAAAAAACGTCTTGAGAAAATTAGTGATGATGATATTTTTTTCGATTTGAACAGAATGTTGGCTAAGACTTCTAATTTAATTTTACCAAGTGAATTAAGAACAGCAGATAATTTGAATGAGATTGCCAGGATTGCTGATGTCTATGGCATTGGTGTTGAGCAGATGATCACTCAAATTGCCCTATGTGTTGATCCTAATGAAAAAACAATTGACTTAGAAATGTTGGAATATCGTACTCGGATGGCTGATATTTCCAATATTAAACTAAATACTAATAATAAATATCATATTTCATGTGCCTTATTTTTAAGGCAGGTATCCAAGAGTGAAGTTAGTGAATATGATAAGAAATTACTTAATATGTTGAGTCGGGACTATGGTTTAAAACCTTATTTAATTAATGTTTTGGTTGAACATACATTAAAGGCTAACAATCAAAAACTTCCTCAAAATTATTTAAAAGCGATCGCAAGTACTTGGAAAAGACTTAAAATCACCAGTACTGAAGAAGCGATTAAAAATTTAAATGATACTGTAAATAAATTTAAAAAGAAAGAAATTAAAGTTAAAAAAGATAGTAAAAATATCGATTTAACAACATTGTTTGGTGATAAGAATGAATAAAGTATTAGATAGGTTGAAAAATGTTGATCTTAACAGTATTCAAGATACTGTCGATAAAAAAATTAAAGCATTATTAAATGATAAAGATATGCAGGAGTATTTAAAGAGTCATAATTTTAGTGCTGAGGATGTTAAGAATGATCCTTACATTTTTGGTGATTGTCTAGCTTCAATCAAAGAGTATAAAAAACATATTAATAATTTAAATTGTTTTAATAGTAAGTTTGATGGCTATATTCTCGGAGTTGAAAAAGATGGTTGTAATTATCGTCAAATACACGAGCTTACTACACAGATGAAAAAGTATTTGGATGAAACTAAATTTTTAACCAATTATATTGTCAATGATGCGGTAAATTTATATTCACTTTCATTAAAAGATTTAGTTATTGAAAATGAAACTAGCAGTTATTTAAAATTATATGATTTTTTGGTTAAAGCACTATCTAAGATAGAAAGTCTTGACAAGGGATTATATATTATGGGGGATTTAGGGATAGGTAAGACCTATCTAATGGTAGCCTTCTTGAATGATTTGGCTCGAATGAATTATCAAGTGGCCTTTACAAAAACTAATACTTTGATGAGTAGGCTTAAAATGATGGATAATTTTGATGAACGCAATATTGTTGTTGAACGCCTTAAACACGCAAGAATATTGGTACTAGATGATTTGGGTAGTGAAATGAATACCGCCTACAACAAGGATGATATATTATTGCCGATATTGGACTATCGTATGGAAAATAAATTATTGACCTTTTTTACTTCTAATTATGATTTGGAAGCCTTGGATGTATTGTATAGTGATTATGGTAAGAAATATAACGATCCTGTCAGTGCTAAACGCTTAACTGAAAGAATTAACACTTTAGCATACATTTATATCTTAGAAAGCCATAATAAAAGACATTAATTATGATAAAATAATTGGGGGATTAGTTTATGATAAAAAAGATTGGAGTATTAACTTCTGGTGGTGATTCACCAGGAATGAATGCAGCTATTAGAGCTGTTACACGAGTTGCACTAGCTCATGGAATTGAGGTGGTGGGAATTTTTGATGGTTATAAGGGCTTGATTGATGGTAATATCAAGAATTTTACTCGTAAGGATGTATCAGATATTTTAAGTCGTGGTGGTACTATTTTAGGTTCGGCAAGATTAAAGGAATTTAAAGATGAAGAAGTACAACTTAAGGCCTTGGAAACATTAAAGAAAAATAATATTGATGCCTTAGTGGTTATTGGCGGTGATGGTACCTATCGTGGTGCTTTGACACTTACAAAGCTAGGGGTTAATTGTATTGGTTTACCTGGGACTATTGATAATGATATTCCAGGTACCGACATAACTATTGGTTTTGATACGGCACTTAATACGGCAGTTGATTGCATAGATAAATTGCGTGATACCAGTTCTTCACATCATCGTTGTAGCATTATTGAAGTTATGGGTAATCGTTGTGGTGATATTGCCCTTTATAGTGGTATATCTTGCGGAGCTGAAATAGTTGTTACAAGAGAAACTGGCTACGATGAAGAAGCGATTTTGGATAAATTGAAATACCTTGAAAAAGTGGGTAAAAATCATGCGATTGTGATTATTTCAGAGAAGATTACCGATGTTGACCAGCTAGCAAAAAAAGTTACTGATTATACTGGTTTTAGTGGTCGTGCTACGGTTTTGGGTCATATTCAGCGTGGAGGTAGTCCAACTCCTAATGATCGAATACTGGCATCAAGAATGGGCGAAAAGGCTGTTGAGCTTTTAATCGAAGGCATTGGCGGTGAATGTGTTGGAATTATTGACGGTAAAATTTGTTCAATGTCGATTGAAAATGCTTTGAGTAGTATTAGAAATAATACTAAGCAATTATATAAATTGTTTGATCAATTAGTTTAAGAAGGGGGAGGTTATATGATTAATAAACAAACAAAAATTGTATGTACATTGGGACCAGCCAGTGAAACATACGAAACAATACTAAGAATGGCGCGTGAGGGGATGGATATTGTTCGTTTGAATTTTAGCCATGGCAACCATAGTGAACATTTAAGACGCATCGAATTAATTAGAAAAGTTTGCGAAGAAAACAATTTGAATTTAGGGATTATGTTAGATACTAAAGGCCCTGAAATTAGACTTGGTGATTTTGAAAAAGAAACCGAAATTTATCATAAGGGTGAAATTGTTACCATTGTTAAAGATGAGATGCTCGGCACCCATGATAAATTTTATATTCAATGTCCTGAACTTTTTGATGATATTAAAGAGAATGACTATATTTTAGTAAATGATGGCAAACAACGCCTTACAGTTATTGAAAAGGCCAATGACCATCTAAAGGCTCGTGTTGAAGTTAATGGTCCACTATCAAGTAAGAAGGGCTGCAATGTACCAGGAGTAAAATTATCAATGCCTTTTTTAAGCAAGAAGGATGATGATGATATTCGTTTTGGCTGTGCTAATGATGTTGATTTTATCGCTGCCAGTTTTGTAAGGCGTGCTGATGATGTTTTACAGATTAGAAGAATTTTAGCTGAGATGGGTAAACCTAAAATTGGAATTATTGCGAAAATTGAAAATGAAGAAGGCTTCCAAAATATTGAGTCAATCCTTGAAGTTGCAGATGGGGTGATGGTTGCCCGTGGTGATCTGGGAGTTGAAATTAAAACTGCCTTTGTACCAATTTATCAAAAGAAGATTATTCAAGCTGCCAACAAATATGGCAAAACTGTCATTACCGCTACCCATATGCTTGATAGTATGACTGCCAATCCTCGTTGTACTAGAGCTGAGGCCAGTGATGTTGCTAATGCGGTACTTGATGGTAGTGATGCGGTGATGTTGAGTTCTGAAACGGCAGCCGGTGAATATCCTATTGAAGCGGTTAGAACCATGGCGGAAATTGTAACAGCTGTTGAAAAGATTATTCCATATCGTGAAAACTTGGAGCATTCTAAAAAATCAAGCGCTAAGACAGTTCAAGATGCCATTGGTATCAGTATTAGTGATGCGACTTTAACTCTTGATATTGGAGCTATTATTGTCTTTACCCAAGGTGGTACAACTGCTAGACGACTTTCAAAGTATCGTCCAAGTGTACCTATTTATGCGGTTACCTTTACCAAATCTACCCAAAGAAAATTATCTCTATGTTGGGGAGTTCACGCCATATATTCAAGAGTTAAAAACGAAATGACCAATGATGATGAGCTTGCAAGTGCAATTGCCAAGGGTCAAGGTTTAAAACCTGGTCAATTAATTATTATTAGTGCTGGTTATCCGACAGGTGAGGGTAGTGCTAATATGATGAAGATTGTTGAAGTAAAATAGCTAATAGGAGGTCTAATGACAAAATACGAAGCTTATTTAAAGAAGGTTGAAGAATTAGAGGCTTATAAGGTTTTATTAAGTACCTATTACTATGATTTTAGGACGATTGCTCCAAATGATGGTAAAGCTACTTCAAGAAAATTAGCTTCAATTATTGAAACTAAGGCTTACGAGCTTGAAAATGATCCTGAATTAGAAGTTTTGATGAAGGAGTTAATTGATGATAAAAGTCTTGATGAAGAAATAAGATTAGAAATTGAATTATCTTTGAAACGAATTCAAAAGAATAAAATGCCAGTTGAAGTATTTGCAGCTGGTAATATTGCTATGGCTGAAGCTGAAATAGCTTGGGAAAAAGCTAAAAAAGCCAAGGACTATAATCTATTTAAAAATGAATTTAAGAGGGTTGTTGATTTTAAAAAACAAGCCATCAAATATCGCAATTCTTCATTAACAACCTATGATGAATTGTTGGATGATTTTGAGCCTGGTTCAAATATGAAGATGTTTGATGAATTTTTTGACTTATTAAAAAAAGAATTAGTACCTTTAATTAAAGAAGTAAATAAGAATAAACATATCGTTAGTGATGACTGTATTATGATTGATATTCCTATAACTACACAGAAAAAAGCTGTCGAAGTCCTTAGGGAATATTTAGGTTTTAATCACAGTTTTGGTTATTTGAGTGAATCTGAACATCCTTTTAGTAATATGATTACCCCAAATGACATCAGAATAACCACTAATTATCTTGAAAATAATATTTCTTCGACCTTATTCAGTGTTGCTCATGAGATTGGTCATGCCTTATATTCGCATAATGTCAGTTATCCTTTTTTAGGCAGTAATAAAGAAAGTCTAATCTCAATGGGGATGCATGAATCTGAAAGTCGCTTATTTGAGAATTGCTTAGCCCGTTCATATAGTTTTTGGGAATATCTATATCCAAAGTTACAAGAAGTTGTTTGTGAATTTAAAAATGTCAGTTTAGATGAATTTTATCTTGCGATTAATAAGGCGGGTTCTAGTTTAATTAGGACTGAAGCTGATGAATTAACATATGCAATTCATGTAATGATTAGATATGAGCTTGAAAAGGAATTTATCAATGGTGAAGTTGATTTTGATAACTTAAATAAGCGTTGGAATGAATTATATGATGAATATCTAGGGGTTAAACCATCAAATGATGGTGAGGGTATTTTACAAGATATTCACTGGTGCGATACCTATGGTTATTTCCCTACATATGCCTTGGGTAGTGCCATCGCTGCACAGATATATCACCATATGCAAGAAAAACTTAATGTAGATGAGTTATTGAAACAAGGGGAATTTTATAAGATTGTTGAATGGCTAAGGGATAATATTCAAAAATATGGTGGCTTATATAATTATGATGCTATTTTGAATAAAGCCTTGGGTGAATCATTTAATCCTCAATATTATATTGATTATTTAAAAGAAAAATTTACTAAGATTTATCAATTAAAATAATATTAATATAAATAATAAAAACGATACTATGTGTAGTATCGTTTTTTAATGTTTTAATATTGAGATTATCATGAGGATAATACTTCTTTATTTTTATTTTTGTTTTGATTCATGGCTTCAATATGATTTAAAATTACAGGAATAACAATAGGGTTACGATTAGTTTTTTCATATAGGAATGGTTCCAAGCTATTTCTAATGGTATTTTTTAAATCACCGAAGGTAGTTTTACGCTTCATTTTTTGTTTTAAGGCATCATAGACAATATTTTCAGCTTCTTTTAATAGGGTTTGACTTTCTTTGATGAAGACAAAACCCCTTGAAACAATACTTGGTTTACATAAGATGCGATTATCTCTTGAATCAATACAAGCTACAACCGCCACCATTCCGTTATCAGCTAAGATTTTACGATCTTTAATAACTGAGGTATTTAAACCAGAAATATCATTGCCATCAACATATATTGAATCAGTCTGTACTCTAAAATCAGCACGGTAAACATTTTCATCATTCAATATCAAGGCATCACCATTGGCACAGATAAAACAATGTTCCTTATCAATCAAACCTGTTTCAATGGCATTGGCACGATGGAGTTTTAACATTTTATATTCACCATGAACAGGCATAAAGTATTTAGGATTGATTAATTGAAACATTAATTTTTGTTCTTCTTTAGAGGCGTGTCCTGTAGTGTGTAATGATGTTAGTGGTGAATTAACAATAACATTGGCACCAACTCTGGTCAACAGGTTTACAATACCATCAACCGAAACAGAATTACCAGGGATAGGATTAGAACTAAAAATCACCGTATCACCAGGAATGATTTTAATATGTCGGTGAATGCCATTGGCAATTCTGCTTAATGCCGCAAGTGGCTCACCCTGTGATCCAGTACAGATGATACATAATTTTTCTGGTGGAATTTGATTAACAATTTCCGGTGAAACAAAGACATCATTATCGACATCGAAAATATTATGTTTTTTACATATTTCAATCGCATTTTCCATTGAACGACCAAAGACACAAATTTTGCGATCGCATTCAATAGCGGCCTTAATAATTTGTGATAGTCGATAAATATTTGAGGCAAAGGTACTAACCAATAATCTTTTAGGTGTCTTTTTGAAAATTTCAAGGATGGATTGACCAACCTTTTTTTCTGAGATACTAAAACCATCAATTTCAGAATTGGTAGAATCCGATTGCAGTAAGGTAACACCGCTGGCACCGATATAGGCCAGTTTTTGGTAGTCGCTATTTTGACCGATGGGTGAGAGATCGAATTTAAAATCTCCTGTTTCAACAATGCGTCCGTTTGGAGTGTTGATTAGTACACCCAAAGAATCAGGTATTGAGTGAATAACATTAAAAAATCCTATTTTAAAATATTTGGTAATCACACTAGAATCGTGATCGATTTCAATGATTTTGGTGCGCGCAAGTTTTCTTCGCTCACTTAATTTTTTTTCAATTAAGGCCTTGGCAAATCTTGGGGCATAGATCTTTTCAATCGGGCAGGCAGTCAATAAAAAGGGAATACCTCCAATATGGTCCTCATGACCGTGGGTGATAATCAAAGCCTTAATTTTACTTCTATTTTTAATTAGGTGGGTATAATCTGGAATTACATAGTCAATACCTAGTAACTCAGCATCAGGAAACATTACACCAGAATCAACAATGATAATTTCATCATCGTGTTCATAACAGTACATATTCTTTCCGACTTCACCAAGACCTCCAAGGGCATATACTAGGGTATCTTTTTTAGGTTCGTATTTTTTTCTTTCGTGCATATAAAAATTCATTACTCCTTTCTGGCAAATGATTTTTTTAATTTTACTTCTTTATTAAATATAACATTTATTCAATACAAATTGAATTAGGTTTTTCAATAAATGGGGCATTTTTTGAAATATGGTCATAATATAGTATTCCATTCAAATGATCATATTCATGTTGCATAACAATCGCAAGATAGCCATGGGCTTTAATAATTTCTTCTTTTTTGGTAAAGAAATTATAGGCTTTAATTTTAATTCGAGCGTGGCGATATACATAGCCTTCATGTTTATTTTCAACCGAAAGACAGCCCTCTCCATATTTCAAATAAGAAAGTTGAGTTGACTCGCTAATTATTTTAGGATTGATTAGGGCGTATTCATGAATTATTTGCTCGTTTTCATCTCTTAAAACAACAACAAATATCTTTTTCTTGATACCTATTTGAATTGCACTGATACCAACAGCTGGTTTTAAATTCTGTTTTTTAGCAATTTCTTCAATGGTGCTATCCTTGACATATTGTATCATTGATAGCACTAAATCTTCATCATCTTTGCTTAGTGGTAATTTAACATCTTCACTTTTTTCACGCAACAAAGCTAGTTCTTTATCATCTTTTATGATTACTGTATCATTAATTTTCATGTAGTTATTATAGCATGGTCGTGATAAAATTATATTATGAACGATTTAAAAAGTAGATTTTTTTTAAGATTACCTCGTAAGGCTGATCCTTTAATTACTCTTGCTGTCTTGTCGTTATCAGTTTTTTCACTTTTGATGGTGGTTAGTGCATCAATGGGTCATAGTACTGGTAAGACAGTATTTTTATTGATAATAATTATTAAACAACTAGGTTTTTTTACTATCAGTTGGTTATTGATGATTTTGATGGCTCATCGTTTTAATCTTAATCGTTTATTAAAATATCTTGATTATAGCTTTTGGGGAATGGTGGTACTCTTACTGATACCACGATTATTCCCAGCCACTGGTGGTACCTATGGTTGGATATATTTGCCACTTTCAAGATTTGAAGTAACAATACAGCCTGCTGAATTTGCTAAGATATATATATTGGTATATATGGCAGCTCTAACTCATTTTTTTGAAAATAAGCGCATTACTAACGATAAAATTATCTTTAAAATTCTCTTTGGTTGTGGCTTGATTGTTTTTTTGATAATGTTTGTTGAACATGATTTTGGTAGTGCGGTAGTTTTGACTTTAATGTCATTATTATCATTTTTAAGTATTTATGACCCTAGTGTCGTCAAGATACAAAAATATGCAAAGCTAATCGTACTTGCTTCGCTGGTGGTTGTTATTCTTTCTTTCTTACCATGGGTAAATAATTTTTTTGCTAGTTATTTTAAGGGTAACTATAAATTTGAGCGTTTTACCTCAGCCAATAATCCTTTTATTGATCAATTTGGAGCTGGTTTTCAGTTGGTTAAGGGGATTGTGGCTATGGCCATTGGCGGTTTTACTGGTGCGGGTTATGGTAAGAGTATTCAAAAATATGCGAATTTTCCTGCGGCTGATACCGATTTTATTCTGACGATTATTATTGAAGAATTTGGTATTCTTGGTTATATAGTTATCGTTACAATGTATTTGATGATTATTTGGCGATTATTGACTTATGCCGCTAAAATAAATCAAAAAAAATATAATAAATATCGTTTGATTTTAGTTGGGACAGCCCTATATTTTACAGTGCATTTTATTTTTAATGTTGGTGGGGTTAGTGGTCTTATTCCACTTACCGGTGTTCCTTTGATACTTGTTTCTAATGGTGGTTCTAGTATGATGTCTGTTATGATTGCGATTGGTATTTCGCAAAACATCATCAGTAAATATAACCGAGGATTATTAGAATGACGCGAATTATTGCTGGTCTTTATCGTAATCATAATTTATTTACCCTTGATGGTGATAATACCAGACCTACAAAGGAAGTGGTTCGTGGAGCGATTTTCAATAGTCTTTTTTCAAAAATTGAAGGTGCCCGAGTCTTAGATTTGTTTTCAGGATCGGGAGCTATTGGAATTGAAGCTAAAAGTAGAGGTGCTGATTTAGTGGTGTTTAATGACAGTAATTTAAGTGCTTATAATATTATTAATAAAAATATTAATAGATTAAAATTAAATGATTATGAATTATTTTCATTAGATTATCAAGAATGTCTTGAACGAATTAAAGAATATTGTTTTGATATTATCTTTCTTGATCCACCCTATAAATTTGATAATTTAAAGTATATCTTTAATTTTATTGATGAACACAAAATGCTTAGTGATAAGGGGTTGGTTGTTTTAGAAACAATTAAAGATAATAGGGTTGAATTTGATGATTTTGAATTAATTAAAAATAAAAAATATGGTATAAGTGAAGTTCGATATTATCGAAATAAGAGGTTAGGATGATTAAGGCATTAATTCCAGGTAGTTTTGATCCAATCACTATTGGACATGTCGATTTAATTAAAAGAGCGGCAAAAATCTTTGATGAAGTATATGTAGGGGTGATGGTAAATAAGGATAAAAATTATCTTTTTAATCTTGATGAGCGTAAAGAAATGATTAATAAGGTATTTGTGAATTATCCAAATATTAAAATTGTTGCTAGTACTGGTTTAACTGTTGACCTTTGTAAAGAAATTGAATGTAATATATTGGTTAAGGGTGTTCGTACTAATGCTGATTATGAATATGAATTAAATCAAGCAAATATCAATACTGTTCTTGATGATGGAATTGAAACGATATTGTTATTCGCAAAGCCACAGTATTCTGTTATCAGTAGCTCGAATATTAAAAATATTTGGAAGTTAAAGGGCGATATTAAACCCTTTATCCCTGATGAAATATATCATGATGTAATCACTAAATTAACAAGTTTAATATAGTGGTTTTTAGGAGAAGCTATGCGGGTACTAGTGGTTGTTGATATGCAAAATGATTTTATAACAGGCTCTTTAAGTAGTAAGGAAGCACTTTTGATTTGTGATGATCTTTCTGATTATGTAAATAAATTTGATGGTGAGGTAATTTTTACCTTAGATACCCATAGTAGTAATTATCTACATACTCAAGAAGGGCGTTTTTTACCAATTGAACATTGTATTAAGGGGAGCTTTGGACAGTTATTAATTAATAAACTTAATTTATATGCTGAAAAAAATAAGTGCCAGTGTTTTGAGAAACAAAATTTCGGTTCTTTGGAAGTTGTGAATTATCTTAAAGATAAGCAAGGACTTGATGAGGTTATAATTGTTGGAGTTTGTACTGATATTTGTTTGATTGCGAATGCTGTTCTAATTAAAACATTTCTTCCTGAAATTAAAATTTCGGTAGTGAGTAGTCTTTGTGCCGGAACAAGCACCAAAGCCCATCAAGAAGCTTTGAATGTGATGAAAAGCTTGCAGATATATATTAATTGATAATTAAATAAACAGATTTAATTATTGTTATAAACAACTACTTAAGGGTAGTGTTTTTATTTATTACTTTTTTAAAATGATTATCTAAAAATATTTTTTATTTTTTAGCAATAGATTATTGACATTGCTAAGGATGGTGATATACTATTAGCAGGTACTTGATATGAGTGCTAAGGGAGGTGAAAATTATGGTGCTAACACCAAGAAGGATTGAAATCTTCAAATGTTTGGTTGATGAATTTATTGCAACTGCTGAACCTGTAGGTTCAATAACTCTTGTTAGTAAGTATAATCTTCCATATAGTAGTGCCACTATTAGAAATGATATGGTAATACTTGAAGAACTTGGCTTTATTGAAAAACCATATTCATCTTCTGGTCGTGTACCATCGACTAAGGGATATAAATTTTATTGTGAACATCTACTAGAAAAAAGAGTTGATAATGATTCGAAAAATGCTATTACCGATATTCTTCATAATCATAGTATGAATATTGAGGATGCCATTAAACAAAGCTGTGATATTGTTTCACAAATGACCAACTTAACCACTGGTATTTTAGGCCCTGATTCATCATCGGAATTACTGGAACACATTAAATTATTTCAGATTGATGATCAAAATGCCGTATGTGTATTAATTACTAGTAATGGTCATACGGAGAGTCGTAATTTTCAATTTAGAGATGATGTGAGTTTGAAGGATATCGAAACCTGTGTTGATATTTTAAATAATCGCTTAAAAGGTACCAAGGTATCGGAATTATATTTAAAACTAGAGGGTTTAAGACCATTGTTATCTCAACATGTTAAAAGACATGAATTATTATTTAATGCCTTTGCGAGTGCCTTTGTGAAATTTGCATCTGAAAATGTTTATTTTGCTTCCAAGAATAATATTATGTATCAACCGGAATTTAGTGATATTGAAAAATTAAAGAAGTTGATGAATATTCTTGAAGATGAAATGATCTGGAAGAATGTTCGTAATAACAATTTGGAACTAGCAATTAAAACCCACAGTGGTGCTGAGATGGCTTGGTTTGATGATGTTGCAGTTGTCAGCAATAAAGTTAAAATTAATGATAATGAAGAAGCACAACTTATGGTTGTTGGACCATCAAGGATGGAATATGACCGTATTGTTGGGTTATTGGATTTTATCAGTGATGAAATAAATAAAATGTATCGAAGATGAGGAAAAAGATGAGTAAAGAGAAAAAAGATAAAAAGCTTGAAGAACAGGAAATAGACTTAAAACCTGAAGTTGATTATGAGGCTGAAATTAGTCGCCTCAATGAAGAAATTAATAAATTGAAAAATGACTATGCTAAGGCTTATGCCGATACTGAAAATCTTCGGAAAAGACTTACTAATGAAGCTGATAACGCTAAGAAATATCGTATTCAAAGCTTTGCGATGGAAGTGTTGCCAGTTATTGATAACTTAGAGCGCGCCTTGGCACAAGAACCATGCGCAGAAGCAAAGTCATATTATCAAGGTGTTAAGATGATTTATGATCAACTTATAAATGCTTTAAAAAATGAGGGTGTTACAGAAACCGAAGCCCTCGAGCAGGAGTTTGATCCTAATTTTATGCAATCGATTATGAGTGAAAAAGTGGATGGCAAGCCATCGAATACGGTAATCGAAGTATTTCAAAAAGGATATAAATTAAAAGATCGCATATTAAGAGCGGCAATGGTAAAGATTGCTGAATAGTAGGAGGAAATATATATGGGAAAAATTATTGGTATTGATTTAGGTACAACAAATAGTTGTGTCGCTGTAATGGATGGTAAGGAAGTAAAGGTTATCACTAACCCTGAGGGTAATCGTACAACTCCATCGGTTGTTTCATTTAAAAATGGTGAAAAAATTGTTGGTGAAGCCGCTAAGCGTCAAGTGGTAACTAATCCAAATTCAATTATTTCTGTTAAGCGTTTAATGGGAACAAATGAAAAGGTTGAATTAGAGGGTAAGAAATATACTCCACAAGAAATTAGCGCGATGATTTTACAGTTTATGAAAAATTATGCCGAGGAATATCTTGGAGAAAAAGTTGATAAGGCAGTTATTACTGTACCAGCATACTTTAATGATGCTCAACGCCAAGCTACGAAGGATGCAGGAAAAATTGCAGGTCTTGAAGTAGAGCGTATTATTAATGAGCCAACTGCTGCTGCTCTTGCTTTTGGTATTGATAAAACTGACAAGGAACAAAAAGTATTGGTATTTGATTTAGGTGGTGGAACCTTTGATGTTTCGATCTTAGATCTTGCTGACGGTACATTTGAAGTACTTTCAACCGCCGGTGATAATCATTTGGGTGGTGATGACTTTGATAATGTTATCGTTGATTGGGTGCGTGAACAATTCAAGGCTGAAAATGGCATTGATTTAAGCGCTGATCGTATGGCCCTTCAAAGAATGAAGGAAGCAGCTGAAAAGGCTAAAAAAGATTTAAGCCAAATGGTACAAACTCAAATTTCATTACCATTTATCAGTGCTGGTGCCAATGGTCCGCTACACTTTGATGCAACCTTGACTCGCGCTAACTTTGAAAAGATGACCAAACATTTGGTTGATCGTTGTTTAAATCCTGTGCGCCAAGCTTTAAAGGATTCAGGACTTACTGCCAATGACATTGATCAAATCCTACTTGTAGGTGGTTCAACTCGTATTCCTGCAGTTCAAGAACTTGTTAAAAACGAACTTGGTAAAGAACCTAATAAATCAGTCAATCCTGATGAAGTAGTTGCGATGGGTGCTGCTATTCAAGGTGGGGTAATCAGTGGTGATGTTAAGGATATATTGCTATTGGATGTAACTCCATTAAGCCTTGGAATTGAAACCCTAGGTGGAGTTATGACAGTGCTTATTCCTAGAAACACTACTATTCCAACATCTAAATCGCAAGTATTCAGTACGGCTGCTGATAATCAACCTGCAGTTGATATTCATGTATTACAGGGTGAGCGTCCAATGGCTAATGACAACAAAACATTGGGTAACTTCCAATTAACTGGTATTGCACCAGCTCGTCGTGGTGTTCCACAAATTGAAGTTACATTTGATATTGATGTTAATGGTATTGTTAATGTTAGTGCCTTAGATAAGGCTACCAATAAGAAACAGTCAATCACTATCAGCAATTCAAATGGTTTGAGTGATGCTGAAATTGAAAAGATGGTTAAAGATGCTGAAGCAAATAAGGCTGAAGATGATAAGCGTAAAGAACAAGTTGAACTAAAAAATAAGGCTGAATCATTTATCGCTCAAATCGATCAAAGTTTAAATGAACCAAATGCCAATGTTAGTGAACAACAAAAACAAGAAGTTGAAAAATTAAAGACAGAACTACAAAAAGCTATTGATGAAAATGATTATGATACGCTAAAAACAAAACTTGATGAATTAGAAAAGGCAGCCCAAATGATGAGTGAAGCTATGTATAAGGCCCAAGCAGAACAGGCTCAAGCCAATCAAAACCAAAGTCAAGATAATCAAGAAGTAAAAAATGATGATGTTGTAGATGCTGATTTTAAAGCTAAAGACTAATGATGATTAAGGAAGCATAATTGCTTCCTTAGGTATTATAGAAAGGAAGCTATGGCAAAAAGAGATTATTATGAAATTTTAGGCATTAGTAAAAGTGCCAGTGATCAAGAAATAAAGCGTGCCTATCGTAAATTAGCTAAAAAATATCATCCCGATGTCAATAAAGATGCTGATGCGGAAGCAAAGTTTAAAGAAGTTAATGAGGCTTATGAAGTCTTAAGTGATAGTCAGAAAAAAGCTACATATGATCAATTTGGTCATGCTGGTATGGATGGTGCCAATTTTTCAGGAGCTGGTGGTTTTGGAGGCTTTGGAGGTTTTGAAGATATTTTCTCAGCCTTCAGTGGTTTTGGAGGCTTTGGAGGTTTTGGTGGACAAAGCCAAAGATCTTATGGTCCTCGAAAGGGCGATGATGTATATCGCTCGATGAAAATTGACTTTATGGCTGCGGTTTTTGGAACTACCAAGACTATCAAACTTGAAGTTGATAAGCCATGCACCAGTTGTGGTGGTAGTGGAGCCTTTAGTAAGGATGATATTGAAACTTGCTCTACCTGTCGTGGTCGTGGTAGGGTTCGTGTTCAACGCCGTTCTATTATCGGTGTTATTGAAACCGAGGATGTCTGTCCTGAATGTCATGGTCGTGGTAAGAAAATTCGTCGATATTGTAAAGAATGTGGTGGTAAGGGTTATCAACATAAAAATGTGGAAGTTGATATAAATATTCCTCAAGGTATTAATTCAGGCCAACAAATTCGTGTTCCAGGCTATGGTGGTGTTGGTGAAAATGGTGGTCCTAATGGTGATTTATATATTGAAATTATCGTCGCTGCTCATGAACATTTTAGGCGTCAGGGTAATGATATTTATTTAAAAGTACCTATTAGTGCTGTTGATGCTACACTGGGAACTGTGGTTGATGTTCCAACGATCAATGGTGATGTGGAATTAAATATTCCTGCTGGTACTCAACCAAATACCCGTTTAAGATTAAAAGGACAAGGCGTTAAAGACCTTAGAAGTGGTATTGTTGGTGATCAATATATTGAAGTTGATGTTAAGATTCCAACTAAACTTTCTAAGGACGAAAGGAATTTATATACTGAAATTCAAGCTAGCGCCAATAAAAAAGAATCTATCTTTGATAAATTTAAAAATGCTTTTAAGTAGAGGGAAACTTCTACTTAAAAAAGCACTATAATTAGCAGTCTAACTTTATAATTGCTAGAAAGGATTATTATGAATTTAGATAATATGACTTCAAAACTACAACATATCTTCTATCAAGCATATACTGAGGCTAAAAAAATGAATCATGCTGAAATTACTGATGTTCATATGCTGTGGGCTATGCTTCAAGATAGTGATGTTTGTGACTTCTTGAATTGTACTAATAATGATGAAATTAATAATTTTCTTAATAAGGAATTAGCTAGTTTACCGATAGTAAATTCTGATGATCTTCGATTATCATCATCATTAAATAAGGCTTATAATAATAGCTTGAAAATGATGGCTGATCATAATGATACTTATTTAAGCACTTTTATCTTTTTGATTAATATTTTGTTTGATGGTCATTATGTGTCAAATGAAATTATTAAGAAATTAAATTTAAATAAAGAAGAATTACTTAGAAAAGAAAAGGAAAGTCGAGGTGAAAAGATTATGAATGAACAAAATGCTGAAAATGTTATGAACGCCTTAAAAAAGTATGGACGCAATATGGTTGATGAAGTAAAAAATGGTAAAATTGATCCTGTCATTGGTCGTGATGATGAGATTAGGCGAATGGTGGAAATCATTTCACGCAAAACCAAGAATAATCCAGTATTGATTGGTGATCCTGGTGTTGGTAAAACAGCGATAGTTGAAGGCTTGGCACATCGTATTGCTGGTGGCGATGTGCCATCCGGTTTAAAGGATAAAGAACTTATTGAACTTGATATCGGAATGCTTATTGCGGGAGCTAAATATCGTGGTGAATTTGAAGAACGCTTAAATGCTGTAATCAAAGAGGTTAAAGAAAAGGAAGGGCAAGTAATTTTATTTATTGATGAAATTCATAATTTGGTTGGTGCTGGTAAAACTGAAGGTAGTATGGATGCTGCCAATCTTTTAAAACCGATGTTAGCACGAGGTGAATTAAGGTGTATCGGTTCAACAACCTTTGATGAATATCGCAAATATATTGAAAAGGATAAGGCGTTAGAAAGGCGTTTTCAAAAAATTATGGTTGATGAACCAAGTGTTGAGGAAACGGTTTCCATCTTAAGAGGTCTTAAAGATCGTTTTGAAACCTATCATGGAGTGCGGATTAAAGATGAAGCCCTAATCGCAAGTGCCGTTCTTTCAAATCGTTATATCACTGATCGTTTTTTGCCTGATAAGGCTATTGATTTAATTGATGAGGCCTGTGCTGGTATTAGAGTTCAAATTGATTCGATGCCTTTGGAATTAGATGAATTAATTCGTCATATTCGTCAGTTGGAAATTGAAGAAGTATCACTCAAAAAAGAAAATGATCACCGTTCGAAGGAACGCTTGGAAAATATTAATCATGAGTTATCAGAGTTAAAAGAAACCAAACAAATTCTTTATGCAAAATGGAATGATGAAAAGAATAAACTGGCTAAAATTAAAGAATACAAAGAACAATTAGAAAAGGCTAAGGTTGAATTTATCAATGCTCAAAATGAGGCTGAATATGAGGAGGCTGCCCGTATTCAATACCAAGTTATTCCTGATTTAAAAAATAAAATTAGTGAACTTGAGGCTTTTGAATCGAAGATGATTAGTGAAATTGTTGATGAGGCAATGATTGCTAAGATCGTATCAAAATGGACTCATATCGAAATAACTAAATTGTTATCATCGGAAAAGGAAAAATATCTGCATTTAAACGAATATCTTAAAACAAGGGTTATGGGTCAAGATCAGGCTTTAAGATTGATTAGTGAGGCCATTCTGCGTTCTAGGGCTGGTATTGCTGATGAAACAAAGCCTATTGGTAGTTTTATGTTTTTAGGTGCTACTGGTGTTGGCAAAACTGAAGTTGCTAAGGCGCTGGCTGAACAATTATTTGATGATGAAAATAAAATTATTAGAATTGATATGTCTGAATATATGGAAAAACATAGTGTTTCAAGATTGATTGGGGCGCCTCCTGGCTATGTTGGCTATGATGAAGGTGGGCAATTAACTGAAGCTGTTAGGCGCAAACCATATTCGATAGTATTGTTAGATGAAATTGAAAAGGCTCATCCTGATGTCTTTAATATCTTATTACAAATATTAGATGATAGTCGGATTACTGATAATAAGGGCATAACTGTTGATTTTAAAAATACCATCATCATTATGACCAGTAATCTTGGTAGTGAATATGCCTTTGAAGCTAATAATGACCTAAAACAAGAACAATATCAGCGTATTATTAAACAGTATTTTAAACCAGAATTTATTAATCGAATTGATGAAATTATTATCTTTAATTCCTTGGATGCAGCAGTTATCAAACAAATTGCTGAAAAATTTATCAACGAACTTAAAAAACGCTTATTATTACAAGAAATAAGCTTAGAAATTGATGATTTGGCGATGAAAGAAATTATCAACAACGGCTATGATATTAACTATGGAGCCCGTGTTATGAAACGCTATATTCAAAAGCATATTGAAACTTTGGTAGCTAAGGCATTGTTAAGTGATGATTTTATCAGGAAGTTAAAAATTTCATATGATGATAAGTTTATAATTGAAGTGATGAAATAAAGTAATGCTCAAACAATTGTTTGAGCATTTTTATGTTAAAATACCATTATGAATTATGAATATTTAGATCATGACCATACCTATACTTTAGGAATGTCCCTTACAATTGAATTGATTAAATATCGTTTAGATGCCGTGGTTAAAATCTTTCTTAGTACCAAGATCAACAATAGTAATAGCTTTAATAAGTTTATTAATTCCTTAAATGAATTAGGAATTGATTATGAGTATAACGATAAATTAATCAATAAATTAAGTGTCAAAGAAAATTGTTATGTCATCGGTGTTTTTAATAAATATCCTCAAAGATTGAGTGGTAATCGTCATTATGTACTGTGTAATCAAAATGATGAAGGAGAAGTTGGGACAATTATGCGAACCCTAGCTTCCTTTGGTTTTAGTGATTTAATTTTAATTAACTGTGATGTTGATATTTTTAGTCCTAAGTGTATTAGATCTAGTATGGGTGGTATTTTTATTGTCAATACTGTTAAATATGACAGTATTGATGATTATTGTTGTGATTATCCTAGCCAAAAATTATATTATTTTAATCAAAAAGGAAATAATAAATTTCATGATTCTTTAATTGTGGGTGATTATACTCTGATATTCGGTACTAATGAATTAGATGCCTATTATTTGGATTATCAAAATGACTTTGATCAATTGTTGATTAGCGCCAGTGTTTTAAATGATTTAAAGATTATTTAAATCTTAGACGATAAGTACATTTTTTACATAGTTCAAAGGTTAATTTATGTTGTTTTAAATTATTTAGATGTAAAAGGTAGATGTTATTGTTCAAGATTTCTTTAAAGCTTTCTTGGTGGATATTACCGATTTTAGTATGGCCAAAGGCATCTAGGCAGCATAGACTAACATCACCGTTGCTAAGAATTGCCAGCATATTTTTACCACCATGACAACTACCTGTTTCACCAATTATTTCATCGTTAATATTGGGCCATCTGAATAGTTTTTGAATATAAATGTAAACATTATCACATAGTTTATAGGAATCTTTTTTAGTGGTGGCAATTAATTTATATTGTTTTTTTAACATATTTAAATAATCAAGACTGCCACCATTTAAGTTATGATAGTCATAGAATCTTAGTTCTAAATTACATTTGGTATTTTGGACCTTGTTGATTAGGTTATTGATGGTCTTAAAATATTGTTCTCCGATATTTAATTTATCAACAGAATGAATGGATATTGAAAGTTTGCGAAGACATGGATGTTGTAGCAATCTTTTGTGTTTATTTAATAAAGTGCCATTGGTTACTAGTTGTAAATTAATATTGTTTTCATCTAATATCGTTAAAAAATCATCGAAGTAAGGGTGGGAAGTCGGTTCACCCAAGACATGTAGATAGACATAGTTACAATAGGGTTTAATTTCTTTGATTATATGTTTAAAAGCTTCAAGACTTAGATAGTTATTATTACTATTAGAAATACAAAAAGGACATTTTAGATTGCAGTGATCGGTAATCTCAATATAAAGCCTTTTTAACATATTTATATTATAGCTTAATCTTTATTTTTCTTTAAATCAAAAAGATTGATCTGTTTTTTATTATGTAGTGATAATAAAAAATTATCCTTGGCTTCAGGAAATTGTTGGTAAATACTAGCTAATAATTCCTTGATGTCTTGGCGTTTAGTATAGCCATCATTAGGACAACCTGATTTTAATTTAGGAAGCTTAAGTCTTTTAACAGCATCTATTATTTCATTTTCATAGACTTTGATTAGTGGTCTGATAAAGGTAATTTTACTATTGGTAAGATACATTTTAGGATCGAAGGTCGCAAGCTTACCACCGTAGATCATATTTAAAAATAATGTTTCGATCGCATCATCGGCATGGTGGGCAAAGGCTACCTTATTACAATGGTATTTTTTAGCAGTTTTGATTACAGCACCTTTTTTAAGCTTTGAACATAGCGAACATTGGATTTTATCATTTTTAAGATTGATTTTTAATATATCAGCAACCTTACTAGGTTCACTGATATAGTTGATGTTGCATTTTTTAAATAGGTCAATTAAAGGTTTAAAATCTTCTTCACCAAAATTTAAGTCAATATGAATGCCAATGACTTCAAAGTTTTTATTTAAACTATTCTTACATAGGTATTGATATAAGTGTAGAGCATAGAGTAAAAGGGTTGAATCTTTACCACCCGATATACCAACAGCAATTCTATCACCATCTTCAATTAAGCTGTATAATTCATCAGCTTTTCTTATTTTAGCTAAAATCTTTTTCATCGCCACTACATTTTAGTATAATTATTAGTATGAATAAAGTGTTATTTGTAAATAAACCAAAGGGTATTACTTCCTTTGATCTGTGTTATAAATTAAGAAAAGTATTTAAAACCAAGGCTATCGGACATACTGGAACCCTTGATCCCAATGCTAGTGGTGTGATGATTATCTTACTTAATCGTTGTTGTAAGCTTAATCAATTTTTAGTTGGTGATGATAAAGAATATATAGCTAAGGTTAAATTAGGCTTTAGAACTAATACGCTAGATATTGATGGTGAAGTGATTGAAGAAAGATCTTGCACTATGCCTAGTAAAGATAACTTGTTGGCAGTATTAAAAAGCTTTGTCGGTAAACAAAAACAACTACCACCGATGACATCGGCGATTAAGGTGAATGGTAAGAAACTTATTGATTATCAACGCCAAAACCAAAAAGTGGAAGTTAAGCCTCGTGATATTGAAATTTATGCTTTGGAATTATTGAGTTTAGCCGATGATGAATTTATTTTTAAAGCCCATGTTAGTAGTGGTACCTATATTCGGGTGCTGGCAGATGATATTTTAAATAGTTTAGGAATTATCGGAACACTTACTGACCTCACAAGGATCAGCGTTGGTGGGGTAAGGATTGATGATTGTGATGATTTACCATCGGTATTAAATAATCAATTCCATGAACATGAACCCTATGATTTATTGGCTAGTCGGTATCTGAATATTGATGTTAATGATGACTTTAGTATTAAGTGCGGTAAGCCACAAATTTTTGATTGTGAAGCTGATGAGGTTTTTGTTTCTAAGGGTAGGGAAGCCCTAGCGATATATCGAAAAGGAAGTGATGGTAAATATCATTCAGTAAGAGGTTTATTTTGATTACTTTAGAACTTAATATTAATAGTAAAAATTTGATTGATGATGAACTTGTGGCTTGTATTGGATATTTTGATGGCCTACACCTTGGTCATCGTAAATTAATCACAAAGACTTTGGAATATGCTAAACAATTAAATAAGAAAAGCGCATTAATATCATTTAAAAATAACCCTAAGGAAGTGGTGTTAAAAAATAAGATTAAACAAATTCAAAGCTTAAACCAACGAAGTACAATGCTTAAAGACTTAGGTTTTGATTATTTTATCACCATTGATTTCAATCAACCGATGATGAATTTAACGGTTGAACAATTCCATCAATTACTTAAAGATAATTTTTCAATCACCAAGATAATCTGTGGTTTTGATTTTAATTATGCTAAAAATGGTTTAGGTAATCATTTAAGTCTTGAAAACGCCTTTGATGTTGAGGTAATTTCAAGTATTAATTATCATAATCAAAAAATTTCAACTACTCTGATTAAGAAATTCTTAGCCTGTGGCGATGTAATAACGGTAAATAAATTACTTGGGTATCAATATCAAATTACTT
The DNA here is from genome assembly GCA_034180345.1 of Erysipelotrichaceae bacterium. GTDB lineage: Bacteria > Bacillota_I > Bacilli_A > Erysipelotrichales > Erysipelotrichaceae > RGIG5681. The sequence goes on along the minus strand of JAXFOQ010000020.1, from coordinate 52,830 downwards.
CAAAGGTTGTTTTAGGTAGGCAATTAGGTCGTAGCATCGGTATTCCAACTGCCAATCTTGAAATTGATCATAATTTATTTTATTTGAAAAATGGGGTCTATGCAGCAATGGTTGATATTGATGGTACCATCTATAAGAGTGTTGTGAATATCGGTTATAATCCTACAGTAAGTTCTGATGACATTCTTAAAATTGAAGTGCATTTAATTGGTTTTGATGGCGATTTATACGATAGAGAATTAAGAGTTGATTTTATTAAGCGAATCCGTGATGAATTAAAATTTAATTCTTTGATTGAATTAAAAAGACAGTTGCTTAAAGATATTGAGGAAATTAATAATGAAGCAATTATTTTATAAACGAATGCAGGAATATTTTAAAGACGAATATAAAGCCTTTGAAACATCCCTAAACCAAGAGGCAATTAAAACAGTATTTATCAATAAATTGCTTGGTAAAAACATTGTTGATGATATTTTAATTAAGCTTAAAAAAGTTGATATTCATCCTCTGATGTATCACTATCAACATGATAATATCGGTAAAACTTATGAATATCAATTAGGCTTGGTCTATCCTCAAGAATTAAGTGCTGGCATTGCACCGTTAGTTTTAAATCCAAAAAAAGATAGTGTTGTTTTAGATATGTGCAGTGCACCTGGTGGTAAGGCAATTCAACTTTATAATATGTTGGATCAGCAGGGCTTACTTATTGCTAATGAATATGATTATCAACGCTCGTTAATTGAGTTATCTAATTTTGAGCGTTCGGGTTTTTCTAATTTTATTCTGACTTCAAATCACAGTAAGGAAGTTGCTAAAGAATTGGAGTCAATGGTTGACTATGTTTTGGTTGATGCACCATGTAGTGGTGAGGGTATGGTTAGAAAGATGCCAGAAATAATTGAAACATATAGTGATGATAATATCAAAAGTTGTATTATCAGACAGGAAGAAATACTTGAAAATTCCTATCGATGTCTTAAAAGTGGTGGTTATTTAGTTTATAGTACCTGTACTTTTAATATTTATGAAAACGAATTGATGGTTAAGGAATTTTTAACTAGGCATGATGATTTGGAGTTATTAGATATTGATATTAATCATCAGCGTCGTGGTATTGTTGATGATTTTGAAAATAATAAGGTCTTGAGATTTTGTTTTTTAGATGGCACTGAGGGACAATTTATATCCTTAATTCATAAAAAAGGTCAAAGTCAACATAAGACTTTTAATTACTTGAAAACAGTCAGAAACAGCATTGTTGAAAAATTTATTAGTGATCATTTAATTTTGGATGATTATTATTTATATCAAAAAAATGATCGTTTCTATCTTTCGTTAGTACCGTTACCTAAAATTAATTTGAATATTGTTCGTGCTGGTATTTTTATTGGCACTCTTAAACAAAAAAACTTTATCCCTGAACATCATCTATATCGAGCTCATATTTTAAAAGATAGATTTAAGCATGTTTATAATTTGAACGATAAACAATATCAGATATATTTAAGTGGTAATGAGATTGAAATTCCAAGCGAATTAAAGGGCTATTATTTAGTTACCTACAAGCATTATCAATTAGGTTTTGGCAAGGCGGTTGATGGTCGTCTTAAAAACAAATATCCTAAAGGTCTAAGAATAGTGGTATAATTTTAAAAAGAGGTGAAATTTATGGCTCAAGAATATATTTATTTAAACGAATCTAATGAAAGTGGTAAATTAGCACTTAACAATGATGTTTTTAAGGAAATAACCAATATTTCTATTGGACATGTTGAAGGTTGTTATTGCAGTTCAAAGAAGGAAAAAGACAATGTGCAGATTAAGATTAATGATGATAAATTATTGGTTAATGTGAATGTTAAGCTTAAACATGGGATTAATATTAACCAAACTTGTGAAAAACTACAAAATAAAATATTTTTAAATATTTTTCAAACAACTGATATTAAACCTGAGGTTATCAACATTAAAGTTGTCGGCTTTGTGAATGAATAATTAAGGCTTTTAAAATATTTTTGTTAGAGCTTATTTTCTATTTAACAGGGAATAAGCTTTTTTATTTCAGCAAAAAAGATGTAAATATACATCTTTAAGCATTATTTTTTATGATATAAGCGTTTAGACTGATATATCGGACTTTGGGTAATATTAATCTTGAGTTTTTTAATGGTATTGATATCAACCTCAGATAATATTACTGTACTGTGCATTTCACAATGTTTTAATTTATCACAGGCACAATAGGCTTTACGGGCGATTGGATTATTAGAAGCTTCAATAGCTAGGGCTATTAACACTTCATCGGTGTGTAGGCGTGGATTGCGTCCACCTAGGGCATTGGTCTTTAATTCTTGGATAGGAATTAATATTTTTGGTGAAATCAATTCAATATCATCATCAATATTGGCGATTGTTTTTAAGGCGTTTAAAAGACAGGCACTTGCAGAACCCAATAATTTTGAAGTTTTACCAGTGATAATTCTGCCATCAGCAAGTTCAATGGCACAGGCTGGTTCATTTGTTTCATCGGCTTTTGATTGAGCGCTAAGGGCAACACTTCGATAGTTGACATCAATATTAGCTTGAGTCATGATGTTTTCGATCTTATTAACCACCTCTTGATTGCCTTCTTCTTTCCTAAGATTGACAAGAGCATCGTAATATCTTCTTAGGATTTCTTGTTTCGAAGCATCTTTGCAAGCCTCTTCATCAGTGATGCAATATCCCACCATATTGACACCCATATCGGTTGGTGATTTATATGGAGATGTACCTAAAATTTTCTCCAGTAAGGTATTTAAGATAGGGAAGCTTTCAACATCACGATTATAATTTACAGTTTTAATATTATAGGCTTCAAGATGAAACGGGTCGATCATATTGATGTCATTTAAGTCGGCGGTTGCTGCTTCATAAGCAAGATTTACAGGGTGTTTTAAAGGGATGTTCCAAATAGGGAAGGTTTCAAATTTAGCATAGCCACTTTTAATTCCGTGTTGATAGTCATTATATATCTGTGAAAGACAGGTGGCAAGTTTGCCAGAACCAGGTCCTGGCGCTGTTACAATTACCAAGGGTTTAGTTGTTTTAATGTATTCATTCCTACCAAAGCCATCTTCACTACAAATGTGAGCCACATTGAGTGGATAGTCTTCAATTGTATAATGAAAGGCAACTTGGATGCCGATATTTTCTAGTTTCTTTTTCAACATAATGGCAGCTTTTTGCCCGTGATAACGACTGATTATAACACTTCCAACCAATAGTTCAACTTCTCTAAAAGCATCAATCAAACGCATCAAATCTTGGTAGTAGGTAATGCCATAGTCGCCTCTAATCTTATTCTTTTCAATATCATTGGCATTGATGACAATCATCACCTCACAATGTTGTTTGATATTAAGCAACATCTTGATTTTACTATCAGGTTCAAAACCTGGTAAAACACGCGAGGCATGGTAGTCATCAAATAATTTCCCACCAAATTCCAAATATAGTTTATTATTAAACATTTGGATTCTTTTCATAATATTTAATGATTGCATTTCAACATAGCGATCATTATCATAACCTTTTTTAAACATACAATTATTCTACCAAAAATATGCTTAAACCGATATAAAAATGTTATATTTAATATATGAATTATTATGATGAAATCTTGAATAAAATTAATGGATTTATTGCTGATAAAGATTATGTAAAAGCTGAGGCGATGATTATCAATGAACTAGGTATGCCCTATGTACCTAGTGAATTTGAAAAGAAATTACTTGAATTATTAAATGAAATTAAAAGTAATAAGAACTATACTTTTCAACAGGAATTTGACCTAGACAGTTATTTACATGGTGATGATATGAAACAGCTATTAGCTATTGATTATATAACCAAAAGAAAATTATTGGATTATCATGATGAGATTATTGCCTTTTTAAAGGGTGATGGACTGATACAAGCTAAAGAATTATTAATTTTTGAATTGATTGAACAACAGATTAATTTACCATTAATTTATCAAAAAAATCAGGAAGTATTTGAATTTAATCCTATAAATATAACGCCACAAACTAAATCACCTTTTTATTTAGCTTGTGATGATAAATTAAATGATTATTTTATGAAAAATCCCGATTTTTATAAATTGAGTAAAGAATTATTGATTGGTTTGATCTTTGATCATCTTCCACTTGAATATGGTCTTAATGAGTGTGAATTAATCTTTAAGAGTATTGTTTATCATTTGTATAAAATTTTTGATTTAAAGGAAGAAATTGCGAAATTTGAATTGAAATACTTAAAAAATGATGAAAAATTGCTTAAATTATAAATATTATTATAATTTATGTTAAAATATTAATACGATTTTTAGGAGGATAAATGTCTACATATACAAAAATTGAAAATTGCAAAGCCGAAATTAAACATGAAGTCGAAAAAGAAACATGGCTTAATGCTCAAACAAAAGCCTTTGATAAATTAGCTAAAAAAGTTGAAGTTAAGGGTTTTAGAAAGGGTCAAGCGCCTAAGGAATTGGTTAAAAAACAAATTTCATCACAACAAATTATGATGGAAGCTGTTGATACTATTCTACAAAATGAATTTACTAAATGTTTAGCTGAACATGATGTGGAACTAATTGATCAGCCACAATTAAATATCGACACTATTAACGAAAATGAGTTAAAACTAACATTCAAATTAAGCACTGCTCCTGATGTTGAACTTAAGAAATATAAGGGCTTCGGTTATACTTTACCTGAAATTTACATTACCGATGATGAAGTTGATGCTGAAATCAAAAAGATGCGTGAACGCTATGCCAATCTTGAAGTTAAAGAGGGCATGGTTGAAAATGGTGATACAGCCATCATTGATTATGAAGGTTTTAAAGATGGTGTAGCCTTTGAAGGTGGCAAGGCTGAAAATTACGCTTTAGAAATTGGTAGCCATACTTTCATTCCTGGTTTTGAGGAACAAATTATCGGTATGAAAACAGGTGAAGAAAAAGAAATTAATGTAACCTTCCCTGAAGAATATCAAGCTGAAGAATTGAAGGGACAAGCGGTTATCTTTAAAATTAAATTAAATGATATTAAGACTAAAGTTTTACCAGAAATTGATGAGGAGTTCTTTGAAGTTGCAGGTTTAAAGGATATTAAAGATGAAGCGGGATTGAAAAAATATCTTCATGAACAATTATTGAACACAAAAAAATCTGAGGCTGAAAACAAGGCTGATGATGAAATGTTTGAGAAATTAATTTCCGCAAATGAAATTGATGTTCCAGAAATTATGATTAAACATGAAGCTGAAGATATGCTTAATGAATTTGCTCAAAGAATTAGTTATCAAGGTATGAAACTTGAAGATTATTTAAAGTACTTCGGTCAAACGAAGGAAGGTTTACTTGCAAGTTATCAAGTTGATGCTGAAAAGCGTATTAAACTTCGCTTATTGATTAAGGCTATTGTTGTAAAAGAAAAATTTGAAGTAAGTGATGAAGAAGTCGAAAAAGAATTACAAGCTATGGCTGATATGTATAAGATGCCAATCGAGGAAGTTAAAAAATATCTAAATGCTGAGAGCGTTAAAGGTGATTTAGTTTCTCGTAAAGCTGTACAATTTATTAAAGAGAATTAGAAAGACACTTAAAGTGTCTTTTATCAAAGATGGAGGTTGTTATGCCTAAAGAAAAATTTATTCCCTTAATTTGCACACGCGATATTATTGTTTTTCCAGAACAAGAAGTATCTATTGAGGTTGGAAGACCAAAGACTATCAAGGCTGTTGATGAAGCCAATATTAATAGCGATGGATATGTAGTGGTGGTTTGCCAAAAGGAATTTCAAGTTGATGAGCCTGGTTTTGATGATATTTATAATGTTGGTACATTATGTTTGATTAAAACTATTCGTAGAAAAAATAATGCCTTAACGATTGTGGTTAAAGGTATTGAAAGGGTTGTTGTTGATGGATTTGCGGATAATGGTGATTATCTTTCAGTTAAATATCATGATTTAAAGGTTGAAATCGATGATGAAAAAGAGGTTAAGGCCCTAATTTTAAGAATAAATAATGAAATTATTGAACACAGTATTAATCGTATTGATCCGATCAATCTTGCCAGAATTGCTAAGCTTGATGATGGAAATTTATATGCTGATACTATTGCTCAATTCGGAATTACCTTTTATATTAAACAACAAGAATTACTCGAAACAACAAATGTCAATGATCGTTTATTGAAAATCTTGGAAGCCTTTATCGGCTATCATGAAATCGATATTATTGAAGCTGAAATTGATAAGAAAATGAAGGCAAGATTTGATGATAATCAAAAAGAATATCTATTAAAAGAAAAGATGCGTTTAATTAAAGAAGAACTTAATGAAGATGCTGACAGTGATATTGATAAATTAAGTAAAGCCTTTGAAAGTGAACCCTTCCCTGATTATGTTAAAAAGAAGGCTAGGGATGAAATTAAACGCTTTGAAATGACCCCAGCAGCCAGCGGTGAATCGTCAGTAATTAGAAATTATTTAGATTGGCTATATCAAATTCCTTGGTATCAAAAATCAAAGGATAACGAGGACTTGAATTTAGCAACAGAAATCCTTGATGAGGATCACTATGGTTTAATAAAAGTTAAAGAACGCATTATGGAGTATTTGGCAGTTAAGAATATGACCAATAGTCTTAAGTCGCCAATATTATGTCTTGTTGGTCCACCGGGCGTTGGTAAGACTAGTCTTGCTAAATCGGTAGCACGAGCCCTTGATCGTAAGTTTGTTAAACAATCGTTAGGTGGTGTTAAAGATGAGTCAGAAATTAGAGGTCATCGTCGTACATACCTTGGTTCAATGCCAGGTCGTATCATTCAAGGAATGAAGAAGGCTGGAACTTTAAATCCAGTATTCTTAATCGATGAAATTGATAAGATGGCCAGTGATTTTAAGGGTGATCCAAGTAGTGCAATGTTAGAGGTCTTAGATCCTGAACAAAATAATGCCTTTAGTGATAATTATATGGAAGAACCATATGATTTGAGTGATGTGTTATTTATTGCCACCGCTAACTATATCGAAAATATCCCTCCTGCTTTAAAGGATCGTTTAGAAATTATTGAATTATCTTCGTATACAGAGATTGAAAAAGTTAAGATTGCCCAAAAACATTTAATTCCTAAGCAATTATCTTTCAATGGTTTAAAGAGTAATCAATTAATTTTTGATAAGAATATTTTATTATATTTAATCAGACACTATACCCGTGAAGCTGGAGTCCGTAATTTAGAAAGAATTATCGCAACAATTTGTCGTAAAACGGTACTGGCAATTTTAAAAGATCGTAAAAAATCATTTAAACTAACCAAGGCCTTAATTGTTAAGTGGTTGGGAAATGAAAAGTTTGAATATGGTGAAAAGAATCGTAAGGATCAGGTTGGGGTTGTTACTGGTCTTGCCTATACTTCATTTGGTGGTGATATATTACCGATAGAGGTTACTTATTTTGATGGTAAGGGCAAGATGATTGTAACAGGTCAACTTGGTGATGTTATGAAGGAATCAACTTCAATTGCCATGGATTGGGTTAAGGCTAATGCCGATAAGTTAAAGATCGATAGTAAGTGGTTTGAAAGCCATGATATACATATTCATGCACCAGAGGGGGCAGTTCCTAAGGATGGTCCATCAGCCGGTATCACCTTAACCAGTGCCATTGTTTCATGTATTACCAATCGTAAAGTTAATAAGGATATTGCCATGACTGGTGAAGTTACATTGCGTGGTAATGTCTTACCGATTGGAGGCTTAAAGGAAAAATCACTTGCTGCTCATCGCTCAGGAATTAAAAAGATCATCTTCCCTAAGGGCAATGTTAAAGACTTAGATGAAATAGCTAAGGAAGTTAAAGAAAGTATTGAATTTATTCCGGTTGCCCATGTATCAGAAGTACTTAAAGTAATATTATTATGATTGAATTTATTAAAAGTGCAGTAAAGATTCAAGATTATCCCGTTCACAACTTAAATGAAGTGGTAATTGTTGGAAGATCTAATGCTGGTAAGAGTTCGTTCATTAACGCCATATTTAATCGCGGTATTGCCCATATCGGTAAGACTCCTGGCAAAACTAGATTATTGAATTTTTTTGATGTTGACAATCGTTTTATTCTCGTTGATGTGCCAGGCTATGGTTATGCCAAGTTAAGCGATAAGGAAATTATGCAATTTGGTGAGATGATGGAAGAATATTTTGCCAATCGCACACAACTTAAATTAATGATTATGATTGTTGATATTAGGCATAAACCAAGTGAAGATGATTTGGCGATGATTGAATTTGCCAGATACCAAGGTTTGAAGGTGTTGGTGATTGCCAATAAAAGTGATAAATTAAATCGTTCAAATCTCAACAAACAATTAAAAGTGATTAAAGATATATTATCGGTAAGTGATAAAGATTTAATTGCATACAGCACTTTTAATTCGGAAATTAATAAAAAACAAATATATGATTATATTGTTGATGCAAGTAAATAAATTATAATTAAACATAAATAAAAATAGGCACGATTATAAAATATGATAATCCCAAAAAGTTATATTTAAAGACTTATATAGGATATCGGTATAAAATCCTGCCTATTTTATTAATTGTAAATTATGTTTTTTAAATTTTTTCCTTATTTGTAAGGTTTAAAAATTCTTCCATTAATTTGACATTTTTTTTAACTGTATTATTATCATAACTTTCCGCAAATATTCGCAATACCGGTTCGGTTCCCGAAAAGCGGGCACTAATCCAAGTATCATCATTAAATATTATTTTTAGACCGTCAAGATAGTATATTTTATTAATATTTTTATATTTAGGTGTCATTTTTTTATTAAATAAAATATCTATTAATTCATCTTTTTTATTTTGGGTGAATTTATAGGCATTTTCACTGAAACAACTTTTACCGAATTCTTTTTCCAATTCCGATACCAATTGACTGATACTTTTTTTGGTAATACTGATCATTTCAACCAATAGTGTTGCCGCATAAATACCGTCTTTTCCTTGAATATGTCCTTTTACGGTCAATCCTCCGCTGGATTCTCCACCGATTATGGCCTGATATTTTTCCATATTATATGAAATATGTTTAAATCCGACCTCAGTTTCAATACATTTTTGATTATATTTATCCGCAATACGATCTAACATATGTGTGGTTGACAGGTTACGAACAACAGCTCCCTTCCAATTTTTGTATACCAATAAATAGTAATACAGTAAACAAAGCAGGGTATTGGGATGAATAAAATTTCCCAATTCATCGACAATACCAATACGATCCGCATCACCGTCGGTGGCAATTCCTAAGTTATAATGATTATGAACAACCAAATCCATTAATTTATGCAATGATTCTGAGGCGGGACTTGGAAGTCTGCCTCCGAATAATGTATCGTGGCGGTTATTTATTATGTCGATTTCACATCTTGCCGTTGCGAGTATGGTGGTTAACGAGGTTTGCGAAACACCGAACATCGGATCTATTGCAATTTTTAAATTGGCATTTCTTATTTCATTGATATTAATTGTATTCAATATTGAATCAATGTAGTCGTTGAAAGGGTCGATGCGTTTAAAATAATCCGTATTTTCTATTTCGTAAAACGGTTTAATTTCATTTAATTCAATTTGATTGGCGATAGCTGAAATTTCGGATGTTACTTCAACCGTTGCATCCTTACCTCCATGTGTAAATATTTTAATACCGTTATATATAGCCGGATTATGACTTGCGGTTATCGCTACACCATATTCGGTATTAAATTTTTTTACCGCATACATAATAATCGGTGTCGGTGAAGCCTTATCGATTAATAATGCTTTAATATTGTTGCTTGCCAAGGCTTCAATGAACCAAAAGCTTGCCTCCTTGGACATAAAACGCCGATCATATCCGATAATAACCGTATCATCCTGCATAATTTGCGCTAAAGCCGAAGCTATTTTATATATATTTGTTTTTGTGAAGTTATCACCGATGATTTCACGCCAACCTCCGGTTCCGAAATTAATCATTAAATTTCCCTCCTTTTTTATAATTTATATTAAAGTTATAAGATAATTCAACCGATTGTAGGATTTTCAACAAAAATGCAGAAATGAATACTTGTTAGCGCTTACACAGTTTGTTAATATTCTGGTATAGTTAATAAACGGAGGGAAAAAATGAAAAATATTTTAACTATAATGTTAAGCCTATTGTTATTTACTTCATTGGCAGCCTGTTCATCCAATAATAAGAATAATGCTGAAGAAAGTAAAAGTTTAACTGTTTATTCACCGCATCCTTCTGAAACAATTAATTTAATTGTTCAGGAATTCGAAAAGAAAAGTGGAATTAAAGTTGAGATTGTAGCTGCCGGTACCGGAGAACTTTTAAAACGTGTTGATTCTGAAAAAGATAATCCGTTAGGCGATGTTTTATGGGGCGGAGGTGCCGAATCATTACAAGCCTATGCTCAACTGTTTGAACCTTATAAATCACCTGAATTGGTTAATATTGATGCCAAATATTATGCGAGTGATAATTCTTGGACCGGCGAAAGTCCGTTACCGATGGTAATTCTTTATAATACCAATCTTGTATCAAATCCTGATGCCGTTAAATCGTGGAGTGATGTTTTAAAACCTGAATTTAAAGGTAAAATTGCAATGGCCGATCCTGCAAAAAGCGGTTCATCTTATACAATTTTGGCAACGATGTTGACAGCATATAAAACACAAAATGACGGTTGGGATTTTATTAAAGATTTTTACGGAAATTTGGACGGTAAAATTCTTTCTAGCTCATCAGGAGTATATAAGGGTGTAGCTGATGGTGAATACGCCTTAGGACTGACTTTGGAAAAAGAGGCTATTAAGTTTGTTAATGCAGGTTCACCTGTTAAAATCGTATATCCTAGCGAAGGCACTTCAGCCGTTCCTGATGGAGTAGCTATTATCAAGGGTGCTAAAAATATTGATAATGCTAAAAAATTTATTGATTTTGTTTTGAGCAAGGAAACACAAACATTGATGGCTGAGCAATTAAGTCGCCGTTCAATTAGAAATGATGTTGATGCTCCTAAGGGTTTAGGTCCGCTTGCCGAGATTAAACTGGTTGACTATGATTTTTCTTGGGCATCAAATTCTAAAGAAACAAATTTAAATAATTGGAAAGAGATATTGGTAGGTAAATAAATCATTAAACATTAAGGATAACCTTAATGTTTTAATTAAGGAGTAAATATGAGTACAAATGTAAGACTGGAAAAAATAATTAAAAAATATGGGGAATTTATTGCGATTGATGATATTGATTTTGAAATTGATAACGGAGAATTCTTCACACTGTTAGGTCCTTCGGGCTGTGGAAAAACAACATTATTGAGAATGATTGCCGGTTTTAACAGTATTGAAGCAGGGAATATCCGTTTTAATGATAAAATTATAAATCAAACACCGGCTAATAAGCGTGATATAGGTATGGTCTTTCAAAATTATGCCATTTTCCCACATTTGAGTGTCTATGAGAATGTTGAGTACGGTTTGAAAACCAGAAAAATCCCAAAACAGGAAAGACAAAAAAGAATTGAACAGGTACTTAAAATTGTTCAAATTGAAAATCTTAAAGATCGAATGCCTGATAAATTATCCGGCGGTCAACAACAACGTGTCGCCTTGGCTCGTGCCATTGTTATCGAGCCTAAAATTTTACTTATGGATGAACCTTTGAGTAATTTGGATGCAAAGTTAAGGGTACAAATGCGTACCGTTATTAAAAAAATTCAACGTAAATTAAATATTACTACCGTATATGTAACCCACGATCAGGAAGAGGCTCTTGCTATAAGTGATCGAATCGCTGTTATGAACAAGGGTAAAATAATGCAAATTGATACCCCGACAAAAATTTATCAAAAACCCGCAAACAGTTTTGTAGCCGGATTTATCGGTATTTCCAATTTTATGACTGCTGATGTTATTGATAATAATAAAATAAAAATAGATGATTATGAACTTGAAGTAAAGCTAAGTGAAAATGTCGAAAAAGTTTTAGTTTCGGTAAGACCTGAACAAATTAAAATGTCCGATAATTTAAATAGCGGTATAATCGGTAACATCACGATGTCAACATTTTTAGGTGATTATATTTATTATGAAGTTGAACTTGAAAACGGTGAAGTGATTGAAGTTCATGAATATACCGATAATACTTTAACCATCAGAGACGAAGGCAGGGTGTCTTTAACTTTTGACAGTAATAATATTTCATTATTCAGTATTGACGGTGAGGTGAGATTAAATGGATAGACACCGAAGATATGATTTTTGGTTTATCAGCCGTATTGCAATTTTCATTTTATTTGCATTGTTTTTGATTTATCCTTTTATCACATTGTTTTCCAAGAGTTTTATAAATAACGAGGGTAAGTTTACACTGGAATTTTTCGGTAATTTTTTTAAGTATGAATATTATTATCGCACATTATTAAGATCACTTATCGTATCTTCCATCACCACCGTTTTAGCAATAATAATCGGTGTTCCTCTTGCTTACGCATTTACCCGTTATAAAATCTTCGGAGCCAAGGCAATTAATGTTATGATTATTATGTCGTTGATGTCTCCACCTTTTATCGGCGCTTATTCGTGGATTATGCTTCTTGGAAGAAATGGCAGTATCACTAAATTTTTTCATAATATCGGTATTGAATTTCCTTCGATATACGGTTTTTTGGGTATAATTTTAGTATTTACTTTAAAGCTTTATCCTTATGTATTTTTATATGTTGCAGGTTCTTTAAACAGTATTGATTCATCACTTGAAGAGGCCGGTGAAAATCTTGGTGCAAGTAAAATAAAACGCCTGTTGACAGTAACGTTCCCGGTGATAAAACCTACTATTGCCGCAGGAGCTATTATGGTATTTATGTCAAGTCTTGCAGATTTCGGTACGCCGATGTTAATCGGTGAAGGTTATAAGGTGTTGCCGGTGCTTGTTTATGAAGAATATATGAGTGAAACCGGAGGCAATGCCGGTATGGCCAGTGCTTTGAGTATCATCATAGTTATTTGTTCTCTTGCCGTTCTTTTGGTACAAAAATTTATAATAAATCGTAAAAGTTATACGATGAGCGCTTTAAGACCTCCGAAAAAGAAAGAATTGAAATTTCAATATAAGGTATTATTGTCATTACTCTTATTTGCATTTGCATTTATTACTTTTTTACCGCAAATTGTTGTTATAATTACCTCATTTATCAATACTAACGGTCCTGTTTTTGTAAACGGCTTCGGATTTGAAAGTTATAAAGCCATATTCTTCAGATTGGGCGGTAATATCACCAACACTTTTGTTTTTTCGAGTATTGCGATTGTAATTATTATTTTAATAAGTATTTTAGTGGCGTTTTTAATTACCAAAAGACGATCGAAAAGCAGTATTTTTATGGATATACTCGTAATGTTTCCGTATGTTATACCGGGTGCGGTTTTGGGAATTAGTTTATTGCTCACTTATAATAAAGGCCCATTACTTATTGCCGGCACACCGTTGATTATGATAATTGCCTATGTTATACGTAAAATGCCTTACACTGTCAGATCATCAAGTGCCATTCTTCAACAAATAGACAGCAGTGTGGAGGAGGCTTCAATAAGTCTTGGTGAAAGCCCGATGAAATCATTTTTTAAGGTTACAGCCAGAATAATGATTCCGGGAATTGTCAGCGGAGCAATTTTAAGTTGGATTAGTACCATTAACGAACTAAGTTCCAGTATAATGTTATATACAGGCAAAACTGCAACCATATCGGTAGCTATTTATACCGAGGTTGTCAGGGCAAGCTTCGGTACGGCTGCCGCCCTTGCAAGTATATTGACGGTTGCAACATTATTGTCATTTGTGATTTTCAATATTATCAGTAAGGGTAAGGTGTCGGTGGTTTAGAGGTAAATATGTTTAATAGAAAAAATTCCAAGAAAAGTTTTGAAAAATATATCGTATATTGGACTATCAGTTTTACAATTATACCGATAATGATGTTTGGGATTTTTTCTCTGATATATATCAATCATTCTTCCAAAATGAATGTTGCAAAGCATATTGAAGATACCATTAAAACATCCGACACTTTATTAGCAAAGGCCATTAAGGATATTGACGGTAAACTGGACAGATTTGTAACCGATAAAAATATTATCAACGCAATCAATACCAATACCTATAACGAGGGTGTTAATGATGAGGCCTTTGCCTTACTTGGGAATAAAAGTAGCAGTATAGCCTTGCACATTGTCGGCAATAATGACTTCACTTTTTCAACAACCGTTATTCCCAAAATGTATAATATCGCAAAATTCGGTAATTGGGGAGTGTTGAAATTTGCAGTTTCAAGAAATAACAATGAAGTATATCCGAACAGCTACAAATGGGAAAACGGTATCAATAACGCTTTTACCGTTACTAAAAAAATTTTTGATCATCAACGTTTAATAGGGTATGTAATCGTCGATTTTTCAAGTAATTTTATTAAAGATTTAATTGAACCTTTAAGCAATGATTATCTAGGCAATGTGAAATTTGTAATGGTGTCCGATTATAATTATGAAATATTCAATAATACCGACTTCAATAATAATATACATATAAATTCATCATTTTTTAAGAGTGATATTAATGAAAATTACACCTACAGGATTATTGAAGATAAAGAAATTAATGTTAAGACTATGGGTGTGATGGAAAATTCATTCGTAAATAACAATATCAAAGTTGTTTCACTTACAATGTTATCGGCATCAATTCCTAGTATTTTACTGGCACTGTTAACTGCCTATATTTTAAAAAATCGCTTAATTAAACCCATTACAAAATTGACTGACAGAGTTAATTGTTTGGAATGTGATTCGGAGTTTATTACTGATAAAATATCGGATATTAAAGAAATTTCAACTATTGAATATGCTTTTAACGATTTACTTAAAAAGATTAAAAATTATCATTTTAAAGACATTGAAAAACATAAGATGCTTAGAATTACGGAGCTTAAAGCATTACAATCACAAATTAATCCTCATTTTTTATATAATACATTGGATTCGATTAAGTGGGAGGCTAAATTACACAAAGTTGATAAGATAGCTAAAATAGCCACCGAATTCGGAAGTGTTTTAAAGGCTTGTATGAATTTTAACGAAACTATAGTTACGGTTGAAAAAGAAATGAATTTAATAAAAAGTTATATTTTTATTCAAAAAGAACGTTACAGCGATCGCTTTGATTTTGAAATTAAAATTGATGAATCGATAATGGATTGTATGATACCTAAATTAATTATTCAACCTTTAGTTGAAAATGCCGTAGTTCACGGTATGGAAAGTATTAGTGAGAAGGGTAAAATTACGGTTGAAGGATATGCTGAAAATGAATATTTAATTTTCAATATTAAAGATAACGGCAACGGTTTTAAAGAAGATTTTAATAAACTTATTGATGATAATACAAATAACGGTATCGGATTGTTCAATGTTAATAAACGCATTAAATTGTATTATGGAGATGACTATAATTTAAAATTGATCGATGATTGTAACAGTACTTATATTCAAGTTAAAGTTTTAAAAGATATTAGAGGTAAAACAAATGTATAGGGTAATTATTGTTGAAGATGAGGTTATTGTAAGAAAAGGTTTATTATTGACAACACCTTGGGATAATTATAATTGCAAAGTTATCGGTGAAGCTAAAAACGGTCAGGAAGGTGTAAGATTGGCAATTAAACATCGGCCGGATATAATTATTACCGATATTAGAATGCCGATTTTAGACGGAATTAAAATGCTTGAAAAAATTAAGGAAATCTATGAACCGATAGTTATTATGATTACTGCATTTGATGAATTTGAATATGCTAAAAAAGGTATTGATTTGGAAGTGAGTGATTATCTTTTAAAACCGTTTGATGATGAACAACTCGATAAGGCACTTAAAAAGGCTATCACCAAGGTTAATTATAAATTACTGTTAAATAATTTTAATGACAATGATGATAACATTATAAAAAATATTGAACATAAACTTAAAATTACGGTTAATTCCAAACACAGTAATTTAATTAAGGCGATAAATTATATCAATGATAATTATATGAATGATATAAATATTACTGTAACTTCCGAATTTTTGGGTGTCAGTGAAAGTTATTTAAGTCATTTGTTTAAGTCTGAAACCAATTATACCTTTTTGGAATTTCTTACTTCAGTAAGACTTTCAAAAGCGTGTCTATTACTTAAAAATGCAAATATCAGAGTTCATGAAGTGGCAAATGCCGTCGGTTATCGTGATCAGCGATATTTCAGCTATATTTTTAAAAAACACTTGGGAATCACTCCCAACCATTATAAGGAGAATTTATGATTTATCGAAATATATTATTTGATATGGGTAATGTAATTATGGACTTTTCTCCGGATTATATTATCAGTAAATATACCAAGGATGTTAAATTAATAAATTTATTGAAACATCATATTTTTTTAAACAATATTTGGAATAGAGCCGATGAGGGTCTGGCAAATGATGATGATGTCTATCATCAGGCGATATTAAATTTGGATGTCAAGTATCATAAACTTGTAAAAGAAATCATTGATACTTGGTATATACATAAAATTCAAAGTAAAGAAATGTATAATCTGATGTTAAAACTTAAAGAAAAAGGTTATAAGTTGTATCTTTGTTCCAATGCGGCAAAATCATTTCATTTATATAAAGACGGTATTAAGGCATTTGAGTTGATGGATGCTGAAATTATTTCCGCAGATATTAAAAAAGTTAAACCTGACAAAGCCTTTTTTGAATATGTTTTGAAAACTTATGATCTGAAAGCGGACCAATGTTTATTTATTGATGACCTTAACGCAAATATTAGAGGTGCCTATGAATGCGGTATTGACGGTTATTGTTTTAACGGTAATGTAGCTTTATTGGAAGAATATATGAAAAATGTCGGAATTATATAAAAATAAGATGTAACCATCTTATTTTTAATACCATTTACTGTAATCGTCATCTTCCATTGCTTCAACTCTTCCCAATAAGTAGCCGTTTCCGACCTGTGAAAAGAAATCGTGGTTGCTGGTACCGGTAGAAATACCATTCATAACAATCGGATCAACATCATCGGCAGTATCTGGGAATAGGGGATCAAAGCCTAAATTAGATAGTGCCTTATTGGCATTATAGCGAGTAAAGGTTTTAACTTTTTCACTCCAACCGACCTTATCATATATTTCTTGGATATATTTTGTTTCGTTGATATAAAGTTCATATAGGGTTTCAAAGACCCAATTTTTCAAAGAATTTTGTTCATCATCTTTAAGTTTATTGAATTCTACTTGAAATTTATAGCCTATATATGTACCGTGCACAGATTCATCTCTAAGAATTAATTTAATAATTTCAGCTACATTGGCAAGTTTATTATTACCTAAATACCAAAGAGGTGCATAAAAACCTGAATAGAATAAAAATGATTCCAATAAAACACTGGCAGCTTTTTTCTGCAAGGGACTACCACTTGTATAAATATCATTAATTTTATTCGCCTTCCATTGTAATAATTCATTAGAATTGGCCCAAGCAAATATTTCTTCGATTTCTGCCTTACTGTTTAGAGTGCTAAAAATTGAAGAATAACTTTTGGCGTGTACCGACTCCATGAATTGAATGTTATTCAATACTGCTTCTTCGTGTTGTGTTTTAATATCTTCTCTAATCGCATCAACACCATCCTGCGATTGTAAAGTATCAAGTAGGGTTAAGCCACCAAATATTTTCGCAATCATATCTTGTTCGATCGAACTAAGCATTCGCCAATCATCTAAATCGTTTGATAGGGGTATTCTGGTATCCAACCAAAATTGCTCGGTTAATTTTTCCCAAGTCAATTTATCAATCATATCTTCAATATTATTCCAATTAACAGCTATATAGTTATTATTATTCATAAAATCCTTTCTAAATTGAGCAATTTTCACACTCATTACTACCGATTTCATCATTATTTTCGGTAAATGTTCTAATATAATAAATTGATTTGATACCTTTATGCCAAGCATAATTTCGTAAAATATTCAAATCTCTAGTAGTTAATTTAGAAGTATGATTCTTTTTCCATTCATAGATGCCATCAGGTATTTCACTGCGCATAAATAATGTAAGACTCATACCTTGATCGATATGTTTTTGAGCAGTGGCATAAACATCAATCACTTTGCGCATATCAAGGTCATATGCCGAAGTGTAGTAGGGAATGGTCTTGTTTGAAAGATAGGGCGCAGGATAGTAGGTCTTACCTGTTTTCTTTTCCTGTCTTTCTTCAATAAGTCTGGTTATCGGATGAATACTGGCACTGGTTTCATTGATATAGCTTATGGAACCGGTTGGGGCAACAGCTAAACGATTTTGATGATATAAGCCAGTTTCTTTAATTTCTTCTTTAAGTTTTAACCAATCGTTTGTGGTTGGGATATGAATATTTTGAAAGAGCTTTTTAACTTTATTAGATTTAATCGTTAGTTTTTCATTGATATATTTATCAAAGTATTCACCACTGTAATATTTGGAATTATGGAAATTATCAAAGCTGGTGTGGCGTTCTTTGGCAATCTTATTGCTGGCGATAAGTGAGTAGTAATTTAATAATCTAAAATATAAATCAGTAAATTCCAATGATTCTTCATCACCATAATTCATTTGATTTAAGGCTAAAAAGGTATGCAAACCCATGGCTCCAAGCCCGATTGTATGAGCCTTTTCATTACCATTTTTGACTGTTGGTACCGCTTTGATATTTGAATGATCACTGACATAGGTCAATGCCCTTACAGCTGTTTCAATAGATTTACCAAAATTCTTTGATTCCATCATTTTAACAATATTGGTCGAACCAAGATTACAACTTATATCTGTACCTAACACTTCATATTCTTGTCCATCGTTGATAATTGAAGGTCTTTGAATTTGTAAAATTTCTGAACAAAGATTGCTCATAATGATGGTTCCTTCAATAGGGTTGTTGTTATTGGCATGATCAATATTGACAATATATGGATACCCAGATTCTTGTTGGAGTTTGCTGATTTCATTTTCTAAATCACGCGCTCTAATTTTTGATTTTCTAATGTCTGGATTGTTGACTAATTCTTCATATTTTGCAGTAATGTCAATATAAGCAAAGGGTTTGTGATATATTCTTTCAACATCATAGGGACTGAAAAGATACATAATATCATCATTTTTAATCAGTTCATAGAATTTATCAGGGACGATTAAACCCAGGGATAGTGTTTTAACTCGAATTTTCTCATCGGCATTTTCTTTTTTGGTTGATAAGAATGAAACAATGTCAGGATGAAAAACATTAAGATATACAGCACCAGCACCATTTCTTTGTCCTAATTGATTTGAATAACTAAAGCTATCTTCAAGTAGCTTCATTACAGGAACAATACCGCTAGAGGCATTTTCAATCTTTTTAATTGGATCACCAGCAGCTCTGATATTACTTAAAACAACCCCAACACCACCGCCTATTCTTGATAATTGCAGTGCCGAATTGATAGTTCGACCAATACTATTCATATCATCGGTAGCTTGTATCAGAAAACATGATACCAGCTCTCCGCGTCTTTTACGACCTGCATTTAAAAAGGTCGGGGTAGCTGGCTGATAGCGTTGATTAATCATTTCATCCGCAAGATCTTTAGCCAATTCTTCATTACCATCCGCAAGATATAAGGCATTAAATACAATGCGATCTTCATAGCGTTCTAAATATCTTTGATTATCATTGGTCTTAAGGGCATATTGTTTATAAAATTTAAAGGCTGCCATAAAAGATTTGAATCTAAATTTTTTATTATATATTTCCTGCATTAAATTTTTGACAAATTCACGAGAATATTTATTTAAAAATTCTTTTTCAAGATAGTCATTTTCAATTAAATAATCCAATTTTTCATCTAGCGTATAAAAAAATACTGTATTAGGATTAACATGCTCTAAAAAGAAGGCTTTTACAGCTGCTAGATCTTTTTCTAGGGGGATTTTACCATCAATTGGGCGATTTAATTCATTGTTTAATTCAAAATATGTAATATTATTAGTTTTATTTATTTGTTTAGGTTTTTCCAATTTTATTTACCTCGTTTTCTATAGTTCTAACATCGTTTTCATTACCGCTAAATTCAAAAAGATGAATAAGTGGTACATGATATTTTTCCGCCAGCTCTTTCGCACTGAAACAAAAGAGTTCATTAAAATTCAAATTACCACTTCCACATACACCTTTTAGGTAATGTCTATTATTTTTAAAATCAATAAATTCATCAATGATACAGGTTATTTGATAATCATATGTAGGCACAATAACGATATATGGTTCATTGATTTCGAAATATTGATTTTTTTTAATTTCTGTAGCTTTGACATCATTTAATTTATGGACGAATTTTCTGGTTTGTCCCGTTAGTGAAATATAAATGATATTCATAATTATTCATTAATAAGCTTTTCTAATATGTCGGGTCTAAAACCATTAAAAGGTTTAAGTCCTTCGATTACTATTACTGGTAGGCTCGTAAAACCAAGTTCTTTAACTTCTTTTAGGGCCACGCTTGATAATTCGACATCTTTATTAGTATATTCAAGATTATGTTCTTCTAAAAATTTTTTTGTGAAATTGCATTGAATGCAACCTGATTTAGAGTATACAGTTATTTTTTTCATATTCTACCACCTTTAATATCAGTATGTTAAACTAAAATCGTTGACACTTCAACTAATATGCCTTAATTTAGTTTTATTGGCAAAAAGCTCCAAAAGTAAAATTTATTATTTACAAGTTATTTTAGATAAGATATAATACATAGGCATGGCGGTCGTGGTGAAGTTGGTTAACACTCTGGATTGTGGCTCCAGCATTCGTGGGTTCGAGTCCCATCGATCGCCCCATTTAAATTTGATTATTAAGAGCTTCCTGTGGAAGCTTTATTTTTTATTTTCTATAGTATATTTTATTCGAGGATTTAAAATGAAGAAAATTGATTATCTTAAAATTTTAAAAGTTTTTATTATTATTGTTGCAGTTTTGTATAGCTTACTTTTGATGTGGGGGTATTTCTTCCCTAATCAACATAGAGTAATTGAGAAGAAATTAATCACAACTAATTTTGAAGTAATAAAACATAAGTCAACTAATGATTTAGGTAGCGATACTGCTTATAGTGTTGTTAAGATTAAGGATGATAGTTATCATCAACAATTAAAATATTTTGAAGCACATAATAATGGAATTATAAGTCGTAATACACAATTATCGGTAGATTATCAAGATATGCCTTATTATCAAGAAATAATTAGTGGTAAATATCCAAAAGCACTATATTTAGAGATGGATAAAATTGGTATTCATTATTATATTTTTGATGATCAGGTTATTGTTATTTATCAGCCATCAGACAGATATAATTTGGTGATTGACTTAGTCTAAAATTTTGTTATGATTGTTGTAAGGACTTAGAATAGAAGGAAGTACTATATCAGTGACAATAAGAAAGATTTTGGTTGATGGAAAAAATCCGAATGATATAAGAAAAGTAGTCTAGGAGTTGATTGATTGAAATTAGTAGATCAATCCGTAGGGTTGCGTTAAAACTTTTAAGTTATAAGATAAGGTGGTACCGCGTATATACGCCCTTTGTGTACCATCTTTTTTATTTTAAAGGAGGAAATATGGAAAGTAAGTATAATCATTTGAATGTTGAAAAGGGTAAATATCAATCTTGGCTAGAAAAAAAAGTTTTTGAAGCTGGTGATATGAGTAAAAAACCTTATTGTATTGTTATTCCACCACCAAATGTAACTGGTAAATTACATTTAGGTCATGCGATGGATAATACTTTACAAGATTTAATCTCAAGATACCAACGCTTAAAAGGTAGAGATGTTTTATGGGTTCCTGGCATGGACCATGCTGGTATTGCTACCCAAGCTAAGGTTGATGCCCGTCTTAAAGAACAGGGATTAAGTCGCTATGATTTAGGTAGAGAAAAATTTTTAGATAAGGCTTGGGAATGGAAGCGTGAATATGCAGATTTTATTCACCAACAATGGGCAACGCTTGGGAATAGTGTTGATTATAGTCGTGAAAGATTTACTTTGGATGAGGGACTTTCTAAAGCCGTTACCAAGGTATTTGTCGATTATTATAAAGAAGGCTTAATATATCAGGGTCTTAGAATTATTAACTGGGATCCTGAGGCCAAGACAGCATTGAGCAATATTGAGGTTATATATAAAGAAGTTAAAGGTAAAATGTATTATTTCAAATATCCTTTTGAGGATGGTTTGGGCCATATTGAAGTGGCTACCACTCGTCCTGAAACGATGTTTGGCGATGTTTGTGTTGTGGTTAACCCTAAAGATGATCAATATCAAAATGTCATCGGTAAGAAGGTAATTAATCCAGCTAATAAACAGGCAATCCCAATTATTGCTGATGACTATATTGAAATTGGTTTTGGAACTGGAGCGATGAAGTGTACCCCAGCCCATGATCCTAATGATTATCAGATTGGTTTAAGACATCATTTAGCCATGCCGATATGTATGAATCCTGATGCCACAATGAATGAACTTGCAGGGGAATATTGTGGATTGGATCGCTTTGAATGTCGTAAAAAATTAGTTGAACAAATTAAAGCTGAAGGAAATTTTATTAAAGCTGAAGATATTGTTCATAATGTAGGACATTCTGAAAGAACCGATACCATGGTTGAACCCTATCTTTCAAAACAATGGTTTGTGAAGATGAAACCCTTGGCTGATGCAGTTTTAAAAGCACAGGATAGTGATGATCAAAAGATTAATTTCTATCCAAAACGCTTTGAAAATACCTTTAAACAATGGCTTGATAATATTGAAGATTGGTGTATTAGTCGTCAACTTTGGTGGGGTCATCGCATTCCGGTTTATTATCATAAAGACACTGGTGAAATTTATTGTGAGGTTGATAAACCTTTAGATATTGAAAATTATCTTCAAGATGAAGATGTTTTGGATACATGGTTTAGTAGTGCGCTGTGGCCGTTTAGTGTTTTAGGCTGGCCTGAAAAAACCGCTGATTTAAGCAGGTATTACCCAACATCATGTATGGTTACTGGTTATGATATTATTTTCTTCTGGGTTGCACGCATGGCCTTCAGCGCCCGCTATTTTACTAATCAAGTACCATTTAAAGATTGTTTAATCCACGGTTTAATTCGTGATTCACAGGGTCGCAAAATGAGCAAATCATTAGGTAATGGTATTGATCCGATGGATGTCATCAATAAATATGGTTGCGATTCTTTACGCTTCTTTCTTGCAACTTCTAGTACTCCTGGTTTGGATATGAATTTTAATGAAGAAAAAATTGAAGCTGCTTGGAATTTTATCAATAAACTTTGGAATGCCAGCCGTTACGTAATGATGAACATTAAAGAAGGATATACTCCAAAAAAACCAACATCGCTAAATGCCAGTGGAGAATGGATTTTAAATCGTTTAAATGAAACAATTAAACAGGTAACTATGAATATGGACCGCTATGAATTTGCGATGGCAGGCAATGAACTATATAACTTTGTATGGGATGATTATTGCAGTAATTATATTGAATTTTCTAAGATTGACTTAAATGATGGCGATGATGATTCCTATAAACAAACCATTGATACTTTGGTCTATGTTTTAAAGGAAATATTAATATTATTACATCCTTATCTTCCGTTTGTAACCGAAGAAATCTATCAAAATTTATTTAATGATAAGGATATTTCTATTGTTAAGGAAGAATGGCCACTTGAAAGTCAACAAATTTACACTAAAGTAAATGATGTAAATATTTTAATCGAAATAATTAAACAAATTCGTGAATTGAAGAATGATAATGGTGTTAAGCCTTCAAAAATATTAAGAATGCTTATTGATGGTGAAATTAATCTTGATAGTGAAATTTTAAATATTCTTAAAAATATTGCCAAGGTGGAAGTGGTTGAGGAAATTACTGGCGAAAAGATTATTAGACCAATAAGTGGCGGTAATTTGGTCTTTGCCTTGGATGAGGTTGTTGATCGTCAAGCGGAAATTGCCAAACTTGAAGCGGAGCTAATCAAGGTTAGGGCTGAAATTGAGCGTGCTGATAAAATGCTTAAAAATCCTAACTTTGTGAATAAGGCTCCTGCAAATAAAGTTGCGGCCGAAAAGGATAAATTGAGGAATTATCAAAATCAATACGAAACTATTTTTGATAACTTAAAAAAATTGCGTAACCTGTTATAATAATGATAAGAGGTGATTAGAATGAAAAAAACATTTAAGCGTGTAGCTAAACTGGCAGGTATTTCAGCACTTTTAACAGGTGCCTATGCCGGTATTTCTAAATTAGTCTTTAATAAGGCCTTTAAAGATACTCATGAGTTTAGCACTGATGAACTATTAGAAACTTTTGATGCTCGACTTAAGGATAAGTTTCTCAGCACTTATAATCGTAATCGTGATTGGTTTATAAACTCTAAGGTTGCTAAGGCTAGTATTAAATCTTTAGATGGCTATGTATTAAATGGTGAAGTAATTGAAAATCATGAAGCTGGTCGTGAATATGTTATATTGGTTCATGGCTATAATGTTGAATCGCATTCACTTTTAGAACAAGCCTATCATTTCGATCGAATGGGTTACAATGTTTTAATATATGATCAACGGGGTTTTGGTGCTAGTAAAAGTACTAATACCACCTTAGGCTGGCAAGAACAATTCGATTTAATTAAGTGGATTGAATATTTGGTATTGCGTGTTAATGAGGTTAAAATCGCCTTATATGGTGTTTCAATGGGTGCAACTTCAATTTTGATGGCACTTGGAAATGAGCTTGATAAGCATGTTAAGGTTGCGGTTTCGGATTCAGCATATGCCAAACTTAAAGATATGGTTGAAGAAGAGGCTGATGATCTTAAAACTTTCATGCCATTTGTGATGCCAGGTCTTAAATTTCTTACTAAACAAGAACTAAATTTTAATATTGACGATGTTGATGTTTTTAAATTAATTGATAAAGCTAAACTGCCAATATTGATTATTCATAGTCAAAATGATGATGTAATCAATTATGAATATGGGGTCGATATTTACAATGAGTATCCTGCTTATAAGGAATTTTATTTAATTGATGACTGTAAACATGCCTATGCTTGCTATGAAGAGGGGTATTTTGATCGTATTGGCGAATTTTTTAATAAATTTATGCGTTAATAGTTTATAATATAGAGGTAATTTTAGGAGGATTAAAAATGGCTAAAAAATACGTTTACCAATTTAAAGAAGGTAACGGAACTATGCGTGAACTCTTAGGAGGAAAGGGTGCTAATCTTGCAGAAATGTCAAGACTTGGTATGCCAGTCCCACAAGGGTTTACCATTACTACAGAAGCTTGTAATCAATATTATGAAGACAATAAGAAGATTTCACCAAGCATTCTAAAGGAAATTCATGCTGAGGTTGCTAAGCTTGAAAAATTAGTTGGCAAGAAATTTGGTGATAAGGAAAATCCGTTATTGGTATCAGTAAGATCTGGTGCTCGTGCTAGTATGCCCGGCATGATGGATACTATCTTGAATTTGGGTATTAATGATGATGTTGTTAAGACTATTGCAAAAAAGAGCAATAATGAACGCTTTGCCTATGACTCATATCGTCGTTTTATTCAAATGTTTGCTGATGTTGTTATGGGCTTGCCTAAACATGAATTTGAAGTTATCATCGATGAATTAAAAGATAAAAAAGGTGTTAAATTAGATACAGAATTAAATGCTGACGATCTTAAAGAAATGGTTGAAAAATTTAAAGCATTCTATAAAAAAGAACTTAAAGAATCATTTCCTACAGATCCTAAGGTACAACTAGAAAAAGCTGTGGAAGCAGTATTTAAATCTTGGAATAACGAAAGAGCAATCTACTACCGTCGTATGAATGATATTCCTGGTTCTTGGGGAACGGCAGTTAATGTTCAAATGATGGTTTTCGGTAATATGGGTGATGATTGTGGTACTGGTGTTGCCTTTACTAGAAACCCTGCTACTGGTGAAAAGAAATTATTTGGTGAATTCTTAATGAATGCGCAGGGCGAAGATGTTGTTGCAGGTGTTCGTACTCCTCAAACAATCGACCAACTTAAGAAGGTTATGCCTAATGCTTATAAGGATTTTGTCGCTATCTGTGATAAATTAGAAAAACATTACCATGATATGCAAGATATGGAATTTACGATTGAAAATGAAAAATTATTCATGCTTCAAACTCGTAATGGTAAAAGAACAGCTACAGCTGCTTTAAAAATTGCTTGTGATTTAGTGAAGGAAAAACTTATTACTACTGACGAGGCTTTAATGATGGTTGATCCTAAACAATTAGATTCATTATTACATCCACAATTTGATGCTGATGCAATTAAAAAACTAACTGCTATTGCCAAGGGTTTACCAGCATCACCTGGTGCCGCCTGTGGTCAAGTGGTGTTTACCGCTGAAGATGCTAAGACTTGGTATGATAACGGCAAGAAGGTTGTTTTAGTAAGACTTGAAACATCTCCTGAAGATATTGAAGGAATGGCTGTTGCTGAAGGTATTTTAACTGTTAGAGGTGGTATGACCAGTCATGCTGCTGTTGTTGCTCGTGGTATGGGCAAATGCTGTGTATCTGGTTGTGGAGATATTCGCATGGATGCTAAAAATAAGAAATTTGAAGTTGCTGGTAAAGTATATAAAGAGGGCGATTTCATTTCATTTGATGGTTCAACTGGTTTAATCTATGGTGAGGCTGTTGCTACAGTTCCAGCATCAATTTCTGGTGATTTTAAGAAATTTATGGGTTGGGCTGATAAACGCCGAACTTTAAAAGTTAGAACTAATGCTGATACACCAAAGGATGCTAAACAAGCTGTAGAATTTGGTGCTGAGGGTATTGGTCTTGTTAGAACTGAACATATGTTCTTTGACAGCAATCGTATTAAAGCGATGCGTGAAATGATTATTGCTGAAACATTGGAGGCTAGAAAGGCCGCTCTTGCTAAATTACTACCAATGCAAAGAGGTGATTTTGAAGGAATTTATGAAGCGATGGAAGGAAGAAGTGTTACAATTCGTTATTTAGACCCACCTTTACACGAGTTCTTACCTACAACTGAAAAAGATATTAAAGCTCTTGCAGAAGAACTTAATACCACTTCAAAACATTTACATGATGTTATTGCCAGTCTGCATGAATTTAACCCAATGATGGGACACCGTGGTTGTCGTCTTGCGGTTTCATATCCTGAAATTGCTGAAATGCAAACACGAGCTGTAATTGAAGCGGCAATCAATGTGAATAAGAAACATCCTAGTTATAAGATTGTTCCTGAAATCATGATCCCACTTGTTGGCGATGTTAATGAGCTTAAGTATGTCAAGAATGTAGTTGTTGAAACTGCTGATAAGGTTATTGCGGAAAAGGGTGCAAAATTAAAATATATGGTCGGAACTATGATTGAGATTCCACGCGCTGCCTTACTAGCTGATGAGATCGCTACTGAAGCAGAATTCTTCTCATTTGGCACTAACGATTTAACTCAAATGACTTTCGGCTTTTCTCGTGATGATGCCGCTGGTTTCTTAAATTCATATTATAGTAATAAAATTTATGAACAAGATCCTTTCCAAAGGCTTGAACAACATGGGGTTGGAAAATTGATTGAAATTGCAGTTGCTGGTGGTCGTAAAACCAACCCTAATATTAAATTGGGTATTTGTGGTGAACATGGTGGCGATCCTTCTTCAATTGAATTCTGTCATCGTGTAGGTTTGACTTATGTGTCTTGCTCACCATATCGTGTTCCGATTGCAAGACTTGCTGCTGCACAGGCTGCAATTAAAAATCCAGTAAAATAAAATTCTAAAAGATTAAGAAATTGAATTTAAGATTCATATCTTAATCTTTTTTATTTACTGTATATATCTGTGATTAATATCGTGGCTTTTAAAATATTAAATAAAATTTGCCGAAATTTTATTTTAATAGTAAAATTATTAAGTCCAAAGGAGTTCTAATATGAAGACTAAAAGTATTAAGTTGTTGACTATATTATCAACAGTATTTTTATTAAGTGTAAATAGTGTATTCTTATCAGCTAATGAAAGTGGTAAATATACTAATTTAGAAAATTTATTAAATGAAGTTGTTGAGTATAAACCTTATCAGGATAATCCTTATCCGTTTTTTGAATTAAATGCCAAAAATATTGAATTGGATATGGGTGATACTTTTGATATTAAACTTTTAGATGATAGTCAAAATGAAGTTAAAGATGTAAAGTGGTTTGTGATTACCAGAATACCTGAGAGAAAAATATTTGATCATAACCAAAGTCAAGATAACAATAATTTAAGTTATGTTGCTATTGATGGTGATGGACATATCAGCACAAAATCAGCAGGAGATGCTCAAATTGTTGCCTTATATAAGGATCATATTCATTTGGCTAATGTTAAAGTTAGAAATGATAAGGAAAAACATATCAACAATAAGGTTGTTACACTTAGAAAAAAAGCAGATGATATTGTTAAAAATATTAATCATTTAAGTGATGTTGAAAAAGTATTATATATACACGATTATTTGGTTAAGAACATGAAGTATGATCTTAACCAAGCCTTTACCGGTGGTTCTTATGAGGGTATTGTTTTAAATCGAGGTGCTTGTTTAGGCTATTCACAATCTTTCAAATATCTTATGGACTTATTAGGTATTCCTGCTTCGGTTGTTAGTGGTCGAGGTGGTGGAACCAAACACGCATGGAATAAAGTTAAGTTAGATGATGGTTGGTACTATTTAGATTTAACTTGGGATGATGTTAAAGACAGCATCAGACATAAATATTTTTTAGTTAGCCTTGAAGCGATAAGGAAGAACCATGAAATATCTACTGTTGGTGAAAATGATGTTTTAGGTACTAAATATTTAAATTATTTCTTTGAAAGAAGTGGTTATTTAGCTGATAATAAAGACGGTATTAAAGAAGTTGTCAATAAGCAATTAAACCGTGATAATAAGACAAATCAAGAAATAAATGTCTATGTACCGATTAGCATTCAACACAGCACTATCTCAGCTATTATCAAAAATTTGGCTGGTCCATCATCAGAAGTAAGTCTAGTTGGTCCGATTAATGGTGAAGTTAGTGGTGATTATACCTTGTATAAATTTAATGTATCAGGAATTAATCGTAGTAATAGTAAGGATGTTAATTTAAGTGAAATTCGTTTTGTAAATAGTGGTAATGAAATTACTAATAAAATTTATGTTACTTTCGACCAAGATTTAGGTGAATTGAATAAATTTAATTTCAAGTTATCTAGTGGTCAGATTAAAGAAATTAATAATTTAGATAATAGAAGATACGAAATTGTACTAGAAGATTTGATAGCTGATGATAAGGAACAATTAAATATTGAAATAAATAAAGCTGGCTTTAATATCACTAATAATGTTCATAATTTAACTTTAAATATCAATCGTGAAGCTATACCGACAGCAATTTTTGAAGCTAAAGATGATAAAAGTGGAGTTTTAAAAAATTTAAGTCATAATTCAATTTATACCGTTGGTGATGGTAATTGGCATAGAGCTACTTCACTTGAAGAAGTTATTACTCCGATATACGGTAAGGAAGTATTAGTGGTTAATGTTGGCGATAATGTCAATAAATTATCATCTAAGACACAATTTATAAAAGTTAATAAACCTGATGCACCATCTTGGTTGGTAGCAGTAAATAGTTCAAAAGATAGTGCTGATGGAAAATTATTAAATGTTAATACCAATATGGAATATAAACTTGATGGTGGTGAATGGAATGATATCACTGCTAATGTGGTTGAGAATTTAAAGAGTGGTTCATATAAAATTAGAATGAAGGCTAGTAAGAATAATCTAGCATCAGAAGAATTCGCCCTTAATATCAAGGATGAACCGCAATCCGTGATACCACCTGTCATTAAACCTGATAAACCAACAAAACCAGAAGGATCAAACATCAATACCAATGTTAATATCAATCGCATTTTACCTAAAACTGGCGATGATAAAACAATAAGTTTATATGCTTTAATGATACTTATTTCAGGAAGTTTATTATTGATGGCTGATTATAAGTATAGAAAAAAGGTAAAATAAAAAAATCTATTAAATTTTAAATTGAATTTATTAATTGGTTATATTATAATTTACTCAATACAATGATTAAGATATGATTTATTCATGATTATTTTAAGAAAGGCAATGGCTGATGAGAATTGCTAATAACGGAATAGATTACTACTTATGAGTGCTGTTAATACCAGCCGCTGGCAGCGTTAAAGCAAATTTAAGTTATAAAATAAGGTGGTACCGCGTATATACGCCCTTTAGGTACCATCTTTTTATTTAAAATGGAGGTATTATGATTAATATTAAAGAAGATGCTCGATTAAATCCCTTAAATCACTCGTGTGCTCATTTATTGGCACAGGCTGTTACTAATCTTTATCCTGATGTTAAATTGTGGGTAGGTCCAGTTGTTGAAGATGGTTTTTATTATGATATGGATCTTGGAGAAACTAAACTTAGTGAAGATGATTTTCCAAAAATTGAAAAAGAAATGAAGCGCTTGGCAAAAGATGGTAAACGTATCATTGGTCATGAATATACCAAAAAGCAGGCTGAAGAAAAATATAAATATAATTCATATAAACTATATTTAATTAATAAATTTACTGAAAATGACAAAATTACCATCTATTCACAGGGTGATTTTAGTGATTTATGTCGTGGTGGTCATGTTGAGAGTTTAAAGGAATTGAAACATTTTAAACTTTTGAAAATAGCTGGTGCTTATTGGTTGAATGATGCCAATAATAAAATGTTAACTAGAATTTATGGTGTTTGTTATGATGAGGCTAGTGATTTAGAAGGGCATATGGCATATCTTGAAGAATGTAAGGCTCGTGATCACCGTAAATTAGGTAAGGAATTAGATATTTTTACTGGTCATGAATTGATTGGTCCAGGTCTTAATATTTGGCTTAGTAAGGGTGCGACTGTTAGAAGAATTTTAGAACGCTATATTGTTGATAAAGAATTATCACTTGGTTATCAACATGTATATACTCCAGTTCTTGCCTCAACTAATTTATTCAAAATCAGCGGACATTGGGATCACTATAAGGATGGGATGTTCCCAATTATGAAGATGGACAAGGAAGAAATGGTTTTGCGCCCAATGAATTGCCCATATCATATGTTGGTATTTAAAAATAATCTTCATTCATATCGTGATATGCCAATTAGAATTGGGGAGTTGGGTCATGATTTCCGTTATGAAAAAAGCGGCGCCGTATGTGGTCTTGAAAGGGTTAGGGGTATGTGCCAAAATGATGCCCACTTATTTGTAAGGCCAGATCAAATTAAACAAGAGGTTGATAATGTTGTTAAATTGATTCTCGAAGTATATAAAGATTTTAAGATTACTGACTATAAGTTCCGTTTATCGCTTAGGGGTGAAGATAACGAAAAGTATTTCAAAGATGATCAAATGTGGGAGCTTGCTGAGAATAGTTTAAGAGATATACTTAATGAACTTGGGGTTGAATATTATGAAGCTAAGGATGAGGCTGCTTTTTACGGGCCTAAGGTTGATGTTCAAATTAAAACGGCCTTAGGTCATGATTTAACACTTTCAACATGTCAATTAGACTTCTTATTACCTCGTAAATTTGAACTATCTTATATTGATGAAAATGGTAATAAGGCTGTTCCTGTGGTTATTCACCGTGCGATTATCGGAACATTTGAACGCTTTGTTGCATACTTACTTGAGGAATATAAGGGTGCCTTACCATTGTGGCTAGCTCCAATTCAAGTTAGCGTTATCCCTGTTCATCACGAACAACATTTAGCCTATGCCCAAAAAATTGTCAATGAATTAAAACTGTTAGGTTTTAGAGCTGAGATTAATAATAAAAATGAAAAATTAGGTTATCGTGTTCGTGAAGCTAATGCCGCTAAAATTCCTGTTCAACTTGTAGTGGGTGATAAGGATATTGAAAATCAAACAGTGGCATTAAGACGATTTGGTAGTCGTGATCAAGTTTTATTATCTTTAGAAGATGCTTTAAAACAACTCAATGATGAAGTTGTTAGTCGTGCTATTTTTTACCGATAAAATATAGTAATTTAGAATAATTATAATTTTAAATTTCTCAGAGCTTAAGTTAAAAACATAACTTGAAATAATAGTTATGTTTTTTATTGCTTATTTTAAGTTGATGATTTTATTTAATTGGCCTTACAATCGTTTTTATTTGTATTTAATTTCAAACTAGAAAGATTTAGACATATTTATGTATAATTTAGTAAGAGAATTTAAAAATAAACAATAGTTCCTCTTGGCTAATCCTTAATTGTTATAATTTTAGGTGCTGATTTTATTTGTTAAATACACTTTGAATTTAATAATATGCAATTTAATTAAAAATAACCACATCAGTTTAATCATGATATGGTTATTTTTTTATATTAATGAAGCCTTGGCTAAATATTTTTTATTATTTAATTAAATCATTAATTTTATTTTTTAATTCATCAATATTTAGTTCTAACATTTCACCAGTTTTTCTTGATTTAAATTCAACGATATTTTCATTGGCTTTTTTACCAATTGTTATTCGATAAGGAATACCAATTAATTCCATATCATTAAATTTAACCCCTGGTCTTTCGTTACGATCATCTAAAAGAACATCATATCCCATTGAAGTTAATTCTTGATATAAGTCTTCAGCGACTTTATTTTGAATTTCATCTTTGGTGGAAATTTGCACTAATGCTATTGTGTAGGGAGCGATATTAGTTGGCCAAATAATACCGTTATCATCGTGGTTTTGTTCAACGATGGCAGCCATACATCGACCAAGACCAATACCGTAAGATCCCATGTAAACAAGATTTTGTTTATTGTTTTGGTCAAGATATGTTAGATCTAAACATTCAGAATATTTAGTACCTAATTTAAAAGTATTACCAACTTCAATACCCTTAGCAAATTTAAGTCGGTAATTAGTATTAGTAGGGCATAAATCTCCTTCACATACCTGTCTAATATCGGCATGAATTTCATAGGTAAAATCACTATTATTGACATTAACTAAGTGGTAATCACTCTCATTGGCACCAACGATATAATTTTCCATTCTTAGAATTTCCTCATCAACGATAATAGGACAATGAAGGTTAATTGGTCCTGCAAAACCAACTTTAGCACCAGTAACTTTAATTACTGTTTCACTATCGGCAAGATTTATTTCATTGGCTTTTAGTAATTTTTGAAGTTTAGTTTCACTTACTTCACGATCACCTCTTAGCATAACGGCATAGACCTTGTTATCTAATTGATAGATTAATGTTTTTACAAAGTCTTTAGCATCTCGATTTAAATAATTACATACTTCTTCAATACTGCCGGCATTAGGGGTATATACTTTTTCAAACTTAGCACCAATGGTGTTTTTGATTTCATCAAGGTAGACACATTCGGCAATTTCAAGATTTGAACTATAACCACATTCATCAGCATAGACAACAACATCCTCACCGATTGGAGTAATGGCTTGAAATTCCTCTGATAACATTCCACCCATCATTCCTGTGTCAGCTTTGACAATTCGATAGTTTAAACCCAAACGGTTAAATGTATTGACATAGGCATTAAACATTTTTTGATAAGATTTATCTAAACTTTCTTCATCAACATCAAAAGAATAGGCATCTTTCATACAAAATTCTTTAACACGAATAAGTCCATAACGAGCCCTTGGTTCATCGCGGAATTTATTTTGAAATTGATAAAGATTAAAAGGCATATTCTTGTATGATTTAATCATTGACTTTGCAGCAACCGCAAATAATTCTTCGTGGGTTGGACCTAGAACCATTTTTTTATTGTTGCGATCATTTAAGGTATAGACGCTTGAGCCAAAATTTTGCATCCGGCCACTTTTTTCATAATATTCAGCAGCGATTAATGAGGGCATTTGCATTTCAATAGCCCCAGCATTATTCATTTCTTCTCTGATGATATTTTCAATTTTATTAAATACTCGTAAACCAAGCGGCATATACATATAAACTCCAGCACTGGTTTTTTTAATGTAGCCACCCTTTACTAATAAATTAGAAGAGGCAGAATCTTCATCTTTAACATTTTCTCTTAAAGTGTAGAAGAAACTATTACTTAATTTCATTGTTATTCCTCCATTTTTAAATATAACGATAACATTTTAACATAAACTATTTATCTTTAAAATTATTTAAAGTATAATAATTAAAATTATCAGGAGGAAACATGGCAAAGTTTTTTAATGAAGTGTCGCACACCTTCAATGAATATTTATTGATTCCAGGTTATAGTGGTAGTAATCACATTCCTACTAATGTTGATTTAAGCACACCTTTAGTGCGTTATCGAAAAGGTGAAAAAGCTAAATTAACACTTAAAATCCCAATGGTCAGTGCTATTATGCAGGCTGTATCGGATAATAATCTTGCGGTTGCATTGGCAAAAGAAGGTGGAATGTCATTTATCTTTGGCTCACAAAGCATTGAAGCACAAGCTGAGATGGTTAGAAAGGTTAAAAATTATAAGGCTGGTTATGTAGTGTCAGATTCTAACATCAAAGAAAGTGATACGATTGCAATGCTATTGGCACTAATAGAAGAAACTGGACATTCAACGGTAGCTGTTACCGAAGACGGCAGTGCTCATGGTAAATTAAAAGGATTGATAACATCTCGTGATTATCGTTTGAGCAAGATTGATTTAAATGAACCTGTATCAAAATATATGACAGCCTATGAAAATCTTATCTGTGGTAAGGTAAGTGATGATCTTTCAAGGTGCAATGATCTTATTTGGGAACATAAACTTAATACCCTACCAATTGTTGATAAGGAGGGTAAACTTGCATATTTAGTATTTAGAAAAGATTATGATTCACACAAGGATCATCCAAATGAAATTTTAGATGAACATAAACGCTATTTGGTAGGTGCTGGAATAAATACCAGAGATTATGAACAACGCGTGCCAGCACTTGTTGAAGCTGGAGTTGATTGTTTGTGTATTGATTCAAGTGAAGGTTTTTCTGAATGGCAGGCTAAAACTATTGCTTGGATTAAAGAAAAATACGGTGATGATGTTAAGGTTGGTGCTGGTAACATTGTTGATGAAGAAGGCTTTAGATTTTTAGCTGATGCTGGTGCTGATTTCATTAAAATCGGTATTGGAGGAGGTTCTATCTGTATCACTCGTGAAACAAAGGGTATTGGTAGAGGCCAAGCCAGTGCGGTGATTGATGTTGCTAGGGCTCGTGATGAATATTTTAAAGAAACAGGTATCTATGTACCGATTTGCAGTGATGGTGGCATCGCCTTTGATTATCATATGACTTTAGCACTGGCGATGGGTGCTGACTTCATAATGTTAGGTAGATATTTTAGTCGCTTTGAAGAATCGCCGACAGCCAAAGTTATGATTAATGGTTCATATTATAAGGAATATTGGGGTGAAGGTTCTAATCGTGCTCGTAATTGGCAAAGATATGATTTAGGCGGTAAACAAAAATTGAGCTTTGAAGAAGGGGTTGATTCTTATGTGCCCTATGCAGGTCGTTTAAAAGATAATGTGGAACTTACTTGTGCTAAGATTCGTTCAACGATGTGTAATTGTGGTTCTTTAACTATCAAAGAATTACAACAAAATGCGAAATTAACATTGGTTAGTGCTACTTCAATTGTTGAGGGTGGTGCTCATGATGTTATTGTTAAGGATACAGGTAAAAAATAATAAAGGAGGGTACTAACCCTCCAATTTTTTATAATTTTTAAAATTTAATTTCCCAACCTTGGCAAGCTCATTGCGCGAATATTTTTCAATAAAGGCTTGAATCCTTTGATCTACGATTACTCCTGCACCCTTATGAAAATCAAAATTATATTGTCGATTCATTTTATCCATCTCGTTTAAGAAAATATATCTGGCAATGATGCTGGCAGCACCGACTGCAATATATTTTGCTTCGGCCTTGGTTTTGAAGGTGATATTTTTAATGATTTGTGGTTCATTGATGAGATAATTATAATAATTATCAGGGGTGGCGAATTGATCAATAATAATACTGTTTGGTAGCTTATATCCTTTTTTAACTAGATTGATATAGGCTTGGTTGTGCATTCTAGCCTTGATTTTATTCATATTATTATCTTTAATAATTTCGTTATATTGCTTATTGCTTAAAATCAATTTGGTATAGGGCAATAATTCCATCAGTTTTGGTGCCATTTTAAGAATTTGATTGTCAGTAATTTTTTTAGAGTCGGTAATACCTAAATCTTTAATTTTTTGATAATTTATTTCATCAACAATGCAGGCAACTACGATGATTGGACCAAAAAAATCACCAGTTCCAACTTCATCGCTACCTGCCTGTGCTTTAAAATCTTGTTGATAAGAAAAACTTGCAGAATATATCTTGGCATCTTGACCTTGAAAAACTGCCTTGTTTGAAGTATAGATATTAACTACACAACTTTCTAATTTAAAGCTATATTTAATGTATTGATTTTTAGATATAACTAAAAAATCCTTATAAACATTATAAAATTTATTGATTTGTTCATCGGTTAATGTAAGTGATATTGTTTCCATCAATTAATTTTAACATTAATATCGCCCTTGATTGTTATTAAATAGTAAAATATCAACAACAATTGATATGTTTGACAAATTATAGATTATAACCAATAATATAAATAGTTATGTGAATGAAACTATTTAATTGGAGTTTTAATATGAAAAAAATTAGTGCATTTATTATAAAAAATAAAATCGTTATTATTTGTGTTGTGTTGATATTTTCTTTGTTTTTATCGTCTTATCAGAATGCTTGGAGGCATATTTTTTCTAATTCTACCGATTTATCTAAAGAAAAAATCGCTTTAGCCGCCACATATTATGGGAGTAAAATTTTTGTTTGGTATGGGAGTTTTTCCCACTATGCAATATTATTATTGTTGATGATACCCATTTTAATTACTGATTATTATGCTAGTGATTATTTTTTAAAAAAAGATATTTTTATAATTTATCGCCAGGGTTTTAATAAATATTATTTTGATAGTTTGTTTAGAATTGTGAAGATAATGTTGACTGTGGCAGTTATTCCTATAATTGTTTATTTTGGTTTAGTTTGTATCTTTTTTCAATCTAACAATTATGCCATTGAAGGTGCTAGTGGAATTGCTCCTTTTATTCCTACAATTTATATTAGGAGTAATTTTGTTTTAGATATTTTGAATAAAAATATTATTTATTTATATTTATTTAGTTCATTTTTAATGATCATTGCAACTTTTATCTACGGTATTTTTTCTTATAGTATCGGTATTTATATCAAACAAAAATATATTCGTTTTGTTGCTCCGATAATTGCGATGGTTATGTTGGATTTTATATTAAATTCATTTATTTTCAATTTAGAAGATTCGCTATTTTTCGGTTTATTTAACCAAAATTTTATTATGAATCCATTATATGGTTTGGGCTATTTATTTTTTATTCTAATAATTTCAGTTATTATGTTGGTTGTTCATTATCACTTAAGGAGAAATAATGGATAATTTATACTATCATAAGAATATTTCAAAGATTAAATTTATTCTATTAATAACTATGTTTATTATTTTTGATGTTGTTATTTATTCGCAAAAAGTAAGCGACAATATAATTGACAACATTTTTATAATTCAGAATATTACTCTTGAATATATTCTTTTTTATGTACCGAGTGTAATTATGTTGATATATATTTATTTGGATATTCGCAATATTTACACTATGCGCTTTAAAAAACATCAGCTATGGTTTTTAAATGAATATTTTAAATTGATAAAAATATCATTAATATTTTTTGTGATAAATTATGGATTATTTTTTATTATCAATTATTTATTTCATAATAATTTAAAAATTATTTTTAATGATTTATTACTGATAATCATGATTAAAAGATTTATCTATATTAACATTGCCTTTTTAACTATGACACTTTTCAGTTGTGTAAGTAAAAATAAATTAATTGGTTCATTTTTATTTTATATTATCAGTATTATAATTTTAATCTTTGAAAAAATAATTTTTGGTGAATATCCATTTTTAAGATTGGTTGTTGATGAAAGATTAACTTTTTTTGGTAATTTTATGACAATATCACCACTTTTGATTGTGGCTATTATTCTATTTTTACTAAATTATCGTGTTGGAGGTAATTGTGAAATTGTTGTTTAATTTAAGTGTTTTATCTTTATCAAAGCTAAAATATAAATTTCTTTATTTTATGGCTTCTATAATGATTGTTATTACCTTTTTTACGATGGTTTTATGCAATAATGCCTATCATGAAGTTGTGATTATTAGAATATTTCATTTTGTTGATCGTAATATTTTTAATCTTTTATTTTATATTTTAGTTCAAGGTTTCTATTTTATGATAATGATTGAAGTTTTAACTTTTTTCAATAAATGTTATCTAAAAGAATGGGCTATACGCATTAATGACAATAGAAAAATTTTTATATATTCATACTTAATAATTTTTTTATATATCGTTTTATTGGTTTTATTTCCTAAAATTATTTTAATAATGCTCAATCATTTCAATTTTACATTCATTTTAGAAGATGATTTTATTAAAACGATTATTATTTATTCGTTAATTTATTTTTCAATTTATCATTTTATGATTAACGATTATCTCAACAATAAAGAAATCATAATAAAATTTATTTATTTAACTATAATGTTGTTTTCAATTTTTGATTTGCCGATTATTTCAATGAATTATTATTTGAGTAAGGGCAATTTATATTCACTAGTATTTTATGGTATTTTATATATTTTATCTTTAGTAATATTAAAAGGAGGCATTAAGCATGATAAAAATAGTCAACTTAAGTAAAAAATTTGGTAAAAAATTAATATTTGAAAATATCAATGTTAATTTTGAAAAGGGAAAAATTTATGGAATTTCTGGTGTTAATGGGAGCGGTAAAAGTGTGTTTTTTAAAATTATTAGCGGACTTTTAAAACCAAGTTCTGGAAGTGTTGAATATGATGGTAAATTCATTGGTAAAGATATTGATTATTTACCTGAATCGGGTTATATGGACAATAATGCGTCCTTTATTGATGATTTATCAGGCTTTGAAAATTTAAAAATTCTTGCAGGGATAAATAAAAAAATAAATGCTGATGACATTGAAAAGTTAATGATTGAATTTAATTTAGATCCTAATTCTAAATAGAAAGTTAAAAATTATTCATTGGGAATGTATCAAAAATTATCAATTATTCAAGCGATTATGGAAAAACCTCATATCATTATTTTGGACGAACCTTTTAACGGTATCGATAAAAAAACTATTGGTGCTGTTAAAGATAAAATTTTATCTTTAAAAAATAAAGATACCATCATTATTATGACCAGTCATATTTTAGGTGATATTAACGAAATGGCTGATGAAGTTTATGAATTTGATGATTTAACACTAACTAAAATATGATATTTTTATCTTTGAATTAACTGTGTTAGAATATTGTTGTCAAAGAGGTGGATTATGAATGTTAATCAAGGTATTTTAGTTGTAAATGTATTAGTCATATTGATATTTGGCTTAGGTATATACTCTGGTCTAAGAAAGGGTTTGGTTAGACAGATACTTAACTTTGTATCAATAATTGTTAGTTTTGTCTTGGCTTATCTTGGAGCTCCTTTACTTTCAAAGGAGGTTAATTTTGTATCTTATGACCAAAAACTTTTTGATAAATTGAAATTTGCAGGTTTTGACCAAACAGCAAATTTAATCTTATCGTTTGTATTGATTTTAATCGTGGCGTTTTTAGTTACGGCCATCATTAAAGTTATCATCATTAAAATTATTGATCATACCGCCATCATCGGTACGCTTAATCGTTTACTTGGGGGTCTATTATCTATTGTTATTTCAACTTTTATTGTCTTAAATCTAGCAATGTTACTCAATATGCCATTTATTAAAAATGGTGAAGCGATCAAAAAGGGTAGTTTACTGGCACCATTAAGTGAAATATCAAGTAAAGTTACCGGTTATTTTATTAATGATTTTAAAGTGTCAGATATTAAGGTATCAGAT
Organism: Erysipelotrichaceae bacterium; assembly: GCA_034180345.1. Classification (GTDB taxonomy): domain Bacteria; phylum Bacillota_I; class Bacilli_A; order Erysipelotrichales; family Erysipelotrichaceae; genus RGIG5681. The sequence goes on along the minus strand of JAXFOQ010000020.1, from coordinate 12,378 downwards.
TTTAATTTTGATAATATCGGTAATTATAGCGAAGAATATGTCGGTAATTGGTTTAAGGAAAACAATATTAAAACAGTTGATGATTTTACCCGTAAGACAGGTCTTAAAGTCGATATTATTGAAAAGGCCTTTAATACAACTTTTGTAGAATTTATTAAGAAGATATATGGACAATAATTTATATAACCACGATTTCAAGGCTTTAGACTTAGATAAATTAAAGAAGCTAGTTTCAAACTATGCTTCTTTTGAAATGAGCAAAAATAATTTGCTTAATGAAAGCATAATTTTAAATCCGTTATTGATTAAAAAACAAAACTTATTAGTAAAAGAAGCCTTATCAGCAATTGCTGTTCATGGTCGTATACAGTTTGATGGTTTAAAAAATATTGATAAACATATCAATAAACTTAAACGCCACCAAGTATTGAGTATCAATGAGATATTTGATATTTTAGAACATTTAATTACCGTTAGAAGAATTAAAAAAACTTTAATTAAACAACCCGAACTAAAAGAATTAAAGGATTATATTGATGGTTTATATTTTAATGATCAAATTATTGAAAGTATTAATCGAAGTATTGATAATAATTTAAAAATTAAAAAAGATGCCAGTAAAACTTATGCTGCTATTATTGATGAAATTGATCGCAATGATGCCAGTATTACTATACTTGCCAATGAACTTTTGAATAAATATCAGGATAGTTTACAAGATAAATTGATTTATACTCGCGATAATCGTCTATGCTTATTGATGAAAAATCGTGATAAATATAAGTTTGGTGGTTATATTCATGGGCAAAGTGCATCTGGTATCAGCACCTATGTTGAGCCTAAAGAATTGGTTAATGCCAATAATGATAGAATTGAATTAGATATTAAAAAAAATGAAGAAGAAGAAAATATTTTAAGGAAATTATCACTTTTAATCAGTGAACACGCCTCGTATTTAGAGTATAATCTTGAATCATTGGTCAAGCTTGATACTATTTTTGCCAAGGCTGATTATGGTTTTGTCAATAAAGGGATATGTGCAACTTTTAATGATGATAAGGAGTTGTTGCTTGAAGCCGTGGCACATCCACTTATTGCTGCTGATAAGGTAGTTACCAATACTTATCAAATGCCTAGTCATCGTCGTAAAATTATTATTTCTGGTTCTAATACCGGAGGCAAAACTGTTGCCTTAAAAACAATTGCTTTAAGCACTTTGATGGCATATTTGGCAATACCGATTATTGCAACTAAGGCCATTATACCTTTTTATGATGCTATTTTATATGCTGTTGATGATAATCAATCAATCACAAAATCACTCAGTAGTTTTAGTGCTTCACTTGTTAAAATTGACGAGATTATCACTTATGCCACCAACAATAGCTTAGTTCTTATTGATGAATTGGGCAGTGGAACCGATCCAAAAGAAGGTGAAGCCTTTGCGCTTGCGGTGGTGGAATATTTAAGGAAAATTGATGCTGCTATGGTGGTTACTACCCATTTTAATGGTCTTAAAGACTATGCTAAATTAAATGATGATATGTTACTGGCGGGGGTAGGTTTTGATTTAGATAAGTTATCACCAACCTATCATTATTTAGAAAATGATTACGGTACTTCAAATTCTTTTAAAATTGCTGGAAGATACCTCAATAATCAGGATATTATTAAAAATGCCATTAGTTTTTATCATAGTCAACAAAATGATTATGAATTATTACGACAACAATTGGAAAAAGATCGGACAGAACTTGAATTGCGCTTAAAAGAAACAGCTATTAATGAAGAAAGAATCAATCATTTAAAAGAGGAATATTCAAAAAAGATAGCTGACTTAAAAAATGATAAAGAAAATATTTTAGCTGATTATAAGCTTAAATATGATTTGATGTTTGAAGATGCTAAGACAATAATTAAACAACTTCGACAAAATACCAATCATAAAGAAAGTTTGGATGAATTAGCTAAATTAGATCTTGATGATGATTTTAATGCTGAGGTTGAAGATTTCAATATCGGTGATCTGGTAAAACTTAAATTAACCAATCAAAGCGGGAGAATAATTAATATTAAGGGTCTTAATATTACAATTGATATTGATGGAAGGCGCTTAAAAACATCCGCAAGTAAATTAACGAAGGTCTTAAATCATCAAATATCAACTAAAAAGATTATTAAGCAAGAAAGAAGTTATGATATTCATAGACCTAAACCAGTCAATGTTATCGGTATGAACAGTAGCGATGCTTTAAGCGAGGTATCAAAATATGTTGATAAATTGCTTCAGGCAAGGCTTAAAAACGGTCATATTATTCATGGTTTTGGAAAGGGAATATTGCGTAAATGTATTCGTAAATATTTAAGTAATAATCAATTTATTAAGGAATATCATGATGCTGATATTAATAATGGAGGTTCGGGTGCTACCGACATTATTTTGAAATGAGTAATTTTAAAGATAAGTTATCAACACTTCCTGAAACCTTTGGTTGTTATTTGATGAAAAATATTAAAGGTGAAGTTATTTATGTGGGAAAGGCTATTAATTTACGCAAGCGTGTAAATCAATATTTTGTCGGTGCTCATAATTTTAAGACAACTAAATTAGTTAGTGAAATTGCTGATTTTGATACCATTATTGCCGAAAGTGAAAAAGAGGCCTTGATTCTTGAATATAATTTAATTAAAAAATATGATCCTAAATTTAATATTATTTTTAAGGATGATAAATCATATCCTTATATTTTAGTCAGCAATGAAGAAATTTTTGTTGTTAAGACAATCAGATTGAAAAATAAACATCGTATTAACGGTAAAATATTTGGACCCTATCCTAATGCCTTAGCTGCTAATAAAACTGTTGATTTAATTAATAAAATTTTTCCTATCAGAAAGTGTCGTCATCTTTTAAAGGAGGTCTGCATTTATTATCACCTTAAACAATGTAAGGGTTATTGTGTTTATGACTTAGGGAAAGATTATTTGAATAATTTAAGGAATGATATTATTTCCTTTCTTAATGGTGATGTTGACAGGGTGATTAAAGATTTAATCGAAAAACGCAATACTGCCAGTAATGAACTTAACTTTGAATATGCTAAGGAATGTCAGGAATTAATTGAAAGTATTAATTATGTTACCGATAAACAGAGTGTTCAAATAAATAAATATGATAATCTTGATCTGTTTAATTATTATTTAGAAGATCAATATTTAGTGTGCTGTATTTTAAATGTCAGGGCAGGCAAATTACTCAACCGCTTAATTGTGATGAATCAATTATATAGTGAAGTTGAGGATGAGGTAATTTCTTATTTAATTCAATATTATGAGAGTAATATTATTCCTGATGAAGTTATTGTGTATGATGAAAAGATTGCCGATAATTTAAACCAATATTTTGATACCGAAACATTTAGAGTTGCTAAAAGAGGTCGCAAGAAATCTTTATTGGAAAAGACATATAAGAATGCCTTTGAATATTATCACCAAAGTAAGAAGATGATAATTAAAAAAGATGATTATTATGTTCGTATCAAAAAGGCCTTTAGAAACATTTTAGGTTTTGATGCAAATGAAATTGAAATTTACGATAATAGTCATCTACATGGTGAAATGACGGTTGCTGGTAAAGTAACATATCGTAATTTTAAGCCCTATAAAAAGGGTTATCGCCGTTATCGTTTAAATGATTCTTTTGATGATTTAAAATCTATGTACGAGGTTCTTTATCGCCGTTTTTATCGTGGCATTATCAATGATGAAAAGATGCCTGATCTTTTAATTGTTGATGGAGGTAAAACACAGATTAATGTGGCTAAAAATGTTCTTAAAGAACTTGATTTAGATATTGTGATTATGGGTCTTGGGAAAGATGATAAGCACAATACCGCCTATCTTATGGATGGTAATTTTGATGTTGTTGATCTATCAAATCATCATGAATTATTTATGTTTTTATCTAATATGCAAGATGAAGTACACCGCTATACGATTGAATATAATAAATTGCTTCGTAAAAAAGCCTTGGAACATCGTATTTTAGAAGATATTGAAGGTATTGGCAGGGCGACATCGGCTAAATTAATGAAACATTTTACTTATTTAAGTAGAATTGAAAAGGCTGAAATTGAAGAATTATCAGCAGTTATCCCTTTTAAAATTGCTGAAAATGTTTATAATTATTTTAGAGGTCATAATGTTAGAAACGGTAAATGATTATATATCAATAGTATTAATGTTAATTATCTTCTTTGCTACCTTAAAATTTTTAGTTGGTGCCATCTTTTTTGATGTGAATAAAAATTATGGTTCTGGTATTGATATTTTCTTGGATTATGACGATTTTGATGAATAATAAGGAATAAAATAAATGGTTGTGTATTAATAGATATGCAACTATTTTTTATATACAAGAGTAACAACGATGGATTTTTTATTAAAGAGTCAAATAATGTTTATTATAATAAACATTCGTTAATTAATTATTTGAATTGTTTATGTTTGAGTAATGGTTCAACCTTAAAGGGTAGAATTGGTAGTGTTAAGTATCTTTTAAAGATTATACAAAAGCCACCAATACTAATATCATTAAACAAAAATATTATCTTACTACCCATTTATTCAATCTACGGTAGTGAAACTTTGATGTTTAATTATTATATGATTGATAATTATAAGATAATTTCAGAAAATTGCACCAGAATATACTTTATTAATGGTGAATATGAAGATTTTAATTTTAATTATCGTATTTTAAATAAACAAATAGTAAGAATTAAAAATTATTTAAGTAAACTTTTGTTATAATAGTTTTATGCAAAAAGATCAGTTAATTATTTTGTCGTCATTTTTGGTCTTAGTTGTCGTAATTTTAATTACGATAATTATTATCTATTTAATTAAAGACAATCAAAAAAGACAAGAACTATTGTTCAAAGAGGAAATAAATAAAATGACTATGACTGTTGATAATATTTATAAACAGTTAGATCAAAATTTAAGTAATAATCGCGAATCTAATTATCGAGCTTTTAAAGATGTGAGTATTTCCTTGGCTAAAATCGAAAAGTCGCAAGAAGGGCTTAATAGTATCGGTGATGGTCTTGATGAATTGAAAAAAATTTTTATTGATAAAAAACATCGTGGACAATTTGGCGAAATTGAATTATATAGTATTTTAAATGCCGACTTCGGTTTATCGGATGAACTTTATCAAAAACAATATCATTTAAAAAATGGCAATATTGTCGATTGTATGGTTTTTGGTTTGGGTGATTATGGACACTTACCTATTGATTCTAAGTTTCCTTTAGAAAATTATTTGAAGATGCTAAATGCCAATAATAATCCTGAAGAATATCGTCGATATGCTAAACAATTTAAGAATGATATTATTAAACACTTAAATGATATTCATGATAAATATGTTGTTAGTGATGAAACATGTGATTTTGCCTTGATGTTTTTACCAAGTGAGGCAATATATGCTGAAATATATGCCCATCACCAAGATCTTGTGAATAAATCGTTTAATTTACATGTTTTTTTCACATCACCATCAACTTTAATTGCTTATTTAAGTGCATATAAAAATTTACATATTCATTATCGTCGAACTAATGAAATTAAACACATCCAAGATGAACTAGCATTATTGGCGGTTGACTTTGGACGATTTACTAAGCGATATGAGGCTATAACTAAGGATTTTGAGAAAACATATAATGATTTTAAAGAATTAAATATCAGCACCAATAAAATTATTAAAAGATTTGAACGCATTGATAATGTGGAATTAAAGGATGAAAATCATGGATAAAATTAAAAAGGAATTGACTGATCAAGAAAATATTAAAAGATTATTAATGGTGGTCTTATCAGCACTTGTTTATTCGATTTCAATAAATTTTTTTGTAACTAGAGGAAATTTATTTCCTGGTGGTTTTAGTGGTTTATCAAGAATTATTATTGGTATTTTCGCTAAATTCTTTGGTATCAACATTCCTTTTGGAGTCTTTTATTTTGGACTTAATATCATTCCGACAATTCTGGTATATAAATTTGTGGGACATAAGTTCACAATTTTTTCAATGTTACAATTTAGTCTTGTGGCATTTTTTACATTATTCATTCCTAAGCTATGTTTAACTGATGATTTATTATTGATTGCGATATTTGGTGGTATTTTAGGTGGTAGCGGTATTTCGATTGCATTAAAAAATAATGCCTCAAGTGGTGGCACTGATTTTGTGGCGATGTATGCCTCGGGAAAATTTAATATTTCTGTTTGGAATCATATCATGATTGGGAATGCTGTTGTTTTAGTTTTTGCAGGCTTGTTGTTTGGTTGGGATAAGGCTCTATATTCAATTATTTATCAATTTTGTAGCACACAGGTAATAAAGACCTTCCATGACCGATATAAATATCGTACCCTTCACATCATTACTGAACATGGTGATGAAGTGTGTGATGAATTATTTAGAACTGTAAGACATGGCATCACCAGAATGGAGGGAAGGGGTGCATATCGAAAAATGCCTCAGACCTATCTTTATATGACTATTAATGCCTATCAAGTAAGAGAAGTTGTTGAGGCGATAAAAAAAGTTGATCCCAAGGCTTTTATCAATATCAATATTACTGAAAAGATTATTGGCAATTATTATCAAAAACCCTTAGATTGATGTAATGATTATTTAATAAATATTAAATTAGGGATATTCCCAAATGTAAGACACCTACCAAAAATGATAGGCGTCTTTTTAATTAAAATTTTATTTTTGTTGGTGAATATTGATGCCTAGTGCATATTCAGTTTGATAAAGTGTTTCATTGGCGATTATCTTGGCTTTTTCGGCACCTTTAACTAAAATATCATCAATTATATTATTGTCGATGATATAACGATAATTTTCTTGAATCTTACTTAAACAATTAACAACCTCATCAGCAACACTCTTTTTGAAATCACCATAGCCCTTATTTTCGAATTCTTTTTCCAACTCTTTGATACTCTTACCGCTGATAGAGCTATGAATTTGTAATAAATTGGCAATACCTGGTTTATTTTCGGGATCATAGTATATTTTAGCTTCACTATCGGTTACAGCTGACATTATTTTTTTTCTTGCAGTTTTTAAATCATCTAATAAATAGATGCAACCCTTGTTATTTTCATCTGATTTAGACATTTTTTTACTTGGATCACTTAATGACATAATTCTGGCTCCAACCTTTGCGATTAAAGGTTCAGGTATTTTGAATAATTCACCATAGCGATTATTCATTCTAATCGCAATATCTCTTGTTAGTTCAACATGTTGTTTTTGGTCATCGCCAACTGGGACAAAATCTGCTTGATAGGCCAAAATATCAGCCGCCATCAGACTTGGATAAGTATATAAACCGCCACTAAGATTGGTTTCACCCTTTGCCTGTTTATCTTTAAATTGCGTCATACGATTCAATTCACCCATATAGGTATGACAACACATGATATAGCCAAGTTGTGCCTGAGCTTTAACATCTGTTTGTAAGAAAATAGTCGATTTGCTAGGATCGAGTCCACAGGCTAAATATAGGGCGGTAGCATCCTTAAGATTTTTTCTTAATTCCTCAGGATCTTGTGCAACAGTTAAACAATGTAAATTTGCAACAAAGATAAACATTTCGTATTCATCTTGATAATTCACAAAGTGTTTTAATGCCCCTAAATAATTGCCCAGTGTTAGTTGACCTGTTGGTTTAATAGCAGATAACATTCTTTTCTTCATAATTCCTCCTAAAATAAAAAGGTGGTTTGGGGTGCAAAAAGCACGGTACCACCCAATTTTTTCACTTCTTAAGATAAGGGATTAACCCTTTAAATACTTACGCATTTAAACTAATATTGAACCCAATTTCAGCAACTAAAACGCTTTATTTACATCGACATAAAGTTTCTTAATGTCTCTTAATCGCTTACTAATTTCAATCTTTACATTTGTTATTAAAACATAAATATTATAAATAATCAAATTAAATTATCAATGACAAACATAGTTAAGTTGTTTATAATATATGTATGGTCGTTATATATACAAGTCCTGGTTGTGCTTCTTGTCGCAAGGTTAAGGCATGGCTGAAAGAAAGAAATATTAAGTTTGTTGAAAAGAATATTTTTCAGATGCTTTTAGATCGTGAAGAAGTAAAGCTTTTATTAAAACGCTCTGAGAATGGTACTGATGATATTATTTCTAAGCGTTCTAAAATCATTCAGGAAAATAAGATTGACTTGGATTCAATGAATTTAAATGAACTTGTAGATTTTATCATTAATAACCCCAGTGTTCTTAGAAGGCCGATAATTTTAAATGAATATAATTTTCAAGTAGGTTATGATTCTGAGGAAATTGATGCCTTTATTCCTCAAAGTTTACGCTATATATGTGATGATAAGCGTGTTTGCGATGGCAGTTGCCCTAATTATAAAGATTGTGGAGCGAAAAGATTTTGATTAAGGTACTTGTTGGACTTTCTGGTGGGGTAGATAGTGCTGTTGCTGCATATTTATTAAAAAAACAAGGTTACGATGTAACCTGTCTTTTTATGCGCAATTGGGATAGCGCTCTTAATAATGATACTTTGGGCAATCCAACTCTTAATAATGATATTTGTCCTCAAGAAAAAGATTTTAATGATGCTCAAAGTGTTGCTGAAGCCTTGGGCTTAAAGCTTTTACGCATGGACTATATTAAAGAATATTGGGAAAATGTTTTTCAAAAATTTTTAGTAGAATATGAAAATGGTCGAACTCCTAATCCTGATATTTTATGTAATAAATATATTAAATTTGATGCTTTTTTAAATTATGCTTTGAATCATGGGTATGATTACATTGCCACAGGTCATTATGTTAAAAAGGTTAGTTATGACTGTCATGAAGTGATTGCTAAGGCTGATGATATGAATAAAGATCAATCATATTTTTTGGCACAAATCAGTCCTTTTGCAATTAGTAAAACATTATTTCCATTAGGTACTATCAGTAAACCTGAGGTACGAAAAATAGCCGATGAATTAAAACTGAGTGTTGCTGGTAAAAAGGATAGCACTGGTGTATGTTTTATTGGTGAGCGTAATTTTCAAAAATTTTTAAGCAATTATTTACCGATGAGCGATGGCGATATTATTGATATCGAAACTAAAACTGTTATCGGTAGGCATCATGGTTCCTATTATTATACCATCGGTCAAAGAAAGGGTTTTAATGTCGGGGGCAATCGTGGACCATATTTTTTAGTGGGCAAAGATGTATATAAAAATGAATTATATCTAGCTTCAATTAAAGATGAACACTATCTATATAGTGATGAATGCCTTGTTATTGACTTTAATCAACAATTTCCGTATGAACTTGATGGTAAATCTTTAAAGGCTAAATTTAGATACCGTCAACCCGATCAGGATGTTAAAGTCGAAGTTATCGACAAACACACTTTAAAACTTAAATATCCTCAAAAAATTAAAGCTGTTGCCATTGGACAGGAGGCGGTGCTCTATCTTGAAAGCGGTGAAATGCTTGGTGGTGGTGTTATTGATAAAACTTTTGTCAATGGTATTGAATCTTTTGAATTTATTAATAATAAATTAAACGGTTGAATATGAGTAACTTAAGTATTTGTGGTCGTTTTAAACACTGTCTTTTTGAAACAGATAATTATGCAATATATCGTTTTGAAAATGATAAGATTGACATTGTTGTGCTTGGTAATATATCGGATATTGACTATGATGCAGAGTATGAGCTTATTGGTGAATTTGTTGAGCATTATCGATATGGAATGCAGTTTAAGGTAGAATATTTTAAACGATTATTACCTAAAGACGAAAGTGAATTATTATTATTTTTGAGCTCATCATATTTTAAGGGTGTTGGCAAGGTATTGGCTAAAAAGATAATTAAAGCTTTAAATGGACGACCTCTTTTATCATTGCTTGAAGAACCTGAAATATTAGATACGATTAAAAAGATAAAACCTGAAGTTAAACATAATCTTTTAATATCATTGGAAACCTTTAATCCCGAAACACAAAAATTATATGAATTATTCTTAAAGGCTAATCTTTCAATAGATAAAATACATTTAATTGCTAAAAAATATGGTGGTGATACATTTGATAGAGTAGTTAAACACCCGTTTATGTTACTTAAAGATTTTAATTTCTTTTCTTTTAATCAAATTGATAAGTTGGCTAATATTCTTGAAATTGATAATGATAATGCTGAGAGGCTGTGTTTTTTGGTTGCTCATTTATGTATTGAGGAATCATTTAAAAGGGGAGATAGTTATTTGGACTACGATGTTTTAAAAAACCTTTTTATTAAGCAGAAATTATCGCCCGAAGCCTTTGAACAGGCACTTGATGATGCTGTTGAAGGTCATTTAATATATTTGGAAAAAAATAAAATATTTCATCATAGTCAATATTTAGCTGAACAGAATATTGTGGAAAAATTATTAAACTTAAATAATTTAAACACTATCAACGAGATTGGATTAAATGATGCGATTGTTGTATTAGAAAATATTCAAGGACTTATTTATTCCTTAGAGCAGAAAAAAGCTATCAATAATTTCTTTAATCATCATTTTTCGATTATTGTTGGTGGACCTGGAACTGGCAAAACTACTCTAATTAATGCCTTGATTAAATTATCGAATCAATACAATCCGCTTGATTCAATTGTTGTTTTGGCTCCAACTGGACTTGCTGCCAAGCGTATCAGTGAACTATGTGGTGTTAAATCAAGCACAATCCATTCATTACTAAAATGGAATAAAGACAGCAATACTTTTGTTCATGATGAAAATAATCCCTTATTCATAGATACAGTAATCATTGATGAAAGCAGCATGGTTGATACTTATCTATTTTCAAAATTTTTAAGTGGTGTTAGTGGTCTTAAAAAACTGTGTCTTATTGGTGATTATCATCAGTTACCATCTGTTGCACCAGGTGATTTATTACATGATTTAATTACCAGTAATATCTTTAATGTTACTGAATTAAAATGTAATTATCGCCAAGAAAACGGCAACGACATTATTGATTTAGCCTATGATATTTTAAATGAACAGGTTGATTTTAGTAAATATCAAAATGATGTGATATTGATTGAAGATGATGAACTAAAACTTAAAGAATTTATTGTTGATTCTATCAATAGTTATTTAGAACAGGGTTATGATTTTTATGATATTCAAATTATGGCACCGATGTATAAGGGTGTTATGGGAATTGAAAATTTAAATGTTTATCTTCAAAAAGTTTTTAATCCACCAGCACAAGATAAGAAAGAATATAAATTTTACAGTCGTATTTATCGTATTGGTGATAAGATTTTACAAACTAAAAATCAAAATGATCAAAATGTTTATAATGGCGATATTGGAGAATTGATTGATATCGTTTACGATGAAAGTGTCAATAAAAAATATCCACAATTGGTGGTTGATTTTAATGGCAATATTGTTTTTTATACTCATAAAGAATTTGATAATATTACCCATGCCTATGCAATAACCGTCCATAAAGCCCAGGGTAGTGAATATAAGATTACCTATATTATCAGTGTTTATGAACATCGTTTTATGTTGCAAAAAGAACTTATTTATACTGCTATATCACGCACAAGATATAAATGTTTTATTATAGGTGATGGTGCATTGTTTATCAATTCATCAAAGACCAAAAGCAAAAAGCGTTTAACTAGTATTGTCGATAAAATTAAAACTATAACAAAAGAGTAAGTGATAAACTTACAATCAATTCCATGTATAGAATCTAATAAAAAATTTCATCTGATTATGTATATAGTGAAAAACAATTGAAAAATTTTATTATCTCGATAATAGTGTTAAATTATCGCTGGTGTATATGGATGGTAAAATTTAAAATAAATAATTTGATTGGAAAAATCAAACAAGACAACTTAAGAAGTGATGTTATGATTAAAAACAAGAGTAATATTTGCCTTATTTTAGATAAGCATTTAATCAAGAAAATATCTTAAATTCTTTTTACTATATGCTGTTAGTGCTGTATAATAATATTATGAAAATCCACTTAAATAATAAAAGAAATAAATTACTTACATCTATAATAGTTGTTATTTTATCATTATCAGTTTTAACTACAATATATCTCAATAACACCACCAAACCCCTATTAGTATTCAAAGAAAACATCATCTTTGAATATGGAAGTAAGGCAAGTGATATTAAGCTTGATGATCTAGTAATCAAAGAAAAGTCTAAATATGAAAAAATAGAAGTTATCAAGGATAATAAGATTGATACCATGAAAATAGGTAAGGCTAGTATTAAA
>JAXFOQ010000032.1:0-55825 GCA_034180345.1 Erysipelotrichaceae bacterium | reverse complement strand
TAATCTCAAATCAAACTCAGTTTATTATGCAAAAAATACACCCCATAAGGAAGGCACTGAACCAGTACTTATGATGTTAGTTGATAATTTGGATTGGATATATAATCCTGATATAGAGGGGATAAAGTATGATTTTGATGGAAAAGCTACAATTAAAATGTATAACGATAATAAAAATCAAACAGGCTTTATAACATCATCATATAAATACAGTAAAAAAGGATACTTGTTTGATGATATAAAATCAGAAATAATGGTTGAATTTGACAGCGGATTCAATACGATAGAAATATATGACACTTCAAAAGCAGTACAAAAAATAGCTTTTACAGAAAGTGAAGAAAAAAGATATAAAGATACTGTATATAATATGTTAAAACCAGTAATTGACAAACAAACAAAACCCTTAATAAATTTACAATGGCTATTTGATATAGTTTATAAAGATAAATTTAATTAATAAAATGAAATAGTTTTCTTAAATTTGTAAAAAATATATTTTTATTTTAATTATGTTATTTGAATTAAATGTGAAATTATTGTTTTGAGCTTAAATTCCAAACAAAATGCAACACTTCTATTAGGGCTTTATTAAGAATGTCCTATGTCTGATTATTTGATTGAAAACTATTTTTTAAAAAGACTTGTGTTAAGAGTTGCCTCGGAAGACAAAATCTCTTTATAGCCAAGTTTTTTTATTTGTTTAATAAACACTCAAAAGGTGATTTATTATCCAGATAATCTCTTTTAACAGAATTAATGTGATTCATCATCTCATCAATCATATCCTGAGTAAGATTATTAAACAAGATACCTTGATGATAAAAATATCTGATATATTCATGGTTTTTTTCAATCTTACCTTTTTGTTGGGATTGTCTAGGATCACAATAGAAAATATGAGTTCTACTAATTCCAGCAGTATTATCTTCCAACAGATCAGGCTTACTAAATTCACTGCCTTTGTCTGTAAGACAAACATTAAACAGATTCATAAAATTAACTTTATTAGAAAGCTTCTTTTCAAGTTTATTAAATATATCAATAACACTATTAGAATCATTACTATCTCTTAGAAAGGCCAACATAAAGTTTGACCTTCTTAAAAGAATGGTTAATAATACCCTTTCATTACCTCCTTTTTTACCTTCAACACTATCCGTTTCATAAACAGAAGCATTTTTATGTTTGTGTATATAGGCCTTAAAGTCAAGATAAGTTCCACCTTTGATAAATGATTTGGCTTTTAATGTCTTAGTATCATCTTTAGTCTTTTTTCTAGTTTTATATCTAACCCTTCTTGGAAGATCGATATTTTTTATTTCTAGAAATCCCTTATCTTTAATTTTAGGAGTAAGAAGATGATTAAGGTATTTAAAAGAATCAGGATTACAACAAGGACCTTTTCTAATATTGCTTAAATTAGTCTTATAATCAGTATGGGCTTTATTTGGATCATAAACATATCTTTCTTTTCTACAATTTTTAAAATTCTCACAGCCATTACAAATCCAAGGATATTGTGTCAATCTATTACTTTTACAGGGTTTTGATTTATAATCATAATTATTAAATAGATTAGGTTTTTTATAATTCTACGCTTCTTTAATTCTCTTGTAATAGTAGAAGGACTACAGTTAATAATTGAAGCTATCTTTCTAAGTGAAAAGCCTTCTTTAACATATTTTAAAATATCATTACGATTATCTAATGATAGATGTTGATTAATTGATTTAGACATAATATTTTCTCCTATTCTATTGTTTCAAATCTAAATAAGCATAGGCCATATTATTATACTTTGTTTCACCTTAATCAAACACTATGTTGCGTTTAGTGTGATATTTAACAATTAAAAAATTTCTTTTAAAGGTCTTTACTACCGTAAAGATGTTGGGTTAAAATGATTTAGATATTTTAATATCACCTATTTTGATAGGGTAGATTACATGCGTTAAGTGATTAAAGATGGAACGTTGCTTTAGTACGAAACTTCGGTGCGGTATGTAATCGCGTTCACTACTTAAGGGTCCTCTTAAGTATGAAGATTGGAGGATTATGAAAAACAATTTGTTGAATCGCAAAAACATCTTTGTGGCTATTTTGGTATGTATCAGTATCTTAGCCTTTAGATTTGATGCGAAACCCAGCCTGATGATTGGCTATCTATTTACGCTTGTTGGAGTTATGTTTGTAGGCTTTTTTACAAATAGAAAAGCTGGTGCAGCACTAGCAATTCCAATTCTAACTTTAGGAATGTTATTGCGAAAATACTTTCCAATGGTGGTACATTTAAAACCAGAAAAAATGAAAATTTATTTAAGTGAATTAAGTAAATACCATCAATTTTTAAAGGATTATTTTATTCTTTTATTAGTAATTGCAATTATCATTGGTTACTTTGGTGGTTTTGTGGGTGAATACTTAAATAAGAACAACCAAAGAAAATTAACAGTCAGCAATCTAACTCATATTGCGATGTTTGTGGCGATAAGTGTTGCGATTAATACCGTTAGAATTGGTGATATCAGTTTTGGAGGTTTCCCAATCATTGTATCTGGTTATTTATTGGGGCCTATCTATGGTTTTGTGGTTGGTGCCATCAGTGATGTGGTTGGTTTTATTGTTAGACCATCAGCCAATGCTTTTAACCCCTTGTTTATTTTGACATCGGCACTAACGGGTTTGATACCGGTCTTAGTAACAAAACTTTTAAAAGACGAGTATCCTAAATATACCTTTGTTAAGGTGTTGATTGGTATTTTTATCGGTCAGATGCTGACATCGGTAATTATGGTACCAATATTCAGAGTTTTAATTTACGGTAAATCAACATTCTGGTTTTTAGCAACTAAAGCCTTTATTAAACAGGCCTTCTCAATACCTTTCTATGCCTTCTATACCGTTTCATTAGTAGATCGTTTATCTAAGGTAATTAATTTTAAAAAAGTTAAAAAATCATAGTATTTTAATTAAATAAAAATATAAATTTTAATAGGAACAATTGTTTTATATATGTTCCTATTTTTATTAAATAGACTTTAATCATATTGTTAAAATATAAAAAAGTTTTTAAGTAAAAAATATTTGATTTACTTGTTAGTTGGTATTAATATTTAGTTAAGAAAGTAATTAATATATTATAAAAACTTTACAAATACACAAGATAAGGAGGATATAAAGTTTTGTGAGTCGTAGAATGCGGGCGATATTGGGTATTATTTATTGCTATGGTTGTTGATATGATAATTTATTCTACTGATATTCCTAATGTCTATGTTAATTATTCGAGTAATATTTTTGTTGGTCTAATAATTGCATCTGTTGTTTTGGAACTTATATTTCATTTTATTAAGAAACGCCAGCCAAATAGTAAGTAATTATTTAGTAATTAAAAATCTAGGACCTAATAGTTTAATAATCCTAGATTTTTATTTTATTAATTTTTTGTGAGATATTTATCTAATATACCAAGATTTTTCATAATGTATTTACCAACATTGGTACTAGCAAATTTCACCAGGTCTTCATTATCAAATTCACTAAGTGGTTGATGATGGTAGGCTAAGACCACAGTACAAATTCTTTTAAATAGGATAATTAGATGCTTATCGTATTTGTATTGACTATAATTACCTTCAAGGATGGCATTAAATAATTCAAAATTAGCATTTTCAGAATCTCTGAACACATCAATTAAATTTAAAGCTAAATCATAATAGATGTAGGGCTTGATAATTTCGGCTTTTTCAACCTTATCTTCAATAGTTTTTAAGATTTTTTCATCATTTCGCCCATTGATAATTGAAACCATCAACCAAAAGAAACTATCACTGTTTAAGTCAGCTTGTTTACGATTGAACTTACCGTTTTTAAGCACCAGTTGTTCAATGGAAAAAGCCGTTAATTCTTCGCTACAATCTTTATTTAGGCTTAAAGCCACAACACTTCTAAGAATATTAGCTTTATTTACAAATTCAGGATCGCTTTCGTTTTTAATATATTCACCAATTTTTTCATAAGCCTCTGCCTCATTTTCAAAAATAGTATTAGAAAGTGGTGTATAAGCCTTAATTTTTTTCATTCTTTTAAAGATTTGAATATTGCGGTAAGTTAATATTGCTGCAACCACAATTAGTATTAATGTAATAATTTTTTCCATATTTTCACTCCTTGTATCTTTGTTGTTATGTTGATAGAAATCACATGAAAATTTTCTGTTAAGGAATAATCTCTAATTAATAGTTTTTAATTCATTAAAGTTTCAAGATATTTTTTAATGGCTTCGGTAGTTTTTAATTCTTCCTCAACAAACGGTGGATCCATATGAGTTAAAAAGTGCCAGTCATCATTTTTCTTATAGTTGATAGCTTCTCCATCTATTGAACCATAATAATTTCTGCTTACCTCATAACCCATTTCATTTAAGTATGTTTTGATGGCTTGGTAGTTTTGTTCGCGCTTTTCAATGTATTCTTTAAGAAAATTATTATCAACAACATAGGCATCAACAAGACTAACACCCGAAGCAACACCCTTCTTGCCATCATCAAGATTGGTTACTTCATCATAGATAATCATAATTTCTTGATCTTCATCAAATGAAAATTTAGTTAGTGGTACGATATGATTTTGATATTTTAATTCATGGTAGTTTTCTAGTTTTCTTACATTTAGGTATTCATACTCAAAATCTTCCACTTTTTGAAGAGAATAGCCAGGAATGGTTGTGATAAAATTTTTGATATTATCGATATTTTCAAAAACACCTACAAAATGTTCCCTTTCATTTTGTACTAGTTTAAGCGCATACATAGTTACCTCCAAAACATTATATCTTAATTATAGATTAATTGTTATATCTTTGCATAAGATTATTAATGCAAAAAAATAAGATATTGCAAAAAAAATAATAAGTAGTAAAATAACGGTATAGAAAGAAGGTTAATTATGATTGAATTTAAAGATGTTACAAAAATTTATTCAGGAAAAGTTAAGGCTGTTGATAATCTTTCAATGAATATTAATGAAGGTGAAATATTTGGTTTACTGGGACCAAACGGTGCTGGTAAAAGTACCACCATTAAAATGTTGGTTGGAATCCTTGAACAAACAGAGGGCAAAATTCTAGTTAATGGTATTGATACTTTATCTAATTCTTTGGATGTTAAAAAAATTGTTAGTTATGTACCTGACAATCCAGATATTTATACTAAGATGACGGGGGTTAAGTATTTAAACTTTATCGCTGATATTTATGGTGTATCTAGTGAAAAACGCAAAGCATTAATTGAACACTACAATAAAGAATTGGAACTTGGTGATGCTATTTATTCGACAATCGAAAGTTATTCGCATGGTATGCGACAAAAATTGGTATTGATTGGAGCATTTATTTCAGAACCAAAAGTATTAATTTTAGATGAACCAATGGTTGGTCTTGATGTTAAAACCTCATTTAATTTAAAGAAAATCTTAAGGGAATACGCCGATAGTGGCAAGATTGTTATTTTCTCTACCCATGTCATGGAGGTTGCGGAAAAGATTTGTGATCGTGTAGCGATTATCAATAAAGGTACATTGGCATATTTAGGTAATATTAATGATCTAAAAGCTGATGGTAAACAAAATATAGACTTAGAAAATATCTTCTTGGAGTTAACGAAAAATGAACAAGAATCAATCTAAATTTTGGATACTATTTAAGTATTTTCTCGCTATTGATTTCTATGCGTTTCTACCACTAATTCCTAGTAAACACAAGGGAAACCGTGGTAAGAAGGCCCAAGGAATTGCGATTATTATTGCGCTTTTATACCTAGGGGTCTTGTTTGTGCCAAGAGCCATTGACACCCTTGTAGCACTTTGGGATAGCCCTGCTATTAAGGTGGTAATATTTGGCATGAGTGTGGGGATCTTTGTGATTATGTTTTTAAATATGCTTTCACAATCATATAGTTTTATTGAAAAAAGTGAAGAAAGCGAAATGTTGTTATCATTGCCTTTAAATGGTAAAGATATTATTATGGCAAGGGTTTTATCACTTGGAACATCATTTATTATTATGATGGGTTCGGGCTTGATGTTGATAGTTACACTTACTAAGTTGTGTTTATATCAATCGATCATTGAGATTATATTTGGTAATTTAAGCATTATTTTATTGATGTTGGAATCAATCTTATTATCGGGTATTGTGGTAATGCTTATTGGAAAATTGATTAAAAATAGTAAATTATTTAATCGTTTCTCTAAGGTGCTTTATGCGATAATGTTTATGTTTTTCCTAGGTTTATACCTTGTGTTTGTAGTTAATATGTCTTCTGGAGATCCAAGTACTTCAGCACAAGATTTGATGATTGTAGATGCTGTTGTAAAATATACTCAATATATTTCAGCACCATTTTTCTGGTTATCATGGTCAAGTGAATTATTGGTTGCAATAAACATTAATGAGGCGTTGTTGCCACTTGTGATTGGGCTTGTTTCATGTATTATTCTTTATGTTGGTTTTGATATTTTATCAGCAAAAAATTACTTAGAAATTTTAAGAAGTAGTAATACCGCTGTTAAAGATACCCACAAAACAATCGCTAAGCGTAAGATCAAGGGTTTAACATCAAAACGCAACGGACATTTTAAATTAATTTTCATCAAAGAATTAAAGAACATTTTTTCTAATCCTACTTATATTCTTCAAATTTTTCCATCTGATATTATGGCAATCGTTTTTGGGACAATCATCATCCAAAAAATTAACTCTAGCGGTACCGATTTATCAGCGGTAATTGCTCAATTTTTAGCTAGTTTCAGTCAGCTTGAAATTATGGTGATATTCTTAGGTGTTGGTTGTGTATTGGGTCTATTTGCAGGTTTAGGATCAATTGTTATGAGTAGTGTTAGTCGTGAAGGTAAGGCCTTCTGGATTATGGCTAATGCTCCAATTAAAACTTCAACACAAATTTTTGCGAGAATATTTGCCTGTCAAATATCACATTTATTTACATATACATTATTGATTATTGGCACAGCAATTTTCATCTATAGATTTGATTTTATCTATTATTTATGTGTTTTCTTAGGTTTGGTGATTATGTTGATAGCATCAGCGAGCATCTCAATGGTTTTTGGTTTAATTAAACCATCATTTGATTGGAAAACACCAAAGGAGGCTGTAAATAATGGTTCTGGTGGTATTTATATATTCTTATCAATAATTGTTAATTATGCTTTATATGGTTTATGTATTGCGATTGCTTTACTTGGGGCTAAATACCACAGTCCAATTATCAGCATTATCACAGTTGATATTGCGATAGTGATTATTGTTGCTGCAATATCTTTATATGTTGATTTCCGTCTTTATAATCGTGTAATTAAAAATATGTAGTTGAATTATATGTTAATGACATCGGAAGGTTTAAAATGAAAAACAAAAAATTATTTTTAATTTTAATAGTTGAAGCCATTATCATCTTATTGACTAATATTTTAGTTAAAGATGCTATATGGGGAAGTAAAATTATTCTTATTTCTAGTTTAGGCACTATTTTATTAATTGAAGAAGATTTTGGTTTTTTACCATTGTTATTTTCAGTGATTATGGTTTTAGGTATCTTGACTACCAATATCCCATTTATCAATAACCCTTATGGTAAGTATTTATTTTTGTTGGTAATTCTTGCTTCGGTTATTAGAAAATTATTTTTTAAAAATAAAAACCATTAAATAATTTATAACAGACATTATAAATAAGGTAATTCTAATGGTTATCAATCATAAGGATTACCTTTTAATTTAGATCTAATATCTTATAAAGTATTTTTAAGAATTATTAATGCTATAATATTGATATGAGTATTATTAAAAGAAAAAGAAAAGTTCGTCCAATATTTATGCAATTATTTTTAATTGGTTTAACTTTGGTCGCTATATTTTTATTATTAGGTGCTGGTGGAGAAGTTTTAACAATGTTAAAAATAAAGAAACAAGCCAAGATAGTAAAACAAGAATTAGAAAAACTTAAAGAAGAAAACATCACCTTGAAAGATAAGAGTAAAAAATTATCTGACCCCAATTATGTTCAAACCTATGCTCGTGGTAATTATATGTTTACTAAAGAAGGTGAACAAATATTCTATCTTCCTAACCAAAGCGAAGAAAAAGCTAAGACCGAGGAAAAAGAAGACCAAAGCACCAAAGAAACTACTAATAAACAATAAAATCCAGATTTTTCTGGATTTTATTATCTTAAACTAATAATGCTGTATATTTTATTCCATATCTAATAATGTACATTTCATTTGTAAATACATCTATTCTAAGTTCAATAATTGTGCCGTTTATAATATGAACAACTTCACCGTTTTCATCTATTAATGAGTAGTATTTATTATTAAAAGAAAATACATCATTTCTAATTGTTCTTTTGTATCTTTGATAAAAAATATTTGATAGATTTGTATCATACAAAGGAATAAAGGCGTCATTTGGATCAATGGGATTAAAAGAGAACTTCTTATTTAAATAATTCTTGTAAAAATTATTAAACCATATATTTAATTCATCATAGTCATTAATGCTAAAACGAATAATATCATTGGGAAGTCTGTTTTGAACGGTGTAATTGTATCTTTCAACTCTTCCTTTAGCTTGTGATGTATTGGCGAACACCATTTCAATTCCTAATGCTTCCATCATCAATCCAAATTGTGTTTTAGAATCATCTTTAATGTTACAAAATATGGTATGTTTATCTGAATATAAAGCCATTGGGATACCATATTGTTCTAATATCATTTTCATAATAATACAGTAACCTAATTGTCTTTCTGTAGGAAGAAACCAACCAGCCAGCACTTCACTGGAAGAATCATCAACAGCTAGATGAAGAGTCCATAATTCACCATTGTCAAACCAATCATAAGGCGTTCCATCTATTTGAATTAATAATCCTCTTTGAGGGGAAGGATTTCTAAGATTATGATGTTTACGACCAATTCTTTTAACTTTTCTTTTAATAGAAGATTTCCAACCTTGTTTTTTAAAGAGAACTTGAAAAAAGATTTATTACGATGTTTAAGATTAAGCTTCATTACGATATCTTTATAATCAGGATTATTAATTACATCCTCATTATAAATATCCATAAATTGTGATATTGTGATATTAGGATATGGAGTTTTAAATTCACAAATAAATTCAATTTCATTATTACTGGCTTTATTTACTGGTATTCTACCTTCATTGGCGTGGTGGAGAATATCGTCCATATCCTTTTCATTTATTAGTTTTTTGGATAAACGGATAAGTTGTCGTTTAGAGTAACCTGTTAACTGCTGGATATCCAAATAGGTAATTTGTTTGTCTTTTCTGATTTTATCAAAAATAAGAGATAGAGCTAATTCTTTATTTTTTCTC
Source organism: Erysipelotrichaceae bacterium (assembly GCA_034180345.1). GTDB lineage: Bacteria > Bacillota_I > Bacilli_A > Erysipelotrichales > Erysipelotrichaceae > RGIG5681. The sequence goes on along the minus strand of JAXFOQ010000032.1, from coordinate 46,405 downwards.
ATGTAAAAAACCTCCTGTATTTAACATACAAAAGGATGTATGACTATTAATTTTTTTGGTGACTTTTTCCCTAAATCATTTGGTGACATTTTTGCGTGGCTTTAACAAAAACATTGAGAAATAGTTGTAAAGCATATGTGATTATTGTAATATTTAATTAAAGAAATAGTTAAAAATCAAAATTAATAAAGGGGTGATGGGTTATGCTTATTAATAATCCTAATAGGTATAAAAACGGTGACGGCTTTCATTGTACTTAAAATAGTAAAATTATAAAATTGATTAGTTTTAGAAAGAGAATTTAATAATGAAAAAATTAACAAAAAATATTTTAAGATTATCTATGTTTGTTTTCGCTCTTATGATTTTGATTTCTGGATATGTATCTGCTTATGAAAAAGGTTTTGCAGGTCATGCTGATTATAATTGGGCTACCGTTAGCAAAGGAAATAAAAAAACTGATTATAGTGTTTATTCTGCTGTGACTTGGACATATTCTGATTATTCTGGACATAGAATGTGGTTTAGAATTATTGATTCAAGTGGTACTGAAGCAGGAAGAATATTAATTCAAGCCCCGTTAGGTACTTATGAGAAATTCGAAACTACCGCAGAACACGATGAAACTTACTATCTTCAAGCCGGTAGAGAACATGCTTTTAACCCTATTACTTATGTAAGAGGAAGTTGGGAACCGTGATTCTAAAACCATCTTAAAAGATGGTTTTAGAATTTATTTAATAAAATTAAAATTGACAGGTAGGAGATAGAAATGAGTAAATTTATAAAAGAAAATAAATTTAATATATTTATATTTTGTTTTGTTTTTTTAATTATGTTATATAGCTTTCTAAGCGATAGAGGATTATTAACAAGAACTTTTAGATGGTTGACAGATAATGATTATCGGTTATCTATTGCTTCTAAGCAACATATATCTGTTACTGAAAATAATATATTTGAATTTTGGAACTACTTGATTAAAAAAACTCTTTTCAGATTTGATTATGATCTAATCTTTTCCACAAAAATTTTTCAGTTGATCATTCCTTTTTTCGGAGTGTTAAGTATATATAAATACTTCAATTTCCATAATAGTTTATTCAAATATTCATTAAATAGAGTTAAAAATTATAAAAAGTCTATATTCAAAAATATTTTCAAAACTTCAATCGGGGTTTCTTTTGCGATATTTTTTGCTTATTTAATAATTATGTTAATTTGTTATAAATTGGGGAATGGGGTTTTTGGGCGTGTTGTTGTAGAAAGAGATGTTACCCCGAGAACTTTATATCTCGATATATTGGGAAGAAATTTTTATTATAATCACGCCCTTTTATACTGGACGCTTGAAGGTTTCACCAGATTTTTTATTATGCCGTTTATTTATACATTTTTCGGCTGTTCAATAGCTTTAATTTCAGATAATAAAAAAGTGGTTTTGATTGCACCGGCACTTTATTATTTCGGCTTTACAATATTGAGTTTCGGTTTGATCGCTTTACTTTCATTCGGCTATTATTTTTCACCTTCAGCCATTATGGCCAGCGGTGATTATAATGTTAATTCATTCTTGATGTTGTCAATGGCATTTATACCTTTTTATATCGGTACAGGCATTATTTTCTTGGGTAATAAGTATGTTGAAAAAACATAGCGGTTTAGTAAAATTAACTTCAATATTTTTTGCGATACATATAGTATTTATGTTTTTGCTGATTATCTCAATTAATCGTGAATATATTAATTTTTATGATATTATATACGATTTTTTCACAATAGTATTTATTATGATTCTTTATAATAAATACTTAATTCCTGAAATTGATACTAATTTGGAATTGATAAGATATAACAGCTATAAAGAATGTTTCAAGTATAATTATATTGAATTTAGTAAAAATAATTTCTTTTTTTCTTTATTGATTGCTATTTATGTTTTGATGTTATCTTTGTTATTTGGGACTGATTTTAATTATACTCACTTATTAACAGGAGGTTTAAATTTTTTCTTATTATTTGAATTGTTATTTTTAGTTATTATTTTTGCAAATTTAAAGAAAAGAAAAAAAGTTATAATCGCCGGTTATATTATCTTTGTTCTTTTAGTAATAATATCATCTATGTTAAGGATATATATTATGATAAATCCCTTTGATTATTTTTATGTTGATAATATTTTATATTTAGTATGTTCATATATACTTTGGTTAATACCTATATCTTTTTATATTACAAAAAATATGAGGGTTAAATATGATTAAAAAAATAGTTACAATTACAGTTTATTTTTTAATATTATATATAGGTAACTATATGATATTGATAAATCACAGCGGTTTAAATGATATAACCAACATCATCTTTTTAAATAATTATGTTTTCAATAATTATCAATTATCTAAGGTGGATTTCATATTAATGTCATCTTTTATCTTTTTATTGTTGTTTTGGATTATGATCTTATTTAAAAACATTAATGAAAATCATTCGTTTTTAGGAATGATATATTATCGTAAAAATTTTAAAGATATTAAAAAGATGATTGTATTAAATGATTTAAAAGAGGTAGGCAAATATTTTATAATATTCTCAACTTTATTTTTGGTCAGTTATTTGATATTTGTATTATCTTTAAAACTGAGTATTAATTTTAATAATTTAGAAACATTAATAATATATCTTTTAAAATATTTTTTATTGATTTTTACCGTTACTATAATTTATGAATATATGTCTAATTTAATCAATAATAAAAACGGAATTATTATTTTAACCGTGTCATTGGTGTTTATCACAATATTTGACAATATCTTTTATACTAATTTAATAACTTTTTCAGAGAGTTTTATAAAAGAGTTATTACTGTTTGTGATTTATATGATTATTTCATTAATCATTTCGTTAATATTCATATATAAGAAAAGAAAGGGAGATTTATATGATTGAAATTAAAAATTTAAGTAAAGCTTATAAAGGTAATGTTTTATTTGAAGATTTGAATTTAATAATACCCGATGGAGAAAAGGTATTGATTAAAGGACCTAACGGTAGCGGTAAAAGCGTTTTGATGAAAATGATTGTCGGTTATTCAAAACCTGATGTGGGCGAGGTTGTTATTGACGGAAGTGTAATTGGTAAAGATACCGATTTTATTAAAAATGCAGGTATAAGTATCAATGCCCCTGAATTTATGAAAGATATGTCAGGTATCGACAATCTTATGTATTTAATCAATATCAATAAAAATGCTACCAAGGATGATATATATAAGTTGGCTGAAAAACTGGATATTAAAAAAGATTTAAACAAAAAATATCGCAATTATTCTTTGGGTATGAAACAAAAATTAAGAATTATTCAAGCATTGGTGGAAAATCCCAAGTATTTAATTTTAGATGAACCTTTTGATGCATTGGATAAAACATCACAAAAGAAATTAAGAGCATTATTGGAAGAATTTATCGATGGAACTAAAACTTTAATTTTCACTACTCATAATGTGGAATTTGAAGATATTGCCGATAAAATTTATGAAATTGACAATCACGGTTTGTTGGTGCCGGAAAGTAATTGAATATTAAATTAATTATCATTTAATCACCGGATAGTCAAGATGATTTTCTCGCTTTGTCAGGTTAATATTTTAGTTGTGCATAAAATCGCTTAAAAACAATCTTAAAACGATATATGATATTTTTGATTGAATATATTTAAGGGTAAAATCTTTATAAAATATAAATTTTTTATATATTAACAACTATTATAGATGTAAGTAATTTATTTCTTTTATTATTTAAGTGGATTTTCATTTATTGCCTCTTATTATATATGAGGTTATTTAAATAATTTAAAAATACCATAACTATTTTTAATTAAAGTATGATGGAGTGGCTTGCCTTTATTTTTATTGAATATTAAATATAGGGGCAGTGCTATTTTGATGCCTTTAATTAAACCACAATTAAAGTTATGGTTAATGGCTTCTTTCTTAATATTTATTAGGGTTAGATTATTTTTAATTTTATTATTGGTGTTGTTGATGCTTGTTAGGGTTTTGGTATCGATGCTTTTAAATATCAGCACAATAAAATAGATGATAATTATTGTTAAGATAATAAAGATAGTGAAAAAAATACTTCCATTCATAATATTATTATAAACTTAATTATACGTCAGTGGCTATAAGGTGATGACCAATATCTTTTATTTCAATGCGTTGACGAATGATATTTTCGATTTCAGGCTGAAAATTATTTTTTGAAGCATAACAAACGGTTATATCAAGACCATAATCAACCTTTACATATTTAGCATTATTTTGTAACCACTTAATAACTTTATCACCATATTCATAAGTAATTTTTATCTCATACAGAGGATAAAGTTCCTCATTTATTTTAGGGGCTAATTTTAATGTCTTGGAAGTAACATCACGATAGGTTCTAATAAGACCATTGGCGCCAAGTTTAACACCACCAAAATATCTCACCACTACCACTGCACATTCAATTAAATCTTCATTGATAATGGCATTTAAGATGGGAATACCCGCTGTTTTGGCAGGTTCACCATCATCCGATGATCTTTGAATATTTTTAGTATAAAAGGCACTACAACAATGAGTGGCATCATAATGCTTTTTTTTAATTTCTGAAACAAAATTTTTATATTCAAGCTCATTCTTAATTCTTCGGGTATAAATGATAAATTCCGACTTTGAAACAATGATACGATGATTAAAATCATTTTTAATATACATATATAAATTATAGATAATAAGTCAAGACTTGAAAAGTTTTAAAAAATTGATAAGGTTAGGAGGAAAGAGGTAATGATGGAAAAAACATTAGATGATATATTGAAAGAACTGCAAGAGGCTGAGCAGGAATTTAAAGATAAAATGGAAGCGTGTGATTTTAGTACTTTTATTAGTAATAAAAAGGAAGTAAGCAATGATTGAATATCATATCAGAGATAATCAGGGTCTGGCTTTAAGTATTGCCCAAAGTGTCAACATTGAAGCTAAAAGAATTATTAAAGCTTTAGAGTTATTGGATGAAGGAAATACAATTCCATTTATCGCTAGATACCGTAAAGATGTAACGGGGGCTCTTGATGATGAAGAATTGAGAATTATTGTTAAGAATAGTGAAGAAGAAAAGGCGCTTGATGAAAGAAGGGTAACTATTTTTAATACATTAAATGATTTGGGTATTGAAGATGATACACTGACCCAAGATATTTTAAGTGCCGATAGTATGAGTAGATTGGAAGATCTGTATCGCCCATATAAACCAAAAAAGAAAACTCGAGCCAGCGAAGCAATTAGACGAGGACTTACTGACTTAGCTAATTTAATCATGCTACATCAACCGCAAGATATCTTGGTAAAAGCAGCAAGTTTAGCTATGCAAAATTGTGATGAATTAAAAGACTATGAAATGTGTGTTAGTGGAGCATTGGATATTTTAGCTCAAAATGCTGCTGATGATGCTAAGTTGCGTGATCAACTTAAGAAATATTATTATCGTGAAAGTTTATTACAAAGCAGTAATAAGGTTGATGAAGAAACGGTCTATCAAATATATTATGATTTTAAGGTTAAATTGAATAAATTAAAAGATTATCAAATACTAGCAATTAATCGTGGCGTTAATAATAATATTTTAAAGGTTGAATTTGTTGTGGATGAAGAAGCTATTAAAATGATGATGTATCGTTTTTATAATATTTTAAATGATGAAAGCTATACGGATAATTTATTGAAGATGGTAGCTGATGATGCTTTTAAAAGATTAATTTGTCCAAGTATTGAAAATGAAGTTTACAACAAGCTGAAAGAAGATGCTCAAACTAAGGCCTTGAGTTTATTTGGTGCCAATCTTAAAAACGCCTTATTGGTGCCACCGATGCGAAAGCATATTATTTTAGCGTTAGATCCCGGTTATCGTAATGGCTGCAAGTGGGCAGTGGTTGATGAGATGGGTAAATGTCTTGAAACAGGACTTATTTTTGTGGTTGAACCACTTAAGAAATTGGAACAAGCTAATAAAATATTAAAGCGCCTTATTGATGAATATAAAATTAGTCTTTGTGTTATCGGCAACGGTACTGCCTGTCGTGAAACAGAGGAATATTTTAGTGATTTTTTAAGTATCAATAATATCAGCATTCCCTATCTTTTGGTGGATGAGTCGGGAGCTTCGGTATATAGTGCCACTAAATTGGCCGCTAGTGAATTACCTGATGTTCCACTTAATAATCGCAGTGCTGTATCACTGGCAAGAAGGGTTCAAGACCCTCTTGCTGAACTGGTAAAGATTGATCCCAAGGCGATTGGTGTTGGTCAATATCAACATGACTTAAATCAGAAGGCCTTAGAAAATGAGCTTGGAGGGGTAGTTGAAAGCTGTGTTAATAAGGTTGGTGTTAATTTAAACACTGCCAGTATTTCCCTGCTTGCCTATGTTTCTGGTCTTAGCAAAAGTGTTGCAGAAAATATTGTTAATTATCGTAATGAAAATGGAGCTTTTAAATCTCGGATTGAATTGAATAAGGTTAAGAAATTAGGACCTAAAGCCTTTGAACAATGCGCTGGTTTTTTAAGGGTAAATAACGAAAAAGAACCCTTGGATAATACCGCCATTCACCCAGAGAGTTATCAAATAGCCAAAGCCTTTATTAAACACTTTAATCTTAAGTTAAACAATCCCACTAACCTAGATAATGAAGATTTAAAGGCTTATGCACTTAAAAATAATATCGGTTTAGAAACTTTGATTGATATTAATGAAGCGATTGCCAAGCCTGAGCGTGATATTCGTGATAGTTTTCCAGCACCTAAGCTGGTAGCTAAAATTAAGAAGCTTGAAGATTTGGTGGTTGGTGAAGTGCTTGTTGGTGTTATTAGAAATGTAACAGCCTTTGGCGCCTTTGTTGATCTTGGCGTACACCAAGATGGCTTAGTTCATATTTCAGAGCTGGCAAATAAATTTGTTAAAGACCCGATGGATGTAGTAGCAATCGGCCAACAAGTAAGAGTTAAGGTATTGGATGTTGATGTTAAAAAACATCGTATTCAATTATCTATTAAACAAGCATAGTTAGATAAGTTCCATTCAAAGAGTGGAGCTTTTATTTTGTAGTAATTGTATTGGTGTTATTTAATTGTTAAAATATGAATATGAAAATTAAATTAGATGAACAAAACAAAAAATTAGCATTGGCACTATTTATCGCAGGAAGTGGCATTGCCCTGGTGTGTTTTACTTTGTATCACATTGAAGTGATCTATGGTGTTTTAAGTAAGTTTATGAGGATATTATTCCCATTTATTACTGGTTTTTTATTAGCCTTCTTTTTACTACCCTTATATAAATGGTTTGAAAAATTCTTTATGAAAAAAACTAAGTTTAAAGAAAAGACAATTAAGGCCTTAAGTATTTCTTTGGTGTTGTTTTTTTTACTTGGGATTATTGTTTTGGTAGTTGTTTTAATTGTACCTTCAGTAATTAATAGTATTATTAGTTTAAGTGATAATATTAAATTTTATATTGACCACCCATATGACAGCCTTCCCTTTGTGAATGATTGGCATATTACTAAACTGATAAGTGAATGGTGGAAGAATCAAGGTACTTCGATTATGTCGAGAATTTTAGATATTGCTAAAGATGCGGCCCCATCATTATTATCAATATCGGTAACTTTTGCCCAAAGAATTATCGGCTTTTTAATTGGTATTATTGTGATGGTTTATGGTCTATATTCAAAGGATAAGTTATCAGAACAATTAAAACGATTATCCTATGCTTTATTTCCTAATCATTTAGTTGATGAGGCTATTGATGTTTTAAAATATACACAGATGGTCTTTGATGGTTTTGTGATTGGTAAGCTATTAGACTCTTTGATTATTGGTATTATTTGTTATGTGGCAATGTTAATCTTTGGCATGGAATATCCATTGATTATTTCTCTGATTGTGGGCATTACCAATGTGATACCTTTTTTTGGACCGTTTATTGGGGCCATACCAGGTTTTGCGATTTTAGTAATTATCAATCCAGTCAAGGCTTGTTTATTCTTAATTTGGATTTTAGTTTTACAACAATTTGATGGCAATATTTTAGGTCCTAAGATTTTGGGTGATAAGGTTGGGCTACCTAGTATTTGGGTAATGTTTGCGATTATTGTCGGTGGTGGCTTATGGGGCTTTGTTGGAATGTTTGTGAGTGTTCCGTTGTTTGCGGTAATTTATTCGTTGGTGAATAAATGGGTAAGTGTAAGATTGGAGAAGAAGAAAATCAACATTTAGTACAATCCTTTACTTCTGAGGTATATGTGTTAAAATGAAAATGGTTTTCAATTTAGAGGTATTATGTCAAGAAAAAATTATCAAACCAAACAAAAGTCATTGATTAGCGGTTATCTTAAAGATAGTGGTGGTCGCCATGTTACGATTAAAGATATTCAAGAATATCTTGATAGTCATGATTCTCACATTGGTCTTACAACGATTTATCGCTATATGGATGCACTGGTAAATGAGGGTGTGGTTAATAAGTATATTATTGACAATAACAGCTCAGCCTGTTTTGAGTATATTAAGCATGGTTGTCAGCACCAACATGAGCATTTTCATTTGAAGTGTGAGGTTTGTAATAAATTGATTCATTTGGAATGTCATGAATTGGCAGATATTCAAAAGCACCTCTCACAAGAACATTCTTTTGTCCTAGATTTACATAAGACTGTTTTTTATGGTCTTTGCGATGAATGCCATACTAAAAGAACATAAATTTATAAATTGATACTGATTCTAGTTCGGAGGTAAGAAATGAAAAGAAATTTTATTAGATTACTCACTTTTGTTTTGATTGGAGGTCTTTTACTAACTGGCTGTAACAGCAAGAAAGATTCTGAAGGATCAAAAAAACTATCAATCGTAACTACGATTTTTCCACAATATGATTTTGCTAGAGCGATTGTTAAAGATCGTGCTGATATTAAAATGTTACTAAAACCAGGATCTGAAGCTCACTCTTACGAGCCAACTCCCCAAGATATTAAGAGTATTGAAAATAGTAGTTTATTCATCTATGTTGGTGGTGAAAATGATGAATGGGTGGACGGCATCCTTGATAGTCTTACCAATAAGCCAAGCACTTTGAAGTTGGTTGAAATGGTTGATGTGGTTAATGAAGAGATTGTTGAAGGCATGGAACACGAACACGGTAAAGAGGTTGGTGAAAAATATGACCACGATCATAAACATGAACATGATAAAGATGCCAAGCACCAAGAAGCCGAACATGGTGAAATTGACGAACATGTTTGGACATCACCGAAAAATGCAATTAAAATTGTTGAGAAGTTAGCCCAAGAATTTGGTCAAAAAGATCCTGAAAATAAGGATTTTTATAATCAAAATGCTAAAGAATATATTAAAAAATTAAATGAATTAGACCAAGAATTTAGCGATGTTATAAACCAAGCAAAAAGAAAGATCATCGTTTTTGGTGATCGCTATCCGCTTAGATATTTTAGTGATGCCTATGGTTTAAAATATCGTGCAGCCTTTTCGGGTTGTTCTACAGATACAGAAGCTAGTGCTGCAACGGTTAAATATTTAATTGATAAAGTTAAAGAAGAAAAAATCCCAGTGGTTTTTACCATTGAATTATCAAATGGTAAGATTGCCGATTCTATTGTTGATGCTACTGGTGCTAAAAAAATGACCTTCTATTCATGTCATAATGTAACCCAAGAACAATTAGACAAGGGTGTTACCTATTTGGATATGATGAAAGAAAATGTTAACAGCATCAAAGAGGCCTTAAATTAGATGAGCTTAATTACTTGTGTTGATGCTAGCTTTGGATATGATGGAAAAGAAGTTGTTACAGACTTATCTTTTAATATCGAACAGGGTGATTATCTATGTATTGTTGGGAATAATGGCGCTGGAAAATCAACCTTGATTGGTGGTTTATTGGGTTTTAGAAAGCCGATTAGCGGTAGCGTTAGTATGGGTGATGATTTGGTTAAAAATCAAATTGGTTATTTACCGCAATCTTCAACGATTAAAACTGACTTTCCTGCCAGTGTATATGAGGTGGTTATTAGCGGAACTTTAAATCGCAATCGTTTCATCCCTTTTTATACTAAACATCAAAAGGAAATAGCTGACATCAATATGAAAAGATTGCGAATTGAAGAACTTAAAAATAGTGCTTTTAGTGAATTGTCAGGTGGTCAAGTTCAAAGAGTTTTACTCGCAAGGGCGCTTTGTGCCAGCACTAAGGTATTACTTTTAGATGAGCCTGTAGCAGGACTAGATCCAGTAATTACTAAAGATTTTTATGAATTAATTAAAAAACTAAACGAAGAAGGAATAACGATTATTATGGTTTCTCATGATGTTCATTATGCCTTGAAAAACGCCAATAAGATATTACATTTAAATAATAAACAATTATTTTTTGGCTCAAGTGATGATTATCAAAATAGTGAAATCGGTAAGAGCTTTTTAGGGGTGCAAAATGTCGGTTATTAATGAAATGCTGTCATACCCTTTTATGTTTAGGGCGATTATTGCTGGGACATTGGTGGCATTATGTGCGGCTCTTTTGGGTGTTAGCTTAGTTTTAAAAAGATTTTCAATGATTGGTGATGGTCTGTCACATGTCGGTTTTGGAGCTTTGGCTTTGGCAACAGCCATCAATATGGCGCCCTTACAAATCACCATTCCAATTGTGGTGGTGGCAGCCTTTTTGTTGCTTAGGGTATCTGAAAGTCATAAGATTAAGGGCGATGCAGCTATTGCGATGATTTCAACCGCCTCACTAGCGATTGGTGTAACTATTTTGTCGGTTAGTACGGGAATGAATACCGATGTTTGTAATTATTTATTTGGAACTATTTTAGGACTCAGCATTAGTGATTTTTATTTAAGTGTAGTTTTATCAATCGTAGTGGTTATTATTTATATCATCTTTTATAATCGTATTTTTTTAATTACCTTTGATGAAAACTTTGCCAAGGCAGTAGGCACCAATGTTTCTGCCTATAATATGGTTTTAGCTCTATTGACAGCCCTAACCATTGTTTTGGGTATGCGTACTATGGGTTCGCTATTGATTTCCAGTTTGATTATTTTTCCAGCTCTTACAGCAATGCGCCTTTTTAAACGATTTAAAGATGTCATCATTGTATCGGCGATAGTGTCTATAAGTTGTTTCTTTGTAGGAATGCTTATATCATATATATACGCAACACCAACAGGTGCTAGTATTGCACTGGTGAATATTGCATTATTTTTGATATTTAGTTTAATTGCTAGAGGAAAGAAGTATTTAAGATGAGAAAATTATTGATATTATTACTTGTATTGGTGTTGGCGGCTTGCCAAAAACAAACCGATAAAATGTATAAATATTCTTATCAAGTAAATAAAGATATTGTGGATAGTGATAAAATAAATCTTAATCAGAGTAGCAAGAGTTCAGAGCCTTCGTTAAAACCGATTGAGATTAAAAAAAATGATAACACCAATAACCCAAAACACGGTATTTTGAATGATGAAGATAAAAAACATGCTCAAAGTGAGGATGTATTGGAAATTGGTGAGAAATTATATATCGCTCAAATCAATGATATTTATTATAATTTTGATCAATATAAAGATAAAACTATTATTATCGAAGGGATGTTTACATATTTAAAGAGTTATAAGGGTGATGAAAAACCAGCGGTATATCGTTTAGGACCTGGCTGTTGTGGTAATGATGGCTGGGGTGGCTTTATTCTTGATTATGACCACGAATACCCTAAACCCAACGATTGGATTAGGGTCAAGGGTAAACTTAAAATGGTTGAAAAAAATCATTATCGTGATTTAATTTTAATTATTGATAATTTAGAAATTAAAGCTGAGCGTGGTGCGGAATATGTTGCTCAATAATGATGTTATTTTTTAATATGAAGTTTAGGCTGTGTTAGAATATTAATATGAATGAAATATTAATATATAATGCACATTTAATTATTGATGGTCATAAAGAGGTTTTGAATGGTGGTCTTTTAATTAAAGATCAACACATTGAAAGAGTATTTATTAGCCCAATATCAATTAAAGATTATCAAAATATTGAATGTCTTGATGCTGGTGGTTTAATGATCTTTCCAAGTTTTATCTCCTTATATAACCCAGGTAATATATTTGGTCTTGGTAGAATAAATAAAACAAACGATTTAGGAATTTATCTTGATAGCCATGTCTATACTTTGAGTGATTTAAAAAGATACGATTCATATGGATTGATAAAGATGATTGATTATGATCCGATTATGAATAAAGATGAATTATTATTGGAGGAATTAATCCGAAGAAAGATTATTTTAAATATTAAAACAATGGCCAATGCTTATGAAGAAGTTTTAACTTTAAAGAAGTTAGCTAGGGTTGTTATCTATAACTTGTTTGAAGATACTCCGTCTTTTGGTCTTAAAAAACCCAATTTAAGTAATCTTGCCTTTGATGACTGTGATTGTTATGTCAATTATTGTTTTGATAAGTTTCATGAAAGTATTGATAAATTAGTGCTTAATAATATTAGAAAACCTTATTTGATTGTTGATACCGATGATTATGCAACGCTTTTTAAGAAATTAAAAAATTATGGTTTCAGCAATTCTGAATTATTGATGATTTCTTCGTTAAATAAAGTTAATTTATTGGGCTTGGATGCTTTTTATGGCACTCTTACTAGGGGTAAGTTTGCAGATCTTGTATTCATGAATGATGATTATCAAATAGTAAAGACTATGGTTAAAGGAGTTATTAATGGCTGATTATCTTGTGAAAATAGTTATTTATATCATCTGCTTTATTTTAGCAGCCTATGCCTTAAGTGCCTTGGATATTAATAGGATGCTTAAAAAGAATGCTGTCTATCAAGCACAGTTATTATATTTGATGATGGCAATGGCATTAAGCTATTTAGTCGGTAGTTTGGTTATCGCTTTAATGCTTCATTTTAATTAATTGCTATATGGTTTAATACTGATAAAAGTGTATAATTTAAATATATTCAGGAGGATTAGATATGAAAAAATTTATTGGTGAATTTAAAGAATTTATTATGAGGGGTAATGTACTAGATCTAGCGATTGGTGTGATTATCGCTACAGCCTTTGGTAAGATTACTACCAGCTTAATCAATGATGTTTTAATGCCGATGATCGGTTATTTGATTGGCAATATTGATCTTGCGAAGTTTAATGTTGTCTTGACCCAAGAAGTCTTAGATGCCAGTGGTAAGGTAGTTACACCTGCAGTAGTTATCGGTATTGGAACTTTTGCTACAGCAATTATCAACTTTGTGTTGATTGCCTTCATTGTCTTTTTAATTGTTAAGGCTTTTAACAAGGCTAAAGAAAAGACTGATAAAAAAGTTGAGGAAGTGGTTGAAGAAGCACCAAAGCCAACAACCGAAGAACTTTTAACAGCCATCTTAGAAGAATTAAAAAATAAAAAATAAATATTATAAACAACAACCCCAAAAGTGAGATGTACCCCCTAAACTGGACAATCCAGTAAAAGGGGTTTTTAATATATCTGATATTAATATTGAATACTGATTAAGTAGTATAGGGGTATCATTTAGACTAAAAATCATTAATGTGTTAAGATAGTAAATGTGAAAAAGTTTAAGTTGTTGTTGATTGGAATTGTTTTAATTGTTTTAGTGGGCTTTGATGCGAACAATTTTACTCCTGATAATTTGGTTGATGATTACCAAAAAGAATACCTAAGTGAGGAAATTAACTCTTGTTCTGATAGTGCTATTAAAACATATATGGATTATCGTGCTATTACCAATACCGCCAGTACTCAATATCGTTTCATTGACGAACATATGAATGTTGATAAGAGCGGTCTATTAATAGATGGTGATGGTTTTATTGGGGTAGCACTTGGTAGTTACTATGGTCCGATCGGTAGTCGTTATTATTTTACCTTGAGTAGTGGGGCGATTTTACCACTGGTTAAAGTTGAGGCTAAATCTGATAATCATACTGTTGGTGGTTGTAATGCCCAGGATGGTTCGGTAATTGAATTTGTTATTGATAGTGATGTTGCACATAATTTTTTCGGTGGCAATAATGGCTATGTCTTGAATGGAAATTTTAATAATTACGAAGCTTTTAATGGTGAGATTATTAAGGTTGAAGCAGTCTTGAATGAGAAAAAGAAGGCTTATAATATCGAATATATAATGCCGACACCACAACAATTTGATAATCAAGATATATTTAAGGATACAAGCGGTTTTTAATCGCTTTTCTTTTGGGTATAATATATATATGAGTAGTAATCGAATACCTGAAAAATTATTGATGCTTAGAAAGCATTATAATTATTCACAAAACTATGTCGCTAAACATCTTGGTTTAGATGTTTTTGATTATATGGCAATTGAAAATGGTCGTTCAATGTTTACTTTTGAACAATTAAATAAATTAGCTAATTTGTATCATATTAATTTAGAGTCGTTATTTATTCATGAACAAGAATTAAAATTAAAACCCATTAATAATATTTTTAAAACCGATGAATATTCTTTAACTTTTTTTGAAAAGTCTAAGTATCGTTTCCGAGCTTCAAATATATATCGTTTTCTTAAAAATAATAGTTTTATCGGGGTGTTGATGGCAGGGATTATCACTATCATATTAGTGGTGGTGATTATCAGTTTTATGCCTAAAGGTAACAAAATTACGGTATCAAGAACTCCTAAGATTAATGATAATATCAGTGCTTCTTCTAAGTCGGTTGTATATATCAATAATGAGGGCCTTGTTTCTGGTCGAGGGGATAATTCCAATGGACAGCTTAATTTATCCAAATACAAAGACATTGTCAAGGTAAGAGAGGGTAGCAGTTTTACCGTTTTACTCGATCGTAATGGCTATGTCTATAGTGAGGGGCTACTTTCAAAATTTTCAAGCGAAATAGCTAAGTGGGACAACATTATTGATATTGAAGTCGGTAATTCACACATTGTCGGCTTAACTGGTTCAGGTAAGGTTTTGTGTGTTGGTGATAATGAACATGGTGAATGTAATGTTTCTCAATGGCACAGTGTAACCAGAATATATGCCAGTAATAACGGTACCATTGGCTTTGATAATAATGGTATTTTGGTGGCGGGCTATGTACCCTTTAAGGAACAGATTATTAATTTAAAGAATAAGGATGTCAAGCATCTGGATTTTAGTAACAGTATTTTTACCTATGTCGATCATCAAGGCAAAGTTTACTATTATAGTGAAAATATTTTTAATGTGTCTGCTTGGAGTGATGTGGAGCTTGTGGCGGCTGGTGAAGATTTTGTGGCAGGCTTAAGAAAGGACTATCAGGCCTTAATTGCGATTGATAATTACTTAATTGAAGAACGAATTAGTAAATGGAAGGTTAAAAGTATTGCTTCAGGACCAGATTATTTAGTGGGCTTTGATGGTAATAAGCTATATGGGGTCGGTAATAATAAGTACAATCAATTTGAAAAAGACCAAAATGATTTAAAGGAATTGGCACCGATTGAAAATGTTACTGCGGTTGTAGGTGAAAATGAGGTTAAGTTTTCATATGACTTTATCGCCAATGCCGATTATTACTTATTTGAATTGGATCTGGGTAGTGGTTTTAGTGTCAGAACTAAAGAAAGAATGGTTTATGTGGCAACTAATAAATTTGTGGATGGGGAAGTTTATACGATTAGAATTACAGCTCTAACTGATAATCCAAGTTTTAAAAATAGTAAACCAACAATTCAAACTTGGAAGTTTAAGGCCTTGAATAATAAACCTAATAATGTTGTTGAAAAGGAAGAAGCTTTTAAGTTGGAAGAATTGGTTGGCAAGACCTTGAATAATTTTGAAGCCTATTTAAAGGGTCTTGGAGTAACTGATGAACAATTAAATAAGTCAGAATCATCACAAAGTTGTGGTGGTAGCAAGGAACCGATTGTGGTAATGGTTGAAGGTATAAGCGGTGGAGAGGAATTGACAAAGAATGAACTCAAAAAAAGAACTATTAAGTATCAGTATTGCCAAATTAAAGAAAACAAACAATAAGATTTGGCGGTATCGCAAAGCTGAAAATGACTCTGATTATATAAGTGAAGAACAATTAATTAAATTAATTAAAACTGGAGTCTTGAATGCTGAAATCGAAATTACCAACAATAATCTTAAAAAATGGTATCGAATAGATGATACCATCTATGCCTTTTATCTTAATAAATAGCTGATTTAATTATTGATAAATTATGGTAAAATGGTGCTGTGGGGATGTCATGGTTTCGACAGGTTTTGATTGAATTTTAATGGCAATGGAGTAGTTACCTAATAACTAAAATAAAAATAAACGGAAATAACGAATTAGCGTTTGCTGCTTAATTAGTCGATATAGACTTGCAGCGACTTCTTGCTGGGTACCTATATCAGCAAGTCGAATTCCATAGGTGTAGATGAAGTATTGAAGTCCATCAATATCATTCGAAAAGTGAACGGACAAATTTGATGTTGGTAGTTTGAACCAGAAGCATCATCTTATTTAAAGTCAAACTAAATTGTAGATATTAAAATATGGATTACTCTTGGACACGGGTTCGACTCCCGTCATCTCCACCAAATTATAAATTTACGAATATAAATAAAAATATATCATATTATATATGCAATATATCTATATATTATAAAAAAGTAAGGTCGGTCACCTTATAAAACAAAGACCGCTTTAAAAGTAAAAAGGAGTGTACACTCCTTTTTATATTATTTCAAGCTCATCGATATTTTTAAATCTTTCAGCAATTTCTTTTTCAAGCAAAATAAAATTACAACATCTATTTTTAATTTTTATAGGCAGTTACCGTAAATATATTTATTAATAAGTTTATTTGCGTTATTAATAATTGCTTCTTTCTTTTTATTGATGGATTTTAATTGTTTCTTTAATAAATTACCGTATTTTATATCATTTTGATTATTAGATAAAATATACTCATTACATTAAGTAAACTAATAAAATCTTTATTATAAATAGGTATTATATTAATATTATTTCATATATAAGCCGTCATTCTATAAAGTACTATTATTCCGATAATCCGATTATGTTATTCCTTTTTAGTTGATATTATTCCGATAAAATGGGATATAATATAAAAACCTGAGGGGTAATTTATGTATATTACAGTAAAACAAGCATCTGAAAAATGGGGAATATCTGATAGAAGAGTAAGGATTTTATGTTCGGAAGGGAAGATTTCCGGTGCATATCAAGAAGGAAGAGCTTGGAAAATACCTTATGATGCAACAAAGCCCACTGATGGAAGATATAAAATTAAGGAATCACTCATTCCAATCATAGAGGATAAATTAGAAGTGTTCAGAAAAAGAAGACCATTAACAGAAGGAGAGCTTGAGAGATTAAATGAAGAATTCCTAATAGAATATACCTATAACTCAAATGCAATCGAAGGTAATACCTTAACTTTACGAGAAACGGATATGGTTCTTAGAGGACTTACCATTAACCGTAAATCATTAAAGGAACATTTAGAAGTCATCGGACATAAAGAAGCTTTTGATTATATTGAGCAACTCGTTAGTGAAAATACTCCAATATCCGAAAAGGTAATAAAGGATATACACTATTTAGTCTTGGCTGATAAAAAAGAGGATAGAGGAATATACAGAAGAGTTCCTGTTCGAATTATGGGGGCAGCACACCAACCGGTACAGCCATATTTGATTATTCCCAAGATGAAAGAACTACTGGAACAATATAAAAACAGCAAGGAAGATATAGTGACTAAGCTTGCCCGTTTTCATATCGAATTTGAAGGTATACATCCTTTTATTGATGGAAACGGAAGAACCGGACGATTACTGGTTAACTTGGAGCTGATGAAAGCAGGATATCCTCCAATAGATATAAAGTTTATCGATCACTTAAAATATTATGAAGCCTTTGATGAATATTATTTAAAACATAATATATCGGCAATGGCGGATATGTTTGCAAGATATTTGAATCGGAGATTGGATTTATATTTGCCTATTTTGGATAAGTAAAAATTAAAAAGGGTTAGATAAATTGGAATTTATCGATTATTTTATAGTATACCTCCATACTATATCAAGAAATATGGAGGTTTTTAAATATTTAATATTTATTGAACTTAAATAATAGTGAAACCACAAAGTAAATAATAAATTTAATTAAAAATCACAATAAAATTTATTTTTAATATCGGTAATGAGCTTCATTTTAAAATTTGCACCTAAAGTTATTAATGGTTATAATTAAGAAAATAATTGATTATATTATTTTTTGTAGTTTTAAATTTTGTTTTTATCTGTTATTGAAACTTTTATTTTGTAAATTTTGAAAATTAGGAGGTTTTTATGGGTGAATTGGAAAAGGAATATATAGAGCTTGATTTTAGAGAACTTATTAAAATTATTTGGAATAAAAAAATCATCATCTTATTAATAACGATGATTACAGTTATTGTATCTATTATTTTCGGTAAGCTTAAAGATATAAAATCATATACAGCTATGACAAACTTTATTATTAATGAAAAAACGATTGATAATGAAGGTAATATATTAAATAATAATATCTTTTTTAAAGACTATCAGGAGATTATCACATCCAATAAAGTGGCAAAAAAGGTTGTTAAAACATTAAATTTAAAAATTTCCGCAAGTGAATTAAAAAATAATTTAAAAGTCATTGCCTCAAAAGATACGAGGGTGTTTACTTTGAATTATATTGATAATGATGAAACACAAGCTAATTTTTTGGCAAATTCAATAAGAGATACCGCAATTGAAGAAATTAAAAAAGTATTTAAAGATGTTGATATTATCGTGATTGATGAAGCCGCATCCGCCATTGAACAAAGCAATTTTAATTTCAAAAAGATTGTTTTGGGATCGGCGTTTTTATCGTTGTTTATTTCGATCGGTTTTATAACGATTATAGAAATATTTGATAATCGAATTAAAAGTGCCAAGGAATTAAAACGTATATCGAATATTAAAATTTTAGGTGTAGTTAATGTCGGTGAGGAGAACAGTAAATATGAAATGTAAAATAGATAATCATAATTTTGAAAAATATAATATGATTGCCGCCAATATTGATTCTTGTACGGATAATTTTAAGAGTATTATTTTTACTTCAACTTTAAATGATGAGTGTTGTTTGGAAACATCAATTAATTTAGCTAAAGCTATGGTCGGTATGGGTAAAAAAATTTTAATCATTGATACCGATATTCATAGCGGAGGAATTTCAAAATATTTTACCTTAAATGATGAATTTACATTAACCGATTATTTCAATGATAAATGTGATATAACTAAGATAATAAATAAAATCAATGAAAATTTAGATGTTGTATCAATTGATAATGAGAGTTTTGCTGTCGGTATGTTTAATGATAAGTTTAAAATATTAATTGACAGTGTTAAAGATAAATATGATTATATACTTGTTAATTCATCACCGATTGGTAATTATGCGGATGTAAATATTATGATAAAGTACATTGATGCCAGTGTTTTAGTTGTTAAAAAACGTAGAGCTAAAAAAGATTTATTATTAGAAGTTATTGATAAATTGAAGAATTATGAAAAATTCGGCAATAAATTTTTAGGGGCTATTTTTTGTGAAATTTAAAGTATATATTTTCAGGAAAGAAGGATTAATTTGATGAAGGGCATTATTTTAGCCGGGGGCAGCGGAACCAGACTGTATCCGCTAACTAAAGTAACATCCAAGCAGTTGCTTCCGATTTATGACAAACCGATGATTTATTACCCGATGTCCGTTTTGATGGAGGCCGGAATAAGGGATATTTTAGTTATTTCAACACCGCAGGATACCCCACGTTTTCAAGAGTTATTGGGTGATGGCAGTCAATTCGGTGTTAATTTGGAATATAAAGTTCAACCCAGTCCCGATGGGCTTGCACAAGCTTTTATAATCGGTAAAGAGTTTATCGGTAATGATTCGGTAGCGATGGTTTTGGGGGATAATATTTTTAACGGCCACGGATTTAAGGACAGATTAAAACAAGCGGTGATTAATGCCGAAAGTGGCGACGGTGCTACAATCTTCGGATACTATGTTGATGATCCGGAAAGATTCGGCATTGTTGAATTTGATAAAAACGGCCGTGCCGTATCGATTGAAGAAAAACCGCAAAAACCTAAAAGTAATTACTGTGTTACCGGATTATATTTTTATGATAATAAGGTCGTTGAATATGCGGAAAATTTGAAGCCGTCAGCAAGAGGTGAACTTGAAATTACCGATCTTAATAAGATATATTTAGAAAAAAATAAATTAAATGTGGAACTTTTAGGTCAGGGATTCACTTGGCTTGATACAGGTACTCACGAAAGTCTTGTTGAGGCAACCAATTTTGTAATAACTATGGAAAATCATCAACATCGCAAGATTGCGTGCTTGGAGGAGATTGCATATTTGAACGGTTGGATAAATAAAGAACAGTTAATTAAAACGATTGATATTTTGAAAAAAAATCAATATGGTCAATATCTTAAAGATGTGCTGGACGGAAGGTATATTGATATTATGATTAAAGGAGATAAATAAAATGAAAATAATTGTTACGGGCGGAGCCGGTTTTATCGGTTCAAATTTTATTTTTCATATGTTGGGTAAATATGAGGATTATAAAATTATTTGTCTTGATAAATTAACTTATGCAGGCAATTTATCGACATTGGAATCGGTTATTGACCATCGTAATTTTAAATTTATAAAGGGTGATATTTGCGATCGTGAATTTATTTATCAATTATTTGAAAGTGAGCATCCTGATATTGTTGTTAATTTTGCGGCTGAAAGCCACGTTGATCGTTCGATAGATGATCCTGAAATTTTTTTAAAGACAAATATATTGGGTACGGCGGTACTTATGGATGCTTGCAGAAAATACGGTATTAAAAGATACCATCAAGTTTCAACCGATGAAGTTTATGGTGATTTGCCCTTAGATCGCCCCGATTTATTCTTTACCGAAGACACCCCTATTCACACAAGCTCTCCTTACAGCAGTTCCAAAGCCGCCGCCGACTTATTGGTTTTGGCATATTATCGAACATATCAATTACCGGTCAGTATTTCTCGTTGTTCAAATAATTACGGCCCTTATCATTTTCCTGAAAAATTGATACCTTTGATGATTGCGAATGCTTTAGATGATAAACCTCTTCCTGTTTATGGTGAAGGTTTGAATGTTCGTGATTGGTTATATGTTGAAGATCATTGTAAGGCTATTGATTTGATTATTCATAAAGGCAGAGTCGGTGAAGTTTATAATGTCGGTGGTCATAATGAAATGAAAAATATTGATATTGTAAAAATTATTTGTAAAGAATTGAAAAAATCCGAGACATTAATCACTTATGTTGCCGATCGCAAAGGTCATGATCTGCGTTATGCGATTGATCCCGGTAAAATTTATAATGAACTCGGTTGGCTTCCTGAAACTAAATTTGAAGATGGAATTAAGAAAACCGTTAATTGGTATTTGAATAATCAAAAATGGTGGAAAACAATTATTTCCGGCGAATACAAAGATTACTATACCAAGATGTATGGTGAAGGGAAATAAAAATATGTTAGTGCTTGTTACCGGAGTCGGCGGACAACTCGGTTATGATGTATCTTTGGAATTACTTAAAAGAAATCATCGGGTAATTGGAACCGACTTATCAATTTCAAGGATTACCGCTAAAAATTATTGTCATTATAATATGGATATTACCGATGAGATAAAGGTATCTGAAATAATTACAAATACCAAGCCCGATGCTGTAATTCATTGTGCGGCCTGGACCGCTGTTGATGATGCTGAAGATGTCGATAAATTAGAACTTGTCAGAAAAATTAATGTTGAGGGTACTCACAATATTGTTAAAGCCTGCAAGAATATCGGTGCAAAAATGATGTATATTAGTACCGACTATGTATTTGACGGCAGCGGAAAAGAACCTTGGGATCCTGACTGTAAAAAATTTAAACCTTTAAATTTTTATGGGCAGACAAAACTTGAGGGTGAGTTTGCGGTATCGGAAAGTTTGGATAAATATTTTATTGTTAGGATTGCTTGGGTATTTGGACTTAATGGGAATAATTTCATTAAGACAATGCTGAAATTATCAAATACACATAAGAGTTTGAAGGTGGTAAAAGATCAAGTAGGAACACCTACATATACAGGTGATTTATCAAGATTGTTAATTGATATGATTGAGAGCGATAAATATGGTTATTATCACGCAACCAATGAAGGCGGTTATATATCTTGGTATGATTTTGCGTGTGAAATATTTAAACAGGCCGATATTGATGTTGAGGTAATTCCTGTTAATACTGCCGAGTACGGTATTTCTAAGGCTAAAAGACCTTTTAACAGTCGCTTAAATAAAGATAAATTAATTAAAAACGGATTTAAACCGTTACCGACTTATCAGGATGCAATTAAACGTTATTTAAAAGAAATGGAAGTATTCAATGATGAGTAAAATTAAAGTAACGACAGTAGGAATAGACGGTTTATATATAATTGAGCCTGAGGTTTTCGGTGATAATCGAGGTTATTTTATGGAAACATATAATAAAAAGGCGATGGAAGATGCAGGTTTAAATATGAATTTTGTACAGGATAATCAAAGTATGTCCAAAAAAGGTGTATTAAGAGGTCTACATTTTCAAAAACAGTATCCCCAAGGAAAGTTGGTTAGAGTTATCAGAGGTTCCGTTTTTGATGTTGCGGTTGATTTGAGGAAAAACAGCCCGACCTTCGGCAAGTGGTTCGGTGTTGAACTTACTGCCGAAAACAAAAAACAATTTTATATTTCAGAGGGTTTTGCCCACGGTTTTTTGGTTCTTAGTGATGAGGCGGAATTTTGTTATAAGGTTACGGATTTTTATCGACCTGATGATGAGGGCGGTATTGCATGGAACGATCCGACTATAGATATAAAATGGCCCGGTGTTGTTGGAAAATACCAAAACAACGCATCGGAAGAAGGGTATTATTTGGTTGACGGACATCCGTTGAATTTATCTGATAAAGATCGAAAATGGGATACATTTGATAGAAGTTTTAAATTTTAAAATAAGGAGAAGTATGAAACATATATTTATTGTAGGTTCCAAAGGGATACCCGGGGCATATGGCGGATATGAAACATTTGTAGATAAATTAACGGAATATCATCAAAATGAAAAAAATATTAAATATCATATCGCTTGTAAGGGTAAAGATAATAATGAATTTGAATATCACAATGCCAGATGTTTTAATGTTAATGTATTAAATATCGGTCCTGCCCAAGCCGTTTATTATGATGTAATGGCTTTGAGAGCCTGTATTGAATATATTAAAAAGAATAATATAGATAATTTTATTATTTATATTTTAGCCTGTCGTATCGGACCGTTTATTAAACACTTCAGAAAACAAATTCATAAACTCAACGGTAAGCTTTATATTAATCCTGACGGCCACGAATGGCTGCGTGCCAAGTGGAATGCCGCTATAAGAAAATATTGGAAAATATCCGAGGCTATGATGGTTAAAAATGCCGATTTGATTATTTGTGACAGTAAAAATATTGAAAAATATATTAAAAATTCTTATAAATATTGCAATCCTCAAACAACCTTTATTGCTTACGGGGCGGAAACAAGAAAAAGTATCTTAGGTGATGATGATGAAAAATTATTATCTTGGTATAAAGAAAAGGGACTTAATAAAAAAGAGTATTATTTGGTTGTCGGTCGTTTTGTGCCTGAAAATAATTATAAGACGATGGTTGAAGAATTTATGTTAAGTAATACTGAAAAAGATTTTGCTTTAATTACCAATGTCAGCGATAAATTTTTAAATCAATTAAAAAAAGAAACACACTTCGATCGGGACAAACGTATTAAATTTGTCGGAACTGTCTATGATCAGGAATTATTGATGAAGATAAGAGAAAATGCCTACGGTTATTTTCATGGGCATGAAGTAGGAGGAACCAATCCGAGTCTTTTAGAAGCGTTGGGCAGTACATCGTTGAATTTGTTGCTTGATGTCGGATTTAATAAAGAAGTCGGAGCTGACGGTGCCCTTTATTGGACTAAAGATAAAAATAATTTAGCCGACTTAATTAATCGAGCTGATAATTTTGATTCCGATTTTATTGAAAAAATCGGTCAACAGGCAAAAAACAGAATTAAAAATGAGTATAGTTGGCAATATATCTGTGATGAATATAAAAAAGTTTTTAGGGATAGATAGATGAGTAAAGTTAAGAAAATTTTTGAAAAAGCCGGAGGTATTAATTTAATCAAGCAATATTTGCGTATGAATGTTTTTTTGTATGCGTGTTTTGCACTTTTGATTACCGGTTTTTCTCACAAATCTTTGGAAATATTCAGATTGTTAATGGAGAAAAAAATTATTGATAAATTACGGAAAAAGTATCGTCGATTTATAGCCGGCTATGAAATAAATAAAGTATATTCACCGAATAATGAAAAATATATTTGGATCTGTTGGTTTCAAGGTGAAGAAAATATGCCCGATATAGTTAAAGTTTGTTATAACTCAATTAAAAAACATTTAAGTAGCTATAATATCATATTGATAACTTATGATAACTTTGATTCCTATGTAAACATACCTGATTATATTATTGATAAATATCAAAAGGGCATAATATCAAATGCACATTTTTCAGATATTTTAAGATTGGAACTGCTTATAAGATATGGCGGTATATGGATTGATGCTACGGTTTTATGCACCGATAACAATATTCCTAAAGCTATGCTTGATAGTGATTTGTTTGTATTTCAAACTTTAAAGCCGGGAGTTGACGGCCATACAAGTACTATTTCCAATTGGTATATCAGTGCTTGTCAAAATAATAAAATACTGTCATTAACAAGAGATTTATTATATGAATATTGGAATAAAAATAATTTTTTAATTGATTATTTTATTTTTCATAATTTTTTTGTACTGGCTTGTGAAAAATATGATAATGAATGGAAAAAAGTTTTACCGTTTACCAATGAAACACCGCATATTTTATTATTAAATTTGGATAAAAAGTATGATAAAGACAGTTTTGATGCTATAGTCAATCAAAGTTGTTTTCATAAATTGAGTTATAAGCTAAGTGATGAAGTTAAAAACAATCATCACAATATTTATAATTATTTATTAAAGGATAAGGAGAATATTAATGCCTAAAGTAAGTGTTATTGTACCGATATATAATGTTGAAAAAGTCTTAAAAAGATGTATTGATTCTTTAATTAATCAAACCTTGAAAGATATTGAAATTATTTTGGTTGATGATGAATCTCCTGATAATTGCCCTGAAATTTGTGATGAATATGCCAAACAAGACGGTCGTATCAAAGTAATTCATAAGAAAAACGGCGGACTCGGTTATGCCCGAAATTCAGGATTGGAACAAGCTACAGGTGAATATATCGGTTTTGTCGACAGCGATGATTATGTTAAGTGTGATATGTACGAAAAAATGTATGAAGCGGCTAAAAAATATCGGGCTCAAGTCGTTTATGGCGGTATAAATTATGTTAATAACAACAAAATAAACAAAGTTGATAATTATACGGAAGAAAATAAAGTATTTAACGGTATTGAAGAAGTTAGGCAGGTATTGATGGATACCGTATCTTCCGATTATTCCTCTAAAGAGGATTCAAAATACGGAGCTTCGGTATGTAAGGGAATATTTTTAAAAAGTTTTATCATTGATAATAAAATTAAATTTTATTCTGAAAGAAATTATGTTTCTGAAGACAGTCTATTTGATATTGATCTTTTGACTAAAGTTGATAAGGTCGTTATTATTCCCGGGGCATATTATTACTATGATTATAATCCGACATCTTTGACATCTTCTTATCGTAGGGATCGTTTTGAAAAAAATAAAGAATTGTATAAATTCGCAAAACAAAAATTATGGGATGCTTATCATAATGAAGAAATTATAAAACAATACGGACGGAGTTTCATTGCATCATCACGTGTCAGCATCATTCAGGAAACTAATAGAAAAGATGGTGTTTTAAATCAGATAAGAGGCATTAAAGCAATATGTAAGGATGAAATGTTGGCTGATGTTTTAAAACAGTATCCTTGGCTTAAATTACCGTTTAAGAAATGTGTATTTGCGTTTTGTATGAAATATAAATTGGCTTTTTTGCAATATTTAATGATAAAATTAATGTATCGTAAAAGGAAGTAGAGGTCAGTCTTGAGTTTAAGAATAAAATTAAGTGATTTTTCAGCAATAATATTAATGATATTTTCATTTATGGGAGCTTATGGAATATTCACCGGTGCTGCCGGAACTCTGAGATGGAATTTATTTTACTATGGTCGTTTTGTTTTTATGTCGGCTTTTATATTTTATTTCTATACAGTAAAAAATTATAAGATTATTAATAAGATTAAAAAAGATATGATTTATTTGTTGTTGATCCCGACAATACTGATTTTTATTTATTCTATTTTTGTGTGGTTTCTACAAAGACCGACATTGAATTTTATTACACGGGGGGTTTCCGATACCTTATTTAATATTGTAGCTATTTGGGCAGGCATTACTATGACTGCGGTTTTAAAAGAAAAAACAATAAAATACGGAATGATAGCAGCCACGGTTGTTTTTGTGACGGCATTTTTATTGGGTTTAATTAACGAGGGATATACTTTAATCACTTCTGTTTTCGGTTTGGAAAGTGAAGAAATCGCTTGGAAAATAATTAATAAGTACGTAGAACTTCACGAGCTTTTATTTATATTGGGTATTTATATTGTTTATGTGGTACTTCTACGTGATAATAAAGAAAAAAATAAGTATTATTTATGGTTTTTGCTTGTGGTGGGAATTTTTATTATCGGTGGAAAAAGAATCGGTCTTGCAGGGGTTGTTTTTGCCTTGTTTGTAGGTTTTTTTATCAGAGCTTTAAAATATAATCATATTAAAAGAAGTACCATCATTTTATTCGGATTTATTTCGTTGGCGGTTTGTTTAATTTATGCCTATCTTTCGATGAATCTTAAAATAATAGATGTATTTAATACTTTACATATTGATGTTTTGGGCAGAGATATTATATACAGGTATTTCGCAAAATTCGGAAATTTCGGATTGACATTTTTAGGTCGAGGTGTCGGATTTGTAACCAGACAGTTTGATTATGCGACGGTTGATGATTTACACAATATGATTTCCATCAAGGCCTTACATAATGATTATATGAAATTATATTTGGAGATCGGAATATTCGGTTTTGTGGTATGGATATATTATTGGATTGTCGGTTTACCTAAATATTTTATGAAGAAAACAAATATTAAGTCGACCATTATATGTTTTGCGATTTTAGTTTATGTATTTATAACTTATACTACCGATAACACCATTTCTTATTTTAATTTTCAATTACATTTAGCGATGGTATTAACTTATATTTATTATAAGCACCATATTGATAATAATTGCGATTTTAAAAAGAAACGGGGGGGGGCTTTATGAAAAAAGAATTAAATATTAAAGAAACTCAAAAAATAGCTATTGATATTTTGGATAAAGTTGCGGAAATATGCGATAAGTTAAATTTGAGATATTATATATTTTACGGATCTTTAATCGGTGCAATCAGACATAATGATTTTATACCTTGGGACGATGATTTGGATATTATGATGCCGAGAAAGGATCACGATATTTTGGTTGATTACTTTATCAAGCATCAATATGAATATCCTAATCTTGAAGTTTTTAATCATGATTTAAATGAAGATTATCCGTATATGATTACGAGAATAAGTGATAATCGTTATCGTATTGTGATGGATAATGAAAAAGAGTACGGCATGGGAGTATTTATTGATATTTATCCTTTTGACGGTTTGGGAAATAACGAAAAAGAAGCAATATCATTCGGGATGAAGGGCGATCATCTTTCTTCTTTGTGCTATCAAGCCACCAGAGAACATTTCGCTATCGAAACAACAACATCAATATTTAAAAAAATAATTAAATTTCCAGTATTTTTATATTCAAAAATACGAGGAAAAGATGTGTTTCAAGATAAATTAAATAAATTAGCCGGAGTTAAAGACTATGATAAAAGTGAATATGTAGGTTGTGTTGTGTGGCTTTCTTGGGGAAAGAAGGATATTTTTAAAAGAAAGTGGTTTGATGAGTACATTATGGTTAAGTTCGGTGAAAAAGAATATCGGGTTCCCAAGATGTATGATACGATATTAAGGCACGGTTATGGAGATTATATGCAGCTTCCTCCTGAAAAAGAGCGTATAGGGCACCACCACTATAAAGTTTATCTTAAATAATAAGGTTATAAAAATTGATTAAAGCAGGAATTGGTTATGAATATAAAAAAAATAAAATACAGGTTAAAAAATATTTCTTTTATCGGTAAAACATACGAAAAATTTATCGGTTCTAAAAAAGTTAAAAAAATTGAGAATGAAAGAAGGAAGTCATTGAAAAATGACGGATTAAAAAATATTGCGATTATTGAATCGGCTCTAAGTGAAAGCGGAGTTAGGTTTTTTCTTGATTTCGGTTCTTTGTTAGGTATCATCAGAGATCGAAAATTTATGGAATGGGATAGCGATATTGATTATGCCGTTTATATTAATGATGAATTTACTTGGGATAAATTAGAAGAAATACTCAAAGGTTGCGGAATGAAAAAGTTAAAACAATTTAGATATAATGATGAAATAACCGAACAAACCTATATTAACGGCAAATTAACCATTGATTTTTTTAATCATACCGAGGACGAAAAGAACAGCTATACCTATGTTTATTTTAATAAAAAGGGAATTAAATATAAGAATGATAATGAATACAGTGTTTCCAAGTTGTGTATGTATAAGGTAAAAGGAATTAAAATAATTAATATAAATGAAACCGATATACATATCCCTGATGAACCAGAAAAATATTTAGCCAGTATTTATACTGACGGTTGGAAAATCCCTAATCCTAACTGGGTGGCGGAAAAGGGCCCTTCTTGGAATGAGATAGAAAATGCTATCGCTTATTTGGAACATTAAGGTAATTTATTATGAAATTATTAAAGTTGAATGAATCTTTTTTAAATGTTAGCGGTAATATATATGAACCTGATTTTCTTAATTTAGCTTATATTGAAAATGATAGGTTGAATTTTGATGATCGAGTAATGTTTTTGTCCGAAAAACAAAAAGATAAATTAAATCAAGATAAGATTAAAAAATACCAAGATGTTGTGTATATTGTAAAATACCACGATAAATTAAGTTTATTGGCAGACTTGGATATAAAAGAATATAAAGAAGGAAATGTAAAGGCTCACGAACTTGTAATACCCGATACCATTCAAGGGATGCTCGGTAATTTTAGAGGATATAATACCGAAGTTGCCCCGGTATTGCTTTTATATAAAGATAAAATTTCCCTTAAAGAATGTATTCAGACAATCGCTTATGATGATTATTATGAGGTTAATAATTATCAAGTCTATGTTTATCAAAATCATAATGCCGAATACATCTTAAAAAAATATGAAGATATTAAAACACTATATGTTGCGGACGGTCATCATCGTTTATATTCAACATCAATGTTTAAAAAAAAGAATTCTATGCTTGCGTGTATTATGAATTTTGATGATATAATTATTTATCCTATTCATCGAATAATCAGAAATATGGATGCTTATAAATTTGAAATTGCTAAGAATTTATTTGAAAAAAAACAAATGATCAGCAGCGAAGAACACATTGATAAGGGTATTGTTAAAATTACTTATAAAAATGAAGTGATATATACTAAACTTATTAATATTATGGATGATGAATTTTGGAATAATGATATTCTGCGTTTAAATACCCAGATATTTACTACAGCTTTTAGAATTAATGATTATTCTGAAGTTTCGTTTTTGTCGGGGATAGATTTTGAAAGAAAGAATTATATTTTGGGTAAGAACGATGTTTTATTGGAGGTTTATCCGATTTCAAAAGATGAATTTGTTAATTTTTCGGATATGAATTTTGTGATGCCGCCAAAATCAACGTGTTTTGAACCTAAATTTCCATCATTTTTAATTATGAAAAAATATAAATAAGGAGAAATTATGCAAGGATTGGTATTAGCTGCCGGAATGGGGAGTCGCTTAAAAAGACTCACAAAAAATCAAACCAAAGGGATGGTTGAAGTTAATGGCGTTTCACTTATGGAGCGTATGTTAAGACAATTTATCAAATGCGGGTTAAAACGCATTATTGTTGTTATTGGCTATGAAGGAAAAAAACTTCAAAATTATATTAACGGTCTTAATCTCGGTGTGGAAATAGTATATATCAATAATGAAATATATGATAAGACAAATAATATATACTCTTTATATTTAGCGAAAGATGAAATGATTAAAAATGATACTATTTTAGTGGAATCCGATTTGATTTTTGATGATGAAATATTAAAGGGAATTATTGATGATGATAGAAGTAATTTAGCTTTAGTTGATAAATATGAGGCGTGGATGGACGGCACTTGTCTTGAGATAGATGATAATGACCATATTACTAAATTTATTCCCGGTTCTGAATTTGACTTTAATAATACCGATAATTATTATAAAACAGTAAATATATATAAATTTTCAAAGGAATTTTCAAAAAATTGTTATTTTCCTTTTATGGAAGCATATATTTCTTCTACCGGTGTTAATCAGTATTATGAGCGTGTGTTTAAAAGTATTATTGAATTGAATGATTCGTTAATTTATGCAAGACGCATTCAAAGCGGAAAATGGTATGAAATAGATGATGAACAAGATTTGGATATTGCTTCTTCATTATTTTGTGATGCTAAAACTCAACTTGATAAAATGTTTAAAAGATATGGCGGTTATTGGCGTTATCCCAAAGTTTTAGATTTTTGTTATTTGGTAAATCCTTATTTTCCACCACAAAAATTAGTTGACGAATTAAAAGCCGGTTTTAAGGTTTTACTTACACAATATCCTTCAGGTATGGGTGTTAATTCTTTATTGGCAGCTAAGAATTTCGGCATTAAACAAGAAAATATTATTGTCGGTAACGGTGCTGCCGAACTTATTAAATCACTTATGAGTAAACTTAAAGGCAGGGTAGGTTTTGTTCGTCCGACTTTTGAAGAATATCCTAATCGCTATAATATCGAAGAATCAATATCTTATTATCCCGATAATAACAATTACTCTTATAATGCTGATGATGTTATCAATTTCTTTAAAGATAAAGATATTGTTAGTTTAATTATTGTTAATCCTGATAATCCTACAGGTAATTATATTTTTAAAAATGATATGTTAAAACTTGTGGAATGGACCAAGGAGCGGAATATTACTTTTATTCTTGATGAATCATTTGTTGATTTTGCTGATGAATTGGATTCAACATTTATTAAACAGGAAATTTTAATTAATAATAAACATTTGTTTGTTATGAAGAGTATATCCAAGTCTTACGGTATTCCGGGGTTGCGTTTGGGGGTATTGGCTTCGGGTGATAATTTAATTATGGACGAGCTTAAAAAAGATGTTTCGATTTGGAATATCAATTCTTTTGCGGAGTATTATTTACAAATCGCCGAAAAATATAAAAAAGATTATGAAAAGGCCTTAGTTTTAATCAGAAATGAAAGAGCTCGTTTCGAAAATGAACTTTCAAAAATCAAAGATTTAAGAATTATTCATTCGCAGGCAAATTATGTTATGGTTGAGCTTATCGGTAAAATCGGCACTCAAGAACTCACCGAGAAATTATTGGTTAAACATAACATTTTAATTAAAGATTTATCTGCCAAGATGAACGGTAAGCAATATTTAAGACTTGCGGTAAGAGATGAAAATGATGATAATAAGTTGTTGAAAGCTTTAGAAAAAGAGGTATTTTAAATGAAAATTATTAATTTTGAAGATATTAAAAAATTAAATATATCACCAAAACAATGCTATGAATGGGTATCGGATATGATTGAAAATAAGGATAAAGTTGTACTGCCGCCTAAAATTAGTATGGTACCTTTTGATAAAGCATTTTATAATGTTATGCCGTCAATAGTTCCAGTAGATAAACATAGGGCTGCCGGTGTAAAAATTGTCAGCAGATACCCGGAAAGAAAGCCCAGTCTTGAAAGTAAGTTGATGCTTTTTGATGTTGAGAGCGGGAAATTTTTAGCTTTAATGGATGCGAATTGGATAACTACAATGCGTACAGGCGCCATAGCCGTTCATTCAATTAAATTGTTCGCGAAAAAAGATTTTCACAATATCGGTATTATAGGTTTGGGAAATACCGCTAGAGCCACTATGCTTGTATTGGCTGATGTTATGCCCGATACAAAATTTAATGTGCGACTGTTAAAATATAAAGATGAAGCACAATTGTTTATGAACAGATTTAAAGATTATGAAAATTTTAATTTTGAGATTGTCGATAATATCGAAGAACTGATCGGTGAATCTGAAGTTGTCATATCGGCAGCTACATATTTTGATCAAGATATTTGTGAAGATAAATATTTTAAAGAAGGTATATTGATAGTTCCGATTCATACAAGAGGATTTTCAAATTGTGATTTATTTTTTGATAAAATATATGCTGATGATTACGGTCATGTACATCATTTTAAAAATTTTGATAAATTTAATTATTTTTCAGAAGTGGCCGATGTTGTTAATGGAAAAAATATCGGTAGAGAAAATAATAAAGAACGCATCCTTGTTTATAACATCGGTTTATCTATGCACGATATTAATTTTGCATATCATATTTATGAATTGATTAATCAAGACGGTTCAATTTCAGAAATTGATATGAATGATCCTATGGATAAATATTGGATTTAATTACATGAATTTAAAAGATATTGACCGGAATAAAACAAATGTAAAAAATAAAGAAAAATCTTTATTAAAAAATACAGGGATATTAGCCTTGGGAACATTGAGTTCCAAGATTTTTATGTTTCTTTTATTGCCTTTATATACAGCTGCATTATCGGCGGAAGATTATGGCGGGGTTGATTTGCTTCAGACAATAGCCTCATTTATAATACCGTTTGTAACCTTACAATTATCTTCGGCGATGTTTCGTTTTATCATTGAGAAAAAAGATGAACATAGACAATCGGTAGTAATTACTACGGCGATAATATTGGAAGTTATAAATATTTTTATATTTATGATTTTTGTTTTTATAATTAATATTTTTTCCCCGATAAGATATTGTTTACTTTTTGTTGTATATTTTATATTATTGGTAACTTTGGAAATGGTACAAAATATTGTCAGGGGTTTCGGCAATAACATTTTATATTCCGCGATGAGTTTTGTTATGACGGTGGTATCTTTAGTTACCAACATTATTCTGATATTGGGATTCGGTATGAAGGGTGAGTCAATTTTAATCGCTTCAAGTTTATCGTATTTTATAGTTATTGTATTAGGTTTTTTTAAACAGGAATTATGGAAATATATCAGATATGTTAATTTTTCTTTTGTACAGTTAAAAGAAATGTTGGCCTATTGTTTACCGCTTATACCTAATGAAGTTTCTTGGTGGGTCGCCAATGCTTCGGATAGGATACTGGTCAGTTATTTTATAGGTGCCGCCAACAACGGTATTTATGCCGCCGCAAACAAAATCCCTACCATTTATACCACTATTTATAAAGTTTATAATACTGCTTGGGTAGAATCGCTTTCAAGATCTTTCGGGGATGACGATCAATATGAGTTTATAAATAATATGTATTCAAAAAGTTTAAAATTATTCGGTTCTATCTGTCTTGGAATTATATCTGTTATGAGTCTTATTTTCAGTAAAATTATCGGTATAAATTATGCTGAATCATATACTCATATATATATATTGATGATTGCTATATTGTTTAATTCAATATGTTCTTTGTATGGCGGTATTTTTACAGCATTTAAAAAATCCGGCATCATCGGAAAAACTACCGTTATCGGTGCGGTGATAAATATTTTAATAAATATTTTATTAATCAGATTTATCGGTTTGTATGCGGCATCAATATCTACCTTGGTTTCATATATAGTTATTTTTATAACCCGACATATTGAAGTAAAGAAGATTATGGATTTAAAATGGCCTAAAATATATGTTGTACAATTTATTTTTATGTTTATTATCACAACAACAGGTTATTTTTTAAGAATTAATTCATTAAATTTTATAGTATTATCGGTATTGTGCATCTGGTCTTATTTTTCAAATAAGGAGTTAATAGATAATATAGTTATCACCGTCTATAATAAAAGTATCTTAAAATTGTTTAAAGGGTAATTTATTAAATAAAGAAGCTAACGCTTCTTTATTTAATAATACTTCCTATCGGCATATCCGTTTCCAATAATTTTAATTCTCCATTATTTTCAGCGGTAAGAATCATACCCTTGGAAACCTCCCCTCTAAGTTTTATTTCTTTAAGATTAGTACACAGAATAATATGTTTACCAACAGTATCTTCGGGTTTATAATAGTCGGCAAGACCGGAAACAATTTGTCTTGTTTCCTGCTCATTAATTTTTATTTTAAAGATTAATAATTTATCGGCCTTAGGGTGTTTTTTACAAGAGATAACCTCACCTACCGACATTTCTATTTTATTAAAGTCATTAATATCAATTTCAGACTTATGTTCAATAGGAACAGTCTTATTTTTATTCAATAATTCCGTGATTACATTTTCATCCAATCTTTGGAACAGAATTACAGGTCTATCAATTGTTTTGTAAGTTTCTTGGGCCCCGAAGTTATCTAAACTTTCAAAATTATTAACATTAGTTCCTAGCTGATTTAAAATTTTATCGGCAGTATCAGGAAGAAAGCTATTTAATAAGGTAGTACCAAATCTTATGGCTTCAATTAAGTTATATAATACTTGCATCAGTCTTTGGTGTTGATTTTCATCTTTAGCTAATTTCCAAGGTTCATTTTCATCAATATATTTATTACATCTTCTAAAAATATCAAAGACAACATCAATGCTATCGGCAACTCTTAATTCATTCATAAATTTGATGGTTTTTTTCTTGGCATCTAAACATTGATTGATTAATTCATAGTCCAGTGCTGTATATTCTTTTTGATTATGAATGTTGCCGTTAAAATATTTGTTGCTCATGGCTATAACACGATTGACAAGATTTCCTAAAACATTCGCAAGATCACTATTGAAGCGTTCAATAATTAGTTCATAGGTAATAGTTCCATCTTGGGCAAAAGGCATCTCGTGCAGCATAATATATCTAACTGCATCAACTCCAAATATTTCCACCAAGTCATCGGCATAGATGACATTTCCTTTAGACTTGCTCATTTTACCTTCACCCACAAGTAACCAAGGGTGTCCAAAGATTTGTTTTGGTAATGGCAGATCTAAGGCCATTAAGATGATGGGCCAATAAATGGTGTGGAAGCGAAGAATATCTTTACCGATTAGATGAACATCAGCAGGCCAATATCTTTGATATAACTCACCATGATTACCATCCAAGTCAAAGCCTAGACCAGTAATGTAGTTGCTTAGAGCATCAATCCATACATAGACCACATGCTTATCATCAAAGTCAACAGGGATTCCCCACTTAAAAGAGGTGCGTGATACACATAAATCTTGAAGTCCTGGTTTGATAAAATTGTTGACCATTTCATTTTTTCGAGATTCCGGTTGGATAAATTGAGGATTTTTCTCAATATGTTCCATTAAACGATCAGCATATTTACTCATTTTAAGAAAATATGCTTCTTCCTTAGCCTTATGAACCAAGCCATTGCAATCAGGACATTTATGATCCTTTAATTGACTTTCGGTAAAGAAAGATTCACAGGCCTTACAATACCAACCCTCATATTCACCCTTGTAAATATCATTTTGTTGGTAGAGTTTTTTAAAGATTTTTTGAACTTGTTTTTCATGGTAGGGATCGGTAGTTCGCACAAAATTATCATATTTAGTATTCATTAAATCAAAGATATGTTTAATCTCAGTTGACACTTCATCGACAAATTCTTTAGGTTCTTTACCTGCATCCTTAGCCTTATCTTCAATTTTTTGACCATGTTCATCGGTACCTGTTTGAAAATAAACATCATAGCCTTCATTTCTTTTAAATCTAGCAATGGCATCAGCCAATACAATTTCATAGGTATTGCCGATATGTGGCTTGCCTGATGTATAGGCAATAGCGGTAGTTAAATAATATTTTTCTTTATTCATTTTTACTTCCTATTCTGCAGGTATAACTGCACCATTACCCCATGTTTTTTTAATGTATTCTTTAATATCGTTACTTTTTAATACTTCAATAAGTGCTTTAACTTTTTCGCTATTCTCTAATCCCTTGTTTGTGGCAACAATATTCACATAAGGATTTGATTTATCTGCGGTTTCAAGAATAATGGCACTATTTGGTTTAAGTCCACCACTAATAGCGTAGTTACCATTGATACCAACTAAGGCCCCTTCTTTATTTTCGTAGGCCGATACTAATAATTGGGGGTCAATTTCTTTAAAATTATATTTAGATTCAACAATATCTTTAATACTGCCATTGATTGGGTCAAAATTATCTTTAACTTTAATAAGACCTTTTTTAGCTAGGATACTTAAAATTCGTCCTTGATCAGCTACACTGTTAGAAATGATAATGTTGTCGCCTTCCTTTAATTCACTTATATCCTTAATTTTTTGGCTATAAAAACCAAAGGGTTCAATATGAATGCCACCAAGATTAACTAAATCATATTTATTGGCATCAACTTCCTTATTGAAAAATGGCAAATGTTGGAAGTAATTGGCATCAACTTCCTTATTGTTTAAACTACGATTAAAAATATAATAATCGGTTAATTCGACTATTTTGAGATCAAAACCTTTTTTCTCCAGTAGAGGCTTAGCCTGTTCAAGGATTTGGCAATGTGGATCAGGCGTACAAGACACCCTAATAGTTTTTTCAGATGATGGCTTGCCAGAACACCCAACAAGCAATATGGTCGCAAATAATACAGTGATTAACTTTTTCATATTTTTCTCCTTATCGTTTATCAATTTTTTTAACGATATAATCGCCAACACCTTGAATGATGAAGACGATAATTATAATGATAATAGTGGTGGTATATAGGATGAGTGGATTTCTTCTTACAAAACCGTATTGATAGGCTTGGTGTCCAAGACCACCAGCGCCAATAGCACCACACATAGCTGTATATCCCACAAGATTAACACCACAGACACTGATGGCTGAAATAATGGCTGGTAAGCTTTCGGGTATTAAGACCTTAAAAATAATTTGAAGCTTAGTGGCGCCCATGGCCTTTGATGCTTCAATGGTACCTTTATCAACTTCTTGAAAGGCGATTAAGCACATTCGGGCAAAAAATGGTGTAGCCGCTAGAATTAAACTTGGTAAGGCCGCCTCCTTATCTAACATACTTCCTGTTAGGAAGGAACTGATGGGAATTAGAATGATAATCAGGATGATGAAGGGTATGGCCCTTAGAATATTGATGCTTATATCAGCTATTTTATTGATGACATAAAATATAGGGTTATGGCTTTCTAATAAACCATCGCTACTTGTACAATATAACAATAAGGCCAATAAGGTACCAAACACTACTGCAAATAATAAAGGAATAAAGGTTAGAAAGATAGTTTCATATATTGGTTCCAACAAGTTTATTAAAGTATTAATTAATATGTCCATTAGATAACCTCCGCATTGACACCGCTATTTATTAAGCTTTTAATAAAGGCATCAATATCCTTATCATCATCAATATACATATACATATTGCCGATAGGTCCTGATTGGCTTTGGGTAATATCGGCAGAAATAATATTTAAGGGTATTTGGTATTGATTGCACATTTGATAAAGCAAAGGGGTATTGGTGATATTACCGATATAGGTAATATGAATAAGTTGACCCTTAGGATAAGCTTTTTTAAGCATCATTTCTGTTTCTTTAAGATTGTTGCTATGTTTGAAATTATTTATAAATTGTTTAGTGATTGGATTTTTAGGTTGTTTGAATATTTCATCAATTCTTCCTTCTTCAATCACTTCACCATCAGCCATTAAAGCTACACGATGACATATTTTTTCAATTACTTCCATTTGATGACTAATCATAACAATGGTCAAACCATACTTTTTATTTATTGTTTTTAATAATTCCAAAATAGCATCGGTTGTTTCTGGGTCTAAAGCACTGGTGGCTTCATCTGAAAGTAAAATTTTAGGGTTGGTAGCTAGCGCCCTGGCAATGGCTACTCGTTGTTTTTGACCTCCAGATAGATTAGCAGGATAAGCATTTTGTTTATCAGATAAGCCTACAAGCTCAATTAATTCTTTAGCCTTTAATAAGCGTTTATTTTTAGGGTAGTTAGTAATTTCTAAGGGCAACATAATATTTTCCAAAACATTACGACTCCATAAAAGATTGAACGATTGAAAAATCATGCCTATTTGATGCCGCATATTTTGAAGTTTTTTACCTGTGGCTTTAGTAATATTTTCACCATCAATAATTACACTGCCACTAGTTGCGTTTTCTAACTTGTTGATTAAGCGTACAAGTGTTGATTTGCCTGCGCCACTATAACCAACAATCCCATATATCTCCCCATCATTAATCGTTAGAGAAACATTTTTTAACGCATGGAAGTTCTTTTTATCAGTGATGAAATTTTTAGATACATTTTTTATTTCAATCATTTTACCTCCTATAATAAACAAAAAAGCTCTACCCATAAGGGCGAGCTTATAATTCTCACGGTACCACCTTATTTATAGAATTATTAATTCTATATCTTTATTCAAGATCCAACAATCTCTAGCCCATTAACGGTGGCATCCGTCATATACTCTTTGTATATGCAGCTCCAAGACCATCTTCCTTTAATTTTTGATGTATCATTTCACCAAGCTGATACTCTCTAAAATCAAGCCTTAAAGTACTCTCCTCTTCTTTGCCTTTAACAAGATATTACGCATAAATTCAGTGTTTGTCAAATTAAAAATTAATTTTTTCAATAGAATTAAAGCGTTTTTCAGAGCGATAAGATTTATAGAGAATAATTCCCAACATCACTAATAATATAAAGCCGTTAATGGCTAAATCAGTTAAGAATGATTTTTAAAATTCTGGAACCGCCTCAAATAAATCATAAATATGATTTAATATTTCCATAAATGACACTGTGCCATCAAAGGCATTATAAGCACGGACACAATATTCAATTACGGCTGAAATATATAACGAAACTATCGAAAAGATGGTAATGATAAATAATGATTTTAAACTTATTTTCTTAGCTAGCTTATAATAGACAGAATATAACCCTACAACCAAAAGGGCTGGCACTGCCCAAACATAGAAGTTTAACATTCCTACCAACACATATGATATTATCCCTAATATCGAAACACCAATAACACCAAGGGTACCTAAAATAATGTTTTCCTTAGTATTTTGGTCTTTGGTGGCTTCAGAACTGATTTCTTGAGAGATTTCTTGATATGCTTGATCGCAAAGATAAAGATATTCAGTTTCATCTTTTTTGATTTTCACCAAAGAGATTGTTCCATCATTGATGCCTTTTTTAAAACAACCAGTACTAATTTGTTTGTTGCGTAAATTGGCAATTGTTTTATCAATTATTTCTTTAAATGTTTTTGAGAAAGTATTTTTAAAGCCTTTTTTACTAAAAGTAAAGGTTATTAAGTTATTAGAATAACTGAAGTCAATATTTTTATATTCGTTTAAAAAATCAAACTCCAAGGCTTTAGGATTTTCGGTGTTGTTGATCCCGATAGATAATTTTAAACCGTAACTGCCAGAAAGAATATTGGCAGTGGTAAAATAACCATCAATTTTCCCAGCGTACCATAGTTTTTCAACTTTAACTAAGTTGAAATCAGTAGATAAAAAGTCGTAGTATTTCATTTCTTCCTCCTATATGAAAAGTTAAATTATTAATTTAAAGGTGTTAATAATTGTAACTGTTTTTCATCTAAAATAAATTGAAAGTCAAGATTGGCGATGCCATCAATAGTATTGAAGGCTTTGGCAATCAATCCAATGGCATAAATAATATCTTCAATTGGGCGTTCACTTTGGCTTAAATCGAAAAAATTATTTTGCCTTTCTATCATACCATCAATAAATTCAAAATACATATTAAAGTTTAAATCGGAATATTTACCAATCATAATTAGTGGTGTTTTTTGTTTATCGTGAAAAATAGCTAGGTTATTATATAACGATTCAAACACATAATCAGGATTAAAATATTTATAGTTAAAGTTTAAATTATAATATTCATCTTCAGCAAGTTTTGGTTTTGCCTTTTTTGTTGATAATTTGAAATGACCTTCTTGTCGATTGTTTTTATAAGTATAGACAGGGAAGTTGAATTTATTTAATTTAGTAATTAAATTCAAGTCCTTTGCGAACAGTGAAAACACAAAGGAATCGGTATTTAAGTAATAGTCCAAATATTGGTCAATGTTTTCAAAATCCCTTAAGATCTTATTGATATTGTTGTTTCTAAGTTCTAAATTGAGCTGAGAAAGATTACTAGGGAAGGTTGAAATAAGTTTTTTGATTGCCAGCATATTGATGGCGTCATTTAAGTTTATTTTTTTTAGCATTTTATTCTCCTTGCTAATATCTTATATTAAAAATTAAGTCAATATTGACCAAATATTTGGATAATATCAATTATTTTTTATCGATAAAAGAGCTATAAAACATCGGAGATATAAAGGCAATAAGGATTAAAGGGATAAAAGCTCCGTAAATATTTAAAATTGAGGCTATTATTTCGATAATTCCACACAAAAGCCAAAGTATCCCTGCGAATTTATGAGTTTTAGACCAGATTTCATCGTTTTTAAGGGTGTGTTTGTTTTTATATGCCCAAGCATTTTCTTGGTTTAATTTCGGCAGATACCAACCGATAAAGATAAAAATTAAGCCTACCACAATATCCGATATTAAATGAATGTTGACATTGATTTTTAAGGCATTTGAATAGATGCCTAAGGCAATGATATTGCTGATGGCAGGCACTAGCCACAATACCAAATCGGAAATCATGGGATTGGGACCCTTTTTATATCGATCCATTTTGATTACATACCAGATAAAATATGTTGTCAACAACATGAAAATCGGTAGGCTGAAAATGATGTGGAACTTGCTCATTGTATCACCAGTGCCACTTCCAAAACCAAAACCAATCACAAGCTTATTGGGTAATTTATTGCTGATGAGCAGTCCTGATATAACTGGCAATAGAGAAAATAGTGTAGATAATAATATTTTATATTTATTTTTCATAGTCGCTCCTAATGTTTACTATGTTTAAATTATAATAATCATTATTTAATGTCAATCATTTTAGTTATAAAGTAAATTATTGCCTGTTAATTTGGCTGTAATGGAATATTTGTTGATAAATCAGAATTACATAATACTCTTTTTGGTTTATAATCATAGGTAGTGAAAGGCTGGAAACATTACTAAATGAAGACTGAATTTGAAAAACGCGCAATATTGATTGATGATATTATTCAAAATTACACTGATCTTGATGAATATAAAAAAGTTGCCAGAACATATTTGAATGATGACTTTTTTGAAGAATTACCGATATTCATTGCTCAAAATGACTATGAAATGGCCAAGGATGCTCTTAAAGGTTTATATATATTGGCTTTAGAGTTGAGAATGATTAGACTGTATCAAGAATTGTTAGAAATATACGAATGTTTAATTGATGAGGAATATAAGAATTTAGATGACAATGTTAAAAAGGTCATGGAAATAAGAATGGATCTTTTGGAGTTTTTTAATGTTTGATTGTCTTGTGGTTGGTGCTGGCCATGCTGGTTGTGAAGCTGCATATGCTCTAGCGAAGATGAATTTTAAAACGGCACTCATCACTTTAAGTCTTGAGCATATTGCTAAAATGCCTTGTAATCCAAGTGTTGGTGGTCCTGCTAAGGGGATTGTAGTTAGAGAAATAGATGCCTTTGGTGGTCTAATGCCAAGGGTTGCTGATGAAACAGCACTGCAATTTAAGATGCTTAATAGCTCAAAAGGACCTGGTGTAAGGGCATTGAGGGTTCAAAGTGATAAATTGGCATATTCTAAATTGATGTATAAATATTTATCGGAAACTAAAAATCTAACTATTATTGAAGATTTGGTTACAGGCATCAATGTTGAAAATGGTCGCATTAGCGGTGTGAAGTTGGAAGGTGGGGATCTTAGTGCCAAAGCGGTTATTCTAACCACTGGCACTTACATGGATTCAATCACAATGATTAGTAGTAGTACTAAAAGCGAAGGTCCTGATGGACAGCGGACAACCAAAGACCTAAGTGCGAGTTTAAAAAGTTTTGGCTTGGAATTATTCAGACTTAAAACTGGGACTCCTCCCCGCATCTTAACATCGTCAATAAATTTTTCAAAAACTGCTTTAGAACCAGGAAGCAAAGGGATATATAAATTTTCAGATACCACTGATATTGCTGATATTTTACCCTTTGAAAAACAATGGCCCTGTTATTTGACCCATACAACTTCTGAAACTAAAAAAATTATTGAAGCTAATTTGAATAAATCTAGCATGTATAGTGGGGTTGTCAAGGGTGTTGGACCAAGATATTGTCCAAGTATTGAAGATAAAATTGTTCGCTTTAATGACAAGGAAGTTCATCAGATTTTCTTAGAACCAGAAGCAATTGATTTGGATACTACCTATGTTCAAGGCTTTAGTTCAAGCTTGCCCTGCGATGTGCAAGAAAAGATGTTACATACGGTAACAGGACTTGAAAATGCCATCATTAAAAAATATGCTTATGCAATTGAATATGATGCCATTAATCCTTTAAATGTTAAAATTAATCTTGAAACTAAGCCGATTGAAAATCTATTTATCGCTGGACAAATTCTTGGCACTAGTGGTTATGAAGAAGCGGCAGGCTTAGGATTGATGGCAGCCATTAATTGCGCTCGTAAATTAAAAGAAGAGGAACCATTTATTTTAAGGCGTGATGAATCATATATCGGTTTAATGATTGATGATTTAATCACCAAAGGTACTAATGAGCCCTACCGTCTATTAACTTCAAGAGCGGAATATCGCTTACTTTTAAGACACGATAATGCCGATCAAAGATTATTGACCTACGGTTATGAGTTGGGCTTGGTTGATCAAAAAAGATATGATGATTATTTAAAGAAGATGGACGATCTAGCAAGGGCCAAAGAGGTGCTAAGGAATATTAAAATTAATAGGCATAGTGA
The DNA here is from genome assembly GCA_034180345.1 of Erysipelotrichaceae bacterium. GTDB lineage: Bacteria > Bacillota_I > Bacilli_A > Erysipelotrichales > Erysipelotrichaceae > RGIG5681. Next base: position 2,823 of record JAXFOQ010000032.1, on the reverse strand, counting down.
AGTTGATAACTATCTTAAAAGTCTTGATTATGATGAATTGAGTATGGGTCAAAGTGCTTATGAATTATTAAAAAGACCGAAGATTAGTCTGTCGGGTTTAAAACCATATTGTAATTTTGATATTGCGGAGAATATTTTTAGTCAAATTGAGATTGAAATTAAATATGAAGGTTATATTGAAAAAGCTAAAAAAGATGCTCAAAGAATGATTAAGATGGAAAAATTAAAGCTTGATGCTAATTTGGACTATAATGAAGTTGCCAATCTTTCTTTGGAGGCTAGACAAAAATTAAACAAGATTAAACCGATGACCTTAGGACAGGCATCTAGGGTTTCAGGTATTAATCCTAGTGATTTAGAAGTTATTGCTATTCATATAAAAGGAAAAAGAGGGAAGTAAAATGAAAATAGTAATTGGAAATGATCATTCGGCTGTTGAAATGAAACAAGAGATTTTAAAGTATATTGAAACCTTAGGACATGAAGTAATTAATGTCGGTACTGATGTTATAGAATCGGTAGATTATCCTGATTATGGTTATAAGGTTGCTAAGACGGTGGTAAATCATGATGCTGATTTAGGGATAGCTATTTGTGGTACTGGTATTGGAATATCATTGGCAGCTAATAAAGTAAGAGGTATTAGAGCCTTTGCATGCAGTGAACCATACAGTGCTAAACTGGCGAGAAATCACAATGATGCCAATGTTTTATGCTTTGGTGCCAGGGTTGTTGGTGTTGAGTTGGCTAAAATGATGGTTAAAACATTTTTAGAAGCAGAATTTGAAGGTGAAAGACACGCTCGCAGAGTTGGGAAAATTATGAAAATAGAAGCAGAGGAGTTTGACAGTCATGAATAAGGATAGAGTATATCATTTAGTATTATTTTCGTTATTATTGGCGATTGAATTTATATTTTGTTTTACTCCACTTGGGAGTATTCCCATCGGTCCGATTGTAGCCACTCTAGCAATGATACCTGTTGTTATTACGGCAGAGATATTGGGTTTAAGATATGGCTTATTGATGGGTTTTATCACCGGTCTATTTAGTTTTATTGTTTGGACCTTTATGCCGCCAGCACCAGTAGCCTTCTTATTCACCCCTTTTGTGAATGTGGCTGGACAACCTAGTAATTACGGAAGTCTTTTGGTAGTTTTTGTCCCTAGAATTTTAACAGGAGCTACCACCTATCTAGTATTTAAGTATTTTAAGGATAATGATCTTACCAAAGAAATATTTGGTGCAAGTGTTGCGGGTTTTGTAGGAAGTATGACTAATACCGTCTTGGTGCTTGGCTTAATTTGGTTAGTGTTTGGCAATGCCTATGCCGATATTTTTGGTGCTAAGACCATGTGGGCGGTGCTTATTGCTACATTTACCAGTAACGGCTTAATGGAGGCGGTTATCACTGCTATAAGTGCGCCAATATTATATGGGGTATTTAAGAAGTTAAACACTTTAAAAACAAGATCGTAAATCTGTATTAATTTTTTATTATTATCATAAGAAGCTCTGTAACAATCTATGAGCAGCTTTAAAAAGCTAATGATTGGAGGTTGGTATTAAATGAGCTTCTTTTTATATAGGTTAATATAAAAATTGACAAGCTGAATGAATAAGTTGTTTAACAATAGTGTCAGTGAGTTTAGAATTTAATTTATTTAAATCGGAAGTACCGATAATGATAATAGTATATGCTTCTGAGAATAGAAGAAAATTGTTTAGGGATTTTTTTGTTGCTAGTTTACTCATCATAAACTTAGCATTTTCTTTTATTTTTTCATTGCGATTATCAAGAAGTCCATATTTTTTTTGTAGTATGTTGTAGTCTTCTTGGGTTAGACAGCGATAAATGTTCTTATATGAAATGGTATCAAATAAAAATTGTTCAAAAATTGTCATTGGGATTCCATTTGGATATTTCTTAGATAGTGATAAGAATTGCGCTGTGGCTTCATCTTTTCTTTTATTTATTAGCCAAATAATAAATTCATCTTTGCTTTTGAAAAAATTATAGAAGGTTCCTGTACCGATTCCAACAGCAGAGGCAATATCAATGATTTTTAATTTTTTATATCCAAATTTTTTTAAAAGAATATATCCTTGTTGGTAGAATTTTTCTATTAAAATATCTCTTTCTTCTTTTGTAAAGTTAGCCGGCACTTGTTCACCTCCAATAAGCAAATTATATCAGTATTTTAGCAAGTATATAAGATAAATTCAATGAATTAAATTATAATAATATTCATTGATTTCATTAGTAGCCAGTGCTATAATTAACTCAATGAATAAATTATATAAAATATTCATTGATAAAGAAAAACAATTAGAAATGATTAAAGGATATGACTGAGCTTATACAATAAAAAATTCCTATGATGATTAGGTTATTGCTTTCTTGGTTATAGGAACTTACATTTTTAAATATAAGGAGGACAATATTGTGATTGAACTAAAACATATAACAAAAAGATATAAAAAATTTCCTGCGCTGATAGATTTTTCGTATGATTTTGAAAATGGCAATGCCTATGGGATATTAGGGGTTAATGGAGCAGGTAAAAGCACACTCATTAATTGTATAACTCAAAATGTATTATTTGATGGCGAACTTAATTATATTGATTTAAGTATTTGGGATATTGGCTATGTTCCACAGGAGCTTGCTATATATCCTGAGCTTTTGCTTATGTGTGATAAAGAAGCAATAGAAGTGCAAAAAATTTTGCCGTTCCTATCCGACACTTGGCCATTGTGTCGGATAGGTCGGGCGGTTATTCGGGCAAGTCAATCTTGCCGACAAAGCTGTAATAAATCTCA
>JAXFOQ010000015.1:0-31667 GCA_034180345.1 Erysipelotrichaceae bacterium | reverse complement strand
GTTAATTTTAGAATTAGTTAAATTCAATTTTCTTTCTTGATTTAATTTATCAACTTCCTTTTTAAAAAAAGAGATAGGATCATCAATTTCAGAAGCAATTAAAGTATCAAGGTTACCAAGTTTTTTAAAACTACGATGTTTAGTGCCCTTAACATCAGGAGAATAGAAGCTTTCATAGATAGATAAATAAGTACGAAACATATAATCAAAAAAATTAAAATATTTTTCACATCAAAAAAAACCGCTTATTTACGGTCTATTTTCATATTATATTTTTTTATCTCCTAAATAAAAATGGTGCTAACTTCTAAAGACGGGTTTAGCGTTGATATTTTTAATTGAGAAAATGCTGACGATTAGTAAAAAACTCATTAAAAACAAAAATAAGTTTCTTGAAATTTGTTTAGTTATTTTGCGATCTCCTTTTTCATACTATAATTGTATAGTAATAGTTGTTTTAATGTAATAAAAATAGCTATATTACAGTAAAAAAATTTAGTAAGGGGTATGTATGGCACTAATATATCGTAAAAATGATGTTGAACAAATTGTAAGTAAACTAAAATCAGGACAAGTTATTGCCTTTCCAACAGATACGGTTTTTGGTCTGGGTTGTATGACTGGTAATTTAGCAGCCCACAATCGCATTAAGGAGATTAAAAATCGCGAGGCGCATAAGCCTTTGCCGATTATGTGTTCTAATATAAAGATGGTCAAAGAAATTGCGGAAGTAAATGCTGATGATGAACATTTAATTAAAACTTTAGGGCCTGGAGCCATAACCTATATTTTAAAGAAGAAACCAAGCCTTGAAGCTGTTTTTACTAATAATCAAGATACCGTGGCAATTAGAATACCTGATGATGATTTTATTTTAACGATGATTAATCAACTTGGTTGTCCGATGTTTGTTACAAGCTGTAATTATTCCAATGCTCCGAGCTTGAAATATTTTAAGGATGTAAAGGCTCAATTTGAAGATTTGGTTGATATGATTGTTGAGGCTGATGCGCTTAGTGAAATTTCCAGCACTATTTATGATTGTGCCAACCATAAAATTTTAAGATCGGGAGTCATCAGTATTGAAAAAATAAACGAAATTATAAAAAATAAATAAAATTCATAATTTCTTCACATAAAAGAGCATTTATTTAAAAATTATAATGCTATTATATATTTATGAAAGAAAAACCAATTTTTGTTACGGGGCATTTAAACCCCGATACCGATGCGATCGCAAGTGCGATTGCTTACGCTAATTTAAAAAAAGAATTGGGCTATAATTGTGTACCGGGAAGACTGGGTAGGGTTTCATTGGAAACAGATTATTTACTAGAACGATTTGGTTTTGATGAGCCAACACACATTTATACCGCCAAATGTACAATTAATGATATTGATATTGATGATGCCTATCTGGTAACTAAAGACCTTACCATGAAAGAGGCCTTAGATTTAGTATTAAAACGCACCAGTAAGGGTATCTTTGTGGTTGATAATCAAAAGCATCTTGAAGGTGTTGTTTCTATCTCTAACTTAACCAGTTTATGGACAGTAAATGAAATAGATTTATGCTATATGATGAGTACTGCCAGTCTTGAAAATATCATTAAAACGCTAAAAGCTACCGTGCTTAATCGTGCTGATGATTTTAAGAATACGGGAATGGTAGAGTTTTTTCCTAATGCCAATACCGCAGCCAATATTACTGAGGGTAGCATTACAATTGTTTCCAACCAACCAGAAACCCAAAGGCGTTGTATTGAATCAGGTTCAAGCTTAATCGTTATTGTGGGTGAAAACTGGATTGACAGTGTTACCTTAGAAATGGCCAAGGCTAAAAATGTATCGGTCATCCATACATCATTGAGTCCGTTAATGGTTTCACAACTTATTTTCCAATCTCCTAGTATTGAAAATATCATGGTTAAGGATGTTATTAGCTTTAGCTTGAATGAGTCGGTTGAAGATGCAAGTACCCGTATTTCTAAAACTAGATTTAGAAGTTATCCGGTATTAGATGATAAGAAGCGAGTTGTAGGGGCAATATCACGCTACCACTTATTTAATTATGAAAAGAAGAAATTTATTCTGGTTGATCATAACGAATACAAACAAAGCGTACCCGACTTAGAACATGGGGAAGTGATTGAGGTTATTGATCACCATCGACTTGGAGGCATCAAAACTTCTAATCCGATACCCTATACTTGTATGGTTATCGGTTCTACTTGTAGTATTGTTGCCTTAAAATATTTTGAATATAAGATTGCCTTAACCAAAGAGATGGCAGGTTTATTGATGGGTGGAATTATTGCTGATACTTTGAATTTGAAATCACCGACAACATCGGAAATTGATCATGAATTAATCAAGAAGTTAGCCAAGATTGCCAAGGTTGATCCTAATGAATTGGCTGAGGGAATTATTAATGCCAGTGCTTCAATTCTTGAAAAACGCTATGTTGACATCGTCTATGAAGATTTTAAAGAATTTAGTATTGAAGATAATCGGGTAGCTATAGCTCAAACGCAATGTAAAAATCGTGATGAATTTGAACAAGTTAAAGTGGGCTTACAAGAATATATGGATGAAGTATGTACGATGAGTAAGTATGATGTATTGTTGTTGGCACTTACCGATCCTAATGGTATGGGTTCTTACTTTTTGGTATCAGGAAACAGTAAGGCTGATATGGTGGCAGAATATTTAAAGGAGCATACCGATGAAAACGGTTTTATGGAAAAGGTCATTTCCCGTAAAAAACAAATTGTTCCGATGGTTACCGAAGTCTTTGTCAAGAAAAATTAATTTATATTTATCCCCGCTTGCTTGAGCGGGGATTTGTTAAAAATGTATCAATATGTAAATTTAAAGTGTATAATTGTCTTGTGAAGGAGAAAAGTATGAAGAAAATCACAAATTTATTCTTATCTTTACTTCTTGTTTTTACAATCATCGGCATTAACGGTATTAAAACCGATGCTAAAGACGGGGGGGGTTAATTAATACAACCATAAATATGGTTAAGTATTTTGAACCTTCCGAAGTCAAAGAGTTGGAAGTAAAATCGGGAACTAAAGAATTAATCAGGAACGAGTCGTTTTCAGGTGTTCTCAAATCGAATATCAAAAACAATTAAAAACTGGAGGATTTTTATAAATAAAATAAAGATGCTGTCAAAAATTTCAGTAATTACCGTATTCCGGGCAAAGTAATGAGCGGTCCCGGAAATACATTTCCACAATTAAATTATCAAATTGTTTTTCCTGAAGGAACCGTGATTAAGGAAGATAAAATTAAGATAACCTCAACCTCAAAAGCAATTCATATTGTTGATAAAAAAATAAAAGATAATGTTTTGGATTTAGCTTTTAAATATCATAATTGGTCGGATTATGGAACTTTTTTCGGTTTATATGAACAAGATTTAAAAGGCAATCCGCTTATAAATATTGAAGTTCCGTATGAGGTTATGGCAAAACAAGGCAAAGATTATGATTCTTATGTCATTAGCGGAAAAGGCGAAAGTAAGCTTGAATATTCACATTGGCTTGTCGGTACTATCGTTGTTGCCGACATTAAAACGGATGAATTAAAATTACCTCTTTTTACAGCAAAACAGGATAAACCCCTCAACATTCCTTACAAAGGAACATTGGAAGGTGATCTTCTTTCAAACGGCAACACTCAACACGATGCCGCCCTACCTTTAAATACAAAGGATAAGATTAATTTCACAGGTTCTTTAATAGTCAAACCTATTAAACAACAAATGGCTTTAATTGAAAACCAACATAATGTAGGTCAACCTAATTTTGAAAATATTACTCTAAAAGATTCTAAATTTAATTTTACAGCCGACATCACCTTCCCTATGGAATTAAACATTCCGACATTTACCAAGGATAATGTTGTCTTGGAAGGTGTAGCCGATACCTTTGAAGTTACCGAGGTTAAAACTTCAGGTAATAAAGTAACGGTTACCTTCGGTTTAAAACAGAATCTTATCATCGATAACTACAAGCAGTTAAAAGATGCCGTCAATAAAGTTGAAGATACCATCAATATCACCCTTAATGATATTACCGTAAAAGAAGACAAGGTTAATAACGATCAATTATTAACAACGGTAGGCAAGGTAAACGGTACATTCACATCAACCGCCAACCTCAACAGTAAAACCATCAACTTTGATTTTATTTGGGATTCTAAACAACTTCCATCAGGAAGAGATGCCCTTGCCCAAGATGATACAACCATTCAACTTACTCATAAGGTGGTAAAAGAAAGTAAACCTGTGATTATTCCTTTAACACCTCTTGTTCCTGCTAAAAAGCACATTTTACCAAAAACCGGCAGTTTGAGTTTCGGCGGATTGGCATTTGCTTTGGCAGGGCTCGGATTATTGTTGTCTGTAGGCGGCATTAAAAAAAGAGAAGATAATAACATTTAATTAAAACAATATTAAAGAGGTATAAACACCTCTTTAATTTCTTATTGTTGCAGTTAAAAGTATTAGTTATTATAATTAATATATGAAAAATAAAATGAAAAGAAATCGTAGAAATTCAAAAACTTTAGTGTTAATAGGTATTGTTTTGATATTGGTGGGTTTAATTATATTCTTAATTCCACGTTTTAACAGTGCAATTATTAAGCACAACCAACAAAAGGCAAGCACTAATGAGTTGTCGGCCGACAAAATTAAAAAGAATAAAGACTCAAAAGCGAGCTTTGACTTTGAAAAGGTCAACAATATTTCAACCACTGGAACTTGGGGCAATATTGATAAATATAATGTTGAAAACATTATTGGACAAATCGTTATTCCTAATCGTCACATCAATTTAACCTTGTTTAAGGGTGTTGATGAGGCAAATTTGGTTGCGGGTGCTGGAACCATGAAGGCTGACCAGGAAATGGGTAAGGGTAATTATACTGTTGCTGGACACCGCGCCCTTGATAGTGGGGTATTATTTCATGAGTTATTAGATGCTAAAGAGGGAGATGAAGTAAGAATTACTGATAAAGAAAATATTTATATTTATCGTATTAAAGAAACTAAAATCACCGACCCTTATGCCTTATATATGTTAGATGATGAAAGAATGGCTGAATATGGTGAAAAGCCAATCATTACCCTGATGACTTGTTATAAGATTGCTGAGGATAAATTTGATCGCTTCTTTGCGGTTGGAACTTTAGAAAAGACTATTCCATATACTAAAGAGGCAATGGAAAAGGCCCAATAAATTAAAGATTGAAATCTTGGAAGATTGATTCCAAGATTTTTTATTTTAGATGGGTAAGTTAAGGTTTTTTGGTAAAGTATATAATTTTTAAACTGTTTTTAATATTTATATATAACAAATATAATAATTAAATATGACTATTTATTGTTTACACAATAATAAAGTACAAATACTTTATGTAATCGTTTACATTAATGATTTTATTATATATAATGTGTTTAGGTTGTTAATAAAGGAGGATTATGAGGAACAAACAAATTAAAAATGTTTTAGCATTAATTTTTTCTTTGTCTATGTTGTTTTCGACAGTTGGTACTAAAACATTATCTATTCGTGCATTAGAAAATGATACTAATGTAACTACTGTTGTTGAAGCTGATAAGAAGGTTGAGCTGGGTGAAAATAATAATATCACCAGACAAAAAGCTCCTGCTTCTTTACAACAAATCGATTTAAAAGATGAAGTTGTTTATATGACTTTAGATTTTAATGTTAGTGAAGTCATTAAAAGCAACAAGTTGGACTTAACTAAAATTAAATGGACTTATGATGGTAAGCCAATTGAAGAAGTTAAGACTTGGGCGCTTAATGCTGCTGGTGGTTATAAGGGTCAACAATTTGTTACTGTAAATGGTAATATTGATGGCGAAGATACTAAACTTGAAATCACTTTTAAGTCATTATTTGGTAGTGATTTAAGCGAAAGAAGAAAATATGGAAATATTCGTCGTGAATATCGTAAACAAATTGGGGAACATGTGCTTAAGGGTGTTAGTGAAGATGGCAACATCACCATCACTAAAAATATTACTTTAAGACCCTATGAAGGTTTTAGAAGTTATGAAGAAATGACTCAAGAAGTTGATGCGATCCTTGCACAAAATCATAATGGACGTATTATCAAGCTTGAGGAAATTGGACAAAGTGCCAATGGGCGACCAATCAAGATGGCAATCATTGCCCAAAGTGAGGAAGCTATCAATCAATATTTGAATGAAACCTCACCATTGATGCTTAAAAATCCTGATAAGGCACTCGCACTATTAAAAAGTGGTACTTTGAATTATCGTGTTCCAATTCTATTCAACAATACCCATGCTGATGAACAACCTGGCATTGATATTGTTACAGAGTTATTTAAAAAATTTGCAACTGAGGATATGATCAGTTATAAGACAACTGTTACTGATAATGGTAATGAAGTTGATAAAGATGTGAAGTTGAATGTAAATGAATTATTAGACAAGTTTATTTTCTTGTTTGATTTTACTGAAAATCCAGATGGTTATGTATTAAATACCAGAACACTTGAAAATGGACTAGATCCTAATAGAGATAGTGGTTATCAAACCAATCCTGAAACCAGAGCCATTGTTGAACAAATTAATAAATGGAATCCAATTTCATTATTAGACTTCCATGGCTTTGTGTCTGATTTCTTAATTGAACCAGCAACCCCACCGCATGATATTAACTTTGAATATGATTTAATTGCGGATACTGCTTTAGAAGAAGCAACTCAAATGGGTAAGGCTGGAGTTAGAAATTCTAAATATGATAAATTTATTATTCCTAAGATTGCGTGGGGTGAAAGCTGGGATGATAACTTCTCGGGTTATACAGGTGTATATGCCTTATATCATGGCATTTTAGGTCATACAGTAGAAATTCCTGAAGCCAATGAAGAATCTTTACAAGCTGGTATTCATACAGGGCTTGCAGCCGTTAATTACGCTAAAGAAAATTTAACTAAATTATTTGAAAATAAATTAACCTTCTTCTCAAGAGGTGTCAATAAGATTGAGGCTAAGAGTGCCAATGATATTTTAGTTGATGAAAATAAGGGTAGTGGTGGAAGACCACAAATTGAAAATGGTAAATTCTTCCCTGATTATTATGTAATACCGATGAGTGTTACTAATGATAAGAATATGGAAGCTGCCTTTAAGATGGTCGAATACTTTAAACGCAATGGTGTTGAAGTAAGTCAATTAAAAGAGGATGTTGGTGAATATAAAAAAGGCGATCTAGTTGTGGATATGGCTCAAGCTAAACGCGGCTATGCCAACCATGTATTATATCGAGGCGTTGATCTATCTAGTTGGGATGCCATGTATGCTGAAGTGGTTATGGACTTCCCGGTAATGAGAGATTTCAAATCAATCGCTGTTTATAAAGATGGCTTATTTGATGGCAAATTGGGTGAAGTAAAACATACCAAAGCACCAAGAAGTGGTGTTGATGATAAGGCTACTTACTATAAGGTTGCCAACTCATCAATTGAAGCTGTTAAGGCTGTTAATAGTGCTATTAAAAATGGTAAGAGTGTTTATTTAACAGATGATGGTTTCATTATGGATGCTGATACTTATAAAACATTAATCAAAGATTATGCTTTATTTGCAGAACCATTGGTAGATAAAAAAGTAACTGGTAAACCAATTAAATCATTGAAGATTTATGCTCCTGCACATCATTATTATTGGGCTGGTGATTTCCCAATCCAAAGCGATACTAAAAATGCTTTAGAGCCACTAGGCTTTGAATTTGTTGATGATGCGGATGATGCTGATATTTATATCTTAGAAAGTTCAGCCTATGATGGTGATATGATTGGTAAAAAACCAACCATTATTATTGGTGGTGATGCTGCTAGTCGTTTAGAAAAATTAGGATTATTGGCGGGCTTTGATGTAGAATCAACCGATGATTCTCATGAGGGTTTATTAAAAGCTACCGTTACCGATGATCAAAGTGTACTTACTAGTGGGTATAATAAAGATGATTTATTCTATACTAATTCAGGTAGTTGGATTGAATCATTACCAGATGGCTTTAAATCATTATTGAAGATTAATGATGAAAATTATTATTTAGCTGGTTGGTGGCCAAATAATCAAAAATCAGCAGGTAAGGTTGTAGCTATCAGTGGAACAATTAATGATCAAGATACTTTGGTATATATTGGTAATCCTACCAATAAGACCCATACTGAAAATTTCTATCGTTGGATTAGTAATTTTATCTATCGTGGTGAATTAGCGAAAGTTTCAGATATCAAGGTTAATAAGCCAGTAACTCCTGCTCCATTACCAGGATTGGGTGAAAATAATAATTTCTTTATGATTACTTCAATTACTGTTGTGATTGCGGGCATGACTTTATTGTTAAAGGCTAAAAAGAAATATAATTAATTAGCATATTGTAATTAAAAACAATACATACAATAAACCTCCAGATTCATTAGTATAGTCTGGAGGTTTTAAAATTTAATAATTTATAAATTATTTTGACATTTTTATCGGTAAAATTAAGCATTTTCAAATAATAATAGATAATATGGGTTGACGAAACTTTTTTATTTGTATTATAGTTAGTTTGTTATAACTATAAGGAGGAAACGATGTTCAAAAAATATCAGAAAGTTATTATTGGCTTTTTTGCTATTTTGATGGTTGTTTTATCTACTTTTTTTATAAGTAAAAATATAATAAATAACCAAAAAAGCAATACTGCTATTTTGAAAATAGATGATAAAGCCAGTTTGGCTAATACCAATTATCGTGTCAATGGCTTGCATGTTTATGATCCGACCAGCGTTGACAAAGAAGATTTTATTGATGGAGCAGAAATTCCAAAGGGAACCAATTTATCGATTTTTGCCTATAATATGGCTAGTGAGATACATTTAAAAATAACTCATAATGGCAAGGTTATTGTCGATAAGGACTACCCTATTTTAAAATCTGACAAGGATGTTGAATTTTTCAAATTTAAAGTTGAAGGCGATATCACAGTTGAAACAAGGGTAATTAATTCCAAGGCTAAAAAAGGCATTGCGACTGTAAGAATCAACAATGATGAGCTGGCTACTGTTTTTACCGGAGGTCAAGAAGTTCCAACCTTTGCAGATATTAATTTTGGTCTTTATGATTTTGTGGTAAAGGCTAAAGATAACGGTGTAAAAGCGATTGTTAAGGTTAATGATAAAACCATTGGTGAACAACAAATCTTAGGTGGTGAGGAGTTTACCTTTAAAAATGTTAAGGTTGATGGTGATGTATATTTTATTTATCAACCACTAAATAAAAAACAAGTTGAAGCCTTGAGTGGAACCTTTAAATCAACAGGTAGTGGTGATAAGGTTCATAAAGGTAAGGTTGTTGCTGGTAAAAAGGCAAATGATAATGATCCAATAATAACCATTGATAATCGTGTCAATGATGACAGGGTTAAGCTTGATATTCGTTATTTAGATACCCATATGAATGTTTTTGAGGTTGTTTCTGGCAACCATTATCCTATGGGAATGCAAGTATATAGCAGAGTTATTAATGCTTCAAATTATAAGTTACGCTTGACGGCAATTAAAGATGGAAGTGTGGTTGATTCAGTGATAATAGCTTCTAAACCATACAATGATGATGCTAGTTATTTTGGTCTTGAAGCTATAGAATTATCTGCTGATTTAACATATGTATTGGAAGTTGAGGAAAAAGGAGGAAGCAATATTGTTAAACCTATTGACAATCCTACTTCTAAGCCAACACCAACACCTAAACCAGAAGTTCCAAAAACTTATACATTGACGATTATTGATGATGCTAAAGCAGCTAATACAACAAATGCTGTTAACGCCATCCATGTTTATAATCCTGATAATGATGATTTGGAAGAATATCCAAATCACACCAAACTTAAAAAAGGTGATCGAGTCAATATTTATCCATATAACCTAGCGAGTGATATTCATTTAAAAATTGTTCATAACGGTAAGGTTATTGTTGATAAAGACTTTGATCAAATGGAAGCATTTGTCGATGATGATAAATTAATCTTCTATCGTTTGACTGTTGAGGGTGATATTACAATTACAACCTCTGTTGGTAAAAAAGGCAGTGATGTAATTAACTATAATTATCCAGTAACGATTGAAAATAATGAACTAGCTAAAGTATATGATGGTGATAAACTTATCGGTAATGAATTATCCGCAAGATTGCATAATTTAAAAGTTGAAAGTTTTAATGAACCAATTAAGGCAGTGATTAAGGTAGGAAAACGAATTGTCGCAACCAAAACCATAGCTGCCAATAGCAGTCATATCTTTAATAATGTGGCTGTTAAGGATAGGGTTAGCATTATTCTAAGTAAAGAAGCACCTGTACAAAAACAATATGAAGTTAGGGCTATCAATCCTCTTGCTGATGTTACACTAAAACTTGTTTATCTGGAAGATGGACTTCCTAAGGAGATTGAGGCTGGTAAGAAGTATGATGAAAATACACTGATTTTCTGTCAATTAATCAATAATTCAAATGAAAAGATTGCGCTTACTGCCAGTGCTGATGGCGAAACACTTGCTACTACAACACTAGAGCCTAAAACTAATGAATACGGCGCTACCTATGGCGGTCTTGATCCAATTAAGTTGGATAGAAATATTACCTATGAAGTCCGCAAGGAAAATGTCGGTATTAATGAATATACAGTAAATATTACCAATTTAGTTAACGATAGTAAGGTAACTTTAGATATTAGAATGCTTGATGAACATATGCAACCAATTGATGTTGTATCAGGTCAAAAATACGAAGAAGGAAAATTAATTTTCAGTCGTGTCATCAATGCTTCAGATAAGAAGTTAAAATTAACGGCTAAAAAAGGTGATGAAATTATTGCCTCAGCCATTATCAAACCTAAGCCGGCTGATGATGATGCAACATATTTTGGTCTTAGAGAAATTGAATTACAATTCGATTTAGAATATATATTGGAAGTGGTTGAGTGATAATTAATGAAACATAAAATATACTTTTATTTAAGGTATATTTTATGTTGTTTAGTGAGAAAATATGAAGAAATTAGTAATTATTATTTTATCGTTGTTGATGACATTACAGGTTAGTGGTTGTGATTTACATAAAAAGGCAAACGAAAAAAACAATAAGAATATCAATGTCAATATTGATGAAGTAACTTTGCCTAAACTAGAGGACACCAGACCTAAGGAATATCGAGAAAAGACCATTAAAACCTTAAATGGTGATAAGGTTACCTACAATATGAATACAAGAAAGATTGTATGTGTTTTTGGTTCGCCTGATCTTGTGGCATTTGGTATTCGCCCTCTTGCCTACGAAGGATCAACCGATACTTCTGGCTATGAAGATTTTTACGAGGATTCAAGCCCTTTAATGAATACAACTCCTTTTTCTGTTGAAGAAGTTATGTCATATGAACCTGAATTAATTTTGGTAAATCAAAAAATGACTGCTACAAATATTAAGGCATTAAGTAAGATTGCGCCAGTAATACCAATTTATACCGATTCTACTGATTTTAACGAACGTCTTTCGTATCTTGGTGAAATATTCGGTTTACCGCAACATGCCGAACAATTAATTGAATACGCCGATAATCTTAAGGCAGCCATGCTTAAAGAGATGAAAAAAATTAATCTTGAAGATAAGACACTTACTCTTTATACCTATATGGGGGCTATTTCTATACCACCAGAACGAGGTTGGTTTATGAATACTATTCTTTATGATTATTTGAATATTAAACGCATTGATAAGGTAACGGAATTTATGCGTGATGAAACAGGGCTGGCATATGAAGCAATTTCGGCAGAAAAACTTAAAGATTATGAGGGGGATCTGGTAATTTTTGCAGGATTTGGTGAAGGTGGTCTTTCAAATTATGTTAGTGAAAATGTGGGTTGGCAAGCTTTAAAGGCAGTGAAAGAAAAACGCGTGGGAATAATTGATATTAGACCATATGCCCAGAAGGGTATCATTCTTTTATACGATCAGTATATGCAGTTATATCAAGCCTTGAAAACAGCCGCACAAATTAAGTGAAATTATGAGTAATAAAATTAATAATATTAGAAAATATCGCAAATTTATGATAATAGGCATATTATTAATTTTAATTGTGGCTATCATAACTTTAAAATATGGAGCTTCACAGGTATCGGTTAACGATATTTTTGAAGCATTTACAGCCTATAACAAGGATAATTTTCGCTTAGTAACTATCAGAGATATTCGTTTACCAAGATGGATTGCTGATGTTATTGTGGGGACTTCATTAGCGATAGCTGGAGCTATTATGCAAGGAACCACAAAAAATCCCATGGCAGATTCAGGTTTGATAGGAATATCATCTGGTGCTACACTAGGTGTCATCATTATTATCATATTTTATCCTGGGGCCGGTCGCTATGAAAAAATGTTTATCTCAACCTTGGGTGCTGGTTTGGTAACTCTGTTGATTTATATCATAGCGTTTTTAGGTAGAAGGAGAGTTACACCTGATAGAATGGTTTTATCAGGAATGGCTATTTCTACACTTTTATCATCAATTATAACTTCGCTGGTTTTAAAACATGGATTAAGTGGCCAAATGCTTAGATATACCAGTGGTAGTTCGGCCAATGTTATTTGGAAAGATATTATTGTAGCCCTGCCTTTTTTTATCATCGGTCTTGTCATTTCGATAATGATTTCACGCTCGTTGACGGTGATGAATCTTGGTGAGGATGTTTCTAAAGGGCTAGGGGCAAATGTAGCGCTGATTAAGATTATGTCAACCATTGTGGTATTGATATTATCAGCAGTAGCAGTAATCATTATTGGACCTGTGGGATATGTTGGGTTGATGATACCCTATCTAGCCAGATTTATGGTTGGTAGCGATTATCGTTTGATACTTCCCATATGTGCAGTATATGGTGGTCTATTTGTAACGGTTGTTGATTTTGTGGCTAAGTGCATTCATCCAGGCTTGGAATTTCCGATTGGACTTTTGATTACCATTATTGGAGTACCTTTCTTTATTTATGTATCCAGAAAACAAGGTGGAGATATTTATGCTGATAAATAAGAAAGCTAAGACGATTGTTTTTTTATCGATATTATTATTGTTGCTGGTAGTGATTGGTTGTAGTATCGGAAGATATCCATTATCATTTACAGAAGTCGTTAAAACCTTAATCGGGCAAGGAACTTATAGATCGAATATGGTTATCTTTAGCCTTCGCTTACCAAAGATATTATTAGCGATTATGGTCGGTATTGGCATGGGTATTAGTGGTACCATTATGCAAAGAATTTTACACAATGATTTAGCTTCTCCTGGTACTTTGGGGGTTGCGGATGGGTCATCGCTTTTTGTAACTATTTATATTGCCCTAATTGCTAAAAATTTTAATAATCCGCTTCTTTTACCGATTTTAGCCTTTATGGGCGGAGTCTTGTCGGCAATAATTATCTTTGTTTTAGGGACTAAAAATAAAAAACCTATTTCCTCAATCAAACTTATCATGACTGGGGTGGCGATGAGTGCATGCTATTCGGCAATTAGTATTTTTATTATGTATTTGTTGGATGAAACCCAGCTAGAGTTTTTATATCGTTGGCAAGCAGGTGATCTTTGGGGCAGTGAATGGAATTATTTAATAATTCTAGGTACTTGGTTAAGTGTTTTTATCGTCCTAGCAATATACAGTGCCAAGATTCTTAATGTTATCGGTTTAGGTAGTGAGGTGGCTATTGGTTTGGGTGTTAAGATGAAAAGCACTTTTATATATTTGGCTTTAATTGCGATAGCGATGTCATCATCGGTGGTGGCCTTTGGTGGCAATTTCTTTTTTCTTGGTTTAATTGGTCCGCACATCGCAAAAAAACTTATCGGTATTGATGCTCTGACTTTGATTCCGGTATCAGGAATTGTGTCGGCCATTATTATTGTTGCTGCCATTATTTTGGTGGAAAATGTTCCGATATTTATCAATATTCCTACAGGCATAATTATAAATATTTTATCAGTGCCTTATTTCTTATATTTGTTGATTGAAAGGGATGGGTGATTTAAAGATGGATGTTGTTAAGATGAATGAAGTTTCAATTGGTTATGATCAGATTTTGGTCATTGAAGATTTATCAATCGCTATTCCCAAGGGCAAAATTATTTCGATTATTGGAGCCAATGGCTGTGGCAAGTCAACACTGCTTAAGGCTATAGGTAGGATTATTCCTAATTGCTCGGGAAATATTATTGTTAATAATAATGACATTTCTAAAATTAAAAGTAAGGAATTGGCTAAGATTTTATCAATTCTTCCCCAAACTCCAAACGCTCCAGGGAGCCTAACTTGTTTCGAGCTGGTTTCGTATGGTCGTTTTCCATACCAAAAGGGTTTGGGCAGACTTAGTGTTGAAGATAAAAAATGGATTGAGTGGGCACTTGATGTAACAGGAATGATCCATTATAAAGATCGTCCAATTGCCAGTCTTTCAGGTGGTCAAAGACAGCGAGTTTGGATTGCGATGGCATTGGCCCAACAAACGGAGGTTATTCTTTTGGATGAGCCGACAACTTATCTTGATCTGTGTCATCAAATAGAAATATTAGACTTACTCACAAAATTAAACCACGAAAACAACACGACCATTATTATGGTTTTACATGATATTAATCTAGCTACCCGTTATTCTGATTATATGATAGCGTTAAAAGATGGTAAGATATTTAATTATGGCGATGCTTTTGAGGTTGTTAATGAGAAAATGTTGAAAGAGTGTTTTGGTATTAGAGCTGAAATAATTAATGATCAAAAAACAAATAAGCCTGTATGTATCGGTTATGAACTGGTTGGAAAAGTGGATCAAGATGCTTAAAAAATCCATGGTACTTATAATGGTGTTATCAATAATTTTATTTGGGTGTTCAAAACCAAGACACCAGGATATAACTTATATTGACGACTTAGTTAAAACTGAACTCCCAAGACCAGGGGTTATTATTCATAATATTGATGAGTTTATTTATGTTTTAGATTATTTGGCTTTTTATCGGGTTAATGAAGAGGTGTATTTTGAAATTGCCGACACTTATAAAAACAATATCGAAAATATCTATCAAGAATTTCAAAAGGCCTATCGTGCATCTGATCTTGCGGATACTTATGCCTGTGTGCTTGATGAAAAATATTATCAAGACGAGGATCTTGTTGGGATAAAATACTCCATCACAAAAGATATTGCTATAAACAAAAATAAAGCTGAGCAGGTTGAGGTAATTAAGAATTATGACTATTATCTTCAGGATCAAAAGATTTTTGAATTACCGATTGAAACTAAAAAAACAATTAGTTGTGAAACATCTGAACAATTATATTATTTGGCAATGAAGGGATATTGCCCTAAACCTAAAAAGGATAGTGTTGCTGAAAAAATATATCAGGATGCCAAAAATATATTGTATAAACGCATCGTTGAAGATGATTCTTTATTGTTAAAGATTAAAAAAATATATGATTATCTTACTAGCGAAATATATTACGATCATCAAACAGCTATTTCCAATAGTGATAATTTGATCGCTGAACAGGCATATTATTTGGAAGGAGTTTTTCTAAATAATAATGCTGTTTGTGATGGAAAGGCTAAGGCCTATGCCTTGCTTTTGAATATGTTGGGTATTCCATGTCTAAGAATTACAGGTAATGCAGATTTGTCTGACCATGCTTGGAATATGGTTGAATTTAATAACGAATGGTATTTGTCATGTTCAACATTTGGACGGGGTAAAAAAATAACGGCCATAAATGCTATTTCGCCTAACTATTCGATGATGCTTGTAGGTAAGGATGATTTTGAAAAATACGGCTGGGAATATGTGGCGGATAAATATATAGAAGTTGAAAAAATAATGGCTAAAAAATCACCTGATGTTTATAAGGGCTTTAATGAACTTTTAAGCGTAAATAATATTAATGATGTAAAAAATATGTATGAAAAATTAAAATCAAAGCTCAAAAATAAGTATAAACTTGAATTTAGATATAATGGTAAAAATGCAACTCTATTTGAAGAAGAATTGACTAAATATCTAAATGATAAAAATATTAAAATAATGAAAATAAAAGGAGATACGATATATCAATTGATATATTTAAAATGAATGATGAACGGAAAAGAATTGAACAATTTAGCAGCAACATATCTTGAAAATAAGGACTATGAACAGGCGATGCTCTATTTTAAAAAAGCTAGCGATGAAGGATATTTTATTGCGATGTATAATATTGCTTGTATGTATTATTTTGGTGATGGGGTTGTTAAAAATGATGCTTTGGCATATTCTTGGTATCTTAAGGCCTCCGAACATGGAGATCCTGAAGCTACAAATCGTTTAGCTGTGATGTTGGAACAAGGTTTAGGGATCGAACAAGACATCGACAAGGCTTTTAAATATTATCTAAAAGCCGCAAAAATGGGTTCGTTATCAGGTATGTGCAATGTTGGTATTTGTTACCTTAATCAAAAAGGGGTTGACTATGACTATGAAAAGGCCTTTGAATGGATTGATAAGGCTTCAAAACTCGGCAATGGCATTGCTTCAAATCTGCTAGGAGAAATGTATCTTGAAGGTAATCATGTAACTGCTAATCTTCCTCAAGCAATCGAATATTTTAAACGCGGAATTAAACAAGAATATTTACCTGCCGTTAATAATTTAATAACCATTTATCAAAAACAACCTATCACCAATAAAAAAGAGCTAGAAGACTTAAAACAACTAGTTCAGGTTTTAGAAAATAAAGAATTTTAATATCCTATAAATCAGGATCCATTTTAAAGCTTAGTTTAGATACTTCCAAGGCCTTGATCATACATTGGTTGAGGTATTTTTGGCTTTCTTCAATAAATAGCTTTAAAGTTTTATTGTTTTCATTGGTGAAATAGCTTAAATAATCTTCATCTTCATTAAAGTTATTAGTAATTTCATCAATTCTTTGACGAGCCAAGATTTGCATACGGCTAAGGAAGTCGAGATTATCTTTTTCAAGTAAATTAAAATGGGTTTCAGTATAGTATGAGATAACTTTAAATAACCAATAAGCATTATTCAAATCTAAATTTAAAGGTACTTTAGAAATACACTCATCAACATCGTGGCTATGAATAAAAAAGGGAATATAAGGGGTAAAGGCAGTAGTTCCAAAAGCAGTATAATGGATACTTTTAAGTAGTGGATTTTCAATATTTCTAATTTCAAGAATATGTGATTCCTGAGTTCTTGAAAGAGAGATGGCACGATACTTAGTTTTATCTTCTTTAGTACCACGACCAATAGGATCATAGGGTGTTTCATTAAAATGTGAACTTAGAAAGTAATCAACATCTTCGATACCGATTAGACGATTGGCTTTTTGAATAAAGGGAATATCTGAAGATTCTGGTTGAAAATCATTTTCAGGATTGAAATAACGATGACCAAACCAAGCGCGAGGGGTATTATATACACGGTCTTGCTTAGTTGAAGTACCGAAGATATTTCTAAAATTAAAAGTGTCAGGATGGGGATTTAAGTGATATTTTTCAACAAATTCTAAGATGCCAGTTGAAAAACGATAATTATCTAAATCATCGAAGTCGATCTCTTGGATACAAACTTGATTGGGGGCAATCGCATAACAATCATCAGGTATTCTTACTGCTACCCAATGATGGCCTGTAGGTATTTCCATATACCAACATTCGTCTTTATCAGCAAAAAGCACTCCATTACCTTCGGCACTACCCCATTTTTCAATTAATAGACCTAGATATTCTACCCCTTCTTTAGCGCTATTGATAAAGGGAATAACCAAATCAACAATCGCATCTTCGGCAATACCATCTTTTACTAGTGGATCATAGCTTAATACCCTTTCATTGCCATAAAGGCTTTCGGTGGCAGATATGGCCACATTGACCTCATTGATAGCCCCTTCGGTATAGTTACCAATTTCATTGGGATCATCACTGGGATTGCCACTATGGCGATAACCTTTTAAAGGTAGATTGACTCTTACCTTGGTATTGGCTGATTCATAAATATTATTAGACTTACTAAAGGGTTCAAATATTTTGAAAGTTTTACGATTTATAACCTCGCCAAAGTCTTCATTTCTACCAATGATAATCGAATTATTCAGACTGGCTTTTTTACCGACTAAGATACTGGTGCATGCTTGGTGTTTCATTTTATACGCTCCTTTTTGTCTATATTATAACTAAAAAAGAATGTTTAAGATTGTTAAAGGAAATATCTAGGAGATTTTATTTAATTTGTAAGCGTATTCAATCATTTATAACCAGTTATTTCCTTAACAACTTAGTTTAAATTTAGTATAATTGTTATGAATTGAGGAGGAAAAATCAATGTCAAAAAAGACAATTCGTGATCTGGATGTTAAAGGCAAGAAAGTCATTGTCCGTGTAGATTTCAATGTACCTATTAAAGAAGGTAAAATCACTGATGATAATCGTATGGTTAGTGCCCTTCCTACTATTAACTATTTATTAGAAAATGGTGCAAAAGTCATTTTATTATCACATCTTGGTAAGGTTAATCATAAAGACCCTGAAAAAACCGAGGCTGATAAGAAGAAAAATAATATGGCACCAGTAGCTGAACACTTAAAAACATTGGTAGATACTAAAGTTACCTTTGTGGCTGAAACTAGAGGTTCAGAACTTGAAAAGGCGGTAGCGGAATTAAATGATGGTGAGATTGTATTGATTCAAAATACTCGTTATGAAAAGGGTGAATCAAAGAATGATCCTGAACTTGCAAAGTATTGGGCAAGCTTAGCCGATTTATTTGTTACAGATGCCTTTGGTTCAGTACATAGAGCCCATGCAAGTACAGTTGGTATTGCTGAAATTTTACCAAGTGCCTTAGGTTTCTTGGTGGAAAAAGAAGTCGCTGCCTTAACTAAGGCTATTCACAATCCTGCAAGACCTTTAATCGCTATTTTGGGTGGTGCTAAGGTAAGTGATAAGATTGCTGTTATTGAAAATTTATTATCAATCGCTGATAAGGTTATTATTGGTGGTGGTATGGCCTATACTTTCAAAGTGGCTTTAGGCTATACTGTTGGAACATCACTTTTAGAAGCTGATAAGGTAGAACTTGCTAAGGAGTTTTTAGAAAGAGCCAATGGTAAGATTATCCTTCCGGTAGATAATATTATCGCCAATGATTTTGATAATCCAACTGATATTAAGGTAATTGAAGGCAATATTCCTGAAGGCTATATGGGCTTGGATATCGGTCCTAAGTCAATAGAATTATTTAGACAAGAATTACAAGGGGCTAAAACAGTTGTTTGGAATGGACCTATGGGGGTATTTGAAAAACCTGAATTTGCGAATGGTACAATCGAGGTATGTAAGGCTATTGCTGAACTTCCTGAATGTATGTCAGTAATTGGTGGCGGTGATAGTGCCAGCGCTGCTAAGAATTTAGGCTTTAAGGATAAATTCAGTCATATTTCAACAGGTGGTGGTGCATCACTTGAATTTATGGAAGGTAAAGAACTTCCTGGTATTGCGGTTATTAAGGAGAAATAGAATATGAGAAAACCGATTATTGTCGGAAACTGGAAAATGAATAAAACCAATGCGGAAGCAGCGGTATTCATGAAGGAAATTGAAAGTTATTTAGATGGTAGTGAAAAGGCAAGCTATGGCATTGCTGCCCCATACACCTGCGTTAAAACCTGCGTTGATGCCAGCAAGACATTGATTGTTGCGACAGAAAATTGCCATTTTGAAGATAGTGGTGCATATACTGGGGAAGTAAGTGTGCCAATGCTTGAAGAATTGGGTGTTAAATATTGTATTATCGGACATTCTGAAAGACGCGGAATGTTTAATGAAACTGATGAAACAGTAAATAAAAAATTACACCGTTTAATTAAAGCGGATATGACACCGATATTATGCTGTGGTGAAACCTTAGAACAATTTGAAAAGGGTGAAACCGAAACAGTGATTAGAGAACAACTTCAAAAAGGTTTAGCTGGTCTATGTCCTAAGTGTGTTGGGGCGATGGTTATTGCCTATGAACCAATTTGGGCTATCGGTACTGGTAAGTCTGCGACTATGGAAATTGCCCAAAATACTTGTCATATTGTGCGTGATGAAGTTAAGAATTTATTTGGTGAAGAAGCTGCTGAAAAAGTTCGTGTACAATATGGTGGAAGTGTTAAACCGGAAAATATTAAAGAGTATCTTGCTTGTGAAGATATTGATGGTGCTTTAATTGGTGGAGCTAGCTTAAAGGTTGATTCTTTTAAAGCTATTATTGATGCTACAAAATAAATATAAGGAGAAAAAAGAATATGTCAGCTATTATTGATGTTTATGCGCGTGAAGTCATTGACTCTCGTGGTAACCCTACGGTAGAAGTAGAAGTTTATACCGAATCAGGTGCGTTTGGTCGTGCAATGGTACCAAGTGGTGCTAGTACAGGAGAGCGTGAAGCGTTAGAATTACGCGATGGTGATAAGACTCGCTTTTTAGGTAAGGGTGTACTTACTGCTGTTAAGAATGTAAATGAAATTATTGCCCCTGCATTATTAGGTATGGATGTTACTGAACAAAATTTACTTGATAAGGTGATGATTGAATTAGATGGTACTAAAGATAAATCAAAATTAGGTGCTAATGCAATTCTAGGTGTATCTATGGCTTGTGCAAGATGTGCTGCTGAATACTATGGTATGCCTTTATATCATTATCTAGGTGGTTTTAATACTAAAGTATTACCTTGCCCAATGATGAATGTTTTAAATGGTGGATCACATGCTGATTCAACGGTTGACTTCCAAGAGTTTATGTTGATGCCAGTTGGTGCTAAAACACTTAAAGAAGCTTTAAGAATGGGTGCAGAAACTTTCCACAACTTAAGAAAAGTATTGAAGGCTAAAGGCTATAATACCAATGTTGGTGATGAAGGTGGTTTTGCCCCTAGTTGTAAAGATGGTAATGAAGAACCATTGGAATTAATTGTTGAAGCTATTAAGGCTGCTGGTTATGTACCAGGTAAGGATATTTGTATTGCAATGGATGTTGCTGCATCAGAATTCTACAATCCTGAAACTAAGAACTATGATTTAGTTAAATCAAATGGTGGTTCTAAGACAACTGATGAAATGATTGATATGTATGCAGAGTGGGTTGAAAAATATCCAATTATCTCTATCGAAGATGGTCTTGGTGAAAGAGATTGGGATGGATGGAAGAAATTAACTGATAGAATTGGTGATAAAGTTCAATTAGTTGGTGATGACCTATTCGTTACCAATCCTGAAATTCTTGCAGAAGGTATTGAAAAGGGTATTGCTAATAGTATCTTGATTAAAGTTAACCAAATCGGTACTTTAACAGAAACTTTTGACGCTATTGAACTTGCAACAAAACACGGTTATACCACTGTTGTTTCACACCGTTCTGGCGAAACTGAAGATACAACTATCGCTGATATTGCGGTTGCTAAAAACGCAGGTCAAATCAAGACTGGTTCAATGAGCAGAACAGATCGTATCGCTAAATACAATCAATTATTAAGAATTGAAGATGAACTTGATGAAGTTGCAGAATTCCATGGTAAAGATGGTTTCTACAATGTTAAATTAGGTTAATTCGATTATAATTATTTATGATAAAATCACATCGAAAGGTGTGATTTTATATTATAGCTAAGTTAATGTTTTAATATAAACTTACTAATTTTTTTCAATCATATCCATTCTTTTTCATCATAATATTATTAATGCTTTTTTGGGGCAGTTTTCGTTTAACTAAAAAAATACAAAAAAGTTTAGTTAAAAATTATATTGTAGAACTTTATGGAAATAATATTAGAATGTTTAGTAATGGGAGTGAAATTATCTCTGGAGTAGTTTTGTTTTGTAAGATAAATAATCAAGATTATAAAGGAAGAGCAAGATTTTTAGGTGTAAATATAAATACTGATGACGGTAAGATAAAATTTCGGCTACGGGTTAAAGAGTATAAAAATATTATAGGGGTTTATAATGAGAATCCTCTTGGGACAAGCGAATTATCTGATATTGAGAGTCTATTGTCTTTAGGTAGAAAAATAAATAGTATTATTGCAGAATAGATGAAGTATTTAAAAAATCAGGAAATTTATTACATTATCTTGATTTTATATTTTTAATATTTTTAAAGTATTGATTATTAATTGATGATCATCGTTAGGCTCAAGTCCACTGATACTGATGGCACCTATAACTCCACAGTTTTTAACAATAATGGGAAAACTTCCGGCAATAGCTGCATAATTTTCTATATTTAGACCATATTTGCTAATTAATAAAGTTTGATCATTATTTAATTTTTCATTTATATATTTAGATGAATGATGAAAATGCAATACAATGTTTCTTTTTCTGATTAACCAATTTTCCTTATCGGGAATGGTATTATCATTTGTGAAATGATATAAAGTTTTGTTGTAGGCATAAATATTTACTGCTACAGCTAAATTATTGGCAATTATTTTATCACTGATGGCTTTGCCTATTTTATAGGCTATTTTTGAATTGAAATATTCAAAACTGAATTCTTGTTCTTCGAGTAATAAGTTATTCATTAATCCTCCTTTTATTTAATAGCATTAAAAATTTGATTACCAATATTATTACCAATAATGATAGTGCTGAATATAATGAGGTGGCAAGTTTATAAGATATGAGATATGAAGATAATACTATTAATATATCTATAATAAAAATTAGTGTGGGAACACTGATATTTTTAATAGTTTTATTAAGTAATATTGCAATAGTATCACTACCGCCGGTGGTGGCATTAACATATAAAGCCAATGCAATAGAAATTCCCACCAAGATACCCCCTAATATTGCTGCGCCGATAATATTGTTTACAATATGGATGGTGGGAACTATTCTTAAACATATCGGAATCATAATGGTTTCAAAAATTGTTTTAATAGCGAATTTTTTGCCAATAATAAAAATACTGATGATTAATAGTGGTATTGAAATACATAAAGATATAATATCAATCGGTAATTTTAAAATTGAACTTAAAGTAATAGAAAATCCGGTTATACCACCGGGGGTAAGCGCATATTCGCTAAAGAATAATTTTACAGCCATAGCAGTTAATAAGGCAGAAATTGTTAAGATTAATAATTCTTTAAAGATTTTCATATTTATTTTAGATTGAATTTAATTGCAGCATCATCAATGGCTTTACGACATTTTTTAACTGCAGCATCAATACCGTCAGCATCTTTAAATAGAGCACTTGACATAACAACAACATCAGGATTACATTCAATTAATTTATCCATATTGTCAACACGAAGCCCACCATCAATTGCCAGTTCACACTTAGGATTTTTTTCATCAATCATTTTACGTGCTCGTTTAACTAAATCAACAGCACTTTTTCTCCAGCCCCAATTATCGGCTCCATCGGTTTCATCAACACCGTGAGTTACAATGTGAAGGCGGTCAATATCATAGATAGATTCTTCGATAAAACATAGTGGAGTATAACAACCGATAGTAAGCCCAACTTTAATATGGCGTTCACGACACCAGTTGATGATATAGGCAAGTTGTGCTCCAATGAAGTGCTCAGCGGGAATAATAAGCATATTGGCACCTGCATCATTAATTTGTTCAATAAACATTTTATCCATGCTCACAGTATAGATGTGACATTCAATTGGTAATTTAACTTCCGGTCTGATGCCTTTGATGGTTTGCCAACCGCCCATTAATTTCATATTTTGCAGATCGTGCATATCAGCAGCATCCGAATGAATATAATCTACCCCGGCTTCTTCAGCTTCCTTGACAATTTGAACAATTTTACCATAGTCAATATGGGCCAGTCCGGCAGCAATTTTGATGTGTTTCATATTTTTTCTCCTATCTGAATATATCTTCAATAATTAATTTAATAGTTTCCGTTTCTTCCATTGGAAGTTTTAAATCTAAGATAAAATTTTTAATTTTATTAAGTTTATCCGGGTTATTTTCATAATCTTTAATATTTTTATTTAAATTACATTTTAGGCATAATTCACAAAGCATTTGATAAAAAATATCAGCTTGAGCTTTACGGTTTAAATCTTGTATTGACGGATTAATGGTATAGGCTATTTTTGCATATTTAGCTTCATATTTCTTAAGAGTGTGTTTTATAAATGTTGGATAAACCAAAGCTAGAGCCTCTCCATGATTTATTTTAATAAAACTACCGATAATTTCTGAAAGCGGATGCGGTAACATGGCTCCTGAATTACTAAGGGCAATACCGCCAAAACAGGCAGCCATCATCAATTCTTGACGATTTTCAATATTATTATTTTGAAGTGTTTTAGGAAGATAAGTAAAGATTTTTTTGATGCCTTCAAGTTCTAGGGTGTTGCAAAGATAATTATCACTTCTTAGATATGATTCCAAAGAATGTGACAGGGCATCAAATGCTGTGGCGGCAGTTAAGGTTTTTGGTAAATTGAGGGTTAAACCAGGATCTAAGATTGTTTTTTCAATAAATGTTTGATGATGAAAAATAGTTAATTTCATGCCCTTATCATCAGTAAGAACGGCAGCATGTGTGCATTCGGATCCAGTGCCTGATGTGGTGGGTATAGCAATTGTAGGCAGTTTATTTTTGGTAATCTTAGGATATTCGATTTTAAAATCACAGTAAGTATTAAATAATTTGTACCAGTTTAAATCTTTAAGATTATAGGTAATACTTGCAATTTTTACCACATCTATAACTGAGCCTCCGCCCATCGCAATTAAAGCATTAGGCTTAAAATCATTAATTAAATTAATAAGTTTATCTACTGTCTTGGTGGCAGGATTGGCTTCAACCTCATAAAAACAGTTAAATTTAATATCGTTATTTTTTAAAATGGTTTCTGTTTTTTTAAACATCGCACTTATTGCTTTATTCATTAAAGGTCCAACAATCAGCACTTTTTTACCGTATTCCAATATATGTTTAGGTAGTTCATCAATTTGATGTTTACCAAAATATATTTTGGTTGGCTGATAATAATTGAAATTCATATGCACCTCCTGTATATAAATTATAATGCGAAAAAATGATAATTAGCTTTAGAATAATACCAAAAAAATGTGGTAGTTTTATACCATGTATATATTTGCCTTAGTTATATGGTAAATAGATTATATTCATTGATAATTTCAAAGTATATAATTAAGGTATGAATGATAAATTAAACAATTTAATAGATATTTATTTAAAAAATGGTGTTAATCTTCAGAAATATCAACATTTATTTTTAACAATACCGCTTGAACATCATGATTTAGGACTTTTAATTAAGAAAAAGGCCATTAAAGAATATGAGGCTAAGGTATATGTTTATGAATGGGATGATCTAAGTGTTTTAGTTGATAAACCTGACTACCATCATCAAAATTATATAAACAAACTCAAAGAAGTATATACTGATAAAATTAAAACTTTAAATGATGATTGTGTTTATTTGGAGTTGAGAGCCGGAATTGAAAATATAAATTGTAAAAATATTGATTATCTAAATCAACTCAATGCTTTGATTGCTGAATTGAATCAAGAATTTAAAATTAAGAAACGTAATAAAGGTAATGTTATATCTTGCAAGACTGTGATCCCGACTAAATATTGGGCGGATATTATTTTTAGTGAAGATAGTTTAAATAAATTATGGGATGTTTATTTTAAAATTACTCTTGCAGATCAATTAAATCCTGTTGAACTTTGGAATAAACGCATTGCTGATATTCAACATTATGTTAAATATTTGAATGAAAAACAATATCGTTTTCTTAGTTTTGAAGATGGTAAGACATCATTGATGGTTGAACTTATAGATAATCATAAATGGACCGGTGGCTGTGAGATTACTGATAAGGGAATCAGATATATGCCCAATTTTCCTACTCAAGAAGTATTTACTGCCCCGAAACGTTTCGGTGTTAATGGTTATTTTAAAAATTCTAAACCATTATGGTATAAGAATATTATGATTGATGATTTTTATTTAAAGTTTGTTGATGGAGAGGCCATTGAAAGTGGCGCTGAAGTAAATGCTGGAACTTTAAAAGCTATTATTAATTATGACGATAACAGTAAGTATGTCGGAGAAATAGCAATATTACCAGGAGTTACTGAAATATCAAAAAGTGGTATTTTATTTAATACTACATTACTTGATGAGAATGCTGCCTGTCATTTAGCCTTGGGCTCAGCCTATCCCTGCAGTTTAAATCAGAAAATTGCTTATAATCAAGAATCATTTAATATGTATGAATTAAATTATGCCAATATTCATGTGGATATGATGTTTGGGACTGAATATATTAATATTAAAGGCATTGATAGCAAAGGTAGATATCACGATATTATCATTGATGGTAATTGGGTTATCTAATAAAAGATATACGTTTTTGATTACGAATTTCTTTTAATTTTTCATTAAGCAACAAGATAAATTCATCATTGATAATTGCAGGAATGTTTATGACATTTTTGTGGAATTTAAGATTATCAACAGTGCTTAAAATTAAATCGTAGTTATAATCAACGCTTTCCTCATCTTCCACCAAATAAATATCAATATTTGCAAGATTATTATTTAAAATATTTAGAGTTAGTTGTTGTTTAAATGGATGCTCTTTGCTTAAATAGAAACACTTTATTTTTGTAATATATTTTTCTTGAAAGCTAGCCAATAGTAAAGTGATGGTTGCCAGAGCATCATCGGGTAATGTGGTATTGATATATTTATGTATTTCAATATTAATAAGTGTTGCTAATTTAAATAATTCGGGATATTGTTTTTTAATAATTGGTGTATTAGGGTTATAACAATCGTAGTCAAAATTAAATTTTTGCATGGTCTTTTCTAAAAAAGGAAAGAGATTTGTTTTGAATATTGAATCATCAATAAGCATAATTTTGGTCTTTAACTGATTATAAAAATTATTAATGATTTTTATTAGTAATTCAGGATTGCTCGATTCTTTTAATAAGTCTTCCAAACTTGCGGTCATATAAGCACTTAGTTGAGCACTGATATATGTGGTTTCTTCATCGTTTATTTCCAATATAAATTTTTTAGCAAGTTTACTTAGATTATTTTTGATAAAATAAGCTAATTCTTTATTTTTAATTTTATTTATAGTGTTAGGATTTATCGTTACATAGTGATGATTTTTGATTCGTTCAAAACCAACAATCATAAAAATGATAGCTCTATTTAAATCACTTGATGTAATGCTAGTATTGGAAGCTTTGGCAGCTTGATTGATAAATTCTTTAATATGATTATAGTATTTACTGTTAATTTCAATAATTTTAATAAAATCAATAATTTGACCGACAATAGTATAATTATCAATACTATCATTATTTAATTTAAATGAAAGATCTAATAAACAATGTCTGATTCGTTTTTCACCTGCAACTAAAGCAAATCCATTCTTACGTGTTTTATTAATATGGATATTATATTTATTAAAAAAGGTTTCAATAAATTTAAGATCATTATATATGCTTGGTCTGGTGATAAATAATTGTTTTTCTAAGTAACTTATAGTTACTTTTCTGTTACCGTTTAACAATAAGTAAGCAATAATATTTTGTCTGATCTTAGAAGGGATTTTATTAGAGGTCAATATTTTTTGTTCACAATCTTTATAACACTGAAGTTTATTTAGTTTATCACCAATAATTTTAATACCGACACCAGGACTTTTCTTAACATTTAATTTATAGGTATTGAGGAAATCGGCAATAGTTTTTATATTATTTCTGATGGTTTTGTTGGAAATATTTGCCTTTAGGGCAATATCATTATAGGTAAAAATATTTTTTTCCATTAACATCAACTTTGCGAGCAAATAAATATTGGTTTTCATTAAGAATATTATACTATGTATTTTGTATATATTTGCCACAATAAAGTGTAATATTATCAATAAAAGTGTAAGCGATTTCTTTGATAGACTTTAAATAATGGAGGGAAGAATTTATGAAAAAGATTCAAGAAAAACTTCAATCATTTGCTGGTGCGATGATGGTACCTATTATTCTCTTGGTACTTGTAGGTTTTTATGTTGGTATCGGAGCTGCCGTAACTAATTATATGGTTAAGGGTGATAATATAGTTAATACCATTTTTGGAATGTTTACATCAATGGGTTTTACTTTTATGAATTATCTACCTTTATGGTTTGCGGTTGGCATTTCCTTTACTTTGGCTAAAAAAGAGAAAGGATGGGCAGCTTTCGCGGGAATAGTGATGTTTTTTTGTTTTATCACTTGTATTGGAACATATGCAGCCAAACAAGGATGGACTGCTGAAACTACAACAGTCGAAGCTTTAGTTAAAAATGGTTATTCACAAGAGGCAGCATTGAATTTTAATGCTTTGTGGGATATTTTTGCAGGAAAATTTACCTTTAATATGGGAATTTTCAGTGGTATTATCGCGGGTCTTTGTGCAGGATTATTACATAATAAATTCTGTGAAACTAAATTTAATTCCATGTTTGCATTTTTTCAAGGAACTAAATTTGTCATTATTATGGTCAGTTTATGTGCTATACCTTTAGGTATTGTTACATATTATATATGGCCATTGATTGCACAATTATTACAATCTGTTACTCATTTAATTACTACATCAGGATATTTTGGAACATGGTTATTTGGCTTTATTGATAAGGCGTTGTTACCATTTGGTATTCACCATTTAATTGCTTTTCCAATTGAATATTCAGCAGTTGGAGGTAAGATGGCGATTGATGGTGTTGTTTATGAGGGGGTTAGAAATATTATTGTAGGACAAGCTAATTCAGCCAGTGCTACAGGATATATAGTAAGAAATTTTACTACGGGCAGAGTTTTATTCCAGCTTGCAGGACTTCCGGGTGCAGCCTTTGCCATGTATAAATGTGCAAGACCTGAAAATCGTAAAAAAGTAGCATCATTACTTGTACCAGCAGTGCTTACTCTTGCTTTGGTCGGCATTTCAGAACCGATTGAATATACTTTCTTATTTGCATCACCAATTTTATATTGGTTAGTCTATGCGCCACTTTGTGGTATCTGTTATGTTTTAACTGAACTTACTAAAGTATCAATCAATGGTAATGCTTTATTTTTTATGATTCCAAATTTATTCCAACCTAATAAAGTTCATATTATGTCATTGATTTATTTACTACCATTAACATTTGCAGTTTATTATCTTGCCTTTAAGTTTGTAATTGAAAAATTAAATATTAAAACTCCGGGTCGCGGCAAAGATGAAGATATTAAATTGATGAACAAAAAAGAATATCAACAAATTAAAGAAGAAAATCACAAGAATAAGCTTGAAAATATGATTGTAGAAGCTTTTGGCGGTATCGAAAATATTGAATCGGTAACTTGTTGTGCGACAAGACTTAGAGTTAAGGTTAAAGATGAAACTAAAGTTGTTGAAGATGGTGCTTGGACTAAGTATTTGGAGGCTATCGGTTGTGTGCATAGTGGTACAAGTTATCAAATTATCTATGGCGTTAAAGTCGGGGCAATTACTACTGCTGTAAAAGATATTTTAGGAATTGATTGATATTAAATTATTATAAAACTATGAAAACTAAAACAGATGAAAATAGAAATTAAGCTATTATCATCTGTTTTATTATGTATAAATCTATAAGGTGAATAAAAATATATTGAACAATAATTTTTTAGATAAAGTATCTTATACCAGTCTTAAAATAAATATATTTAATAAAGATAAAATATTTATTTATGAATAATTATTCAGTTTGACATATATAATGTTAGCTTTTTAGCAATATTTATAGCTTCTTATTTGACTATGGTGATTATTTATTTAAATATATGCTTTTAGGAGGAAATGGTTATAAACTATATTTGAGAATCGCTTTGAATTGTTTAACATTTTATTTTTTTATAAAAATGCCATTAAGATAAAACTTATGTATCTATTTTTATTTATATATTATCAAAATAAGAAGATATGATTTTATACCTATGAACCCACCCTCCACTTCCGAGGTTTGCTTACTCGCACTCTAAAGCGGTTCTAACAGTATAATTATTTTTTATTTATATTTTCATAATCAAAATCTTTAATATCACAATTACTGCTTATATCATTATTTTTTTACTTTAATAGCACCAACATTTATAGTAAATAAAGTAAAAGATATTAAAACAAATAAAATAGATATTAATAACTTTTTCATATATTTTACACTTTCCTCCTATATTTCATATGATGAAAATTAATTATAAATATTTTCAATCTCCGTTTTTATACCTAGAAAAGTTATAGGTATTTATATTTATTAATTTCTTATAAGTGAGGTTTAAAATAAAAAACAAAAAATTATTTTTAATTTTAATAGTTGAAGCCATTATCATCTTATTGACTAATATTTTAGTTAAAGATGCTATATGGAGGTATGCGGTTAGTAAGTCGAATATAAATTGGCTCACTATGTTGAGAGATAATAGATATGTGACAAAAAACTAAAAAAATAGAAAGCCATCTGGTAAAATAAGTTTAACGACAAACCAAAATTATCAGAGAGAGGCTTTCTATATGAAACTAATTATAACAGAAGAAATGAAATTTCGCCACAAAGTAGTTGAATATGCAATAAAATATGATAATAATGCAAAAGCAGCAAGAAGATACGAAACAAGCAGACAACAAGTACAACGATGGAGAAAAAAATACGATGGAACAGTTCAATCATTAGCAAACAAATCAAGACGACCACATAAACATCCAAATCAACATAGCGAAGTAGAAATCAAATTAATACAGAAAAAATACCAAAGACATAAACACGAAGGACTGGCACAAGTATATAGAAAAAGCATAGAAGCAGGATACAAACGAAGCTACGAATCCATGTGTAAACAAATAAAGAAATTCAAGAACTATGAAAAGCCAAAACACACAAGCTATCCCAAAAGTAAATATCAACCATTGAAAGGTAGCTATCCTGGAGAATATGTTCAGATAGATGTAAAATATGTACCGGTAGAATGTATAGGATTTAAGAGTAATTGTGAAAAATACTACCAGATAACAGCAATCGATTTATACAGTCGAAAAAGAGTATTAAAGTTAATAAAAGAACATAGCACATATGAAACATCAAAGATGTTAAAGACATTAGAAAAAGAGATAGGATTCAAGATAAAAACAATACAGACAGATAATGGAAGAGAATTTTGTAATGATAGAGAACAAAAGGAATCACTATTTGAAAGAGTAATGAAAAGTTTAGGAATAGAACACATGAGAACAAGACCATATTCCCCATGGCAAAATGGAGTAGTAGAAAGGAGTCATAAAATAGACAACGAACTATTCTACGGCAGAAGAAGATTTAGAAGTGAAGAAGAGATGTACAAATCATTTGAAAGATATAGAACAAGAACAAACAATATAGCAAGAAGAGTGTTAGGTTTTAGAACACCCAATGAAATGGTAGAGAACTATTTC
>JAXFOQ010000007.1:0-37431 GCA_034180345.1 Erysipelotrichaceae bacterium | reverse complement strand
TGTTCAGTATAAGGGAATAAATCAATCGGTACAATTTCATTTATCTCATATCCTTTAGCCATCAATATTTTAATATCTCTTTTTTGAGTAATTGGATTACAAGAAATATAAACTATTTTCTTAGGCTTCGCCATTATTAATGAAAATAAAAAATTTTCATTCAATCCCATGCGTGGAGGATCTAATAAAACAACATCAAACTTATAACGATTATGTTGCATAAAATCTTTTATATCGGCACAATAAAAACTGACATTATCTATATTATTAATCTTGGCATTATTATTGGCATCTTCAATTGCCTGCTTAACAACCTCAACCCCAACAGCATACTTACAACTTTTAGCAACAACCAAGGTGATAGTCCCAATACCACAACATGCATCCAGAACACAGTCATCCTTTTTAAGCTGTGCCAATTCCATTGCCTTAGCATAAAGTTTTATTGTTTGGAGAGGATTCACTTGATAAAATGACTTGGATGAAATTTTAAATTTAATTCCAAAAAGTTCATCAATAATATAGCCTCGACCATAGATAACCTTTTCTTTTTCTCCTAAAACCACGCTAGTTTTACGATTATTATAATTTAAAATAATCGTTTCAATCTCAGGATGTTTTTCTAATAACAATTTAATCAACTTTTTAGAACCTGGTAATTCTTTTTGGGCAATTACCAAAACCAACATAACCCTACCAGTTGAATATGATATTCTCAAATATACATGCCTTAAAATACCCATTCTTAAATCTTCGTTATAGGGTTCGATGTGTAATTTTCTCACGATTTCCAAAATGCTAGTAAGGATTTTATTTCCTAATTCATGTTGGATAATTGAATCATCACTATTAATCAAATGGTGTGTATGTGGTTTATACATACCTAAAATTGTTTGCGATTTATTATTTTTACCAAAGGTAGCGTATATCTTATGACGGTAATGTTTAGGCTCTTCCATACCGATAATATCTTCAACATAAAAACCCCTAAACAAATTATTAATAAATTTTTGTTTAAGTAATAACTGCTCACTATAATCTAGTTTAAGATAATCGTATTCGTCATCATTTTTTTCAGTAAGATATTTTTTATATTTCATAAATGTTATATTCCTATTTTCATTACCACCAAAGATAATAATTAAAATTCATTATTTTTTAAAACCAATCACAAAAACAATCAAAACGATGACTGGTAGTACAAATTTCATATAATAATACATATAATTTTTAAATTTAAGACCACTGCCAGTATTAACTTCCTTCATAAAATTCTTCCAACCAAAACCATATTTGCTGACACAAAACATCAAGAATACCATCGATCCTAAAGGCAATAATAAATTACTAACGATAAAATCCTCAAGATCTAAAATATTACTGCTACCACCAAATGGATGAATATGACTTAACACATTAAAACCTAGGGCACAAGGCAAAGAAATAATAATAATTATAAACGCATTAATTAAGGCAGCTTTTTTACGACTCCAACCAAATAAATCCATACAACAAGATACAATATTTTCAGATACTGCTAAAACTGTAGAAAAGGCTGCAAAAACCATAAATAAGAAAAACAAACTTCCCCAAACACGACCAAATGGCAAGGCATTAAAAACATTGGGCAAGGTAATAAACAATAACTTAGGTCCACTACTAACATCAACACCATAAGCCATACAAGCAGGAAAAATAATCAAACCTGCACAAAGAGCCACAAAAGTATCCAAGGCTGCAACATTAATTGCCTCACCTAGTAAAGCACGTTTCTTATCGATATAACTTCCAAAAATCGCCATTGAACCAATACCAATGCTAAGGGTGAAAAAAGCCTGTGTCATCGCACCGATTGCTACATTACCAAAACCAACCTCTTGCATCCGATTTAGGTCGGGTTTAAGGTAAAAGACAAGACCATCAATACCACCCTTTAAGAAAAGACTATTAATAGCTAGGACCACCATTAAAATTATCAACATCAACATCATTTTTTTAGTGATTTTTTCAAGACCATTTTGTAGTCCAATCGAAAGAATAACAAAAGCGACAATAACGATAATCGAAAGACATAAAATCATTATCCAAGGATTTGCTAATAGCGATTCAAAGAGTTTTTCAATTCCACTACTATCAAGTTTGGTATAGGAACCTGATATTGATGCGTATAAATAATAAAGCATCCAACCAGAAACGGTTGTATAAAACATCATAATAATGTAGTTTCCAAGCATACATACATAGCCGTGTAAATGCCATTTTTGGCCTGGTTTTTCAAGCTTTTGGAATAACTTTACAGGACTTTTATAAGCGGCTCGACCCAAGGCAAATTCCATGGCCATAATTGGAACTCCAAAAATAATTAAAAACAATATATACAACAAAACAAAGATGCCACCACCATTTTGACCGACCATGTAGGGAAATTTCCAAACATTCCCAATACCAATAGCACAACCAGCACTAAGTAGAATAAACCCAAGTCTAGTACCTAATTTTTCGCGTTCCATCCTATTACCCCCTGATAATTAAATTGTTAAAATTATAACATGTATTCATCAGCTTTTGTCATTAAAATGTAAATAATGTAAAAAATTATGAAATAAAAATAAAATATTTTCATTTATTGATAATTATAGATAATTTATTTTCTTTTCAATGATTTTAAATATTCTTTATCTTCCTTACTAACAACCAAACTATCACAGGCTTTCTGAATGGTCTTATTATGTATCCATAAATCAAGTTGATTATTTTCCAAATAACAAATAGTATCTTCCCACCTCTTAGTAAGTGCTGTGGAATAAAACCAAGCCGCAGCCATTTTAACATAATAATCATCGGCATCATTAATAAATAGCAGGAGTTTTAAATAATCAGCTTTAAAATCAGCGCCAAGATAATGGCTCATCAACATGACTATACCAAATCTTAATGTATATTCATCTTTGGAATTGAGCCATCTTAAAATATCATTAATTAAAATATGGTGGTATTTATTAAATATTTTCGGATTAGTAATATCACACACTGCCCAATTATCCATATACGGTAATAATTCTTCCAACAATCTGATACATTCATCATAGTTCTTGATACTTGAAATAATTAGCGAATGTAATAAATACTCATCATAATATTGATGCGGAAGGGTATTGATAAATGGTTGATAGGTATTTTCTTTAATGCATCTTAAAGCCAATTTTCTTAGTAACGGAACCCTGACACCAATGATTTTATCAACATTAATATTAGGGATAAGTTTACTCTGAAATTTAGCATATTCAAAATCTTGTAATTTAAATAATTCGTTTCTAATATCCATAACCGTTTATTTTAAATATCGCTTAAACAAAAATCCGATACCTTGACCCAACAAACTTACAACACCATATAAAACGCTGTATATAAATGCACTTTCGTTATAATAAAGATAAACAGTCGGTAGCCAACACAAGGCTACAAAAATTGGGAAATACCACTTAAAACCTATATCTTTAGCATAAATTAAAGATATATTAAAAATAATCAGTGGCAACATCAAAATCAAGACACTAATAGCGCTGCCTGTATCTTTAATCATTAGTAAAGGCAAGAAATAAAAACCTATAACCACCATCATGTAGGCATAATATTTTTTAATAAATTCTTTCATAAATACCTCCTATTCATTTGAAAGATTGCATTCATCATAGACCTTAATAATCTCTCCTATAAACATCCAATGTGGCTGCCAATTACCATTTCGATCTGTTGGGAAAGATCTTACATTATTTTTGTAATATTCTTGAACATCAGCCGCTAAATCTTCCTTTGAGAATTGATGTTGATAGATCTTTTTACATAAAAAGGTCAAATTTGCCTCCTTATATGTTATACCTTCAGCAATTTCAATAGGAGTTAAACCAGCAGCTACAGCCTTATTTTGATCACGACCAGAATGCCTACCCATATAAGTTAGGCTTTCACGATATTCCTGAGGAAAAAAACTAACTGTAAAAAAATCATTTTTAAGCAATAATTCTTGAGTATAGCGGTTAGGATGTAAATACACAGTGATAATTGATCCATCTTTATTTGGTCTTGTCCATAAAGTACCCATGCTACCCCAACTTATCGTACAAGAATTAAAATGTTCAATTTCTCCTGTTGTAACAAGTCCCCATTGTTTTTTAAAGAGTTCAAATACCTTATAAGGCTCTGTTTCAAAGTGTTTCATAAAATATATCCTTCTATTAATATCTTATCATCAAAGAGTAATGTTTTTGATACTATTTAATCATAGAATAATTACAGATAAATTTAATTTAAAATTAAAAAGTTCCATCACAAAGAACTTTTTAACTATTAATTACGATTATTTTATACTTAACTAAATTTTTTTAAGTCTATTATTTCATCAAAGCTTTTTAATGTTTCATCATTAAAATTATGACTAATCATAATAACTCCCACATTTTCTAAATTGAGTAATATCTTTTCTATTTCTGTCCTATTTACAGGATCGAGTTGAGATGTTGATTCGTCCACAAAGATAAAATCAACATCTTTCACTAAAGCTCTGGCAATAGCTATTCTCTGTCTTTCGCCACCTGATATTTCTTGACCATTAGAACTTATTTTTGTGTCAATACCATCAGGAAGCGATTTTATTAATTCATACAGATTGGCTTTAACTAGAATCTGCTTTAATTTATCATCATCAATTTCACTACCTAATAGGATATTTTCTTTAATTGTTTCATTCAATAAATATAATATATTCACCACTCCTAACTTCACACAGATTAAAGACATGATTAATGGTGCATTTGAAAGGTTTGATGATTTGGAGAATTTAATACTTCATTCAGATCAAGGATAGCAATATCAGATAAGAGAAGATCATCAACAGTTACAAGATAAAAATATTATTCAATCAATATCTAGAAAAGGAAACTGTTTGGATAATTCACCAATAGAATCATTCTGGGGAATCTTAAAAAGTGAGTGTCTATATAACAAGAACAATAAAGAAAAATTTAAAACAAGAATAGCAGCATCGAATACAATCGAAGAATATATACGATTCTATAATCACAGTAGAATTACATTAAAAAGCGCCACACCTAGCCAAGCTAGATATGATGCTTTAAACAAAAATATTCATTTATAATTTAACTGTCCGGTTTAATGACACCAGTTCTGAAGTAAATGTCTTTTTATATAATCATCATGTTATATCAAAACTATCATTTATTCTTCGAATCTCTTACAAGATTACTTAGTAGAGAGGCAACAATAACTATCATTAAAATTGCTTTAATCCAAGCGTTTTCATCTAAAAATTTACCGAAAGGACTAGAACTAGGATTATAGTGTACTGATACAAAATACAATCCTACGCATAATACAGAAATCCCTAAATATTTCAAAATATTATTTTTCATGATTTTAATACACCTGCACATCCATATTCCAACCATTGATATCAATCGTTAAATTATACTTTCCTTCATCAATTTTATCTGCCACCTTTGAAGATACACTACTCCATGTGCTCGAGTCTGCCCATGAGATAACCCCTACAACTGCTCCTGCTATAGTTGCTGCAGCTCCTAAACCTGGAATAAAATTAATTCCTGCGGCAAGAAGTGCTATTTTCATGCCAGCTGTGCCCGCAGCTCCAGAAAATCCATTAGCTAATTTTCGGACATTTATGGCAACGGTTCTAGAGTAAGTTTTAATTTTTTTTCCCCACCAATGATATTCAACAGTAGCTCCAGCTTTTCTTAAAATTTGAACATGAATATCGTAGACAGCGTCCCTACTTAATAGCTCTTGCTTTTCTCTAGTAGCAATTTCAATTCTTTTTTCTAGTAAGTTATAGTTTTCTAATCCAATTTTTGAAATTAACTCTTCCTTATTTTGTATACTATATGAATTAAATGTTTCTTTAATATACGGATCAACAATTTCTATTAATTCCGTTATTGTATATTCATGATTTTTGTTGCTAATATTTGAATCTATTTCCTTCGCATAGGTCACCATTGGTGCTAAAGTCCCAAACATACACATACACAATGTAAATATTGTAGTTAATTTTACTATTTTTTTCATAATTATATTCTCCTTAATTTAAATAACTAAAATTAAACTCTTAAATTAAAAGGAAAATAATCTCCGTTTTTATATCTAGATACATTAAATACTGTCATAAAATTTCCTCCTATATTTTTTACCCGACTTAATTATATTGAAATTTGAAATCGATTACAATAATAATGCCAAATAAAAATAATTATCCTCAACTGTAAACTTAACTTCCACTTTAAGGCTAATAAAGTAGAAATAAGTCATACAGTAAATTCCAGTTGAAATTAGTCTTATAATAAGGTATTAAATATACTTAGAGTTAGTTCTTCATATTTTATATTATGTTGGAGGTTATTTTATGTCATCAGTGAAGAATTTACACTCAACTATCTCAGATAGAATTGTTATTGAGAAAGGTATTACTAATGGTTCAAGTAAAAAAGCTATTGCCGATACTTTGGGTAAGGATAAGTCTACTATTGGAAAAGAAATCAAACTTCATCGAACTTCTAGCTATAAATGTAATCTTCCTTTATAATGTGCTAATTATAGAAACTGTAGATATAATAGGCTATGTTCTATTTCTTGTCCTGATTATTCTAAGTTTAAATGCTATAGAAGATATCACTCTCCCGGTGCTTGTAATGGTTGTGCTAACTATAGTAAATGTCGATTTAATAAATTTAAATATACCGCTTCAAATGCTTATCATAAATATCGTATGTCATTAACCAACTTTAGAATTGGAGTTAATGCCACTAGAAATCAAATTAAAGAATTAGGAGAACTTATTAAACCCTTACTTGAAAAGGGACAATCTGTTTATGCAATATTGGCCAATCATCCTGAAATTGGTTTATGTGAAAAAACGATATATAACTATATTGAAAATGGTGTATTTCAAAGTGTTGGAGTTTCTATTGCCTGTTTAGATTTAAAAAGACAGGTTAGAAGAAAAGTATCTAAGAAAAAGATATTGCCTTTAGTCCTAGAAAAGATAGATCATATCTTAAGGATAGAACTTATAAAGACTTTGAAAATTATATTAGTGATAATCCTAATGCTGGTATAGTTGAGATGGATACAGTTTATAATAATGGTTCTAATGGTCCTTTTATTCAAACTTTTAAATTTAGAAAGTATGATTTATTATTTTGTGTTTATCAAGAAGTTAAAGATTCTATTCATATGCTTGATGGTATCTTACTTTTAGAAAATATTTTAGGTAAAGAAATATTCCAAAAAGAAGTTGAAGTTATCTTAACCGATAGAGGAAGTGAATTTGTATTAGCCGATCGTATAGAGGCTTATCATGATCATAGTAGAAAAACTAGATTATTTTATTGTGATGCCATGGCTTCTTGGCAAAAGGGTATCCATATCCTTTTAAGAGATATTTGTCCTAAAGAAGTTGATTTATTCAAACTTGGATTTAATTCTCAAGATAAGGCTAATCTAATATCATCTCATATTAATTCTTATTCAAAAGAAAAGCTGAATGGTAAATCTTCCTTTCAGCTTCTTGAGTTTTTAAATCCAAATATGTTTGATAAACTCATCTTTTTTGGTTTAAAACCAATTCCACCTGATATGGTCATCCTAAAACCATATCTTATTAAATCTAATTTATAATTAGATTAATAAATAAGTTTACACGAAGAACTGACTCGCTTCTTATAAGTCTATAAATGGAATTCACTCTTTCACTTTTAAAAAGAGTTATATTTCATATTCTTTTCGTGTACTCTTCTTTACATATTCATTTTATCATTTTTATTAATTTTTCAATATTAAATTATATTTTACTTATTCTTTTTATCTATTATTCTCTTTTAAGACCTTATTTTGTATAACTTAATTCAACTTATATTATTATAGCTTTTAAGGTGGAAGTTAAGTTTACAGTTGAGTAATAATAACTTTTCCTTGACCAAATTTCAAAAATAGATACCTACATAAATAAATTACTTCTTTCTTTCGTTTAATTACAGCGTATTTTTAGGTGATTATTTACATTCAGCACTTTATTCTGTCAGTTATAAAACCAAAGCTATATGTACTATTTTTAGGTTTATCTCCATTTCTAAATAAAGCACTGAATATTTCCATCAACTTCCTACTAATCTTTACACAGAAAAAAATCTCCTGCAATTAGTTTATACTTTAAACATAAATTTCTATTTTGTTATACAAACTAAGATTTATTTACTATAAAATTTTAAGCCTTTGTCTTTGATAAAAAAACTACGACCTCACAATGAACAGAAAACGGAAACATATCATAAGCCTTAATTGTACCAATTTCATAATTATATTCCTTAAAAAACTTCAAATCTCTTGCAAGGCTCATGGGATTGCATGATACATAAATAATATTTCTTACATTTTTATTAATTAAAGTATTTTTAAGTTCATCATCCAAGCCTTTTCTTGGTGGATCAACGATTACAATATCAATATCATCCAAAAAATCAGCTTTGGTATCCTTGGCATCAAGCACCATAAATTCAACATTATCAAATTTATTTATCACTGCATTATGCTTAGCATTTTTAACAGCATCATCAATAATTTCAATGCCCAACACCCGACTTGCTGACTTCGCTACATATATTCCGATGGTACCGATACCACTATACAAATCCAATATCTTCGGTTTATCAAAGGTTTCAACAATCCTAAGTACCTCATCATAAATCTTAATCATAATTTCAGGATTAATCTGATAAAAAGATTTAAAGGATACATGATATTCAATATCATTTACACGATCAATAATATAATCACGACCATATAAGACAACATCCTGATAATCATAATTAATAATCACATTATCTTTGCGTTTATTTACATTTAAAATAATTGATTTTATCATAGGGAAATTAACCACCAACAAATTACTTATCCTATCAAGATAATTCCGTCGATCATCATCCACAATAAAGGCAAGCATCACTTCATCGG
Source organism: Erysipelotrichaceae bacterium (assembly GCA_034180345.1). GTDB lineage: Bacteria > Bacillota_I > Bacilli_A > Erysipelotrichales > Erysipelotrichaceae > RGIG5681. Next base: position 28,389 of record JAXFOQ010000007.1, on the reverse strand, counting down.
TACTGCTAAAACGTCTAATAAACAAATGCTTAAAAATAATTGCCTCATCATCTAATAAAATATACTTCTTAAAAAAAGCAATAATCTTATTAATCAATTTATCTTGAATAAAACAATAATCAAATTCCACAATATCATGGCTATTGCTGCGGTAATAACCCATCTTATGATTATTTATTGGTATTTGAACTTTATTGCGATAAGCTTTCAAGGAAGATCCATTAACCTCACCAATCTCAAGATCAAGTTGATAAATACGATTAAAAATATTATTTAATAATCGTTGTTTAAAAGCTAACTGACCCTTATATGATAAATGCCTTAATTTACAACCTCCACACTTATAGGCAACATCGCATTCACTATCAACCCGTTCATCGCTAAACTCTAGTAATTCCTCAATAATACCAAAGGCATATTTCTTTTTATAACTGATAATCTTAACTTTAGCAACATCACCGATAATCATCTCTTTAACAAAAACTACCAAAGAATCAAGATGACAAACGCCATAACCTTCACTTGATAAATCAGTGCACTCTAAAATATGAATACTATTTTTCATATGCAAATAAGGACTTTCACAAGCCCTTATTCACCACCTTTTTTCTCAGCTGAAGTATCTTCTTTTTGGTTATTTTCCGCATTTTCAGCCTTAATTCTATCCTCAACATCTTTGCGAAGTTGTTCAGCCAATTCTTTATCTCTGGCAGAAGAAACCAGTTGCACTTGAGGACCCTTCATTGTTGAATTTTTAGTAACGATATAATAAACTCTGTTCTCAGCCTTTTCACCAGCTTCTAACAAATTATAGACATGGGCTTCAAAATCGTACATCTTTTTATCATCGGTAGCTTTAAAATATTTGTCAAAGGCTAATTCCTCACCGACTTTTTTAACTACTTCTTCGGTAATTTTTTTAGTTTCTTCAGCATTTTTGCCATCTTCAACATCGACCAAAATTCTAAATGTAGCAGTTTTTAAATTAATTTCAACATCTTCCACACCACCTATAGTCTTAACCTTTTCGGTGATATTGGCAATATTAGTTTTATTAATTGCTGGATCTAAATCACTTTCAAAACGACCACCATTAATAGGTCTTCCACCAGCTAAATAGGCACTGATCAAGATAAACGCAAAGACGATAATTGGAATGATAATAACTGCTAAACCAACCAATAAAATAATCGCTGATTTAGAATATCTTCTCTTTGGTTCCTTTTTATCTTTTGTTGTTTCAACATCCTTTAATTTAACATTCTTCTTTGTTTTATTAACAAGCTTTTTATTTTCGTTTTTCATATGCTAATTTTACCACAAACCCTTTTTAATCTACTACCTTTGTTCTAAAGCTTCTTTAACAAGCTTTGATGCTAAAGCAGGATTGGCCTGACCCTTAGATTTTTTCATTAGTTGACCAACTAAATATCCCAAGGCACGATCCTTGCCATTTTTAAAATCTACTATTGACTGAGGATTTTCATCCAATACTTCATCAACCATTTTTTGAATAGCACCAGTATCAGATACTTGTTTAAAGCCTTTTTCCTCAATGATAGCATCAACTTCCTTGCCGTAAAGTGCTTCGGTCAATATCGTTTTAGCCTGTTTAGATGAAACATTGCCAGCATCAAGATGATTGATAAGTTTAGCAAATTCAGCGGCTTTAAATTCTAAGTCCGCAAAACCAATTTCATTTTTAGCCATAAGCCCCAACAACTCACTATTAAGCATATTACAAGTAAGTTTAGGATTTTTACTAATTTGCATTACCGCTTCAAAATACATTGCTAAATCCTTATTATTTATTAACAGGCTAACATCATAATCACTTAAACCATAATCATCCTGATAACGCTTTGCCTTGGCATCAGGAAGTTCAATCATTTCAGACTTTAATTTCTCAATATAAGCACCATCAATCAAAATAGGAGTGATATTGGCATCAGGAAAATAGCGATAATCAATAGCACCTTCTTTTTTACGCATTAATACTGTTGTGCCTGTTTTCTCATCAAAACGCCTTGTTTCTTGAATGACCTCTTGACCACCTTCAAGTAGTTCTTTTTGACGGTTGATTTCATAATCAATCGCCAACTTAACATTATTAATACTATTTAAGTTTTTAATTTCTACTTTAGTTCCAAAAACAGTGCTACCCTTGGGCATAATCGAAACATTGACATCACACCTCATCGAACCAGCTTCCATTTTGCAGTCAGATACATCAAGATACAATAATATTTGTCGTAATTTCTCAACATAACCAGCAGCCTCTTCACCACTAACCATCTCAGGTTTTGAAACAATCTCTACAAGTGGGGCTCCTGCCCTGTTAAAATCAATCAATGTTTCATTCTTCAAATGAAATTGCTTAGCGGTATCTTCCTCCATATGAACGCGTTCAATATTAATTCTCTTACCACCATCGATAGTCAAATGACCATTACGACCAATCGGATGATACTGTTGAGTTATTTGATAACCTTTAGGAAGATCGCTATAAAAATAATTCTTACGATCAAATTTAATTAGTGGGTCAATTTCAAAATTTAAACCAAGACATACCAACAAAGCCTTTTTAACCGCTTCTTTATTGACTGAAGGAAGTGTTCCTGGCATGGCCAAATCAATCTCATTAACACCAGTATTTGCTTCCTTGCCAAATTCAAAGGGAGCACCGCTAAACATTTTGGTCTTGGTATTAAGTTCAATGTGATTTTCAATACCGATAACTACATCATATTCCATTTAGAAATCCTCCTTTACTCGATCTTTTAAGCCTGTAATATCTTCAATCGCTTGTGCAATGTCAAACATTCCCACTTCATCAAAAGCTTTGGCAGTAATATTGATACCGATAGGTAATTCATTAAGATAGCCCATCGGCACACTCATACTTGGCAGACCAGCAAAATTAGCAATCGCCATATAATTTTCACCAATCAAATATTCATCACTTAAAACATCATTTACTTGTTCAGAAAGTTTTAAAGCCCCAGAGGCACTACATGGTGCAAGCACACAATCAGCTTCATTTAATTCTTTATTATAGGCTTCCACAATAAGTCTTCTAACCTTTTGAGCCTTACGATAAATTAATTCTTGATTTTGATCATTCAAACTATAAGCACCAACTAAAAAGCGTTTTTTAATAAGTGAATCAAAGCCTCTGGTTCTAGTATTAATGACGATGTCTTCCATCGTTTCTCCATCAACTGTATGTCCAAAACGCAAACCATCAAGATTGGCATGATTGGCACTAGCCTCACAATTAGCAATAACATAATATGTTGGAAAAATAGCCTTGGCCAGATTTTTATCAAGACTCATATGCTTAATAATCGCCCCTTTTCCCTCTAAACCTGCAATTATCTTATTAAAGAGTTCAATAGTTTGGGGGTGTTTTTTCATCGCTTCCAATACAGTATCAAATATCAAAATCTTTTTGCCCCTAACATCGCCTGTAAGTAATTTACAGTATTCTAAAACCGGAAGATCAGCAGAAGTTATATCTCTATCATCACGACCAGCTAAAACTTCAAGCAATAAAGCAGCATCTTCAACATTGGTGGTAAAATACCCAACATGGTCCAATGAATTAGCATAGGGAATAACCCCATATCTTGATATACGACCATAGGTTGGCTTAACACCGACAACCCCACAAAATGATGCTGGTTTTCTAACGCTGTCGCCAGTATCACTGCCAATCGCAAATGGTACCGCACCACTTGCCACAAGAACCGCACTACCGCCACTCGACCCCCCTGAAATACGCTTTAAATCATAAGGGTTAAGACAAGGTCCGATATAAGAACTCTTATTATTACCACCCATCGCCAATTCATCCATACTGGCTTTTGAAACAAGGACAGCCCCTGCCTTATTAAGCTTTTGATAAATAGTAGCATCATAAACTGGAAGATAATTATCCAATATCTTTGATCCAGCAGTAGTTAAAATACCCTTAGTACTAACATTATCCTTTAAGGCATAGGGTAACTTAAATAATTTACCTTTAGAAACACCCTCAAGAGCAGCACTTGGATCAACTAAAGTAATTGAGGCATTTAATTTATCCTGATACTTAACGCATTTTTGATAACTGTCTAAACACCTTTGATTTTCATCAAGTTTAAAATATTCCTTAAATCCCATTATTTCACCACCTTAGGAACCACAAAATGACCCTCTTTTGTATGCTTGGCATTTGCCAAAACCTCATCTTTATCAAGCACATGATCAACTTCATCTTCTCTTAAATATGCTACAGGCTTTTCAAAAGGATAGACCATTGCTTCAACACCTTCAGTATCTATAGCATCTAATAATTGTAGTTGACTTTCTAAATACTCAAACTCCGCTGTAATAACTTTCAAATCATTTTCATCAATTTTAAACATCAATGAATGAGCTAATTTTTCATAATTTATTTTATTTTCCATAACCAATATTTTATCATTTATTGTTAAGAATTTCGATAAATTCCGTTTCATTTAAGGTTTTAATGCCTAATTGATTGGCCTTGACAAGTTTACTGCCGGCTTCATTTCCATAAACAACAAGATCTGTCTTTTTAGATACTGACGATGTCATTTTAGCACCTAAACCTTCCAATAAATTTTCAGCCTCCTTTCTGGTGTAATTTTTAAGCGTACCTGTAAGTACAATTATTTTATCCACAAAAAATGAATTTGGATTAACCATTTGGCTATCATAATGCATATTTAGACCATATGACTTTAATTTTTCAATCATCAAGATATTATGTTCATCATTAAAAAAATCATAAATAATCTTAGCACTAACATCGCCAATATCTCGGATAGCTGATAGTTCTTCAATACTTGCCTTCATCAAATTATCAATATTCTTAAAATTTTTAGCCAATAATTTACCAGCCTTAACCCCTACCTGTCTAATACCAAGACCAAACAACAATTTATCCAAGGTATTCATCTTAGAATTTTCGATGGCGGTAATTAAATTTTCAAATGATTTAAGACCAGTTCTATCCAAGGCTAAAATCATGGCTTTTTTATCCTTTAAAGTATATATATCCTCAATATTTTTAAGGATACCCGCTTCATAAAATTTATTAACTGTTGAAATTCCTAAGCCTTCAATCTCCATGGCATCACGCGATGCAAAATGAGCAATTGATTCACAAACCTTAGCAGGACAATCGGAATTTACACAATAATGATTAGCCTCATCTTTATATCTAATAATTTTTGAGCCACAAATAGGACAAAAACTTGGAAAAATATAGGGTCTTTGACTACCATCGCGCATTTTTCTAAGCGATGATACCACCTCTGGAATAATATCCCCAGCCTTACGAACCACAACCATATCGCCAATTCGAACATCCTTATCCTTAATCATATCTTCATTATGTAATGTGGCATAACCAACCTTTGTCCCAGCAAGTTTAACTGGTGTTAATTTGGCATTAGGTGTACATTTTCCTGTTCTACCGACGGTAATAAAAATATCTTCAAGTTTAGTAAGTGCTTCTTCAGCAGGAAATTTATAGGCAATAGCCCATTTAGGATTTCTTGAAGTATAACCGATTTTTTGTTGTAAGGCATAATCATCAACTTTGATAACCATGCCATCTATCTCATAGGGTAAATCATTCCTTAATTGGGTCATTTCAATAATATGTTCATACATTTTTTCAGGATCATCATAAACCTTTGTATCCTGATTAATTCTAAAACCCAATTCTTTAGCCTTTAAAAGTGAGTGGTAATGACTGTCTTCTAAATCTTTAGTAACATGGTACCAATAACCTTCCAATCCTCTTTTGGCCGCTATTGAACTGTCTAATTGTCTAATTGAACCAGCAGCTGCATTACGGGGGTTTGCGAATAATTCTAAACCGAGATCCTGTCTTTCAGCATTCAATTTCTTAAAAGAGGCTTTAGGCATATATACTTCGCCTCTTATTTCATAGTCAGCTAAATAATTGATATACATCGGGATACTTTTAATTGTCCGCACATTGTTGGTAACATCCTCTCCAACACTGCCATCACCCCTGGTTGCCGCCCTTACAAATCGACCATTTTCATAATAAAGACAAACTGCCAAACCATCAATTTTATGCTCCAGTGAAAATCTTATCTTCCCATAAGTATTGGTTAATTTTTCAACCCAAGTCCTTAATTCATCAATGCTGAAAACATCTTCCAGCGATAACATCGCTTGCTTATGAACGACCTTTTCAAAATTACTCAATACCACTCCACCAACTCTTTTGGTAGGACTATTAGGATCATCTAATTCAGGATACTCATCTTCTAATTTCTGTAACTCACAAAATAAACGATCATACTCATAATCACTAATACTAGGTGCATCTAAAGTATAATATTCATGACTATATCGTTCTAAATCTTTTCTTAATTTAAGCAGTCTTTCCTTACTCATTATCATTCTCCCAACACAAAATATTCATAATATTCATCAAATGTTATCTGATGCTGATAAAGATATTTAGCTACCTCTTTGCCAACATAACGATAGTGCCAACTCTCCGGATTAAAGCCAGTATATTTTTCATACCCCTCTTGATAACGCTCAATAAAACCATATTTATGAGCATTATTTTTAAGCCATTGATATTCATCGGTATAAACAAAGCCAACATCGGGATTATTCTTAGAAATAAAATCAATCGCCAATCCTGTTTGATGTTCACTAAAGCCTGGTTTAGCCACATAATTATTCGCATAATCTAAACCATATCTATCAGACTGTTCTTCAAAAACTTCATTTTGAAGTTGATAATTGCGATAAGGACTATTGCCGTAAATATTCAGTCCCATATCTTTCATATCATTAAACATTTTAACATATTGTTGATAAACTTCTTGATCAATTAGATCAATTCCATAATCACGATCAATTGGGACTAAATTATCAGGTTCATAGTCATCTTCTAAATAATGATACCTATTCACAAGCATTAACTTACCATAAGAAGTATCTGTTTTAATCGCATCGACATAGCGTTTACGATCAATACCACAATTAACGCTAGCAACAACATCTCTAATATCTTCACTACCGCTATAGCTTGCATATTCAACATAGCGCTGATAATTCCTTTTTAAATAATATGGATCCTTGGCATAAAGATTATCATTAATCGTTAAATAATACTCATAGTCAATGTTGTTATTAACACAGTAAACAACTGCCCCAATATCCGCATCAGGATTATGGTCCATAAATTCTCGATATTTAACACTATTTTCAATCATATATTTTTTATTGAATAAGATCTCAAAATATTGTTGATGATAATCTCTTGTGAGAATATCTTGTTGATCATCGTGATTTAAAAAACTGAAAACTGTCGTTTGAACAAGCGAATAACCCTTCTTGGTAAAAGGACTTCTAAGATGATTTATCACAACCAAAGTAGCACCAAACACAATCACTAATAAAATTATTAAATATCCACATTTAATTTTTCTTCGTGTTTTTAGCATAGTCCTTTAAATAATTAATCAATTCATCAAAATTATAATTTTCATCTTCAATATAAATTCTAATATTAATTAACTTATTTTCGTGTTTTTTAACTTCCATCAAAAAATCATTTATATGATTATTTACAAAATCTTTTGAATAGTTATAATTATAAATTCCAACCGTATCAATTTTTGTTAGCTCCATACCTTCATCCATAACCTTTTTATCATTTAGATAAATTATTGATGAATGATCTAATCTATCAATGTTAGAATAATCATTATTAAATAATTTAATTTCGGAATAATAACAATCAGTAGCCTTATCATTAAACGCTTCAATTACCTTGTGAACTTCCTTGTCGTTTGAATCAAAACTAATATAAATATTATTATCGTTTAGCGCAACATATCTAAGATTAAAAGCTATGCGATCAGCACTTAGATGCATATAAGAAATTCCAAAAGCCTTAAATTTAATAAAGATGAAACAAAATGATAAAACTAAAATCGTCAACATCAAAAATGCTATAACCTTCTTAATACTAAAGATGATTTTTCGTTGATAGATAAAATTAGAAATTAAATAAAAGATAAAGACCAAGAACATCAAAGTAAAATATTTAAAAATAGGCATATTAACATCAATGATCCCCATCAAAAACATCGTTGTTACACCATAAATCAAAAACGGATAGCCAACCCAATTATCGCTTAGTTGTTCGGCTCTTTCAGGCGCATAATTTTTAAAATCGAACTTAGCCAAATACAATGAAACTATGCCAAGTAGTAATAAAAAGATAAAATGGATACTATTGCCAAATGAAAAAGCATGGTTGGTAGATAATTTAGTTATTTGTTCAATTAAACCGCCCAAAGGCAAATATTGGAAATATGCAAAGAAATCATAATTAACCCCATAGACAAAACGATTGAAAAATAATGATAATGAAAAAAAGAAAACGATTGGTAAAAGTGAATGCCCCAACATTAATATCAAGCCATCAACAGCGTGATTAGCACGATTATTAATAAAAATCATAAAACTCATAAAGGAAATAATACTAATCACAAATAATAGTTTATTGACCGCCAAGATTACAATTGAAAAATCAGAGCTAAACAATGCTTCCAACAATATATCAGTTGGAATATTAATCACCAAATACGGTATGATTGTCATTGCGATTGTTGCAATAAATAAAGTATTAAACATCACATTTCTTTTAATCGGCAACGCATAATAAGTATCGACAGCCTTCTTATTCTTCATAAAGCGATAGTTATTTACAATCACAAAATAAATGCTAAGCAATAAAAAAGCTCCCGTTACCATATTAAAAGATAAACGACCACCTATAAAATTCGTAGTAATGGTATTAAAAGGATAGGCAATAAAGTGAACAATCGTTAAAAAGATAATTAAATTCTTATTATTTTTAAGTAAATTTTTTAGATATGCTGAATCAAACATTATTATTACCTCCCTCTACTTCAAAAATAAATAATTCTTCAAAGTCAATATCAAGTACCTCTAATAAAAGTGGATTTAAAGCCGTTAATTTTTCCATAATCACTTCTTTATCACCCTTAATCACCAGCGTATTAACTCTACCGATACTGCTAAAATTAATAACTTCAAAGTCTTTAAAATCTTCAACAACCTTAAATTCATTAAATGCTACCTGATATTTATGGATATTATCAAGATTATCAGCAATTTGACCTGATGTCTTAATATGTGAATCATCAAGAATACCAAAGCTATCACAAATATCTTCCAACTCTTTTAAATTATGAGAACTGATAATAATAGTTGACCCTTCCTCAACAAGCATACCCAAGGCTTTTTTGAAGTTTAATCTAATAAGTGGATCTAAGCCATCAAAGGCCTCATCCAGCAATAATACCTGTGGTTTAATGCTTAATGCCATCAATAATGATACTTGACGCTTCATACCCTTGGAATAATTATTGATGTGTTTTGATGGATCTAACTTAAACAAATTCAAATATTTAAAATAAGCCTGATCATCAAAGTCATAAAACATTTTATACATATCACGAATTTTATTAATCGTATCGTTTCTTTCAAAATAAAATTCATCATTCACAAAAAAGATTTTACTTTTAATATACGAATTATCATATACTTCTTCACCATTGATCAATACATTACCTTCTTCAGGTTTGAAAATACCAGTAACACATCTTAAAAGTGTACTTTTACCAGCACCATTAATACCAACAAGCCCAAAGATACTACCACTATTAATTTTTAAATTAAGATTATCCAAGATAACTCGATCACCTAAAACTTTTTTAAGATTATTAATTTCAATCATTTATATACTTCCTCCAAAATTTCTAGTAATTGGGTTTTACTAATCCCGGATTTTTTTATTTTATCAATTAACTTCTTAGCCTCATCCTGGCGATAATCCTGACAATCATTATTCTTATCGACAAAGACGCCCTTTTTGTTCAAAGTATAGACATAGCCTTCACTTTCTAATTCACTATATACTTTTTGTACCGTATTTAAGTTAATCCCTAATTCTTCAGCAAGGTTTCGCACCGAAGGTAGTTTATCATCTGCTTTTAAGATACCGAGTTTAATATAATTAATAATTTGATTTTTAACTTGAAGGAAAATGGGTTCCTTCCCTCTTAAATTTATTAACATCCTTCCTACTTTCTGTACTATCTGTATTAATTGTATTTACTACTCTGATAATTGTCAATATCTATAGTTAAATAATAAATACTTCAAAAATAAAAAATAATATCACCTCAATGATATTATTTTAAAATCCTATTAATTTCATTAATTTTTAAAATAAGAGCCTCAGAGGGATTGATTTTTACAATCTCCTCTAATTTTGTTAATTGAAACTTTAAATAGGCAATAAAATCTAGATCCCTTTTAGCTAGTAATACTGGTCCATAATTAATTTCATCAAGATTTAAACTTTCACCAAATTCAGTATTAAAAACAATTATCTCATAAAAGAAATCATCATAAATAACTATTTCATCAATAATATGATAATGATTATCGCTGATAAATTTTCTGATTAAGCTTGAATCTTTATTAGCTTGAACAATAATTTTTTTAAACTGACTCAAATTGGCTCTTGTTAAAATATCAAGGGCTGTATAAGCACCCATCCCAGCAATCACCACTGTATCAACATCATCACCGGCCATATCCAAACCACTTGATAAAATAGTGGTGATATATTTACTAAGTCCATATCTACTAATGTTTTCGCTTGCTTTAGCTAGTGGACCTTTTTTATTATCCCCAGCATAGACATGCCTGGCAAGATTATTTTCAATCAAATAACAAGGCAACAGGGCATGATCACTGCCAACATCAAATACTATTGAATCCTTATCAATATATTCACTAATTTTAATTAAACGCTTAGATATTTTCATTAATAACGATCATCCAAGAAGTCCTTAAGGCGTTTAGAACGACTGGGTTGTTTAAGTTTGCGCAAAGCCTTGGCTTCGATTTGTCGAATGCGCTCACGAGTAACATTAAACTCTCGACCAACTTCTTCCAAAGTTCTAGTCTTGCCATCTTCAAGACCAAATCTCAACCTCAAAACCTTTTCTTCACGCTCAGTCAAACTTTTTAAAACTTGATTAATTTCAGATTTTAATAATTGAGCATTGGCATATTGTTCTGGTGATTGAGCATCCTTATCCTCTAAAAAATCGCCAAGATGCGAATCATCTTCCTCGCCAATCGGAGTTTCAAGTGAAACTGGATCTAAGGCAATCTTTTGAATATCACGAACCTTTTCCGGTGTTAAATTGCCCATTCTATTGGCAATCTCCTCGGCATTTGGATCCCTACCTAATTCTTGGACCAATTCCTTTTGAATACGATTCATCTTATTAATTGTTTCGACCATATGGACTGGAATTCTGATAGTACGAGCTTGGTCAGCGATAGCACGAGTAATAGCCTGTCTGATCCACCAAGTAGCGTAAGTACTAAATTTAAAACCTTTGCGATAATCGAATTTTTCAACTGCCTTAATCAAACCCATATTACCCTCTTGAATTAAATCAAGAAACAACATTCCTCGGCCTGTATATTTTTTAGCAATAGAAACAACTAGACGCAAATTCGATTGAATTAAAACATTGCGAGCTTCTTCATCACCCTCCTCAATCAATTTAGCAATCTTCACTTCTTCATCAGCTTTAAGCAAGTTTACTGCACCAATTTCTTTAAGATACATCTTAACGGGATCATTAATCTTGGTGAAAATATTAGTAGAACCGAAATTGGCATTAATTAAAGCATCACTATCCAACTCCTCATCTTCATCTTCACTAAAAGAAGCATCATCGTCATAACCATCATCATAGATTAAACCTTCAATATCTTCATCTTCAACAATTTCGATATTATTACTATTTAACCAATCATAAAATTCTTCCGTGTCATTGTCATCAACATCAAACTTATTCAACCCTTCAATAATATCGTGTTGATTTAAAGTTCCATCAATTTTAGAAACACGCAAACACTCATTTTTAAATTCTTCAAAAAACTTAATATTTTTTAAATTAAGCTTATTTGTTGAATCATTTTGTTTAATTTCATCTTCTGATATTTTTTCAGTGGTTGTTTTTGTTTTCTTGACCATAATAACCTCCTAATTTTCGATTAATTTCTGTCATTTCATTGAGTAAGGATTCGACCTCATCAATGCTAGCATAGTTTTGTTCGGCTAGAATTTTTTTAATTTCATCAATACGCTTTTCAAGCAATTTGTGTTTAACAATAGCGATGCAATCATCGATTAAAGCACCATCATAGTCCTTTATTAAATTTTCCCTAGTGGCAATATCTGATAAAATCAAGACCAATGCTTCATCACTTAATTCATCACAAATTCTAGCATAATCAAAATTACCATATTTATGATACTGAGCAATGATTGCTTTGGCAATTTTTGAATGATTATCATCAATAAAGAAACCTAATTTATTTTTATAGTCTTCACAAGCCTTTTTAGATAACATCATTTGATTCAATATGGTGTATTCAGCTTTGATCAGACCGTTTGTGGCTATATTATCCTGATAATTCTCTTTATTATAGCTTATTTTTTCGTTTTTATTACTATTAATTTTATGACTATCACTACGATGAACCTTAGTCTTATCAAAAAGCATCATTTCATAGTTGGTACGATCGTTGTCATCCTTGACATAATCGATAATTTTACCAACCTTTTCAGCATATTCAATACGCTTAGCATAGGTATCAAGACCATGATTGTAATAATCAAAGGCAAACTCTATCAAACTGTATTCTCTCGATAGAATATCCTTTAAAACCTTTTCCCCTTTTTCTTTGATAATTTCATCAGGGTCAAGGCCAGTCTTATTGTTGATGACACTGACATTAAATCCTGCCTTAAGCGCCATAATTCCCGCCTTCATCGTTGCATTTTTACCGGCATTATCACCATCATAATTAATAACCAAATTATGACTTAATCTTCCAATTAATTCTAATTGTTTTTGAGTTAAAGAAGTGCCCAAGCTACATACAGCATTATAATAACCGACTCGATACATCGCAATAACATCAATTACCCCTTCAAGCAAATATATGCGATTAAGACGCCTAGCATCTTCCTTAGCACGATGATAGTTATATACAATATCGCCCTTGGTATAAATTTTCGTTTCACCAGTATTGATATATTTAGCCTCGTCATTAATTAGAGTTCGACCACTAAAACCAACTGGGTTACCATTAGCATCATGAATTGGAAATAAAATACGGTTGGTAAAAACATCTTTAATACTATGGTCGGTAATACGACAGACATTAGTATCAATCATCAATTCATCAGCATAACCCTTACCTTTTAAATGGCGATGTAAAATATCACCAGAACCATTATAACCAATACCGAAGTAGTCGATAATCTCTTTATTAAGTCCTCGATTATTCAAATAGTCATAGGCATTTTTACCCTTTTCACTATAAATAACATAATTGGTAAAGCCAATAACCTCATTTAATAAGTCGTAATGTTTTTGATACTTAGAAATAATTTTAGGACGATTAAAATCAACTTCCAAGGGTACATTGGCAATCTTAGCTACTTCAACTACAGCTTCTTGAAATGAACAATTGCGATATTTTCTAACAAAGCTAAAAGCATTGCCACCAACACCACAGACAAAACATTTAAAGATTTGCCTTTCTTCACTAATTGAAAGTGAAGGATCATGATCGTCATGGAATGGACAAACCGCAGTAAAAGAACGACCCTTCTTAACCAAAGGTATATAATTACCAACCACCTGTGTAATTGATGCCTGAGATCTAATTTTTTCAATCGTTTCTGCTGGAATTACTGCCATAATTAAAATTTAATCTTATCTTTCAAAAATACTTTCAATTCACTAATCTTAATGCGCTCTTGTTGCATTGAATCACGCTCACGAACAGTAACACAACCATCCTCAAGTGAGTCAAAATCATAGGTGATACAATATGGGGTACCAATGGCATCGTTACGACGATAGCGTTTACCGATGGCTCCAGTTTCATCATATTCAACCTCAAAGTCTTGAAGTAAATCTTCGTATAATTTAAAGGCTTGTTCTGAAAGCTTTTTAGTTAGTGGTAATACCGATGCCTTAACAGGTGCAAGACTAGGGTGTAAATGCATAACAATGCGTTCATCATTCTCAAGTTTTTCAACATCATAGGCATCACAGACAACCATCAAAAACATTCGTTCCACTCCAACTGATGGTTCAACACAATAAGGAACAAATTTTTCATTGGTATATGGATCTAGGTATTCCAATGATTTACCTGAAGCGTTTTGATGTTGTTTAAGATCGTAGTCTGTACGATCGGCAATTCCCCAAAGCTCACCCCAATCAGTAAATGGATAAGCGTATTCAATATCACTGGTACCCTTACTATAAAATGATAATTCCTCAGGATCATGGGCTCTAATCCTTAAATTTTCCTCTTTTATTCCTAATTTTTTAACAAATTTATAACAGTAATCAACCCAATATTCATACCATTTTAAATCTTCGCCAGGCTTACAGAAAAATTCCAATTCCATTTGTTCAAATTCACGAACACGGAAGATAAAATTACCTGGAGTGATTTCATTTCTAAATGACTTGCCTATTTGTCCGATACCAAAAGGCAACTTTTTACGACTGGTACGGCTGACATTGGCAAAATTCACAAAAATACCCTGAGCTGTTTCAGGTCTTAGATAAACTGTTGATTTAGCATCTTCCAAAGTACCGATAAATGTTTTAAACATTAAATTAAATGCTCGGGCATTAGTAAAGTTGTGTTTACCACATTTTGGACACACAATATGATTATCAGCAATAATCGCATCCATCTCCTGTCCACTTTTACCCTCAACATTAATATCAGATAAATTGTCTTCAATTAATTTATCGGCACGAAAGCGCGATTTACATTCTTTACAGTCAACCATCATATCGGCAAAACCACCTAAATGTCCAGAAGCCTTCCAAACATTGCTGTTCATAAGTAAGGCACTGTCGATACCAACATTATTTGGATGTTTTTTAATAAATTCATTCCACCATAAACTCTTGATATTATTTTTAAGGCTTACGCCCAAGGGTCCGAAATCCCATGAATTTTGTAGTCCTCCATAAATTTCGCTACCTTGATATACAAAACCGCTAGATTTTAAATGTGAAACAATCTCTTCAAAACTATATTTATTGCTCATATGTACTCCTTATTTTACCTAATTAATATATCATTAATTGACCTAAATGTTTAAATATTTCTTTTAATTATTTACTTTCATGACCTAAATAATTATAAATACAAGACATTTAATTTAAAATATTCAATCAAAAATATAAATTTATAAATTTTTAATATTCGCCAGCAATTTAAAAGCTCGATATTCATAATTAAAAGTATTATTCAATAATGTTAATAAAATTTTCAAATCTTCAAAACTATATTCCTGCTCAACTAATTTTATCTTTGAAAAATCAACTCTATTAACAATTCTAAACTTTTTCAAAGTTAAAACATCATAAATATCAGCCTTATGTAGGTGTTTTTCGCAACAAAAACCACCATCTAAAAACGATATACCCACAACTTTTTTACTATCGCAATATACACAATGATCAATCTCAGGCGATAATCCTTCCAAAGTTAAAACTCCAGCAATTAAAATACAGATACTAAGATACTTATATTCACTGACATTCTGATAAAAACCAATCAACAAGTCATAGTATTTATCGCTATTCTCATTATTTAAAACCAAACTATATACAATTTCATTCGCCAAATCTCTAATGACCATCGTTTCTAAATCAGCAGTTTTAAGGTAATTGTTAATAATGACTGCACTTTTAAAATTATGAAGCTCGCTACTAAAACTCAAATCACAAGATAATTCAATCTCTAAATAATAATTTAAAGCATTGCGATTTTTACCATTTATCTTCTTGCTTCCCCTTGAAACAAAGGTTAATAAACCATAATCTTTGGTTAAAACCTTAATCAATTCATCATATTCACGGTAATCATATTTTTTAAGAATTACCCCTGTTACTCTATCATTCATCTTGCATTTTCAAACTAAACCCATAACGAGTCAATTTATTTTCATTATTAAACCAATCACGATCAACTTTAACATGTAAACTTAAAAAAACCTTCTTATCCAGTAATACTTTTAAATCTTTAGAACTTTCATAATTAATCTTTTTAAGACTTGTTCCACCCTTACCGATAATAATCGATTTATGGCTATCTTTACCAACAATTATCAAAACCGAAATAAAGGCTCTTTTATCAGTATAACGAACATTCTCAACCACCGTAGCCAATTGGTGAGGGATTTCCTGATAAAAATTATTTAAAATCTTTTCACGAACAATTTCAGCAATTCTAAAATTATCAGATACATTAGTAACGGTATCATAATATGCCAAATCATCATTTAGATAATTTTTGGTGGTCTTAATCAATTCATCAAGATTATCATATTTGATAGAACTTATTGGAATTATTTCACTAAAAGAATATTTATCAGCTAAGTAAGTAATTAACTTAATTAATTTTTCTTTTGAAATTAAGTCGATCTTGGTAATTAATAAAAATACCCTCTCCTGAACTTTAAATACATAGTCAAGTATGCGTTCATCTTCATCTTTAAAACTTTTAGTACCATCAAAAAGATAATAAACCAAATCAACGCCGTCAATTTGATTAAAGGCTTCACGATTCATAAAATTACCTAATTGATTTTTAGCCTGATGAACACCTGGGGTATCAGTAAAAACAATCTGACTATCATCATCATTAAAAACACCGATAATCGCATTTCTTGTTGTCTGTGCCTTAGCAGATATAATTGAGATTTTTTCACCAATCAAGGCATTAAGCAAGGTACTCTTACCGACATTGGGCCTACCAATAATACCAACAAAACCCGACTTCATTATTTAACTAAGTCCTTTGCCCCAAACTGCATCGGCATCAATTCATCAATAGTAGTAACTTTGGTTTCTTTGCGATTAGAAAGAATGATTGGCGTATCTCCGTTTAGTAATTCGCATAAAACTTGACGACAGATGCCACAAGGACCTGCCAAAATATTACCGTCAGTAACAATGGCCAAGGCCTTAATATCATCTTTACGGTAACCCTTGGCATAGGCAGCAAAAAGTGCAGTTCGCTCACCACAATTGGTAGCGCCATATGAGGCATTTTCAACATTGACACCATAAATAACTTCCTCATTACACAAAACTGCTGCCCCGACATGATAGTTACTATAAGGTGCATAGGCATGCTTCATTGCCTTAAATGCTTCCTCTACTAAAAATTGATATTCCATCTTTTACCCCCTTTAAAATAAATACTTACTGAAGATCATCATCCCTAAAATAAGCGCCAATAACGCTGTTAAAAGAACCGCTCCGCTGCTTAAATCTTTAATATCACGAATTTGTTGATTTGTATCTGTTGAGTATAAATTACAAACTCTTTCAATGGCAGTGTTGAAATACTCACTAACAATAACTGCAAAAATTAAAGCTAAGACTATCAAGAAATCACCACTATTAATTTTTAACACCAAAGAAAAAACAATAACAAGCAAGCCAATTAAATATTGTATCAAAATCGATATATCACTAAGACCTAGTAACACACCTCTGATTGCGACGGTAAATTTTTTCATTTTAAACTTCCCAATATTTCTTTTTGAAGTCCAAACATTATTTCCTCATCAGCCTTTTCCATATGGTCATAACCCAAACAATGCAATAAACCATGGACAAACAAGAAACAAAATTCCCGCTTTTCACTATGTTCATAGGCCTTGGCTTGCGAAGCAACACGATTGAGATTGATAAAAATATCGCCTAAATAAATCGTTTCAAGTTCTAAATCAAATTCATCAGCATTATCTAATAATGCAAAAGAAATCACATCGGTAGGTTTATCGATGTTGCGATATTGATGATTAATCATCTGAATTTCATCATCATCACATAGAATGACACTCATTTCATAGTCTTGATCAAGTCCTAAATATTTGAATGTTTTACGGAAATATTTTCTTAAATCACTATAGTATTCTTTGTAATCATTATTCTTTGTATGATTGATAATATGACATTTCATATATTTATTATACACTTTTTAAGATAATTAAATAAAGGGTATTTTGGGGTTATTGGACTTTTAAAATAATCATAAAAGTGAGATAATCATTATATGTTCAAAAGAGAAAACACTAGAAAAATTAACCTTAAAAATATCCAGATTGGTGGACAAAATAAAGTTATTATCCAGTCAATGTGTAATACTAAAACCAAAAACATCAAAGCTACGGTTGCTCAAATAAAAAAACTTGAGGAAGCTGGATGTGAGGCAGTAAGGATTGCTATTTTAGATAAAGAAGACGCCAATGCCGTTAAAGATATTGTCAGACAAATAAATATTCCTTTAATTGCTGATATTCATTTCAATCCCGACTATGCAATTATTGCGATTAAAAATGGCATCAATAAAATTCGCCTTAATCCCGGTAATATCAAAGATGAAGCTAAAATTAAAGAAATTGTTGAATTATGCAAGGAATACAAAATACCAATCAGAATAGGAATTAATGCTGGATCGTTAAACAGCAAGTATGAACATACTATTGAAAATATGATCCTAAGCGCCCAAGACCACATTAAAATTCTTGAGGCTTTAGATTTTCATGATATTTGTCTATCATTCAAATCAAGCGATGCCTTAGAAACAATCGCTGTATATCGTTTAGCAGCTAAAACATTTGATTATCCACTCCACTTAGGAGTTACCGAAGCTGGTCCCCTTGTGGATTCAAGCATTAAATCAAGTATCGCCTTAGGTACATTACTAATGGAAGGCATCGGTGATACAATGAGAATCTCCATCAGTGATGATCCAGTTAAAGAAATCGGGGTAGCAAAAAAAATCCTCAAAACTGTCGGTCTTAGAGATGAAACTCCCGATCTTGTTTCTTGCCCAACCTGTGGTCGTATTCAATATGATATGTTACCTATTGTTGAACGAATTGAAAACTACCTAGATAAAATTAATAAAAATATCAAAGTTGCCGTCATGGGTTGCCCTGTTAATGGACCACTTGAAGCTAAACGCGCAGATATTGGCATATGCGGTGGTAAAGATAGTGCCTTATTAATTAAAAAGGGTGAAATCATCAAAAGAGTTAAACAAGATGAAATATACGAAACCCTCATTGAAGAAATAGAAAAAATGTAGCGATAATATTCGCTACATTTTATTACAATTGATCATCAAAGAAATTTTGATTTGATACCGTAATTAAATAATCTTCATTTTTAAGTGTTAAAACATCAGGTATATTATTAATATTAAATTTTTGAGGATTAAATTTAGGGACATTATACTTACCACAGCCTAAACTCTTACGATAACCAATAAACACTTCATTGTGTTTAGCCAATAATTCATGTAATTTCAATTCATCAATCATACCGCGACATGCCATAATAACTTTGATCACATTATAATCATCCTCAACATTAACAATAATAGATTTGGCACTTTCAAAATTACATATATCCAAATTCCTCTTTAAAAAAGAAGAGCCATAACGACAGATAATTTGCACATGATGATGTCTAGGTTTATAAGCTATTTTCTCTTTTATACACCTTCGATAATATTCCTTATCATATTCATCTAAAAAGATTTTGACTTTATCATTCATAACTATCTTTTCACAATTATCATCCAAAATAACGATTGTGCATTTTTCTTGATTAAGATTTGCATCAATTAATTCTTTTAAAACCGCAAAAGTAATATTATTAAAACCGATAATCAAAGTATCAACATCCTCTAATATTTGCGTATTTCCGTTACTGATACTCTTTATTCGTTCTTCAATGACATTACTGATAATTCCGATTAAAAAACTAGTAACAAATAAGCCGACAATAGCAGCTATACCAAAGATAAAAGATTTAAAGAAACCATCAACAAAATCAGGCATCTCAGCATTTACGATTGCTGAAATAATTGTCCAAGTTGAATAGGTGAAATCCCTCTTTTCAATTTTTCCAGTTAAAAAAAGAATCGCCACAAGTAAGCATATAGATAAAATGGTAAATATTGTAAGTATATAAATCATATACGATGTACCGTTAATCATCTTCTTATCAAACCAATGCTTAAACTTTATCATTAATTTTGACTTTTTTATAAATTTTAACCCCTATATTTAATCATAAAATATTCTTATATTTATAAAAACTAAAATGAAAAACATTGCTAAAAATCCTAAACAGCTTTAACTAACCTTTAAAAACTTCTCAATATTATATTTATCATACAACGATAATAAATATTTTTTACAAAAAACAAAAATAAGATTGTAACAACAAAAATTAATTTTAAATATTTTTGACATAATTAATTTAATAAAAACCTTTGAAACTGATTTTATTCAATTCCAAAGGTATATCTAACTAAAAACTAAATTAATATTACTTATTTTTAATTTTAATCCAAAGCTCTGATAATTTTTCTCTTAAAGTATCATTAAATTTAAAAACTTCATCTTTAGTCTTCATTGCTGAAGGTAAATAAGCATTAATGCCTTGATATTCATTTTCGGAGATTGCCTTTAAAACATCCTTATTAGGAGATGAATAACCCACTGTAATACTATTGTCATATGCCGAATCATAGTCTAATACAAAATTGATATATTCATGGGCAAGTTCTTGACACTCACTAGTCTTAGGAATAACCATTGAATCAGTCCAATAGTTAGTTCCTTGATTAGGTACAAAATAGCGCATATTAGCATTTTCTTTAATAATTGCCGCAGCATCGCCACTATACATCACACCCATAGCCTTTTCACCATGAGTTAAACCATCAATAGCTTCATCAGTAACATATGCAGGTTTCATTGTGGTGTGTAATTCAGACAACCACTCATAAGCTTTTTGAATTTCTTCTTCATTTTCAGTATTCATCGAATAGCCTAAACTCTTAAATGCCACCATGAAAGAATCTCTTTCAGAATCATACATGTAGATTTTTCCTGCGTATTTGGTATTTTTTAAAACTTCCCACCCTTGGGTTTCAACATCCTTTTGATCAACGACTCTGGTATCATAAACAATACCGACATTGCCCCAAAAATAAGGGATACTATAATCATTATTTTGATCAAATTCTTTATTTAAAGCACCATCATAGATAACATTAATATTAGGAAGCTTATTTTTATCCAATTTAGCTAACTGCTTTTCATTGATTAATCTTTCAATAGTATAATCACTAGGAACAAGTACATCATACTTACTGCCGCTTAAAAGTTTGGTATACATAGCCTCATTAGAATCAAATAATGAATAATTTACTTTAACACCAAATTTCTTTTCAAAATTCGCATTAACATTCTCACCGATATAAACCCCCCAGTTATAAACATTAAGCACCGAACACTTTTGTTCACCTTGGTTATTAGGCTTTTTACTTCCGCAAGCTGTAAGTAATAAGATCATAAACAATAGACTAATAATTTTTTTCATTTTTAACTCTCCTTTTCTCTATAATCATCGGTATGATATTTGTAAAAAATAAAACCACCGTAATTACC
This sequence comes from Erysipelotrichaceae bacterium, assembly GCA_034180345.1. Taxonomy (GTDB): domain Bacteria; phylum Bacillota_I; class Bacilli_A; order Erysipelotrichales; family Erysipelotrichaceae; genus RGIG5681. The sequence continues at coordinate 6,668 of JAXFOQ010000007.1, read as the reverse complement.
AAAATAATAATGGTACTTAAGGCATTAACACTTGGATTAATGCGCTTAACGCTAGAATAAACATATGTCGAAATATTATTGATACCAGGACCTGTTACAAAGTAACTAATCACAAAGTCATCAAATGACATCGTAAAGGCAATCAAGGCCCCGCTAATAACCCCTGGCATAATTTGAGGGATAATAACCTTATATAGGGCCTCAAAGGGTGTGCAACCCAGATCTAAGGCAGCTTCAGCAAGATTATTATCTAATTGTCTGATCTTAGGTGTTACACTAAGCATTACATAAGGGATACAAAAGGCAATGTGCGATATTAATAAAGTCATAAAACCCATTTCCATATTAAGTGATGTAAACAATAACATCAAACCAATGGCGGTAACTATTTCAGGATTAAGCATCGACAAATTATTAACTTGATTTATCGCTTCTTTTAATACGCGCTTTGATTTACTCAACCCAATAGCGGCAATCGTACCAAAAATTGTGCTGATGATCGTTGCGATTACTGCGATGATAATCGTGTAATATACCGCCTCCATCATTGTGCGATCTTCAAGTATTTTTTCATACCAATGCAAAGAAAAATTAGAGAAATTATTTAAACTTCTTGATGAATTGAATGAAAAGATCATCACATAGACAATGGGACCATATAGAAAAATTAAGATTAAAGCTAAATATAATTTAGAAAATATTTTCTTATTTTTCATCACTTGCCCCCTTACTATAATCAAATTTTTTGGTAATATACATTGAAATTAAAATAACAATCGTCATGATGATGCTGATGGCTGAACCAAAGTTCCAATTACCAGCAGTTAGGAAAAACGATTCGATAAGATTACCAATTACCACAAACGAGCCACCACCTAAAAGTTTTGGAATAAAGAAACTAGATACAGCCGGTAAAAAAACCAGAGTTATTCCGCTGATAATTCCCGGTATTGAAAGTGGTAATATCACCTTGGTAAAAGTCTTGAGGTCATCACAACCTAAATCATGCGCAGCTATCTCAAGGTTAGGATCCATTTTAGATAATGATGTATATATTTGTAAAATCATAAAAGGAATAAAATTATAAACCATTCCAATATAAACTTTAATTTCTGGTGAAAAATTAGTGGCAATCAATATCCCCCGCCAAGCATAGGTTCTAACCAACATATTAATAAGCATTGGCAAGGTAATCAGTAAGACTGCAGTATGTTGGCTGTTTGGTGATAATTTAGATATTGCATAGGCAGCAGGATACCCAACCACAATACAAATAATCGTGGTAAAAAAGGCAATTCTAAGTGATCTAATCAACACTTCAACAAAGATTGCATCACTAAAGAAACGACCAAAATTATCAAAGGTAAATCTTAGAGTAATAACTCCTCCATCACTATTAATAATCGAAAACAAGGCAATTAAAAATACTGGAATTACAATCATTACCACCGACCAGGCAATATACGGATAAACTAAACGATTAAAACTCTTCATTAATTTAACCTCATCTTACCCATGACATGAATATCCTCTGGTGAAAAATCTAAAACTACCTCATCACCCTCTTCATATTTTTTGGTGGTATGCACCTTAAATTCACGACCCTTAGTACTGAAGGTAATTTGATAATCACCCTCGGTAATATTATCTTGATCAAAATCATAACGAACATCAGTAATTTCAATATCACTTTCAGTTTGAAGATTCCAAGCCCAAGCATCGGCCCATGTTTTTAAATCGACACTAATGGCCATTGATTCCTTGATTTCATCGGCAGTCTTATAGAAGTCAAAGGCTTGAATACCAATATTAGTCTTTTTATCTTCAATAAATTTCGGTTCAATTACTGAAACATTGATGGTAATAGAAGTACCAGCAGCAGTTTTAAAAGTTACTGGATATTTGCCAGATTTTTCTTCAATATTATAGATGACCTCTTTAATACCGACATCCTTTTCACTATCGCTAAGCCACGCTTGGGCATTGGCACGAGCAATAATATCGCTTTCACTAAGTTCAGGTACATCTTCCAAATCCATTATAAAATCACTGGCTGATAATTTTTCATTAGCTACATCATTGATAATATCATGGCTTGATAAGACATGCATCGTTACTGTTTTAGAAGTACCAATTTTTGTTTCGACAATAATTTCATAATGAACACCCTTAAAAAGCACCGACTTAACATCGCCAAATAATTTTCCCTTACCACTTTTCTTGATATTAATATCTTCAGGTCTAATGACCACATCAACAGGTTCGTTAGTGCTAAAACCATAGTCAACACATTCGTAATCAACATCATCAAAATGCACCAGATAATCTTTTTTCATCTTCCCACTGATGATATTTGATTCACCGATAAAATTAGCGACATAAACATTTTCAGGTTCATTATATATTTCAGTAGGTGTTCCGATTTGTTGAATATTACCATCTTTAAGCACCACAATTTTATCCGACATCGTCAAGGCTTCTTCCTGGTCGTGGGTTACAAAAATAAAGGTAATGCCAACTTCTTGTTGAATGCGTTTTAATTCATGTTGCATCTCTTTACGCAATTTTAAGTCCAAGGCAGCAAGCGGTTCATCTAATAATAACACCTCAGGTTCATTAACAAGCGCACGAGCAATCGCTACCCGTTGTTGTTGACCACCCGAGAGTAATGTTACATCCTTTTTTTGAAAACCATCCAAGCCCACAAGTGAAATCATCCGATTGACTTTTTGTTCGATAACATCCTTTGCTACCTTCTTAATTCGCAAGCCAAAAGCGACATTTTCATAGACATTCAAATGTGGAAATAAGGCATATTTTTGAAAGATGGTATTAACATTACGCTTATATGCAGGAACCTTAGATATTTCAACACCATTAAAAAAGACTTCGCCCTTATCCTGTTCTAAAAAACCACCTAAAATTCTTAATAATGTCGTTTTACCACAACCGGATGGTCCTAATAAAGTTACAAATTCATTTTCATAAATATCTAAATTAATACCCTTTAAAACGATATTTCCATCAAATTCTTTAACAATATTTTTAAATTCAATAATCTTATTCATTTTATTCTCCTTAAAATGTCGGTGGATTGCTGATCCATAAAATCTTGGCTTCACTTTGGGACTCATTTATTAACATATGCAGGAAATCACCCTTAATATAAAATGTTTCACCTTTTTTAATAACCCAACGACGATTATTACTCAAATCAACTAAAGTAACCTTCCCCTTTAAGCAATAGCCCATTTCCTCACCATCATGGGGTTTGATTTCATTTGAGGAGGCCTTTGTGGACAGAGTTAAAATTATCGGTTCCATTTGATTTTTAAGAGCGTTTGGTACAATCCAAACAACTGATGAATCTTCTTTTTCATTTACAAAATAATCATTTTTATTAAAAACAATTTGTTCATTTTTTTCTTTCTTAAAAAAATCCTCCAAATTGCTTCCTAAAGCCTCAATAACATCCTCAAGACTGGAAAAGGTAATTGATGTAACATTATTTTCAAGTTGACTTAAAAAACCCTTGGTTAATTCGCATCTTCCTGCAAGTTCATCAAGTGTCAGATTATTTTTAATTCTTAGTTCTTTAACGCGTTTGCCAAGATCCATCACTACCTCCTTGTTTAGTAATACTAAACTAATAATTTATTTAACTAAACAAGATTATTATATAAAATTTTCTGTAAAATTCAATATTTTTTATAAAAAAATTCCAACAAATCGTTGGAATTAATTATCTTTATCCAAGTATATCTTAACTTCATATTCAGGATAATAATTTTCAATCTTTTTAATAATCTTTTCTTTCTTATCTTCAATATCATCATTAGACCAAGAACTGAGTAAATCAAAACAAATAATTTTACGCTGATGATCCATTTTGAAATCATGAATTTTAAGATTGGTATCAACCTCCATCACAAACTCATTGATTTGATCATCAATAATATTGCCTGGATCAATGTGAATCGAAAACTTTATATGATATTCATTGAAAAGATATTCTTCAATTTCATCAACCACTTCATGAATACTTTTCAATTCTTCATTTTCATCAACTACCACATCACACATTCCATACATAACTTCATGACCATACTGATGAATATGTAAATCATGCAACTCCAAAATACGCTGATTACTTAAAATATATTCTTTAATTTCATCCCTAACCACAACACTCTTACCGATTAAAACATCAGTTGTATCTCTAATCAATTTAAAGGCGGTATAAAATATTAATAAACTAATCGCAAGACCTAAAAAGCCATCTAATGAAAAATTAAAATAACGGTCAAAACATAACGATAATAGTGAAACAAAGGTTACTAAAATATCATTCCGTGAATCCTCATAAGTCCCTCTTAAAATTAAAGAATCATACTTTTTTGAAAGAAAACGATTAAACAAGGTAATAAACACCTTAATTAAAATAGCCCCACAAATAATAATAAAATAACTATTACTGTAGATAACATTATCATTATTAATAATTTTAGTTATCGAATTTCTAAACAATTCATAACCAATTAAAAAAATGAAGATACTAACGACAAAGCTAACAATATATTCATAACGACCATGGCCAAATGGATGGTGTGAATCAGCAGGTTTTTGAGCAATTTTATTACCTACAACAATAATAATTGAAGTTAAAAAATCACTCAAATTATTAATGGCATCACTAATGATGGCGATTGATCCAGACATTAAACCGACTATTATCTTACCGATAAAAAGGACAATATTTAAAGTTATTCCAATAGCACCACTAATTTCAACAGCACGATTAAGATTATTTTTTCGATTAAAATGACTTTCAATTAACTTAAACATGTCTATATTTTATCATTTTATTAAAACCGTTCAACAACAAAACATATTGACTGCTGATTACATAAGGACCAAATAAAATAACAATTGTGGTAATTAAACTTAATTTACCCTGTGGATAAATACTTTGAGCAATATAAGCATCAGGAAAGGCTAAGCCAAAAATCAAAAATAATATAAAGATAAAATATAGACGATTAAAAATATAACTATAATATCTTAATTCCTCGCAATGAGAACTTTCTAAAATTTCAATCAACATGGCAGAATTAAGCGATAAGGTAATATTTAAAATAATACTTGAAACATTAAAATATAAACCACCATTATATCGGTAAAAAATTAAAGTAACAAAAATAAACAAGGCTACCAAAGTAATTTTAATATAATTGTATTTTCTAGCCAGCAACAAAACAAATAAAGATGAAATACATAATAAATAATACATCATCTCATAACCGCTCAACATATATGCAATCGCAAGACTTGTCAAAGTTAAATTTATCAATACTTTATTCTTCATATCCTATTCCTCCTTGGACAAGAATAGAATATCTTATTTTAATAACTGATATTGTCCAAATATTTGTTCTATACTATAATTTAATCATGAAAAAAATAACCAGAAAAAGTAATACCTTTAGATGTTTCAAAGTACTGGAATGTCTAAAAAAATATACCAATGAAGATAATTTTATTACAACCAACCAAGTCAAAGAATACCTATACCAACATTACAATATTGAAGCAGACCGTAAAACCATCTATGCCGATATTAAAACTTTAGAAGAATTGGAATATACCATTGAACATTCAAACAGCAAGGGCTTTGCGCTAAGTTCAAACCTTTTTGATTCCTTAGAAATAAAAATATTAAGTGATGCGATTAGCACATCTAATTTCTTAGATAAAAAATATCGCCAAAGTATCAATGATAAATTATTTTCTTTAATTAACCATAAAGATGCTGAAAGCATTAATAAGTATGAATATTTAGCCAAAAAGAAAAGCAATGATAAAACTAAATATTATCTAAGCAATATTATTGAGGCGCTAAAAAATAACCACTATTTAATTCTTGACCACCAAGATAAAATTATCGCCCACCATCTACATCGCTTTCATGATCGTTATTACCTGATTTATCAATACCAAGGGCATAAAAAGGTATATTTTAAGCGTGTTGACCGTATCAGAAGTATTGATATAACAAGTGAAAAAATCAAGGTTGAAAACAATCTCAGAAAAGAAGAAATCATTAATGCAATGCGTAAACAAGTCGATATGTTTCAACAAGATATTAATCGCATTCATTTCAAAATATTAGAAAATGATGAAAAAACTAAACAACAACTGATAGATTTAATCTATGATGAATTTGATGATGTCAATTTTAAAAATAATAATGAATTTATCGTGAATGGTAATTGCACTCCGATTTTTTATAGCCATTTAATCAAATTTGGAAATAAAATTAAAATAATTTCACCAAAAGAAACCATTGATAACTATATAACCTTTCTAAAAAATATCTGCAATCAATACAAATAATAAAAACAATAGCCAGTATTACTGGCTATTTTTAGATTAGTTATTTGTTTTTAAAGCTTGTTTGCTTATTGGTAAATGATAATAGTAATGATAATAAGATGGTAGTAATGATCATCATCATATAAGCCATTATATTAGTAGTAGTAGTATTACTACCGGTATTAGGAAGAGTCTTAATATTTTTGTGAATAACAGTGGTTAGTGTTGGATCACTTGGTTTTTTATGATCTTCTTTTTGAATGATGATTACCTTAGTATCCTTTTTAAGTGGTTTA
>JAXFOQ010000001.1:0-124323 GCA_034180345.1 Erysipelotrichaceae bacterium | reverse complement strand
TAGTTTTTATCATGCCTACAATAATCCAATATTCACAATTTCAAAGAACAAATATACATTTATAAGCTAACAAATCAAATAACTTAACATTTTCAAACTTTTTCATCATAATTACTTGATTTTTATATAGTTAGCTTTCTTATCTTTTATACTATTGTTCAATTTCAATGATAGCAAAAGTTGCCATATGATCAGATATACCCAATTTATGCAATTTAACCTCTTTAATATTACTGTTATCAGGAATTAAAATATGGTCAATACAAGTTTTAAAATATTGTGGAAAATCAGCCTTCCAAGTACCGTTATTTAAGCCATTTAAAGAAGATAATACATCAACATAGCCTTCAATATTATTTAATGTCCCATGTTTTAAAGTAGCATTAAAATCACCTGCAATTATCGCATTTTTATGTTTGGGAATAATATCATTAACAATCATCCAAAGATCATGCCGCCAAAATGACATCATCGTTGGTAAAGGCGGAGCGGTATGAAGACCAACAATATCAGGTAAACTACCCCTAGCCTTTAAATAAACAGTACCAAAAGTTGTATTAATTTGCGAATCAATCCTTTGATATGGCCAAATATTTTTAACAATCACTGTAACAGGTGCAATACTAGTGATATTTTCCTTGGAAGTATAGACCTGATAATTTAGTAGATCAAGACTATTTTGATCAAATAGCGGTCTTAATCGAGTTTTAACATCAGTTCCATCAGCCCCCACACCCAGTTCTGGAAAAATCACAATATCCGCATCAAATTCTCTGAAAATCTTAGAAATAGTATCATGATCAAGATAATTTAAAGCATTAAATTCCACTATCTTTAAAGTTTTATAATTGGTTAATTGGCGATGATGGTAATGGTTAAATAAGCCATTGACATTAAATAATAAAAAGGCTACAACCACCAATAACAATGATAATTTATCAATCAGCTTAAATTCTTGTTTAAAAAACTTAACCACCATTCTAATAAAGGTAAAACTCAAAATCAACAAGCCAAAAAATAATGGAAATGAAATAAATTGGGCAACAAAAAACCATACCGACACTTTTTCATTAAGCTTTGGTAAGAACATATAAATAAACGCTAACGCACAATAAGCAATTGCCAATAATAGAAATATTAATTTATTTATTTTCTTATACATATATATCATTATACCTTTAATTATTCAGAATAAAAATAGAACTAGATAGTTCTATTTTGTTATAGTTTTTATATTTTGTAGTTCAAAGCGATACTTTTGTTTAATCTCAGGATACTTCAAATGATCAACCTCACTCAAAAACATTTCTTTAGGTCTAATCCATAGACTACCATCTTCATATAGCCGACGATATACCACATATTCTTCTTTAGTTTCTGAATGGTATGCAATATCAGTAACCAGATAATAATCACCTTTAAAATGCCTATAAACACGATTTATTAATAGTTTATTCATTATTTAATCCCGAAATGATTAAATGGAAATAAAACAAATATTCCTACCGTCTTAATGTTAGAGCTTTTAACAGGTCCAAACATTCTGCCATCATATGAATTTAAACGATTATCCCCAAGGACAAAATATTCATCATCATTTAATTTAATATCTAAGTCCTGAGTTTTTTGAAAATCATCTAAAAAATTCTCCTTAATCAATTGATTATTGATATATAATTGATTATTTTTATACACTATATGATCATTTGGTAAGCCAATAATTCTTTTAACTATACGCTCATTAAGTGAGTCAACATCTAAAGTTACAATATCAAAGCGTTTAATTATATTTAATTTTTTGGGTAAAATAAAAGCTAAGGCATAATCATTATGCGCCAATGTGCTATCCATGCTATGTCCATCAATTCTTACACTGATAAAAATAAAGTTAATAGCGATAAAAGCAATTATCCCCGCAATAATTAAACTTTTAATTAATTCTTTGATATAATTTTTAATTTTTTCCATATTAATACCTAAAAAACAAGAACCACCTAAGTGGTCCTATATTTTTTTATCTCTCTTTAATGCGAGCTTTCTTACCACTTAGACTTCTTAAGTAATATAACTTAGCTCTTCTAACTTTACCATTACGAACAATTGTAATCTTATCTAATAATGGTGAGTTAATTGGGAAAGTTCTTTCAACACCTACACCATTAGAAATTTTTCTAACCGTAATTGTTTCACCTATTCCACTACCTTGAATTTTAATAACCACACCTTCGAATGCTTGGATACGAGATTTATCTCCTTCTTGAATCTTAACATCCAATCTAACAGTTTGTCCTACACGAACATTAGGAAGATCGGTTTTAAGTTGATGTTTAGTGATTTCTCTTACTAAATTTAAATTCATCTTTTCTCTCCTTTGTCAATAATATCTAAGGGTCATAATCAATGGAACAGCGGACCAATAGCTATATAAATTTAACATACTTTTACGAATATTACCAGCCTAAAATGAATATTTATCTTGTAATTTCAAAATAAAAGCCTCATTTGAGGCCTTAATTAATTAGTTATAGTTTCTTCGGTTTCTTGATCAAAAATATGAATCTTTTCTTCATCAAGATATAGTTTAATTGTATCATCAACATTGGCCTCGAAAGTGGCTGGCACTCTTGCCGTAACATTAATATTATTAACATCAAAATAAATACAAGATTCAGAGCCTAATAATTCATAAACATTAACCTTGCCTTCAAGATATGACTTAGAATTACCCTCAATTTTTAAATCTTCAGGACGAATACCCAATAATACTGGATGACCATTTTCATACTTACCTTCTGATAATTTTTTAGCCTTTTGTTCAGGAAGATGGATTTTAAACTCTTTAAAAGATAGGCTATATTCATCATTTTCTTTAACAACCTTACATGGAAGTAAATTCATTTGTGGACTTCCAATAAAACTAGCGACAAATAAATTTTTAGGTTTATTATATAAATTCATCGGTGTATCGCATTGTTGAACAATACCGTTATTCATAACAATTATTCTTGTACCTAGAGTCATTGCCTCGGTTTGATCGTGGGTTACGTAAATGATGGTTGTACCCAAACGATGATGTAATTTAGAAATTTCTGAACGCATTTGTACCCTTAATTTAGCATCCAAATTACTTAAAGGTTCGTCCATTAAGAAAACCTTAGGTTTACGAACAATCGCACGACCCATAGCCACGCGTTGTCTTTGACCACCAGAAAGTTGTGCTGGTTTACGATCCAACAAACTCTCTAAGTCCAAAATCTTAGCAGCCTCCTTAACAGCCCTATCAATCTCATCCTTGGGCATTTTACGAATTTTTAAGCCGAAGGCCATATTTTGATAAACTGTCATATGCGGATATAGGGCATAATTTTGGAAGACCATCGCAATATCACGATCCTTAGGTTCAACATCATTGACCTTAACATCATCAATCAATAAATTACCATCAGAAATTTCTTCCAAACCAGCAATCATTCTCAAAGTTGTAGATTTACCACAACCAGAAGGACCAACAAAGATAATAAATTCTTTATCTTCAATATCTAAATTGAAATCTTTAACTGCTTCATATCCATTTGGATATACTTTTTTAATATGTTCTAATTTTACACTTGCCATTTTCAATCACCTCATTGATTAAATTTTAGATGAAAGCGCTTAAAAAATATATAGTTAAAATATACAAAAATAAATATTTATTATTTCTTAATTCTTGATATATAACATTTTAATATGTGGTATTCCATCTAAAAGAAATTCTGTAGAAATTTGTTTAAAACCACATTTTTCATATAGAGTTTTGGCATATGTCTGGGCTTCAAGATAAATTTGACCCTTGCCAAAATATTCTTCAGCAGCCCTTAATCCCAACTTGAGTATTTTACTGCCATATCCACATCTTCTTTTAGCCGCAACTACCCTTCCAATTGATATATATTCGCTTTCAACATTTTTATCCATAATTCTAAGATAGGCGATAATTTCATGATCTTCTTAAAACCAAACATGGATTGCCTTATAATCTAAAACATCAATTTCATGATATGAACACTGCTGTTCAACCACAAATACATCAACTCCAAGCTTCAAAATTTTATATAATTCTTCAGTACTCAATTCATTAAATTGCTTAATTTTTTCTTCCACACAAAATCCTTACTATCAATATAAAATACTACAATAAATATTTAAACTTACTTGTTCATAAGCTTAGCTATCAATGCATATAAATATAACATTCTAAGATCCCAGAAATTCTTAGGATTTAACCCTGTTAAACGATATATCTTATCTATTTGATAAAGAATACTATTACGATGCATATATTCATTTCTGGCTACAAAGGCAATATTACCGTTGCCTTGATAAAAACTAATAATAAAATCTAAATCACTATCCTTAAGCTTTGTTTCGTTCATATCAAGAATATCGATATATTTTTGATAATTATTTTTTTCAAGAATGGCTAACTCAAAAAGATAATTTCCTTGAATGATTAAGTTATCCCTAACAATGCCTAGTTCTTTAAGCTTAAATAATTTTTCTTTACTTACAAGATCATATAAGTAATAAATATTACAACGCTTGCCAAGTTCAGCTTCCAACATTTCTTTAAATGCCAATAATTCATCCCTACTGCTATGAAAATTATCAACAATAATTATATTGTTTTCTATCATTAAATCTTTAATGGCTAAATATTCTTTAATGGTAATTAAATCATCATTATTAACTTTGGTATTAAATTCTACAACTAGGATTGCCGACATATTTAATTAACTTCCTTAGAATCTTTTTTAAGCATTAAATAACATTCAAAAGGCCTGATCATATCATTATCAATATCCTGATAATTATGAAGCAAAATATGATAATCATCATAGTTAAAACAATATTTAACCTCTTGATCGGTGATATTTGAAATCACCATCAATTCAGCTTCAGCTAATAAGTGTTTAAAGATAAATAAATTAGGGTGATCAATATCAACAAAATGCAATTCACCATTAATAATATCCTGATATTCTTTTTTATAGCTGATAGCTCTACGATAAAAATTAAAGATTGAATCTTCATCCTTAATCGCATCTTCAGCATTAAAGAGTAGATCTTGACTATTAATTTTAATATATGGTTTGGCCTTGCTGAAACCACCGTTAATATCATTACACCAAATCATCGGTGCGCGGGCGCTAATTCTTGATGTACGCCTTAAAAACCTAATTAGAGTATCGTGGTCATAGTTAAAACCGTAATTATTAATAAAGTTAATCGCACTTATATCTTTAAAATCATCAAGTTCATTATAATCAACATTAGAAAGACCTAATTCTTCACCCTGATATATAAAAGGTGTGCCATAAAGAAATAGAGTAATTAAAGCTAAAGCCTTGGCAGATTCTTTACGATATTTAATACTGCCATATTGACTTATTAGGCGTGGATGATCGTGATTTAACCAATATATCGGCATCATACACCTTTTATGGCAACCATCATACCACTTCTTAAATAATTGTTTAAGATTTACAACATTAGTTTTAATTTCATTGTCTGTCTTATCAATTGAATTATAAGCACCATTTTCCCAACAGGTATCAAAATTAAAGACCATATTAAAATAGCCCTTTTCTTTATCGGCGTATTTAATTGCATCACTAATACCAGCACAACCTCCAACTTCTCCAATGGTGAAAATATTTTCTTTTTTAAATACTGAAGTTTTAAACTTATCCAAATAATCAAAATTATCTTCACGATTAGAAAATTTACTGGGATCATAGGCTAAACCATACTCATCAACATCAATGTTACTATTGCTAAAAGTCAAATCCTTAGCCAGATGAGCAATCGCATCCAACCTAAAGCCATCAACACCAAGATCCAAATAAAAATTAGCCATGGCAACCATTTCTTCAACAACCTTAGGGTTTTGATAATTCAAATCAGGCATTTTTTTATCAAAAATATGTAAATAATACTGATCAAGATGTTCAACATATTCAAAGGCACTATCACTAAAAAAACTCTTCCAATTACAAGGAGGATACTTTTTACCATCCTTAATTATCGGATCTAAAAAATAATAATAATCATGATAGGGATTATCCTTATTTAATAAGGCTTTTTTAAACCAAGGGTGTTGATCGGATGTATGATTTAAGACTAAATCAATGATGATCTTAATACCCATTTCATGTGCCTTGGCGATCAACTCTTTAAAAATCTGCATATTACCAAGTTGTTCATTGATGGCATAGTGATCACTAATATCATAACCACTATCAATTAACGGTGATTTATAAATAGGAGTAAGCCAAATTAAATCAATCCCCAACAACGAAAGATAGGGTAATTTTTCAATCACACCCCTAAGATCACCGACACCATCATTATCACTATCTTTAAAACTATATGGAAATATTTGATAGGCTACACTTTTTTCATACCACTTCATGTTTTTTTACCTCGAAAATTATTGCCGCAAAAGGAGCTAGATCAATATTAATTGAATAATTCATATTTTGATATGTTTGAGCTTCAATTTTGGCATCAATCGGTTGATAATTACACATATTACAACCACTATAAATATCCTTTTCACTATTAATCAATTCTAAATAGCTACCTAAAATCGGTACCCCTATCTTATAATTTTGGTATGAGCAAGGCAACATATTTAATACACAGACAAGATAGCCTTCAGCATCTTCACGATAAAAAGAAAATACTGATTGTTCATTATTATCAACATCAATCCATTTAAAATAACGACTGTCATAATCATTCTCATATAATGACTTATGACTTTTATATATCATGGATAGATCTCTGAAAAAGCGTTTAAAACTATCATGTTTAGGATACTTAAGCATTGACCATTCAAGTTCTTTACTTTCATCAAATTCTTTAAACAAGGCCAAGTCATTACCCATAAAATTAAGTTTTTTGCCCGGATGCATAAACATATAAGTATAAAGATTTTTACATAAGGCGAATTTATCATCATAATAACCGAACATCTTATCAATAATGGTCTTCTTCATATGTACTACTTCATCATGCGAGAATGGTAGAATAAATTTTTCATTATAAAAGTAAGCCATTGAAAAAGTCATCAAATTATGGTGATACTTACGATAAACATGATCCATAGCATAGTATTTAAGCGTATCATTCATCCAACCAAGATCCCACTTAAAATCAAAGCCTAAACCACCATCTTCAACTCTTTTAGTAACATTGGCAAAGGCACTAGAATCTTCTGCAATCAATGAGATACCTGGAAATTTATCATTCAAACTATAATTTAAGCGTTTTAAGAAGTTGATACCTTCAGCATTTTCACCCAATTCACTATTGCCTTTACGATAAATAAAATGACTAACAGCATCAAATCTAAAACCATCAAAATGATATTTCTCCGCAAAAAAATGCGCACTACTCATCACAAAAGACATTACTGTAGGATTTTGAAAATTAAAATAATAAGTATCCCATTCACTCATTTTTAAATTCATATCACCATATTCATAAAGTGGTGAAAAATCATAATTAACCAATGAAAATTCATCTTTAACAAAGTGGGTATAAACAACATCTAGAATAACTTTAATACTGTTTAAATGACACTCATTGATAAAATCCATCAAGTCATAGGGACTACCATAACGACTGGTAATACTATAAAAACCCGATGCTTGATAGCCCCAAGAACCATCAAAGGGATGTTCAAAAATCGGCATCAATTCAATATGGGTATAACCACCCTCCAAGACATAGGGAATTAGATATTTTTTTAAATCCTGGTACGAAGCAAAATCTTTCCATTCAGGACGCATAAAACCGTTAATGTGTACCTCATAGATATTCATCGGTTGGTCTTCATCTTTATTACGAGCCTTAATAAATTTATTATCGCTAAACTTATAATAAGCCAAATCATACATGACAGAGGCATTGTTTGGTCTTAATTCACCATAATACGCATAGGGGTCAATTTTATCATGATAAAAATTATGATCACGATAAATTCGATACTTATAGGAATGAATAAATTCAATATCCGCAACAAATAATCGCCAAATACCACGATCATCAATCTTCTCAAAGAAATAGCCACCATACCAATTATTAAAAGAACTAATCAATTCAATCTTAAATGCATTAGGAGCATATACCGTAAACTCAACCCCACCCCTTTTTTTATGGGCACCAAAAAGTTTATAGGCATCTATACATTCACCATTAAAAAAAGCATTATACTTATCCATTATCATTCACCTCTGAGTTATATAACAATTCATATTCTTTAGCACTGAGCTTAAAACTAACATCATAATTCATGGCATTTTTAATCATACGATCCCAATCCTTATGATTGTGATAATAAACATCATAGGCCATATCAAATATTTGTTTAAATTCAAAACTATTAAAATTCGTAAAACTAAAACCACGACCCTTTTTAGTATACATATTATAGGGTTCAACAGTGTCTTTTAAGCCTCCAGTTTCTCTTACTAGTGGTAAAGAACCATATCGCATAGCAATAAGTTGTGATATACCACAAGGCTCAAATAAGCTTGGCATCAGCAACATATCAATACCAGCATATATTTTATGTGCCAAGGTTTCATTGTAACCGCAATAGTACACAAAACGCCCCTTGTATTGATTTTCTAAATTTTTAAAGGCATATTCATAATTGGTTTCACCACTACCCAAGACCACCACCTGCACATTCATCTTCATAATATGATGGATTTCATCTAGGATTAAATTGATACCTTTTTGATAAGTTAAACGTGATACCATTCCAACTACCAAAATTTCAGAATTGTCATTTAAACCCAATTCATATTGTAAACTGCGTTTACATTTTTGTTTATTCCTTTTAAAGGCTTTTGAATGATAATTGGCATATAAATAGACATCGCTTTCAGGATTAAACAAAGAAGTATCAATCCCATTGATAATTCCAATCAAATCATCACGACGATACTTAAGCAAGGCATCTAAACCTTCACCAAATTGTGGACTTTGAATTTCCAAGGCGTAGGTATTAGATACGGTGGTAATTTTATCAGCACAGACAATGCCAATCTTCATAAAATTGGTACAGTCATTAAAACGCAAGGTCCCATCAGCATAGTAACAATAATCAAAACCTAAAAGTTCAAATAATACTTTTTTATCAAAAATACCTTGATAAGCAAGATTATGAATAGTAAAGATATGTTTAATACTTCTAATACTATCATCACCATTATCTTTAAGTTTGCATAAGGCTGATAAAACACCACAATGATAATCATGGGCATGCACAATATCAGGATAGTAATTTAATACCTTAAACATTTCAATAATAGCCAGATTATAAAAGCTAAATCTTGCGGCATCATCATCATAACCATATATACCATCACGATAAAAATAAGTATCATTTTCAATAAATAAATACTCAACCCCACCATACTTATAAGTTAAAATATTAGCTTCCTCATTAATATAACCACATCTTACATAGATATGACCTATTGATTCTAATTGCTGGATATAGCGTTCCTTAATCGTCTTAAATAAAGGAAGAACAATTCTAACATCAAATTTATTCTGATCAAGATATTTAGGTAAGGCATAGACAACATCAGCAAGACCACCGGTTTTAACAAACGGCAAAGCTTCAAAAGTAGCGAATAAAACTTTCTTCATTAAATTTTATCTCCTCTTTTAACATAAATAGGATTATCCTTGGTGCCATTAAGTTTTTTAACCTTATCAACTTCTACATAACGATCAATAATCGAATTTTCAATATGACAATTATTCCCAATGGTAGAACTAGGTAAAATTATCGAATCCTTGATTACGGTATTTTCACCCACGATAACATTTCTACCAATAATACTATTGATAATTTCACCCCTAATAACACAACCATTGCCAACCAAAGAATTGATGGCACTACCACTTCCTTTATATAAGGTTGGACAAGAATCATTGGTCATCGTGTGAATTGGCCAATCTTTTTTAAATAATTGTTTGATTGTTTGACGATCTCTTAAATACATCGAAGCATTATAATAAGCCTTGATATTATTAATACAACAACAATAACCATAGTGTTGATAGGCAGAAACTTTCAACTCATTTAATTTTAATTTAACAATATCCTTAAACCAGAAAAGAAGACTGTTCTTTTTTGCCTCATGACAAAGTCTTAGAAATAATTCGCGTTTTAAAATATAACTTTCAAGGGCAATAAAACGATTTTTATATTGGCCATAATTAATATCCATAGCCTTAACTAAACCATCATCAATATTTAAAAAATCGCAACCAACAAATTCCTCTCTAGCATTTTCAACATGGTGATACAGTGCAGTAATATCACTTTCTGAATTAATATGTTCCTTTAAAACTTCTTCAAAATTAATAGTATAAATAAAATGTGATGGCGCAATAATAACATATTCAGCATTGCTGCGTTCTAAAATATGGGCATTATCAAGGTATGAAGCGACATCAGTATTATATATCGTATTATTGGCATCTTGTTCACCACACAATATTTGAACATTACCTTTTTTAGAATTGATATTATAGTTAGTACGATGAACATGTTGAATAATTGAACGCGGTTTATCCTTCACAAAAATATCAATCTCGGAAATTCCTGAATTAGTAAAATTACTAATCATAAAATCTAAAATACGATAGCGACCCAAAAAACTTACCGCCCCTATCGGTCTTGTAGCCGCCATACCCGCAAGATGGGCATAATTATCCTCAAAACTTAAGATACCTAAAATATTCATTTTAATTCACCGACCTTTTCATTTACTAATTTCTGCGTAATTAAACAGATATTATGATCTTCATTGATAAAAGAAAGACCCTTTGGTATATGAACATTCTCAGCGACAATACAGCGTTTAACAACAGCAAGACTATCAATAATCGCCCCATTCATCAAGATCGAATCATAGACCTTGGCTTCGCTATGCACAATACTATCAGTAAATAACACCGAATTATTAACATCCCCATCAACCACACAGCCCTGGGTAATGTAGGAATTTTTAATATTAGCAGTTTCACCGATAATCTGTGGAATTGAAGCATTTTCCTCGGTATATATCTTCCAATTACTATCAAATAAATTCAAGGTATCATCAACCTTTAATAGATCCATATTAGCTTCCCAAAGACTGTCAACCGTACCAACATCCTTCCAATAACCCTTAAAACGATAGGCAGTCAATTTCTCACCATTATTTAAATATGCAGGAATAATATCTTTACCAAAATCGTGATTTGAAGTTGGATTTTTTTCATCATCTTTTAAATATTTACGCAATTTTTTATATGAAAAAATATAAATACCCATCGATGCCAAATTAGACTTAGGTTTTGAAGGCTTCTCCTCAAAATCAACAATATTATCATCAGCATCAACATTCATAATACCAAAACGGCTTGCTTCTTTTTTTGGTACTTCCAATATAGCGATAGTAGCATCAGCATTTTGTTTTATATGATGATCAAGCATCAATTCATAATTCATCTTATAAATATGATCACCACTTAACACTAAGATATAATCAGCATCTTCCTGATCTAAAAAATCAATATTCTGAGCTATAGCATCAGCAGTGCCCTTATAGGCGCCAATACCCAATTCATCTTTTTCACGAGGTGGTAAAACAAAGACGCCGCCACCCTTCATATCTAAACCCCAATGGTAGTCCCGTGCTACATAAGAATTTAATAATACCGACTCATATTGTACCAAGACTCCCACAGTAGCAATATTGGAATTAGCACAATTAGACAGTGGAAAATCTATTATTCGATACCTTCCACCATAGTGTACAGCTGGTTTTGCGATACGCTTAGTTAAATCAAAAAGCCTAGAACCCCTACCACCAGCCAATATCATTGCGATTAACTTTTTTGATTTCATTTTAGTATGTCCCCTTGTTAATTAAATTTTAACAAACTCGACAATAATTATCTATAGCATTTATACTTCTTCAATAACAATCAATGAAAACGGTGATAATTTTAATTCACTATCAGTAATAATTTCATTTTTAATTCCATCATCAAATATCAATTTACACCTGGTAATTGGATATTTATGATTAAAAGCGCTGGCATTAATCAATACTTTTAAATTGTTAATCTTATATATTAAGACTTCATAATAATCTTCGAATAATAAAGCTTTTTTTATTTCATCATCATTCAAACGAAATTGAGGATATTGTCTACGAATTTTAATCAATGATCGAAAATAATTAACGACATCAATCTTTCTAATCATTTGGTACCAATCGATGGCATTAATCTCATCACTCAAGTTGTAAGTATTATCATAACCCTTTTTATTTCGCATAAATTCTTGTCCACAATGAATGAAGGGAATACCTTGAGAAAGCATTAATATCGCCAATGAAAGCTTCGTTTTTTGAGTTTTGGTATATTCATCATCATTAAGACAATTATTCATTTTGTCATAAAAAGTCATATTATCATGACACTCAAGATAATTAACAGTTTGTGAGGCAGAAAGAAAATGACCGTTGAGGATACTTCCACCGATAAGATCTCTAACTAAATTTTTCTTTTCAAGATTACCAAGTCCAAAACCAACATCACCAATATCATTAAGAGACGTTGCTCCTTTAACAACATCACGATAACGGTCATTAAAGTATGCAATATTAGGTGTTTTGGCGTTGTTATACATTGTTGCACGATAAAAAGAATCATAGCTACTAGGCATATCCCAACCCTCACCATAAACCATAAAATCAGCTTTCTTTTTAACTATTGTTTTAAAGATATTGTTCATAGTTTCGATATCTAACAAGCCCATAAGATCAAATCTTAAACCGTCAATATCGTATATATCAACATATCTATTGCACATATCGACAATATACTTGCTAAACATTTTAGCCTCACTTCTGATCTCATTACCGCAAAATGAACCATTGGATAATATTTCATCATCACCATATCTAAAGGCATAATAAGGGATGATTTTATGCCAAGCATAGTCTTCAATATGGCCAACATGATTAAAGACAACATCAAGATTAACTCTAATATCGGCTTTATGAAAGATATCAACCAAGTGTTTAAATTCATTAATTCGACTATAAGGATCATCCTTAGTCAAATACGAACCCTCTAAAACATTAAATTGATAAGGATCATAGCCCCAATTATATTCTTTAGGATAATTATTTTCATCATAAGAATCAAAATCAAATACAGGCAATAATTGAATGTGGGTAATACCTAAACTTTTAAGATAATCAAAACCAGTCGGATACTTCATTAAGTTAGTACCATCCTCAATCAAACCTAAAAATTTACCCTTATTCATCACTTTAGAGTTGTTATTGATGGTGAAATCACGGACACTTAATTCATAAATTATCGCATCGACATTTGAGGTTATTGTCGTTTTTAATGCCACCTTATTCAAATTTAATTGTTCAAGATTAACAACCACTGAATATTCGCCATTACAAGTTGAAGAATAACTATAGGGATCAATACTTTTAACTGTAAAATTTTGATGTTCAATCTCATAAAGATAGCTTTGACAATCTAAATCACCTTTAACCATACATTCAAAAACACCAGCATTTTTTTTCATCGGAATACTGAGCTTTAAATCAACTAAAATTAAATTAACAGTTGTAGCAAGTGGCGACCACAACTTAAAAGTCGTAAATTCTTGATGATAATCACTACCTAAATCATTACCACCATAATAAAATTCTCGATCAAAGCGTTCAGTATTAACGATATGACGATAAACAGGAGTTAAACATACCTCATTAATCACAAGTTGATATTTACTATCAAAACAATAATCATCAAAAGTTATGATATATTTATTCATCGTCTGATATTCACCGCAACCAGCAAGTTGATAATTAATGAGTAAATCATCTTTAAATAATTTCAAATCATTAATATCTTGATCAAGGTTCTTATCAACATATAATTTAATTGTATTATAATCATCTAAATAACATTTATATTTTTCCATCACTAACCTCAAAAAGAAACCTCAAGTTATTTACTTGAGGTCTTATTACCAATCTATTCTTCAATAGGATTGATATGCCAAATATCTTCGACATAATCATTAATTGTACGATCGCTTGAAAAATATGCACTCTTACCAATATTAATCAAACATTGTTTTGCCCAAGCTAAGCGATTTTCATAACGCTTATTAATATTTTCATGCGCCTTAACATAGGCATCAAAATCAGCAAGCACAAAATATTCATCATTATGAACTACTAATTCATTATATATTTCAGCAAAATCTTCATTATTATCACTGAAGGTATTATCAACCAAAGCATTAACCGCCTTATGAATACGCATATCGTTCATATAGTATTCATTACTTGCATAATTAATTCTAAAGCTATCAATTTCTTCAGCTCTTAAACCGAATATTTCACAATTTTCTTCACCAACCAATTCAGCAATTTCGACATTGGCACCATCGAGGGTTCCTAAAGTAATAGCACCATTCATCATAAATTTCATATTACCAGTACCACTAGCTTCTTTACCTGCAGTTGAAATTTGTTCAGAAACATCACTGGCATTCATTAAATGTTCAGCCACAGTAACACGATAATTAGGTATGAAGACAACTTTAATATACTTAGAAGCTTCTTCATCCTGATCAATCTTAGCAGCAACAGCATTGATTAACTTAATAACCTTCTTGGCAAAAATATAACTAGGAGCTGCCTTAGCACCGAATAAGAAGGTAGTCTTAGGCATAGTAAATTGCTTATCTTCTTTAATTCTTTGGTATAGATAAATAATATGTAAGATATTCAATAATTGACGCTTATATGCGTGTAGTCGTTTTGCCTGAGTATCAAAGATAGAATTAGGATCAATTTCAATATCATAATTCTTCTTTAAGAAATTACCGAGAATTTCTTTACGACGATACTTAACATTTAAAAATTCTTCTTGAAGTTTTTGGTTATCAACATGTTCCAACAAGGCTTCAATTTTATTAAAATCACGTTTGAAATCAGAACCGATATACTTTTCAATCAAAGCTGTAAGTTCCATATTAGAATAAAGCAACCAACGGCGTTGAGTGATACCATTAGTTTTATTATTAAATTTTTCAGGCATTAATTTAAAGAAATCACGGAAGAGATCATTAACTAAAATATCGGTATGTAACTTCGCAACCCCATTAACACTAAATGAACCAACAATACTCAAATATGCCATCCGCACTTGATTATCATTGATGATGGCTACACGATTAACCAAATTATGATCATGTGTTAAACCATAGACCATCTCTTTAAAACTTCGATCAATTTCTTCAATAATCAAATAAATACGCGGTAATAATTTCTTGATATATTCAACTGGCCATTTTTCTAAAGCCTCCGACATAACTGTGTGATTGGTATATGCAAAAGTACCGGTAACAATCTTCCAAGCATCATTCCACTCATAGTTGTAATCATCAAGTAAAATACGCATAAGCTCAGCAATACACATTGCAGGATGGGTATCATTTAATTGAATTACAACCTTATCAGCTAAGTTATCTAAACTTTCATTATTTCGCAAATGTTCGCGAATAATAGTATGGATACCAGCACAAATAAAGAAGTATTCCTGTTTAATTCTTAAATATTTACCCTCAACAGTACTATCATCAGGATATACATTTAAACAAATTTCATTAACATCTTGAAGATATTTAATAAAATCCTTATCTTTAGGTAGCACATCACTGGCTTCAGCACTCCACATTCTTAAAGTATTGGTGCAAATAGTATCACAACCAACAATTGGCATATCATAAGGAACAGCCAACACTTCCTCAGCATTGATATGTTCAAATTTCAATTTACCAGTTTCAAAATCACGGTTAATCTTAACATCGCCATAAAACTTAACTTTAACAGCACTGTGAGGTTTTCTAACTTCCCAAGCATTACCGATTTTAAGCCATTGATCAGGAACTTCCACCTGTTCATTATTAATAATTAATTGTTTAAATAAACCATATTGGTATCTAATAGTATTGCCATTGCCTGGTAATCGGAGTGTTGCGAGCGAATCTAAAAAACAAGCTGCAAGACGACCTAAGCCACCATTACCAAGACCAGCATCAGTTTCAATATCTTCTAATTTATTTAAATCGACACCTAATTCGTCAAGCCCTTCCTTAACAACATTAAAAATGCCTAAATTAATTAAATTATTAGATAAAAGTCTGCCTAATAAAAATTCCAAACTGAAATAATACATACGTTTTTCGTTATTTTTATTAACATAATCTCTAGTCTTATTCAAATTAGAATTGGCATAAGATTTAACCAAACTACATAAAGATGTATAAATCTCTAAATCTGTTCCTTCTTTAATAGACTTACCAAAGTTATTGACAAAGTTTTGACTTAAAGATTCAATAAAATTTTCCTTATTTTCAAAAAACATAAACCCCTCCTTTTTACATTTTGTTTAAATTCTAACCGATATAAATAATGGTTTCAAATTTAGTTAAGATGTAATCGTTTTCAATACATATATTTGTATAAAATATATAAAAATTACTTTAAAATATCCTGATATTTAGATTTAAGCAATTTGTGTGGAACAATGATTTCACTACCGCCAACACCCTTTAACATTTCATTTAAAACTTCCACACCACGATAACCAAGATAATTAAAATCTTGGGCAACCGTAATAATATCAGCATCCAAGTAAGATAATAATTTAATACCGTCAAAACCAGAAATTGGACGATAAATATTCAATTCTTTTAAAGCCTTATAAGCTCCTATCGCCATTAAATCACTGGCACAGATAATATAATCATAATTAGCACCAATATCTTTAACACAATTATAGGCTATGACCTCATCAAATTCAGCATTGATAGTTTTAATTTTACAAGCAACCTCACTTGCGAATTTATCAATACCAGCATTGCGCATATCTGTAACATAGCCATCTTTTTTACCAGCTAGATAAAGAACACTGCCACAACAATCTTTAATTAACTCATGGGCAACCTCATATTGGGCCCTTGCATGATCAATATAGACACAACTGATATTATCATTATGTAAGGGTGCATCAATTAAAACAATCTTGTGTTTAAAATTATTAATCACATAGTGCATTCTTTTATCATTTTTATTTAAACCGAAGATAATTAAACCAGCTAAATTTAACGAATGCAAATAACGCAACATTTCCTCATAACGCAAGCTACTGACACTGTCATTAAAAATAGTTACAATTTGAAAATTCAATGAATTAGCCGCCCTAAAACTACCGAGTAATAATTGCATATTGATTTCATCTATGGCTTGTTTTTGGTCATTGATATTCACATATACCCCAATTCTATTGGTATTTTTAGAACTCAAAACACTGGCACTTTCATTAGGGATATAATTAAGCTCCTTGACAATGTTTAAGACCTTATTTCGAGTACATTTAGAAATATTAGGATAATTTTTCAAAACCTTAGAAACTGTACCCTTGCTGACACCGGCCTTTAATGCAACATCACTGATATTGGCCATTGTTTTCCTCAATCATCAACTTAAGCATTGAAAATCTTTCTGTTGTAGCCTTATAATCACTAATTCGCCAAGCCCAGTTAGGATGCCCTAGGGTACCAGGAGTATTAATTCTTCCGGCTTCTGCAAGATGTAGGATATCAGCTAGCGGAATAATACGATAAGCACTTCGACCATCAATAATCAATTTAATTAAGTTATCAATAACATGAGCATAATTATAGCCATTAAGATGCAGGTAATGCTTAATTTCATTTTGATAATGTTCGGGTAAATTCTCAAACCATGTAAGCAAGGTATCGTTATCATGAGTACCTGAATAACAAACTTCATTTTCAATACCCTTATTATCGGTATTAATATCCAAGGTAAACTGCAAAACACGCATTCCCTTTAATTGATAATGATCACGCAAACTCAAAACTTCAGGTCTAATATCTCCTAAATCTTCTGCAATCAACTTAATATCAGGCAATTTATTAAATAATAAATCAAAGAAGGCATAACCATCATTGATGACCCACTCACCATCAATAGCTGTTTCACACGCACTATTAATTTTCCAATAGGTATCAAAGGCTCTAAAGTGATCAAGACGGATAATGTCATACATTTTAGTATTGTGATTAATTCTTTCCAACCAAAAAGCATAGTTATCACCCTTCATCAAATCCCAATTATATATCGGATTCCCCCAGCGTTGCCCAGTTTCACTGAAATAATCAGGTGGTACTCCAGCAACACAACTAGGACTTCCATCATCATTCAATAAAAATTGTTGACGATTAAAATAAACATCATCGCTATCAATACCAACATAAAATGGAATATCACCGATTAACTCAATACGATGTTGATTAATGTAATCCTTCAAAGCATAAAATTGTTTAAACAAAATAAATTGCACAAAAATTTCATATTCAATTTCATGATGATGTTTGGCTAATAGTTTTTGATTATTATCCAAGACAAAATCACGATAATCATCCTGCCATAAATTCCAACATATAAAATTATTTTGTTTTTTGAAGGTTATAAAAATCGCATACTCTAAAACCCAGCTTTGTTTTTTAAATTCATTAAATTCAAGTGTTAATTCCTTAAAAACTTTGGGTTTTGAAATGAAATTATTATAAGCTTGTAAAAAATAATCATTTTTATACTTTCTAATATTTTCATAATCAATAAATTGTTCATTAAAAGCCTTAATCTTAGGCTTAGCAATTAAACCCAAATCATATAAACCATCTAATGAAATATATAATTCATCCATTGCATGACTTGAATATGGCTGGTATGGACTTTCACCATAACCCAGTGGATTAAGTGGTAAAATTTGCCATAAATCAACCTTAGTATCCGCAAGTAAATCGACAAATTTATATGTTTCTAACCCAAAATCTCCAATACCATATTTATTCGGCAATGATGCAATCGGCATCAAAAGCCCTACTTTTCTATTTGTCATGTTTCGTTTCCAATATTACTGATGAATAACCATCAATATTCAAAACATTTTGTTTAAAACTATTGTTTTTACTCATTGTTTCAAGTAATTGATATTCATCGGTAAGTCTTTCTATTTTATTCTCAGCAGTTAAATTGTGAACAATCACAATTTCATTTTTACCATCGCTTAAAATATACCCTAATAAGCCATCTTGTAAATTAAGGGCTTGATAACTTGCCTGCTTAATAAATGGATACTTATTGCGAATATTAATAAGCTCAGTCATATAGTTTAACAAAGAATTGTTGTCTTTTAAAGCATCTTTAACACTAACGACAACTTGCTTACTTTGATCATAATCAACCCCCGAAGGATTTTTAGCATCATGATTTTCACCCCAAGGCATATAAGTTCGCTTATTCTCATCTTTACCAGAACCCTTCAATTCAACTTCTTCACCATAATAAATATAAGGCATTCCTGGTAACCATAAATAAGTGGCGGCTGCAACCTTCTTTTTATCCAAGGAATTAAAATATCCCGATGATCGTCCTTGGTCATGATTAGATAGATAAACAGCATTTAAGGCACTTGGATTGATCTTTTTAAGTTCTTGATAATACTGATTTAAATAATTGCTTAGACCTCTAGTATTACCACTATTAACACTTTTTGCCAGTAAGCCTTGGGCATCGCTTAAATCAAAGTCGAATAGAGAATTGATACCACTATGATAATAATTCTTAACACGCATCGAAGATGTCCATGCCTCAGCCACAAGATAAACATCATCCTTTATCTGATGACAATAATCATTAAATTCCTTGATAAATTGAATATTTTTTTGATCGTCATTATCAAAATAAGATAATACCGCATCCAACCTAAAACCCGATACCCCTTTTTCAAGATAAAATTTTGCCACATTATAAATTTCATCAACAACTTTCTTATTAGCTAAATTCAAATCAGGCATTGTATCAACAAATTGCGACTCATAAAATAATTGATTGTTAATTTTAGTATAATGAGGGGTACTGACATTCTTAAAATTATAATAATTACATAAATCATCAATACAATCAGAAGCCATTTGTTGTTTAATAGCTGTCTTAAACCACTGATGATCATTAGAAGTATGATTTACCACCAAATCCATAATAATCTTAATATTTTTTTCTTTAGCTTTACTGATTAATTCTTCAAAATCAGCCATACTTCCATACTTGGGATCAATCTGATAATAATCAACAACATCATATTTATGATATGAGGGACTGATGTTAATTGGCATCAACCAAATATATTCAACCCCCATAGCTCTAATATAATCTAATTTGGCGCTAACACCCTTAAGATCGCCAATACCATCACCATCACTATCATTAAATGATCCGACAAAAATCTCATAAACAACACCGCTATCATTTTTTTCTAAAACTTTTTTACGATTATCACAAGCACAAAGTAACAATATACAAGTACATAAAATGATAATTTTCTTCATTAACCCTTAGAACCTCCAGCAGTAACTCCACCAACATAATATTTTTGCATCACAATAAATAAAATGGTGATTGGAATTGCTACCACAACAGCACCAGCACAGAACACAGTAAAGTAATTATAGATATTCTCACGCGTCAACATTTGGAATAAACCTAAGGCCACAGTAAACTTACTACTATTATCTTTCATAATAACCGAAACAAAGATAAAATCTACCCATGGCGCAATAAACGAAGTCAGAATTGTATAAATAACTACTGGCTTACTCAAAGGTAAAATAATATGCCAGAATACTTGATTTTTCGTTGCACCATCAATAAGTGCCGCTTCATCAATGCTCCTAGGAACAGTGTCAAAAAAGCCCTTAGCAATATAATATCCCATCGCTGCCCCACCACTATAAACAAGCACCAAGGCAAATAAACTTTGTGTTAAGCCAAAGGCCTTTAAAATATGATAAATAGCAATCATACTCATAAAACCCGGAAACATTCCTAATACCAAGATTAAATTCATCAACGGTTTACGAGCTTTAAAGCGCAATCGACTAAAGGCATAACTTGTCAACAATACCAATATAGTGGTAATAAGACATGAAAAAATCGCTACAACAAAAGTATTCATAAACCATTGAGGAAAATTAAATAATTTTGTATCACTAAATAATCTGATATAGTTATTAAAAGTCCAACCCTTAGGAAAGAAATAACTGGTAAATGAACCCTTTTCTAATCTGAAACTTTGCATCACCAACCAAACAACAGGCAAAATCCAGATGAAACTTAAAATTGATAACACAATATAAATAATTGTATTTGATAGTCTTTGTTTAAATTTAATTGATGAGGTTTTTTTCATTGGAATTGACCCTCCTCTTTAACAGCTTTGGTGTTATTATAAGTTATCAAACTGATAGTTGCCGTAATAACGAAGATAATAATACCAATTGTACTTGCTAAAGCATAGTTATTTTCGATAGTAGTTAATTTATATAACCAAGTAACCAATAAATCCGTTTCACCAGCTTGATATAAATTAAGTGAAGCAGGACCACCCTTGGTCAAAAGATAGATAACATTAAAATTGTTGATATTACCGACAAATTGTGTAATTAAATACGGGGTTGTTACCTGTAACATATATGGCATCGTAATAGAAATAAATTGCCTTACAGGACTTGCACCATCAATACGACTAGCTTCATATAAATCTTCAGGAATATTCATCAAGACCCCAGAACAAATAAGCATAGTATAAGGTATGCCAACCCATAAATTAACAATGATAACCGTTATCTTGGCAACATTGGCATTGGTTAAAAAAGGTATGGCCTCTTTAATGATATGCAAATCCATCAGCACCCCATTAAGCGCTCCAGAATCAGCTAAGAAATTAGACATCAAAAGTAAAGAAACAAATTGCGGAACAGCTATTGTAATTACAAAAATTGTGCGCCAGAATTTTTTAAATTTAATTCCTTTACGATTGATAATAATTGCTAAAATAATACCTAAAAAGTAATTTAAAAAAGTTGCAAATACCGCCCAAATCATCGTCCAAACAAAGAGTCTTAAAAAAGTCTTAGCCCACAACGGATTACCATAGAAGACTTGTGAGAAATTACTAAGACCAACCCATGTGAATAAGTTTCCTGGAGGTTGATGATTCTTGTCAAAATTAGTAAATGCCATTAAAATCATAAAAACTAATGGAACAATAGTAAACAAGAATGTTAAAGCAATTGGAAGTGATAGAACAGTGATATGGAAGCGTTCATTAAATAATGCCTTCCATTGATCTTTAAAACTTTGGGGTCTGATACCGCTTTTAATTAAACATTCATTTTGATATGCGGCCTTAACACTTATTTTATAGATATACAGAAAAAAGATTGTTACAAAAATCGCTGCCACTCCAAAAAGTAACAACAACATTGAATTATCACCTTTTACATATCGATAAATACCAGCACTCTCATCCCAAATTTCACCCTGTGCCTTAGTTCCTAAATTACCTAACATCGAAAGATAATATCCACCACTGGTCAACATATATAAGAAATATGCAATCTCAGTAGCTAAGAATATCAATCCCTTGAATATTTGCTTATTGGTAAAACAGCCAAAACCCATAACAAAATATGAGAGCTTCGTCTTATAATTACCCTTCTTAAAATAACTAAAAAAATCAACCATTGAAACGAATAAGCCTTTGATTTTATTAGTTATTAAATTACCTTTTATTTTCATAAATTATCACCTTTATAAATAGAGGCAAGAACACAATCTTGCCTCTGACATCTTATTTTAATTAAAATTCAAACTATTGTGCTTTTGTGATTTGTTCAACCATTTCTTTTAATAGTTCAGCAACAGACTTGCTATAATCTTTACCTTCCATAGCTGTACCAAATGCTTCAGCAGGAGTCCAGTAACTACCTAGAGCTCTTTGGGCTTGAGCATGTTGATTTTGACTAATTAAAGCATTTAATGCCACATCAGCTTTAACAGCATCTGATTGTGAAGCCTTAATATTAGAAGGTCCTGTTTGACGAGCTTCAAAACGCTTGTTTTGAGATTCTTCGCTAGTTAAGAACATTGCAAGATTCATAGCTTCAACAGGGAACTTAGTTTGTGAATTAACACCATAGCCCTTGAAACTCTTAAAAGAACTCATTTGAACTTGATTACCATCAACAGTGAATGTAGGAAGCTTAGCAGCAGCATAGCCTTCGCCTAAAATTTCTTTAAAGTCTTTAGCATTCCATGTTCCTGATACAGCAGCAACAATATCGCCACTCTTCATACCTTCTTTAAGAACATTGTCATCGCCTGTTACAAATGCAGGATGAGCAGCAAATTTCTTAATCGCTTCACCTGCTTGGATACCCTTATCATTGTCAAAGTCGCAGATTTGTTTACCATTTTCAACAGTTAATTTACCACCATTTCCCAAGAAGAATGATGCAATATACCAACCATTAGATAGATCCATAAACACTTTTTTACCTTGTGCTTGAGCTTCTTCTAATATACCGTCTAATGTATCAACATTTTTAAGAACTTTAGAATTGTAGTACATAAAGTAACCATTATCAGCTGCAAATGGATAACCATATAAAGTACCATCAACTGAAAATTCATTAAAACCAGTGTTTTCATCTTTTACATATTTAACATCAGCTTCACGAGTTACTTTTTGTAAAGCACCTGCTTTAACTAAATCATAAACTTGGTCATCCGGCATTGCGAAAACATCAGCAGCAGCCGAAACATCCTCTAAAACCTTAGTTTTAGCATCAGGTTCACCAACAACACCCAATTGAATATCCCAAGTAACTTTAGGATTTGCAGCCTTAAAAGCTTCAATGCGTTCATTTAAAAATTCTTGATCATCTTGTGATCCCCATACTTTCAAACTAACATTAGTATTCTCACTTGCACTATCACCATCTTTTTTACCGCAAGCAGTAAGACTGAATGTCATTGCTAGTACAAGAAGAAGTAAAACTATTTTCTTCATTATATTCCTCCTTATTAAGAAAACGATTTCCTTACAACAATAATGTAAGCGATAACAACATATTTGTCAATATCATTTGCATAATATTTTAATTAAAATATTCATTAAAATTACAACAAATTATAAATTGAAGATTTAATGGTGTAATAAAATGTAACTAATCAAAATTACATAAAAAATAACTAAAAATACTGATATAATCTTAAAAAAGATCGGTAATTTCCCTATAATTTTATTTACTCGATTAGCCTTGACTCCACTACGATATAAATTCTTTGATGATTTTTTATTTTTTTCGTTAAAATTATTAAGCAGGCATAAGGGATCTTCTTGTCTAAGTATTCGTTCATAAAAATTGATGACATCATCCAAATCCTCTACTTTAGAAAAATCATAACTATAGTTATCATGGGCAATACGATTCCTAACATAGCGCAAATGTTTAAGTCGATAATATTTATCTAACCAACCATTAATTATTTTTACCCCTAAATATCCATTATCTTTCATTCGCTTTATATAATAACTAAGACCTTCACGAGAAGAATACATATCTTGGCATAATTTATCTAATTTCTTATATTGTTCAAAAAATTCATAATCTAATTCTTTCATATTAATTATATATTAGAAGATATTCAGGCAAAATAAAAGCTTAATTTCAAACAAAATTAAGCCTAATCAACAATATGGTGACTCGTACGGGATTCGAACCCGTGAATGTCGCCTTGAGAGGGCGATGTGTTAACCGTTTCACCAACGAGCCATAATTGCACATTAATGTGCAATTATATTATTTTAAATTTTTAACAGCAATATCGCAAATATCTTTAAATGCTTTTTCATCGTGAATAGCAATTTCACTTAACATTTTACGATTAACATTAACATTGGCTAATTTTAATCCATGCATCAATTTAGAAT
This sequence comes from Erysipelotrichaceae bacterium, assembly GCA_034180345.1. GTDB lineage: Bacteria > Bacillota_I > Bacilli_A > Erysipelotrichales > Erysipelotrichaceae > RGIG5681. The sequence goes on along the minus strand of JAXFOQ010000001.1, from coordinate 99,291 downwards.
AACTTAAACCATTTAGCCTTGCAGCAGCATTGATACGAGCAATCCATAATTTGCGCATATCGCGTTTAACTTGTTTGCGTCCAATATATGCATAACGCAATGAACGCATAACTTGTTCATGAGCTGTACGATATAGAAGGTGTTTGCTACCGAAATATCCACTAGCTAACTTTAAGACTTTTTTGCGTCTGTTTCTTGTTGGTGTTGAACCTTTAACTCTTGCCATTTCTTATCTCCTCCTAACCTTGTAATAATTCCTTAATTCTCTTAACATCACTATGATTCATAATTGCTGCTTTTCTTAATTGAACTTTTTGTTTATGAGTCTTATTGGCAGCAAAGTGACTAGTATAAGCATGATGTCTTTTCAATTTACCGCTACCAGTAACTTTAACACGCTTAGCTAATGTTCTTTTAGTTTTCATTTTTGGCATAACATACCCTCCTATTTCTTCTTCGGTGTAATAACACACGACATAATATTACCTTCAAGATTTGGTTTCTTTTCAACTGTTCCTAGTTCATCGCATTTTTCAATAAACTCATTCATGACTTTACGACCAACTTCCTGTCTTGTGATTAAACGGCCTCTAAAACGCATATCAACCTTAACCTTCATATTGGCTGATAACCATTTTTTAGCTTGGTTTAATTTTGTTTCAAAATCATGAGTGTCAATTACAGGTGATAATCTCAACGGTTTAACTTCAGTTTGATGTTGATTTCTCTTAGCTTCTTTTAATTTCTTTTGAGCTTCGAAACGATGTTTACCATAATCAAGTATCTTGCATACAGGTGGATTAGCACCAGGAGCCACACATAATAAGTCAAGATTGTAGCTTTCAGCCGTTTCTAAAGCCTCTCTCCTCATCATCACTCCTAATTGTTCGCCTTCCGGACCAATCACTAATAGTTCTTTAAATTTGATTCCCTGATTAACAAGATCTTCAGGTTGATTTCTTCGTGTAATAATTAAGCACCTCCATATAAAATAAAAAGCAGGTATCAGCCCACTTATAATAATGTACACATCAGTAGCACATTTACCTAAATCTCCAAGAAATCAGGTGAGAAGCGGCCTTCTTCTTTCTACATACTTTTTATTGCTCTAACATTATAACCAATTTATTGGATTAATGCAAATAAATGTATTATAAACATGCGAAAATTCCAGCATTACTTTTAAATGGCTATTTTAAACCTCATCATATAAGCTTATAAAACAATATCTTTAGAATACTTCCTTTAAAATATCCAAATACTCATCACTGGTAAATTGATGATAATCAGAACCATCACTATCTGAACTTTCAGCAATCTTACTTAACATTTCCTCTGTGCAACCTAATTGCCTTAAAGTAGTTGGATATTCAAGATGATCTAAAAAAGCAAGCAGCGCATCAATTCCCTCATGAGCTAACTGTAAATCACTTTTTTGTTTATCATCAATCCCAAAAACATTAGTCGCAAATCTTTTAAATTTATCTGGAGCATAGACAAGCAGATGGCGATAATAAGATCTGCTGATAACCGCTAGTCCCAGACCATGCGAACAGTCTGTGTAGGCTCCTAATTGATGTTCAAGACAATGGACATTCCAATCTTGTTTTTTAGATACACCCGTAATTTTATTCAATGCCATTGTTGATGCCCACATCAAATTAGAACGCACTTCATAATTTTCTAAATCATTTAAAGCCAGTGGTAAGTTTTTAATTACCACCTTCATTAATGCTTCCAATAAATAGTCAGAAACATTATCATCATGACCAGAGAAATATTGTTCCATTAAGTGTGAAAGTATATCAAATGAGGTACTCTTTAATTGTTTAATTGAAATTGAATAGGTAATTTCAGGATTTAAAATAGAAAATTTAGGAGCGACCTTGCTTTCAAATACATGACCCTTCTTAAGTTTTAAAGCTTCATTGGTAATAACACTACCACCATTGGATTCACTGCCAGTTCCAGCAATCGTCAAAATACTAGCAACAGGAATATTGTCAATCACACAAGGATTATGCTCTTCCCAATAATATGTCCATGGATCTTTGATATTATACGATGCCGAAATAGCCTTACTCAAATCAATAACCGAACCACCACCAACAGCTAAAATTAAGTCGATATGATGGTCATTGATCATTTTACAACCTTCCAAAAGTTTTGCGAATGTTGGATTGGGCATCACACCACTAAGTTCATAGATATGCTTATCAGCCCTTTTTAAAATATTGATTACTTGATCGTAAAATCCAATTTTTTTAATGCTTCCAAAACCATAGACCAATAAAATATTAGTTCCGTAATTTTCAAGCTCCTTGTTCAAATAATCAATACTATCCCTGCCAAAATAAATTTTAGTAGGATTGTGATAATTAAAATCATAAATCATTCTTGCTGTCCTCCTTGATATTTTTTAATATATTCAAAGTATTTATTCCCTCGTTCTTCAAAATTTTTAAAGGAATCATAAGAGGCACTGGCTGGCGACATTAAAACCACCGTCCCCTTTTGAGCGATCTCATAGGCCTTAATAACTGCCTGTTTAAGATGATCGCAATAATATATTTCTTTATGACATTGCCCTAATTCTTTAAGCATTCTTAAACCAGACGCATACATAAAAATTATCTTCGGTATGGGATTAACTTTAAGATTTTCAAGCAAAGCATGGTAGTCGATACCACGATCCAAGCCCCCTAGTAAGACCACATCAATATGGTTGAGCGATTGCATAGCAGCAATACTTGATTCAACACTGGTACTAATCGAATCATTATAAAAAGTAATACCCTGATATGTCCCTAAATTTTCTAAGCGATGAGGTAGAGTTTTAAAAGTACAGACAGCCCTAATAAATATTTCATCAGCAATATTAAAATCTTTAGCCAGAGCATAGGCAACACCAATATCAAAAAAATTATGTTCACCAATCAGTGAATATTGATAAGAACTAAGATCAAGATGATGATTTTTATAGCTTATCGTTTTATCCTTGCAAAGCACATCACGACCCAAATAAATATAGTTAGTATGATCATTGATATTTCTTAGCTTACTATTGATATACACAAGGCCATTATTTTGAAAACGATAGATATTTTCTTTAGCCTTCAAATAATTTTCAAAGTTATGATAGCGATCAAGGTGTTCCTCATAACAATTCAAGAAAATCGCAATTTTAGGACTTAATCTACTAAGTGCCAATTGGTGACAACTCATTTCATAGACAATGATACTGTTATCAGTAATATCATCAATAATATCAAATACTGGCTTACCGATATTACCTGCAATAAAGACTTCTTTATCAGCAACCTTAAATAAATGATAAATAAGTGATGTTGTGGTACTTTTACCCTTGGTACCAGTGATACCAATAACCTGTTGAGAATAATATTTTAAACAAATTTCCGTTTGACTGCTAAGTTTATCAAAATATAAAAAATCCTCCGATACGATAATACCAGGTGATTTAATGATTAAATCTACCTGAGCAAAAACTTCTTTATCTCCCAGCAAAACATTATCAGTCAATAAAACATCTAAATCCTTAACCTGATCATCAACAAGATAAATTAGCCCTTGGTAATTATGTCTTTTAAGAAAATTAAGCGTTGACTTACCTTCTAAACCCAAACCATATATAGCAATACTGCGATAATTCAATTCCTCAAATACCATCTTTTACTCCTTAAAACAGTTAAACTTCTTTTCTGATAACTTTAATTATCTTATGATCCAACTCAATAATAGCATAACTGGGATTTGTAAAATCCTTATTATACTTAACTGAACCGGGATTGATTAATCTAATACCATCAACAAGCTCATCTTTAAAAACATGGGTATGACCATAAAATACCAGCTCACAATCATGGGCCTTGGCATAGTTAGCCAAACTTTTTTTATCGCCATAAATATCATAAAAACGATGGCCATGGACCAGCATGATCTTATGGTCTAAGACTTCAATAAAGTGTTCATAGGGCAATGATGTAGCATAATAATCACAATTACCCTTAACACCTAAATAACCCGATTCTTTAATATCTTGATCGCTCATGACAAAATCACCGCAACAAAGATAATAATCAGCATCATAATGAAGCATCCGAATATTTTTCAACAATTCTTTATTACCGTGATTATCACTAACTAAAACAATTTTAATCATTTTTAATTTCCTGCTGATGAATTAAAAAATCTTCACCCTTAATTACTTCTTTCGTGCTTAAATTAGGAAAATTAAGTTGTCTTAATACCTCATAAGTTCCTAGGGCAACACAATTAGATAAGTTAAGCGACCTAGCTTTGGCATCCATCGGTATTCGATAACATTCATCAAGATGTTCAACTAAAATACCCTTATCAATACCGGTGCTTTCTTTACCAAATACCAAATATAAGTCTTCTTCCTGACAATGATGTTCAAGTTTCAATTCACCCAAGTGTTTAAAACCATAACGGGTAAAATAGATATAACGCCCTTGACTGTGATTATCATAAAACCCTTGCCAATTAGGATAGGTAAAATATTCTAGATCTTTAATATAGTCCATACCACTGCGTCTTAAATGTTTCTCATCAAGACTAAAACCCAAGGGTTCAATCAAATGTAATTTACAATTAAAGACCACACAGGTCCTCATAATATTACCAGTATTGGCAGGAATTTCTGGTTCAAACAATACAATGTTAATCATCTTAACCTCCTAAATAAAAATCTAAAAATAAAATATGACAAGGCAATTAGCACAATAACACCACCAACTATCCTGAGTACCAATTCATTGAATAAGCCAAGTGGCAGCATCCTGATTAAACAACTATAGCTAGGATCTAATAAATAAAGATCGTTGGTAAATAATACCTCGTGAAAATTAATCCAAAAGCGTTCAAAGTCAATTAAAGCATAACTACCAATACCTATAATCATAAAAATAAAGACAACCAAAGTATGCTGATAAGCCTTAAAAAAATCTTTAAAATTAAACTCAACCTTACCAGCCATCACCAAAGTAATCAAAAATAAGAAAAAGCTTAAAGATATATATAATATCGTTTTAAATAATAGATATAGATTTTTAACATCAACCATATGCCATAAATCGCGTTGGGTATAAAAGCTTCTCAATGCCCCATCAATGTGCATAGCATCAGTATATAAATTAACAGCCTTATCATTTAAATAATCAAAAATATTCCTGATAATCAATTCAAGATTGCTTTTATCAATAATTAAATCTTGATAAACGCCATATTTTTCAAAAGCATAATGATAATAATTCAAATCATTCACAATAATTAAAATCGGTAGTAATAATAGTATCGTTATTAACACTATCGAAATTATATAGTACTTAGTTTTTTTCAAAATATGCCACCAATTTCATTAGCGCCTTAGCACGATGAGATATTTTAGCCTTAACATCAGCACTTAATTCGCCCAGAGTCTTACCTTCTTCACCTACTAAAAAGATCGGGTCATAGCCAAAACCATGTTCGCCCATAGGTTTTTCGGCAATCAAACCATGTAGATATGCTTCAAAATGAACACATTCACTTTGATCAAGATAAACCAAATGACAGGTATAATGGGCATGGCGATTATTAACGCCCTTCATAATTTTACAGATGAGATTATTCTTATCCTTATAGTTAAGATTCTTTAAAAAACGAGCGCTATAAATGTTGGGAAGGCCTCCAAAATAAGCTATCGAAATACCACTGTCATCAGCAATCGTTGGCAAATGATATTTATCAAAATAATACTTAGCTTTAATTAAGGCATTTTCTTTAAATGTTTTACCCTTTTCTTCAACATCATCAAAGTCATTAAAATCACTTGGTGATACCACATCAATTCCCAAGGGATTTAACATTTTATTAAACTCTTGGATTTTGTGTTTATTTGAACTTGCAATTAATATTTTTTTCATAATGTTATACAATAAAGATATGAATTTAGAAAAATATCTATCATCAATCTTTAATACCAATATTATAACAACTAAAACCACATTAGGTTTAACAAATGATATTTATTTTTGTGAAGCCAATAATAATAAATATATCGTCAATGTTCCAAAAAAGGATGTGAAAGCACTTATCCGTGCCCAAGAATATCCAAAAATATTAGCCTTAATCAATAATACAGGTTTGGATGTTGAAGAAGTATTTTATGATGATAAAACCGGGATTAGAATTACCAAATATTTGGATATTGAAACTTATGGACAATGCACAAAAACTAATAAACATTTAATGGCAATTAAAAAATTAAAGGAATTTCATCGTCAAGAATTTAAAATTGGCGTTGAATTTAATCCCTACCAAAAATATCTAAGCTTTAAAAATAAAATCACCAAACAATTAATCAATTACCAAGATTACGATGATATTTGGCTTTTATATCATTCAATCAACAATAAACATATCCTATGTCATAATGACTTGGTTGACGGTAATATCCTTTTTGATGAAGATCGTTGTTATCTAATTGACTGGGAATATGCCAAAGATAATGATCCTCTATTTGATTTGATGAGTTTTATCACCGAAAACAACATCAACAACCCACTAATAAGAGAAGAAATTTATCAAAATTATTTTGATGGTGAAATAGATCAAGAATTAAGACGACAAATATTAGTATTTGAAAATGTCCACAATTTATTATGGGCGGCCTGGTCTAATATGATGTATGATTTACGCCACAAAGATATTTATCTTAAAATATTTAATGATAAAATAGAAATGTTGCAAAGGAGTTACAATCAATTATGAAATGGATTTTTGTAGTAAATATTACCAGTGGCCAAGGTAAAAGTGTCAAAGAAATAAATACAATTCACCGTGTTATGCAACAAGCAAATCTTGAATATGAAATCATAAAAACCGAATATCCTGGTCATGCCAGTGCAATAACTAAAACCTTCAGTAAAGAAGATGATGTATGCATTGTTTCTGTTGGTGGTGATGGGACTATTTTTGAAGTTGTTAACGGTCTTAATGAGGATGTACCAATGGCTATTTTACCAACAGGATCTGGTAATGACTTTTTCAGAATGATTGGCGATCAAAATCACCCTACCGAAGAATTATTGAATGATTTGTTAGATTCCTATGAAACTAGAATTGATCTTTGCCACGCCCGTAGAGATAATAAAGACTATAAATTTATCAACTGTACCTCCTTGGGCTTTGATGCTGACATCAATGCTGATGCGGTAAAAATCATTAAAAATACCACCATTCATAAAAATAACGCCTACAATATCGGCATTATTAAAAATTTATTATTTAGAAAAAATAAAGAATATTTGATTGAAATTGATGGTCAAAAAACCACCATCAACACAATGCTGATAACGATTATGAATGGTAAATATTATGGTAATGGCTTCAATCCTACACCGATGGCTGATTGCCAAGATGGCTATTTAGATATTTGTCATATCGACTATCTAAGTATTCCAAAAATCCTCAAATTCATCCCCCTATATAAAAATGGTAGGCATTTAAAACTTAAGGCCATCCACTTTAAAAAATGTAAACACTTTAAATTAATTTCTAAAAACAAAAGTAGTTTAGAAAGTGATGGTGAAAACTATGAATGTTTTAAATTAGAAATCGAAGTATTAGAAAAGGCACTTAGATTAAGAGTGCCTAAAAATAGTTTATATATTAAATAATTAATATGATTAACTAGTCATTATTTAAGAGCTTATGTTCACGAACGCAATCACGACCGATATTATTACAATGATCACCCATACGCTCTAAATTACTTAAAATATCACAATATACCGAACCGGCAATATTTGATTGGCATTCATCAAGACCCAAGCGTTTGAAATGCCCTTTTTGTGCACGATTTTCAAGAATATCCAAATCATCTTCATAAGCTGCCAATTCACCAATTAAATGATACTGATTTTCAAAGAAGATTTTTTCCACCACCTCAAACATCTTATCGAAAATATCATACATTTCATTGACTTCTTCATTCGCAAATTTTGAAAATTTTTCTTTATCATCATAAACCATTTCATAAAATTCCATTAAATTTAAAGCAATATCACCAATACGCTCAAGGTTTTTAATCGTTGCTGCCTGCACAGTATAAATAGACATATCACTTTCGGTAAGTTGTGATTTAGAGATGATTCGCAAATTGTTTGAAATAGCCTTATCAATATCATTAATCAATGATTCTTTACCGGTAATCATTTCTTTCAATTCGTTATTAATTTTACCGCCTCTAAAATAATCTCTTGTTTGACGGACATTTTCAATAACTAATTTCTTCAATAAGTCAATTTCCTTTTTGGTTACTTCCAGTGCCATCGCAGGATGGGTGGCTGCTAAATTATGATCAATCTCCTTGACCTTAATATCTGCCAAACCATTATCATGACCAGGAACCAAAAACTTAATAAACTTAACTAGACGACTAATAAATGGTAGTAATAATACCACGCCAGTAACATTGAATAACATATGTCCAAAGGCAATCTCCATCATTGGACTTAGATTCAAAAACTTAGTTAAATAATTTAGAAAATCCATATACGGTCTAAGAATAATAGTAAAAAATACCACCACAATAACATTGAATAAAGTATTGATATAGGCACTGCGTTTAGAATTTACCGAACCTCCGATTGAAGCTAAAATACCAGTGATTGTTGTACCGATATTAGCTGCAAAAACAAAGAGCATTGCTGGAAGCAGTGAAACTCCTCCTGTCTCATATAATTTTTGCATAATACCAATCGCAACACTACTTGATTGTAAGAGCATTGTAACAATCAAACCACCACCAAAAGATAAGATTGGCTTTGTGGCAGTCAATTCCGTAAATTTTGAAAATGATGGTGAAGTAGCCAAAATAGCTAGGGCATCACCCATTATTTTCAAACCATAAAACAAGGCACCAAACCCCATGATAATTTGAGCAATATAAATTGTTTTTTTACGATTAGCAAGACTTAAGATTAAACCACCCGCAAAACAAAAATAAAGTGCATACTTTTCAACCTTCAAACCAATCAGAAAAGCCGTAACAGTGGTTCCGATGTTGGCTCCCATCAAAATACCAAAGGCCTGTTCCAGTTTCATCATTCCAGCCCTTACAAAACCGATCGCAATCACACTGGTAGCAGCTGATGACTGAATAGCACAAGTAACCACGCAGCCAATCAAAATACCCATCAAAGGATTAGTGGTATATTTATCAATTAAATCACGCATTTTACTGCCAGAATAAGATTTTAGACCCTCGCCCATAAATTTCATTCCGAACATAAAAAGTCCGAAACCACCAAGTACTAAGCCAATATCAAAATTAGTTGCCATATCTCTCCCTATCTTTTAACTCTCCGATTTCTAATACGAATAATATTACGGTTTTTATCTTCTTCCGTTTGTTTATGAATTAAAATACCATAATATATAAACCCTATCGGTAAGTACACAAAAGCTCCTAACTTACCGAATAAGTAATTATAAGTATTATCAACATAGATAAAAATAAATGACATTGCCACCATAATAAATGGAACATATTTTTCAAAAATAGGTTTTTCCGTACCAACAAAATAAATAAACATCAAATAGAATGTTCCCATAAAATAAAAGGCATCAATATTAATTTTAGGATTTAAATTATTTGTATATACAAAGGCAAATGCCAAGATATATATAACAAGTGGAATTAAGCTCAATAGAAAATATTTTTTATTCATACCCTACCCTCATATCGTTTGATAATCTCTAGTACCAAATGATTTCTTACAACATCATTCAAATTTAAACAAACATTCGCAATATCGTCAATACCTTTTAAAAGTTTCATCGCTTCTTTAAGTGCGCTCTTAGTGTGCTTAAGTTCAATATCAACTTGACTACTATCGCCAACAATTACCATTTTAGAGTTATATCCAAGCCTTGTCAAAAACATTTTCATCTGACCACTGGTCGTATTTTGAGCTTCATCTAAAATAATAAAAGCATTATCCAAAGTACGACCACGCATATATGCCAGCGGTGCTATTTCAATAATTTCATTCTCAATTAATTGTTCAGTTTTATTAACTCCCAAAAAATCATAAAGACAGTCATAAAGTGGGGTTAAATAAGGATCGACCTTTTCCTTAAGATCACCAGGAAGAAAGCCAAGATTCTCACCAGCTTCTACAGCTGGACGGGTTAAAACAATACGCTTAATATCATTGTTTTTCAAAGCGTTTACCGCCATCAAAACCGAAAGATAGGTCTTACCAGTACCAGCAGGACCATTCACAAAGGTAATGGTATTATTATCAATTGCTTCCAACAAATATTTTTGTCCTAGGGTCTTAGGCTTAATTGCCCTACCTTGATTGGTATATCCATATATCTGATCTAATTTTTCTAAATTTTCCTCATTAAGTTCCTTAATTTTTTCAAATGTATAATTAATAATACTATGATCAATGATTTTATCATTGGATAAATCAATCAAAATATCTAAATGTCTAGCTAATTTATCAACTTTACTTTGATTATCAGTAAAACATTTAAAAACACCATCACGATAAATAATTTCAAAATTATATAACTTTTCCAAACATAAAAGATTGCTATCGGAGATACCAATAATATTCATTAATATATTTTGATCAACATCTTTTGCTATTTCGATATAATTCATAATTTAACTAAAAAAAGATTAAGCCGAAGCTTAATCTTGATTATTTGCCTTTACGAGCTTTGCGTGCTGCTTCTGATTTTAATTTGCGTCTAACACCTGGTTTAACATAATATTCGCGTTTACGCGCTTCAGCAAGGGTTCCATTGCGTGATACTTGACGCTTAAAACGGCGTAATGCATCATCGAGGTTTTCATTGTCTTTTACGATTACTTTTGCCATGATCTCACCTCACTTTCAACCTCATTAATTCTAACTTATATTTAATTAAATGTAAATATCAATCTAAATAACCCAATTTTTCAAAGGCCTTATAGAAACCATCCGTGGTAATATCATCAGTTACATAATCAGCGCAATTTTTAAGTTCTTTCTCGGCATTACCCATCGCAATACTATAAGCACCGATATTAAACATTGAAATATCATTTAAGCCATCACCAATAACAACCGTATCTTTAAGGTTAATATAACCAAGTTGTGCAAGTTTTTTAATAGCCGAACCCTTAGAATTATCAATTAATTGCATTTCATCATACCACTTACGACCACTATTTTGAAATTGCATTTTTTCACTAAAGAGTTTCTTAAAATTATCATAACCCTCTTGTGAGTGTCCAGAAATCATCATTTTATAAATTTTTTCATTTTTGTATAATTCAAAAGGAATCCAATATTCTTTTGTTAATTCATCAAAAAACTCTTGAACATAATCATATGTTTCTTTGGTTGCGTAACAATAAACTTCTGTTTCTAAATTCAATTCAATATCATATTTTGGGGCTTCTGCAAGTATTTTTTTAACAAGTTTCTCATCAAAGGGATTCTGATAAAGAATTTTATCATCAGTCCTTACCAAGGCTCCCATAGAAAGCACATAACCTTTTGGTTCTATCCCTAAATCATACTTAGCAGTAGGATAATTACGACCAGTACAAATATAAAGATCATAACCCTTATCCTGCATAATTTTTAGTGCTTTTTTAGTACTTTCACGAACACCTTTAATCGAATGATCAAGAATGGTACCATCAACATCCATAAAAATATATTTTTTATTCATACGACCATTATAACAAATTATCTTTCTTCACTAAATGATTAAGTAAAGTTCGACAAACTAAAGATATACCTTTCAATATTTATTCAAAATAAACGATATATCATAATCTATTTTATCTAAAATAATAAAAATAACCTGCTTCACTAGAAGTAGGTTATTAATTAAGATACTATTCTTGGATTAATTTTACACCCGAGCTTGTACCGATACGATCAGCTCCTAATTCCACCATCTTTAAGAAGTCATCGTGACTTTTAACACCACCCGCAGCCTTAACAAGGGCTTTATCACCAACGGTTTTCTTTAATAATTCAACATCCTCAAATGTTGCTCCTGATGTAGAAAAACCTGTTGATGTCTTCACAAAATCAGCACCAGCTTCAACAATACTATGACAAGCATCAATTTTTTCTTCATTATTTAATAAACAAGTTTCAATAATAACTTTTAAAGTTTTATCACCACAAGCTTTTTTGATTTCGCTAATTTCATTTACATTATAGCTATGATCTTTTTCTTTAAGCTTGGCAATATTAATCACCATATCAACCTCATCAGCTCCCATGGCAATCGCATCACTTGTTTCAAAAACTTTGGCCTTAGTACTCATTTGTCCTAATGGGAAACCAATAACTGTACATACAAGTACATCGCTTCCCTTTAAAAGTTCTTTGCATAAAGGAATGTAACTAGGATTGACACAAACTGATTTAAAATCATGTTCAATAGCTTCTTTACATAATTTAGTAATTTGTTCCTTAGTGGCATCCGCCTTTAATAAAGTATGATCAATATATTTTGATAATTTCATAAATATCCTCCTGTCTATCATTTTAATACTTATTTACCTTTAGTGCAAAATATTATCAGTTAATCAATAAGTCCCTAATAGCGTCTTTAGCAATTTCAACATCACCATCATATTCATCACGACCATTTTTACGCTCAATAAAACACTCATTACCCTTGCCAAGGATAAGTAAGGTATCATGGGCATTCATCATTGAAACAGCCATATTAATAGCCTCCTTGCGATCTTCGATAATGAGATGATTCTTGCTAGTAATTCCAGCTTCAATATCATTAATGATTTCAAAAACATTTTCATCCTTAGGATCATCTTCAGTAAGAATAATTAAATCTGAATAATTATCAGCTAATTCACCAATCAGTTGACGCTTGTTGGTATCACGTCTACCAACACAACCAAATACAGCAATTATCCTTGAATCTTTAGGGGTTATGGCCTTGGCAAATTCAAAAACATATTTAAGCCCGGTAATACTATGGGTAAAATCAATAAAACAATTAAAATTTTGGCCTAAATCAAGGCGTTCAAGTCGCCCTTCAATCTGTCTTAGGTGTTGTAATTTCTTGGTGAGTTGTTCAACATCATAGCCTGCCTCATTGACAATGGCCAAGGCACAAAGAACATTGTAAACATTAAATTTGGCCACCAAATTAGTAATGATACGATAAACCCTGCCTCTAGCATTTAAAGTAAAGCTTGTTTCATTGGGTAATAATTTAATATCGTATGCCATATAGTCTGCTGAATTATCAATACCATAGGTAACAATATTAGCCTTACAATCTTCAACAATTTTGCCAGCATAGGCATCATCAGCATTAACAACCGCAAGTGATTCAGTTTTTAAATCATCAAAAAATTTCTTCTTAGCTAGAAAATAATCATTGATAGAAGCATGGTAGTCAGTATGGTTTTCACTGAAATTAGTAAAGGCAGCAACATCAAAGTCCAAACCTTCAACCCTTTTTTGATCAATACCAATTGAAGAAACTTCCATCGAACAAGCAACGCAACCATTATTAATCATTTCATTAAAATAATAATTAAGTTCAATAACTGACGGTGTACTCAAACTTTGTTTAATATTTATATCATTATAAGTAATACCAAGGGCACCGATATAACCACAATTGCCACCAATATCAATTAAGTCTTTAACTATTGATGAAACACTACTTTTACCATGGGTACCAGTGGTGCCAATCAAAGAAATCTTTTTACTTGGATTATCAAAAAATGCTGAGGCTACCCTACCTAAAGTTTTATTAACATTATTGACCTTGATAAAAACAGCTCCATTTTTATTAGCGATTTCTTTGTTGTAACAGATGGCTACAGCCCCATTTTTAATCGCTTGTTCTACATATAAATGACCATCAGTCTGTAAACCTTCCAAGCAGAAAAATAAGCCATTTTTAGTCTTTTTTCTGGAATCAATGCTAAGGGTATCAATTTCAAGATCAGGGGCCCCTTCAAATAATTTATTTAATTTCATCTATACCTCTAATTATTCCGAATAATTTACCATCACGATATTCACTGACAAAACACCGATACATTTCATTCAACGGATATTGACCAGCCACATTCAATAAAACAAATTCGCTGGTATGCCCAATAGTATATTGACCATCATAATGTTCAAATAACACTTCGACCTCACTATTAACTAGGCTTTGATCATATTCATTCCTCAATGTTTCTGATAAGGCCAACACTTGATGAACTCGTTGTTTTTTAATTTTACCGTTAATATGATTACTCATTTTATCAGCAACAGTTCCGCTCTTGCGCGAATATGGAAAAGTATGGATAAAGGCAAATTTTAATTCTTTAATAAGATCTAAAGTCAAGGCAAATTCTGTTTCAAATTCATTTGGAAAACCGACAATTAAATCGGTACTAATTGAAATATTAGGGATTTTATGACGAATATAGGCAATGCGCATCCGATAATCAGCAACCGTATAGGGTCGATTCATGAGTTTTAAAATCTTATCACTACCAGCCTGCAAAGGTATGTGTAAATTTCTAGCTATCTTAGGATGATTAGCCATTAAATCAATAATGTCATCAGTTATTTCCGTTACTTCAATCGAAGATAGGCGTATGCGTTTAAGACTTTCAATCTTAACCAATTCCTTCAATAAATCATATAAATAATTTTCACCATCAAAATAACGACCTGTATGAATACCAGTAAGCACAATCTCTTTAGCATTTTTGCTTAATGTCATCGCTTCCTTTAAAACATTGGCCATCTTGGCACTGCGTTCTTTTCCACGCGCAAAGGGTATTGCACAAAAGGCGCAATATTGATTACAACCATCTTGAATCTTTAAAAAGGCTCTGGTCCTTGTTGAATAATCATCAATAAACATCTCATCGTATGTTGGCTTGGTAGGAACAGCGTTGATTAAACGATGTTCATCATCATTAAAATATTGATGAATATAGGCCAAGATCTGTGATTTTTCATAGGCCCCAATGGCCAAAATAATACGATTATTATTCATCAATTCATCACCCTTTAATTGGGCATAACAACCACAGACAATAATCAAAGCATCTTCATTAATTTTATGGGCATGATTAATCATCTTACGCGTTTTAGACTCTGCTGTATTGGTTACAACACAGGAATAAATCACGATAATATCAGGTTTTTCTTCACGATGATCAACATAGTCAAAATCTCTAGCTAAAAGTTCTTTGGTAAAGGTTGATTCATAATCATTTACTTTACAACCTAAAGTAATAACCGAAAATGTCTTACGCTTCATAATACCCCACAATTAAACTCATTAAAAAAAGCGCTGCAGTTTCAGCTCTCAGGATTCTTTTACCCAAAGAAACACTGTGATAACCCATATTTTTAATCTTTTCAAACTCTTTAAAACTAAAACCACCCTCTGGTCCAATCACAAAGGTAATACTTTTAATATCATCAGTTAAATTAATCTTTTGACTTTGTTCATTTTCATAGGCAATATAGTTGACTTCACTAAC
This sequence comes from Erysipelotrichaceae bacterium, assembly GCA_034180345.1. Lineage (GTDB taxonomy): Bacteria > Bacillota_I > Bacilli_A > Erysipelotrichales > Erysipelotrichaceae > RGIG5681. The sequence continues at coordinate 83,708 of JAXFOQ010000001.1, read as the reverse complement.
ACATTCACTAAGCCGATCAACATCAATGATCCGTCTAATAATAGGAATCATATGGCGCTTAGATTGTTCAGCAGCTTCACCAGCAATTTTCTGCCATCTTAAAAGCTTATGTTGTTCATCGTTAATCTTAATAATTGTGCGTTCAGTTTTTAAAGGAATAATTTCATATACTCCAAGCTCCGTTAATTTTTGAATCATTAAATCAAAATGATCATTTTTAATCAAGGAAATAACTGCTGTTACCCTAACCGCTAATTCACGATCTTCGCTTACTTCTTCATAAATCTCAAAAGCCTTTAATTTAGTATTAATATGCGCATAAAAGACACGATTTAAGTCATCAACAACCCTGACAACATCGCCATCTTTCATTCGCATAACCTTAATAACATGATGACCTATATCATCATTCCATTTATATAAATCGTTTAATTTTAAACAATCATCGATAAAATATTGTTGCACATCAATATTTTACTATAATTTACCAGTGAATAAAACAGCGTAAATTTTACTTTGATAAAATCTTATTCATAATAATACCGATCATTCCCGATAAAGCTGTGCCACTTAATGACAATACATTGCCAATAGGTAATATCGCCCCACCAAGTCCAATCACCAGCATAGCACTAGCGATAATCAGATTGCGTTGTTTATTAAAATCAACTTTATTATCAATTAAAACCTTAAGACCGTTTGAAGCAATACAACCATAAAGAATAATTGACATCCCACCAAGTACTGGTAATGGGATAGATTTAATTATCTCTGATACAATCGGCAGAAAAGACATGATAATCGCAATAACTGCTGCTCCTGTTGTAACATAAATAGAGGCTACTTTAGTCATGCCGATAACCCCGGTATTTTCACCATAAGAAGTATTGGCAGGTCCTCCTAAAAAGGCACTAACAGCCGTAGCTAGTCCATCACCCATAATCGTCTTATCAAGTCCTGGTTCTTTTAGGAAATTTTTACCACAAATCTTACTCAAAACACTATGATCGCCAATATGTTCGGAAATGGTAACCAAGGCAATGGGCAACATACCCAAGGATACAGCATCAATACGAAATTGGTAAATTTCAAAATTACCCAATTTAAACGGAAACATAAATTCTGGCAAGGCGATAAATCTACCACTCTTAATAATCGCTACAATACCACTGTAATCAACAATGCCTAAAAGCATTGACAGCATATAACCTAAAATAATTGCGCAAAGAAAAGGTACAATCTTAAAAAAGCCCTTAGCCTTAGTGCTGAATAAGGCTGTAACTACAAAGGTAAATAAGGCTACAATAATATGTTCAGGTTTACCACCTTCAATAAGACCTGTATTTCTAATCGCAGAACTTGCAAGCCCTAAACCGATCACAATAATCATCGGTCCAATTACAATCGGTGGAAGCAAATTATCAATCCATTTAGTCCCGATCTTTTTAATTAAAATTGATATTAAAACATATACAAGACCAACCATCATCAGCCCACTAAGAGCACTGCTTCTATCACCACCACAAACCTCAATAGCTGCAATGGTTGCAGGAATATAGGCAAATGATGAACCAAGATAAATTGGAACATTAAATGATGTAATCACATAATAAATAATTGTTCCTAAGCCTGATGCAAATAAGGCTACCGATACTGGAAAACCTGTTAAAATAGGAACGAGTATTGTCGCTCCAAACATCGCAAAAACATGTTGAAATGATAAAAGAAACCATTGAAGTGTTTCAGGTTTATCATGGACATTAAGCGTTAATTTTACTTTTTCGCTCATAAAACCTCCATCTTAGGTTAAAATAAAACCTACCTCATTTCAGGTCTTTTAAGCATTATATTTATACCTTATCAAACTCACAGGAATGATTTAAAGGACCCTACTGCCAATATAATATCTTAAATATTGTCTATAATCAAGACAACATAAAAAATAGTTGTATAATTAAACTAACAAATATTTCATTAATACAAGGAGAAAAGAAGAATGAAGAAGATGTTTGAAGAACTAACGATATTTGACTTGCTGTTGGTGGGTCCGATATATTTTCAAATACTATACTACATATATGGCGAAAAACTAAAAGACTTCCAAAAAATCAATGGTATCTTAGTTGTTGTATTGTTCATTTGTGCAATTGCACTTAAATATTATAAACACTCACAAAGTAAAAAATAATAAACCAAGTTTAAACTTGGTTTATTTTAATTACGGACAATCTTCAATTTTTTAACTTTCTTATCATCACATTCCACCACTGTTACAATAAGATTTTGATACTTAAAAGTATCATTTTTATTAGGCAGGCGATCAAGACTATGAATTGCCCAACCAGAAACAGTAATGAAATCAAATTCTTCTTCAAGCTCTAAATTAAAATATTCAAATAAAACTTTGATTTCAGCATCACCCTTGACCATGTAGGTACTGTCGTTTACCTTTTTAATAAAAACTTCAATTTCATCATGTTCATCATAAATTTCACCGACCAATTCTTCTAAAATATCTTCCATGGTAATAATACCTTCAGTTCCACCATATTCATCAATTACAATCGCCATATGGGATTTAGTTTGTTGGAGTTGTCTTAAAAGTGAAGCGATTTTCACATGTCCCGAAGTATATTGAACATCCTTCATCATTTGACTAATAGTAAGCTTTTGGGCATGATAATATGAATAGTAAAAATCTTTTTCTTGAAGAATACCGATGATATTATCAATATTTTCTTCATATACTGGAATGCGGGAATAATTATTTTCTCTAAACATTCTTTCAATCGTATCATAATTATCATTTACATCAATCGCTACCACATCAATTCTAGGGGTTAAAATATCACGAACATCCAAATCATTAAATTCAATCGCATTAGTTACAAGACTTGCTTCATGAATATCCAGACCACCCTCATTTTGAGCTTCCTCAACAAGGGTCAACAATTCTTCACTACCGATAGCTTCATCATTATTATGCTTAAAGAAAATATTAATAACCTTCTTCCATTGCTCAAACAAATATGTCATTGGAGTAAAAATAATGATGAAAAAATTAATTATCGGATAAACAGCAATCGCAATCATTTCAGGTCTTTCTTTAGCAATGGTCTTTGGAGTTACTTCACAAAAAATCAATACAAATAAGGTTGAGGCAATAGTGCTGATGGCAGGACCCTTAGCTTCGCCTACTAAACGAATAAAAAGCAAGGTAAACAATGTTGCAATTAAAATATTTACAATATTATTACCAATTAAAACTGTTGACAATAATTTAGTATAATTTTCAGCTAAAGCCAAAACTTTACCTGCTTGTTTATTACCATTATTCAACATATTTTTAAGTTTTAATTTGGATATACCAGAATAAGCTGTTTCAGTAGCACTAAAAAAAGCTGATGCTATCAGCAAAAGCACAATCATCAAAATAGTATTATCCATAATAATAAACCTCAAAACAACTTTTTAACTGTAAAAAACGGGATATAGGAATATCTTCCAAGTTTTCACTTCCTTTCAATGTTACTATCATATCAAAACTTAATTTTTTTTACAAATTTAACTAAATTTGTTCAATAATATATTTTTTAACTTTTTCAAGTTTGCTTTGTTTCCAAAGTCCTTGTTTAGCACTAAGTGCTAAAGGATAGATAATCTGAAAATCTAAACCCTCACCAATAACGCGACCGCTTCTTTTTTCTTCATAAAAATTGGCCTTAAATTGTTCATCACTAGCATTCTTAAATTCATCGGGTCTTAAATAAATAAGTTGTCGTTTATAGGCAGAAATCATCATTTCAGCTGCCAAGGGGGCTAAAAGTTGATATTCCCTTTCATCAACATTAACAAAAATATCAGGCAATTCACAACTGCTTAAATGTTGATTATGACGATTGATTTTTAAACCACAGGCATCCCAAGTATAATTATCTTCAGTGAAATTAATTTTCAATAAAATACCGATGTCAGTATTGAATTGACTGCGTTGATAATCGGTATCAAAAATAAAATTACCAAGTGAATAAAAAATAATCTTATCATCAATTTTTTCATAATTCATCGGAACATGCGGATGGTGAGAAACAATAATATCAGCTCCCATAACTAAATATTCCATATAGCGTTTCCTGGTATATGGCGAAGGAAGCGAAGTAAATTCTTCGCCACCATGCACCACAACAACACACCACCTACAAGTTTTTTTAATTTCAGTTATTGTCGCTTGAATCAAATCCATTTCATGCCACAAAAAACAACCAGCCTTATTAGTATCAGCGGGCTTACAGCCTCGTCGATAACCGATACTAAACATACCAATGCCACCAGCCTCATTTAAAATAATTGGTTTTTTAGCCTCATCTAGGTTCATACCAGCACCGATTGTTAAAGCCTGATGTTTTTTTGCCTGTTTAAGTGTTTCAGCAACACCTATTTCCTGAGCATCCATAATATGATTATTACAAAGGTTCCAAATATCCGCATGAATCTTATCTAAAAAACTTGTCGCTGCTGGATCCATCGCGTGCAATAATTGTTTAACACCTTCATTTTCAAAATGATTATTCATTTTAAGCAAGGGTCCTTCGATATTAGCAATAACATGATCACCACTATGTAAAAATGTCAAAAGTTCTGGTGCAATCAATTCATCATCTTCCCATTTTCGATCCATATATTTATCAAAGCTAATATCACCCGTAAAAACCAATGAAGTACTTTTTTTCATATTACACTCCTAATCTTTTTAATAATTATATCATTTATATCACATTAATATCTAAATGCCATAATCCAAAAGTTTAATTCAACATAATAAAAGTGAACCTCTACCGAAGTTCACTTAATTTAATATTATTATTCACAAGCCAAATCTTTAAGAACATTGGCATAAATCGCACAGGCAAGCACCATGGTTTCAAGTTCAAAGCCTTCATCAGCCTCATGTTCCAAACCTACCCAAGACTCATATTTACGCATTGGGAATACTGGACCATAGGCAGCGAAATTTTCAAAACTACGAGCGTATGTGCCACCACCTATTCTTAGTGGCGGTGTATAGGTATCACCACTAAATTCACGATAATGCTTCATACAAGTTTTAATTAAATCACTATCAGGATTATTTAATAACCAATGTGAGTCATCAACAAGTTCACTATCAATACCAAGCACTTCTTTCATGATCGAAGCAGTATCATCGTATAATTTTGAACCTTCAATTTCATTAGGATAGCGATAATCCAAGGCAAAATCTACGCTACCATCTTCAATTTTAACCTTACCTAAATTAAAGGTCAACGGACCCATATAAGCACCATCATAGTCAACCTTAAGTCCTACTCCATATGGATCTTGTAATAATTTGGCAGCCTTTTTGGCAAAATCATCCTCGTAGCAGCTACCGATAAATTGAAACAATTTAACAGCAGCATTGATGCCCATATAAGGCTTAGAAGCATGGTATGGTTTACCATCAATGTGATAGTGTGCACCCTCTGCATCCTCGTAGCATTTACCGCTAATGCTGTTAGCGACTAAAAATTTCTCAAAGTATTCTTTTTCCAATGTTTTAGCAACCACTGCATCAGCCTTACCTATTACAACATTAAATGCCGTTCCGGCATTCATTTTAATAATACAGGTATCAATTTTACCAAAACTACGCATATCTAAAATACCCTTTTCAGCATAAATACAAGGGAAGTCAGCATCGGGTACAATCCCCATGATTGGATTTTTACGATGTTTTTTATAATACAAGATACCAGCCGAAGTATTTTCTTCATCAGTTCCGAAAATCATTTGAATATTATGTTTTAATTTATAACCCTTATCCTTAAGGATTCTGATGGCATAGTATGCAGCGATCGCCGGTCCCTTATCATCGCAAGTTCCACGACCCATAATATAACCATCTTTAATTTCTCCGGCAAGGGGATCGAATGTCCAATCATCACCAATTGGAACAACATCCAAATGACCGAGAACACCTACCGATTCCTCTAAATCACCATATTGAATGACACCAGCATAGCCATCAACATTTTCAACTTTAAAACCATCTCTTTTTCCCATTTCCAAAGCTATTTCTAAGGCCTTGGCGATATTTGGACCAAATGGAGCACCAGGTGCTGCATGTTCAACATCTTTAACCGATTCAATTCTAACTAAAGAACGAATATCTCTGATCATATCTTCTTGATACGCACGGGCTTCTTCTAGAAATTTCATGTATTTTCCTCCAATTTATTTATCTCAATTATAGCACTTTAAAATAAAACGCTTACAATTTTTTATTAATTGTTAGTGATATTAAACAGATGATTAGCTATTATATTAATAATTATTATTAAATATTTTTTAAGGTATACTATAATTACCAAGCATTATATACATAACTTATAATATTTTATATAATCATAGTATGATTAAAATAACCCAAATACGCTGTGAAATTGATGATATTTTTAATAAAAAACATATCGCTAAAAAGATTAATTGTGCAATTGATGATATTATTGATTTTGAAATAACCAAAGAATCCTTGGATGCCAGAAAAGATAATTTACACTATTCTTACAGTGTTTATGCCAGAATTAAAAATGAGGCTAAGTATCTAAATAAAAAAGATGTCAAAAAAGAAGAAAAAATCTCTTATCAATTACCAAAAGTCATATCAAAACCTAAAAATCGCCCTATTGTCGTAGGCTTTGGACCCAGCGGCATCTATGCAGCTTTAATTTTAGCTGAATGTGGACTTAAACCAATTGTTATCGAACGAGGAAAGAATGTTGATCAACGCATTGAAGATATTGATGATTTCTTTAAAAACGGTCAGTTGTTACCAAATTCCAATGTGCAATTTGGTGAAGGTGGTGCTGGAACCTTTTCTGATGGCAAATTAACCTGTCGAACATCAAATATTCGAGTATCTAAGGTAATGGATGAATTTATCAAAGCTGGTGCCAATCAGAAGATAGCCTATCAAAATAGACCACACTTAGGAACTGATGTTTTAAGAAAAATTATTAAAAAAATGCGGCAAAAAATTATTCATTTAGGTGGTGAAATTCATTTTGAAACAAGGCTTGAATCTCTGATATTAGCCAATAATAAAGTCATCGGCATCCATACTGATAAACAAGATTTTAAAACTGAAAATGTACTGCTTTGCATCGGCCATAGTGCCAGTGATACTTATGAAAATTTATTTAAACAAGGAATTAAGATCATTCAAAAAGATTTCGCGATTGGCGTAAGAGTCGAACATCCTCAAGTATTAATTGATAAAAATACCTATGGTAAATACTACCAAAATCCTAAACTTAAGGCAGCCTCATATCAGCTGGTAACCACTACTTCTAATAAGCGTGGTGTCTATTCATTTTGCATGTGTCCTGGTGGAATGGTCATTCCTGCCTCAACCATCAATAACCACCTATCGGTAAATGGTATGTCTTATAGTATGAGAAATGGAAGAAATGCTAATAGCGCTATTTTGGTTCAAATTCCAAAAAGTGATTTTGATCAGGGCAATCCCTTAGATGGCTTTGATTTTCAAAAAAGACTGGAACAGCTTGGGTATCGCCACAACTATGCAGCACCTGCTCAAAATATTAAGGACTATCTATTAAATAAAGTATCGGATAAATTGGTAATTGAAAGCTCATATCCCAGAAATTTAATTCTTGAAAATATGCATAAATTATTCAGTGATGAGGTCAATAAATCACTATCTGAAGGTTTTATAGCCTTCGATCGTAAGATAAAGGGTTTTATTGATCAGGGTATTATGTTAGGAATTGAATCGCGTTCTTCATCACCAATTAGAGTTACCAGAAACGACAATGGTATCAGTACCAGCTGCGATGGTTTATACCCCTGTGGTGAAGGAGCTGGTTATGCAGGAGGCATCGTATCCAGTGCTGTTGATGGTATTAAACAGGCTGAAAATCTTATCAATAATTTAAATAACTTAAAAATAGAAAGAAAGCAATAATGAAAATAGGAATAATTGGAACTAATTTTATTTCAGATATGTTTATCGATGCTTTATCCTACCAACAAGAAGTTAAGGCAGTAGCGGTATGCAGCGGCAAATTTGAAAATGCCTTAAAATTTAAAGAAAAACATCAGCTTGAATATGCCTATGAAAACTACCAAAAAATGTTGGCTGATCATCAAATTGAAGCGGTATATATCGCCACCCCTAATTCAACCCACTATGAAATAGCTAAGGATTGTTTAAATGCAGGCTATCATGTTTTTTGTGAAAAACCCTTCATGCTCAATCATCTTCAGGCACAGGAAATATATACCATAGCTGATAAAAAACATGTTTTTATCCACGATGGTATCCTTCCACTATATACAGAAAACTTTCAAATTTTAAAAGCCAAATTAAGGGAAGTAGGAAAAATTAGAAGTGTTGTTTTTTCATTTCAAAAATACAGTTCACGATATGAAGCCTATCTCAAAGGAGAAAATCCGACCACCTTTAGAAAAGAACTCGGTAACGGCTCAATGATGGATCTTGGTATTTATATATTGGCTCTTGCGATTGCCTTATTTGGTAAACCATTAAATATCTATGCCAATAGTACGAAAGTCCCTGATGGTGTTGATCTTTTAGGAAAAATCATCTTAAAGTATGAAGACTTTGAAGTATTATTACTTCATTCTAAAGTAAATAATTCCAAGATCATTTCTGAAATATGCGGTGAAAAAGGAATTATTCAAATCGAAAAACCTTCATTAATGGAAGATGTTTATTTAATTAATGATAATCAAAAAAATAAGCTTTCAAAAGATGAATTAAATAGCTTTGTATACCAAATCAATGATTTTAACCAAAACACCAAAGAACATAATCAAGAATCGCTATTGGTGAGTAGAAATTTAAGTTTAACAATTTTAGAAATACTAACTCATGCAAGAAAATTATGTGGAATTATCTTCCAACAAGATTAATTTATAAAATAAAAATGGGCTATATAGCCCATTTAATTATTTATCTAGCTTTAAAGAAACTAGGAATATCAGTATCATCATCAGAAATCAAACTATCATTATCATTATTCATAGTATTGATTTCGGCAAAACCATCAAATTCACTGGCACGATTATTATTAGGTAAGTCAAAGCCAGTAGCAATAACCGTAACGATAATTGAATCACCTATAGATTCGTTAATAGCAATACCAAAGATGATATCAATATCATTTCCTGAAGCTTCTCTGATTGCCTCTACCGCATCATTGGCATCATAAATGGTGATTGAAGAGCCACCAGTAACATTGATAATAGCACTCTTAGCACCAGAAATTCGTGCTTCCAATAGCGGTGATTGAATAGCCTTAGAAGCTGCCTCCTTAGCCTTATTTTCACCCTGCGACATACCAATACCGATTAAGGCACTTCCTTGACCTTCCATCACATTCTTAACATCCGCAAAGTCCAAGTTAATTAAAGCTGGAACGGCAATTAAATCAGTAATTGTTTGAACACCCTGTCTTAAAACATTGTCAGCCTCTTTAAAGGCATCTTGTAATGGAATATTACCAATTACCTCAAGTACACGGTTATTAGAAACGATAATTAGTGAATCAACATATTCTTTTAAGTTTTCAAGCCCAACCTCTGCTTGATCCATGCGTTTACGACCTTCAAAAGTAAAGGGCTTAGTTACAATACCCACAGTCAAGGCACCCTTTTCTTTAGCAATTCTAGCAAAGACTGGAGATGCACCAGTACCAGTACCACCACCAAGTCCAGCAGTGATAAAAATCATATCAGCACCTTCCATTGCTTGAGAAATTTCTTCTTCCGATTCTAAGGCGGCTTGTTTACCAATTTCAGGATTGGCACCAGCACCTAAGCCCTTGGTTGTAGTTTTACCCAGTGAAATTTTATTAGTACAATTAGAAGTGTTTAATGATTGCATATCGGTATTACATACATAAAACTCCGCACCCTTAACATTGGCATCGACCATACGATTAACGGCATTGCAGCCACCGCCACCAACACCAAATACTTTAATTCTAGCTGTTTCTTGATAACTTAATTCAGACATATTATCCTTCCTTCTTTCTTTGATTGAATAGATTTTTTATTTTCTTAGTCAAACTCTCACCATCAGCATCAATTGTTTGCCTATTCATTAATTTTTCATACTCCAATAAATCTAAACTACATAATTTACTGTTGGTAATCACCAGGGCATCTTTAAAGGCATACAAGGCACCAAGTACCGCTGATAATGAAGTATCACGAGCACCGATGGTTTCAGGAGTATAGGTTACTACTTCACAATTGGTATTCCTAGCAAGGGCCTCATTTAAAGCATTCATCTTAGCGGCTTCACCACTTAAAATAATTGAAGTCTTACCACTTTCCAAGATTGGTGCTGATGTTTCACAAATCTTTTTAATATATTTATCGAAGTTATTTTTAACCAGTTCCACCAGTTGTCTTTCACTCAAACTAAGTCTTAAATCTGAAGCGTTCCACACAAATATCGGATTATCACTACATTCTTCAACATCAAAGACCATGTTATATTTAATCAATTTAGCAATTTGATTAACTGGCAAGCGATGTTGCACATATACCGCATCAATAAGATCGCTAAGACCGTGATAAATAACCTCGCTGTGCATCAATTTACCCTTGGCAATTAAACCGAAGGTTGTGGTTTGATTTTCAGCCTTGATTAAAATAATATTTTGGTCAACGGTTTTTTCAAATAATGCTGCTTCTTTCGCAATCGCAAAAGTATCAACACAAATATCCATAATATTAATACCAGCTTCTTCAACAATTGAAACATAATTAAAGGCAATCTGTTGATCTATCATCAATAAGTCGATATCAATGCTAATTGTTTTAGCAATCTCTCTAACAGGAATACGACGATAACTGATACCATTTACTGTATATTTATTACACACCACATTAACAAGGGTATAACCATCGTCTATTTTAACTCTCAAAGCCTTCTCGTAAGCCTTGGTAATATCACTATAATTTACAACACCTGTTTCTGTTTCAAAATTAAGTTTAAAATTTTTGCGTTTAAAATTAACACTTGGAAGTACCAATAATACTCTTTCGATATTGACACCTATCATTTTAGCAGCATTATTAATAGTATTTTTGATCGCTTCAATCGTTTTAACACGATCGACAATCTCAAAATTAGAAATACCCTTAAATGGAGTTATTTCTTCTTTAATGACATTAAATCTTGTGTTAAAAAATTCACCTACAATCAATCTGATTTCAGAATCATTGATTTCTAAGGCGGCATAAATTTGTTTCATCATAAACAACATTATTTTAGCACATTAGAAAAACTAAAAAAAGACTAAACTTGCAACATAAAAAATTGTGTGATATATTAAATAAGCTAAATTATTAAAGGAGGTCGTATCAATGTCTAGAGTATGTGAGATCTCAGGTAAAAGAGCTTTATCTGGAAATAACCGTTCTCATTCACTTCGTGCAACTCGTCGCAAATGGAACGTAAACTTACAAACAGTTACTATCAATGGTAAGAAAGTTAAGGTTGCTGCCAGAACATTAAGAACATTAAAGAAACAAAGTGCTAATTAATTAGCATTTTTTTCTATTCTAATGAATTTTAAACAGTGAAAAAGAACCTCTTATAAGAGGTTCTTTGTTGTTTTTATAATAATGAATCAAGTTTAGTTTTAAAATCACCCTTAAATAAATATGAGCCTGAAACAAGCCATTCAGCACCAGCCTTCTTAACAGCATTTACTGTTTGATCATTAATGCCACCATCAACTTCAATTATGTAATGATGATGATTATTTATTTTTAATTGTTTCAATTCCTGGATTTTTTCTAAAGACTCCATGATAAAGCCTTGGCCACCCAGACCCGGCTCAACACTCATAACTAAGATTAAATCAAAATAATCAAGTAAGTGTTTTATCTCAGCTACCCTTGTCTTTGGTTTTATTGATAATCCAACTTTAACATTATTAGCTCTAATCTTATCGGCTAAGACAATAAGATCATCATCACAGTCAAAGACCTCATAATGGAAGGTAATAATATCGGCACCAGCTTCAATCATTATCTTACTAATCAATTCTGGATTATCCACCATAATATGAACATCCATGATAAGGTTGGTATATTTTTTAAAAGCTTTTAAAATATCCGGTCCAAAACTTAAATTACTCACAAAATGCCCATCCATAACATCGAAATGAATTATCTCACAATATTGTTTAATTAAGTCTAAACCGCTTTTGGTATCACTATAATCAAGTGATAATACTGAAGGTAATATTTTTACCATTTTTGATTCTTCTCCTTTTTGATTATTATTTCTTTATAACAATTATAAAACACTTCACACTCTTTATGACTACTTATGTAATCTTTAACTGCACATAATGGTTCATTGATGTGTTTGCAATCACCATACTTACAACAATCTTTACTTAACTTAAACAATGACAGCTTATCTAAAAGCGTTTTAAGATCACCATAATACTCTAAACTACTAAAACCAGGAGTATCCGCAAGCATTCCCCCACCTAATTCAAAAAATTCAAAATGAGTAGTGGTATGCTTACCACGATTTAAAGATTTAGATATTTGTTGAGTCCTAAGTTGAAATTGTGGCAAAAATTGATTAATTAAACTAGTTTTACCAACCCCACTTTGTCCTGCCAATACTGTTATTTTACCTTTAAAAAGCTTGAGTAGTTGTTTATTTAAGGCTTGTTGATGATTTGTATAAACGCTATAACCCATGGCTTGATATTTATCAATAATCGCTTTTAAACCACCATCATCAAGATCGCATTTAGTAATTAGGATAATTGGTTTAATATTTGCCGTTTCAATTTGAATAATCAGACGATTGACCAAGACTTCATCAAATTCAGGCTCCTTCAAGCTCATAACAATTAAAGCCTGATCAACATTGGCAACATTGGGTCTTATCAAATAAGATTTCCTAGCCAACAATTCATCGACAATATAACAATCTTTTTCCTGATGAAAAACCACTAAATCACCTAAAACCAAACGATGTTTATTCTTTACTTTACCACTGACTCTAGCTTCATATTTAAAACCATCATCACCTAAAATCATTATTGATGATGAAATTAATTTTATTATTCTTCCCTGCATATCAATAGTAATAGATAGTGATTACACTATCGCCTTCTTGAGTATAGTGTAGACCTGGCTTGGGTTTACTATCGTAGGCACGATTTTTATAACGATTAAAAGTTTCGGCATTATTTAATTCGCCATACTCACTAATTTCTTCTTCGCTCATCTTGTGAAGTTCCACTTTAAAACCCTTGTCTTTAAAATATTTTTCTGCCTCATTAATCTTCATATTTCTAAGTGTCAGCTCATCAGGCATAATAATTTGCAGATACGGAATATAAGTAAGTTTAATATCCAATACAATATTGGGGTCAAATTTTTGATTTGGAAGTAATAATTCCTGTTTTTCAATTAAACCAGCTTCACCCTTATTTTTAGAGGCAATTTCAATGATATTAACATAACGATATTTTGTATGAATTTCCTGTTTGGCATATTTAATATTCTTGCCCACATAATCATCCATCAGGGCATAAATACCATCTGATACCGTAACTATAACCGTATCACCCTTTTTAAGTTCAGTATCTTTAGCAGGTGTGAAACTGATAATCTTACCTTTTTCAACCTTATCGTTAAGTGTTCGTTTAATCTTATCAAGATCTACTGATAGCCCCTTATTCCTTAAAACCTCTTGTGCTTCAGCAACAGTCATTCCAACAATATTCGGCATTTTAACCCTGACATCTTTATGACCAAAAAAACCATTTAAATATAGAAAACCAACAACTACCACCACTGCAAAAAGTGATAATAATATTGAAAATAATACCGTAAATACTGTCGATACATCATTTTTATTTTTCTTTTTATTAATTTTTTTATTATTAAAATTATCAATAATCAAGCGTTTATCATGAAGGTGTTCCTTGGTTAAACATACTGATAAATCAATATTCAATTCTTGAATATCCTGATAACGATCTTTAGGATTCTTAGCTACACATTTAGTGATAATATTTTCAACACTTTGCGGAATACTATCATTAATTTTTCTAATTCTAGGAAAGGGCTTTTTAACATGGGATAAGGCAATATCAATTGGATTATCAGCCTTATAAGGTACCTCTCCCGATAAAAGTTCATAGAGTACTACCCCAATTGAATAAAGATCTGAACAAACACCAGCCTGTTTACCAAATGACAGTTCTGGAGCTAAATAATGAACACTGCCGATAATAGCATCGGTTCCTGTTATCTGCATAGCATCATGGGCCAAGGCAATACCAAAGTCCAATATTTTAAGGGTTCCATCATCTTTGATGATGATATTTTGAGGCTTAATATCACGGTGAATAATTCCGGCCTTATGAGCCTTACCAATCGCACTAACCAATTGTCTGATTAAGAAAATAGCTTCTTTAGTATCAATGCTATGGCGTTTTTTAATAAATTTTTTAAGTGTTAAACCTCTGACATATTCCATGACAATGAAGTTCTTATTTTCTTCTTCGCCAACATCATAAACTTCAACAATATTAGGGTGTACCAACTTGGTAACTGCCATTGCTTCGCGTTTGAATCTTTCGACTGCATTATCATCACCAGATAATTCACCCTTCATAATTTTAATCGCTACTTCACGATTTAAAACTTCATCAATAGCCAAAAACACTTCAGCCATGCCACCCTTGCCGATGGAATTAATTAAACGGTAACGATTAGCTAGTATATTACTCATCTTCCACCTCATCTGTTTTAATTAGAATAATTGAAATATTATCTCCACCACCATTATCCAAGGCGGTATTCATCAATGTTTTAGCTTTTTCTAAGGTATTTATTTTATTACTGTCAATAATTGAAGCAATTTTAAAATCATCAACATAACCATATAAACCATCACTACACACAAGATAATATTCTGCCACCTCTTCTAATTTTCCATAGTCAATATCAACCTGTTCCCAAATACCGATGGCCTTAGTAATGTGATGGCGTTTAGGATGAACCAAGGCCTCATCAGCGGTAATCAATTTTGATTTTAATAATTCATTGACCAAAGTATGGTCGGTAGTAAGTTGTTTTAATTGATGTTTTTTAAAAGCATAGGTACGACTATCACCGACATTAAGCCAGTAAATACCCATCTTAGTAAAGATTAAGCCAGTAACGGTTGCTCCCATACCTTGATAATCTTGATTATTTTGGGCAAGTCGATAAATAATTTGATTAATTTTAGCCATGCTGGACTTAATAAAATTAAAGACAGCATAATCATCTTCAAAACCCTCATTAGCACTAAATTCTTTAGCTAAATAATTAATAATTTTAAGCGAAGCAATATCACCAGCCTTATGACCACCAATACCATCACTAACCACTGCTAAAAAATCCGTCTTTTTATTATGGGCGCAAACCAGACTATCCTGATTAGTATCGCGAATTTTTCCTTTATCTGTAAAACTATAATACTTCATTTTTTACCTTTTCATATTCAGCTCTTAACTGTCCGCAGGCCGCATCAATATCATCACCCTTTTTTTGACGCAGAGTAACTTGAACATGACGCTTTTTCAACATATCGTAAAAGGCCAGTGAGCGAGCATTGGAGCTAGACTTCAATTCTTTTTCCTTGACACTATTATAAGGGATTAAATTAATATAGGCATTCATACCTTTTAATAAATGTGCAAGTTCATCCGCCTCTTTTTCATGATCATTGACATCTTCTAAAAGTAGATATTCAAATGTCAAACGGCGATTATTAGAAGCCGAATATTCCCTTAAGGCTTCAAATAATTTTTCAAGATTAAAACTACGATTAATCGGCATTAACTTAGAACGCAATTCATCATTTGGAGCATGTAATGAAATAGCAAGATTATATTGGACATTTTCTTTAGCAAAACGCTTGATCATCGGTGCCAAACCACAGGTACTGACAGAGATATGACGAGCCCCAATTGCCAGTGAATGTGGATGGTTAATAATTCCTAAGGCCTTCATAATATTATCATAATTATCAAAGGGCTCACCTATACCCATAACCACAATATTATCTAAACGCTCATTTTGTTGATCGAGATATTTTTGAACATTAACTAATTGATTAACAATTTCTGCACAGCGTAAATTACGCTTTTTCTTTAATAAACCACTGGCGCAAAATGTACATCCCATATTACAGCCCACCTGCGTTGAAATACAGGCACTGATGCCATAATCAAAGTACATCAAAACCGTTTCGATATGATGCCCATCAGCCAATTTAAATAAAAATTTTGTGGTCTTATCCTTGGCAACCTGTACGGTAACCAATTCTAAAGTATCAATTATATATTCAGCTTTTAAAGCTTCAATCATTTCTTTTTTTACATCACTCATTAAAGAAAAATCAGTAATTCTTTTTTGGTACAACCATTTAAAGATTTGTAGAGCCTTGTATTTTTTATAGCCCATCTCAACAACCAAGGTTTCAAGATCGGCTAAATTTAAGTCATAAATATAATTCATACCACTATTCTACTTTATTTTAGTCATTTTAGCGAAATAAAAAGCATCACTGCCCTTTTCAGGTAGTATCAATCGTTCATCAATCAATTCAAATTCTTGGTGGATAGTTAAAAAATTCCTGATTTGACGATCATTTTCTTTACGATTAAGAGTACAAGTACTATAGACTAATTGCCCACCCTTTTTAAGAATAGTGGCAGCTACTTCCAATAAGCCTTGTTGTAGCGATACTAATTCATCAAGATTTTCAGGCCTAATTCTATTTTTTAAATCGGTCTTTCTTTTAATAACGCCAAGCCCACTACAGGGTGCATCCAATAAAATCTTATCAAAATTAATCCCTAATTCTCCAAGCTTTAAACCATCATAATTGATAAAATTCAAATTTTGGTAGCCTAGATTTATTGCTTTACTTTTAATTAATTCCAAACGCAGAGCGCTGATGTCATTGATATAAAAATTAGTATCATCATCAATATTTTCCAACATATTAAAGGTTTTAGAACCAGGTGCTGCACACATATCAAGAATAAAATCACCATCTTGAAGATCTAAGGCATCACCAATCATCTGTGAACCCAGATCCTGCACATAGATACTTCCATTTTTAAATAGATCATGATCGATTAAATTATTTTTACTGATAAAGGCCTTGTCGGTAATAAAAGTTACATCTAAAGATTTTAGGACTTCACGATCAATCTTATTTGAATTAAGATGATAAAAAATACTCGGTAATACCTCTTGATAATCATTTAAAAGATATTCAAAGTCCTTATCATTATATTGAGCCTTCAATAATTTAACAATCCACAAAGGAAGGGAATACTTAATACTTACTTCTTCAAGATTATTGGTTACTTCATAAAAATTAAAATCATCAAGATGATTTCTTAAAAAGCCATTAATAAAAGCCTTATATTGTTTCTTGGTCAATCCTACATATTCATTAACCACCACATAATTAGGATGCTGTAAGTAATGTTTCTCATAATAAGCCATCATTAAAATAATGATGATACTCATTTTAGTCTTGGAAGTAAAATATCTTTCAAAATTAGCTCGCAATTTAATATCATTACGAATTACACCATTGACAATTTCTGTTACAAAGGGCCGTTGTTGTTTCGGTAATTCATTTAATCTTTTACGCATTATCAAATTAGCATATTGGCCATCAATATAACTGGCTTTTAAAATTTCATAACTTAATTGGCGTTCACTAATCATATTTCTAATGGGTCCATTTCTACCATAATATTGGCAACATTTCTATTCTCAAGATATTTTTCAACAATCTTATTGCTTAAGGTTATAATTTTTTTAATATCCTTATCAACTGCAATAACCCTAAGACGGTGAAGATTATTTAAGCGTTGCATCTCATAGGGTCTAAAATGTTTAAGTTGATAATAATCAATAATATTCAATAACACTTCCATTGATTCATTTAATTTACGAATACTAACAGCTTCAATTTTAAAGGATACCATATGAGTGTATGGAGGATATGATAAATAACTTCTAAATTTCATCTCCTGTTTAAAAAAGCTGTCATAGTCATGTTTGATCAAGGATTGAAACAAATAATGATCCTGATTATGAGTTTGGATGACAACCTCACCCTTCAAATCACTTCGACCACTTCTACCTGATGCCTGCATCAATAAACAAAAAACATCCTCCATGGCCCGATAACTTTCACTTTGAAAACCCTGATCACCATCAACTACGCCAACCAGCGTAACATTGGGATAGTCTAAGCCCTTAGCAATCATTTGAGTACCCACCAAAATATCAATACCCTGTTTTTCAAAAGTCTTTAAAATTACCTCATGACTGCCCTTTTTATTGACAGTATCACGATCAAATCTTTCAATATTAGCATTTGGAAAAAGAGCCTGTAACTCCTCTTGAACCTTCTCAGTTCCAAAACCATAGGAAACACCAACGGTGTAATGACAGTGTTTACAAGGTGATGGATAAGGATAGATCCTACCGCAGTAATGACACTTCATCGCTTTCTCTTCTTGATGGTAAACCAAGGCCAAATCACAACTATCACACTTATATGCTTCATTACAGTTGCCACATTTAATAATTGGTGAATAACCTCGGCGATTAAGTAAAATAATAATCTGATGGTTATGTTTAAGTTCATCACTAATTCTTTGTTTAAGATAGCTACCAATGATACTCAAACTGCCTTTTTTAAGCTCATCAATCGTATCGACTAATTTTATGGTAGGCATATCATTGTTGATACGCTGTGGTAATTTAACAAAATTATAGCTACCATTAAGTGCCATAGCATAGCTTTTAAGCGACGGTGTAGCACTGGCAAGCAATACTTTTGCCTTATGAGTTGTCGCACGCCTAATAGCAATATCTTTTACTTGATAGCATGGAAGACTATTTTGGTAATAAGAATGGTCATGTTCCTCATCAACAATGATTATCCCTAAATTATCAAAGGGTAAAAAAATACTCGACCTTGTACCTACGACAATATCCACCTCATTACCAGCAACTTTAAGATATTGATTATATTGTTCTTGGGCATTTAAACCCGAATGATAAAAACATACTCTTTCAAAACGCTCACTCACCCTTTGAATCATTTGAGGTGTCAAGGCAATTTCCGGCACCAAAATCAATACTTGGCGCTGCTGTTTGATCATAAAACGAGCAATATGAAGATATACCTCAGTTTTACCAGAACCAGTTACCCCAAATAATAAACTAACCAATTTATCACTCTCAATTACGCTTTGAACAGCAGCACTTTGATCAGTGGTAAGTTGCTTAAAATTTGTCTTAATAAAGGCCTTATTTAATTTATAATCTTTATCCTTTTCAAATACCTCAACAAGCCCTAATTCAATTAACTTCTTACCAATAGTCTTATACAAGGATAAATATTCATGATATGATAGCTCATCTTTTAATTCCTGATATACCGCCATTTGTTTTTTAGTAAGTTTAAGTTTAGGGTCAAGGTTTTGTTTTTTGATATATCTTTCTTTAGTAATGGCGATAGTATTTCTAGTAACACTATTAACTTTAGGAAGAATGGTATTGATACAACTTGTAAATGGTGCAACAAAAACCCTAGTCATCCACTTAGCCAGTTCATATAATTCATCATTGATAATTGCCTTTTGATCGACACATTCATTAATAAATTTAAAAACATAACCATATTCAGCTTCAAGTTCTTCAATACTCTTATCGGTATAAGTAATTGCATCGACAAAACCTAAAAGTTGACGATGATGAAAATCAACCCTTACGCGCCTACCTTTTTCAAGTTTTTCATAGGATAAATATTTAAAACTGTTGCCAATTTTAACATTAGCCCTAGCAATATAGACATCAAGAATATACATACATCAATTATATAATAAATATTCCACACTCACTTCTAAACTTTTAGGTATTTAACCACTTTAAAATCTCAACTATAAAATAAAGGCTCTATCCAACAGAGCCTTCCATATTTATCTTTAATAATTGATTTAATTCAACTGCATATTCCATCGGTAATTCTCTGGTAAAGGGTTGAATAAAGCCCAAAATAATCATTTCCATAGCCTGCGACTCATCTAAGCCTCTAGACATCAAATAATATATTTGTTCTTCGGATATTTTAGATACGGTAGCCTCATGTTCAATGGTACTTGTAGCATTTTGCACAATATTTAAAGGAATAGTATCGCTAGTACTTAAATCATCAAGAATTAAAGTATCACATTCTACCCGACTTTTGGCATTGAGGGCATTTGCCCCATGATTGATAATACCTCGATAATTAACTGCACCACCAACTCTACTCAATGATTTAGAAATAATCGTCGATTGGGTATTCTTGCCGATATGAATCATTTTAGCACCAGCATCCTGAATTTGATTTTTTGCGGCAATCGCAATCGAAATACAAAGCCCTCGACTATTATCTCCCTTTAAAATACAACTTGGATATTTCATGGTAATATGCGAACCGATATTGCCATCAATCCATTCCATAATCCCATTTTCATAAACCATTGCCCGCTTGGTAACTAAATTAATAATATTAGCCGACCAATTTTGAACGGTACTATAACGACATTTGGCATTATCTTTGACAATAATTTCAACCACTGCTGCATGTAATGAATTTTTTGAATATCTAGGAGCAGTACAGCCTTCAACATAGTGTAAATCAGCGCCATCTTCAACAATAATTAAAGTTCGTTCAAATTGTCCCATCGCTTCTGAATTAATACGAAAATAAGATTGTAAGGGTTTATCTAATTTAACTCCCTTAGGAACATAGATAAATGAACCTCCCGACCATACCGCTGAATTTAAGGCGGCATATTTGTTGTCGGTATAATCAACTATTGTTCCAAAATATTCTTTAAAAATTTCTGGATATTTCTTAAGGGCAGTATCGGTATCATAAAATAGTACCCCCTTATCTTCGACCTCTTTAAGCATATTGTGATAAACAGCCTCTGATTCATATTGGGTGGTAACCCCAGCTAAAAATTTTTGTTCAGATTCAGGAATTTTAAGTTTTTCAAAAGTATTCTTAATTGTTTCTGGAACATCATCCCAACTATTTTGAACCCCCTCATTTGGGCGAATATAATAAGTCAATTCATCAAAATTAAGTTCACTTAAATCACAACCCCAATCAGGATTTGCTAATGCTAAAAACTGATGATATGCCTTTAAGCGATATTCCAACATCCATTCAGGCTCATTTTTAATTTTAGAAATTGAGCGAATAACTTCCTCACTTAAACCTTGACCAGTATTAAATATTGATATATCCTCATCTTTAAAACCATAGCGATAATGGTCAGATGTATCAATAATATCTTTATTTTTTTCATCATTCATATTCTTCTATCAACTCTTTCATAGCTAAAACGCCTATTTTACCGCACTTAATACGATTTGCCTGCTTAGATAATTCATCAAAGGCCTCAAGTTCAGCCAATAAACTTTCATCATAGCTTTTTTCATCTAACATATTTAAATAATTATCAATCAATTTAAGTGCTTCTTCTTTATTTTTATTTTTAAGCAATTCAGTAAAAATTGAGGTTGTTGCGGTACTGATAGCGCAACCAATACCATCAAATTTAATATCTATGATTCTGCCTTGATCAAAAATCATTCCAACCTTAATATCATCAATACAAGAATCACTGGCACGATGTTTAATCTTAAAAAGGGCCTCTGAAATACTTTTTTTATTACGAGGATATTGATAATGATCAATAATTATTTCGCGTTTTAAATTTTTATCCATCATAGTATTGCCTCAATAGTTTTTTCAAGTGTAATTCCCTTCACGATATTCACAAAGGCATCAATCTCAGCCTTGGTATTATATATAGCCAGTGAAGCCCTTAAAGTTTCTCCGACTTTAATAACCTCAATTAAAACCTTGGCACAATGATTGCCAGAACGCACACAGATATGTTGCTTATTCAAATAGGTGGCGGCATCTTGGGCAAACACCCCTTTAATATTAAAGGCAATAAGCGGACAATCGGCACTAGGATTATAGACAGTTACATTATCAAGCGCCAACATTTTATCCATAAAATACCTAGCTAAATCACGCTCATAAGCTTCAATATTTTCAATACCGACTTCATTGATAAATTCAATAGCCCCACCTAAACCAAGGATGCCTTCAATATTAGGTGTTCCCGTTTCAAACTTATAAGGAGCCTGCTTTAAAAGGATGTTACCACATATATCAAAACGAGCATTTGAACCACCACCAAGCATAAAAGGGTCCATTTTTTCAAGTAGATCATATTTGCCATATAAACAACCAACACCGCTAGGACCATACATCTTATGTGCACTAAACGCTACAAAATCAACATCCAAGGCTTGAACATCGTATTTGATGTGTGGAACACTTTGCGCCCCATCGCAAACCACAATAGCCCCAACCTCATGGGCCAAGCTAACAATTTCCTTCATTGGTAAAATATAGCCCAAAACATTTGAAACATGGGCTAGAGTAACCACCTTGACTTTATTACTTAGTTTATTCTTAAATGACTCTAAATTAAAACGCCCAAATTCATCAAGTTCAACATATTCAATCCTAGCCTTAGTAAGTTCAGCCACCTTAAACCAAGGAAGAATATTTGAAGCATGTTCAGCTTCGCTTGTAAGGATAATATCCCCTGCTTTTAAAAATTTCTGACCATAACCATAGGCAACCAAATTCAACGCTTCACTAGCGCCGCTGGTAAAAACAATTTCTTTATTTTTTTCAGCATTCAAAAATTCAGCCACCAAACTTCTAGTCTTTTCATACTCATTTGATAATTGAAAACTTAAATCATAATCACCACGATGAATGTTGGTAGTTTTAAAACAATAAAAATCCTCAACCCTCTTAATTACAGTATCAGGTTTAAAAGTAGTTGCAGCATTATCAAAATAAATAAGACCATGGTGGTTATTTAACATTGGAAAACGTTTCCTAACATCAATCATAGATTAACCATTCCTTTCTTAAAAAGATTGCCGATAACTTCTCGATCATGATCATCAGGTAAAAAATTCAAATCCAACTTCAAATATGATTCATATAACAGTTTAATACTGGCATCATAACTAAGACCTCGTGATTGTAAATAAAATAATTGTTCCTTATCAATTGTACCTAGTGCCAGTGCATGCCCTGCCTTAACATCATTTTCATCAATTAATAATGATGGTTTTGCGAAGGCATTATTCACATTACCAATTGTTAAACAACGAGTCTTTTGAAAGTGGGAACTATTTTTAGCACCCTTGATAATCTTACCGATGGCATCAATACTAAAATTACCATCACTCTTAATAACACAGGAATTATCCATATTAAGATGAGAATTATACTCCTGATTAAGACAATAGAGTTTAATATCTTTTTTATTTGTTGCAACATACGAAGAATTTAAATTAACTTCAGTATTTTGATGAAGTGTTAATTTAGAATCCTGTTTAATTGAGCCTTTTGATAAACCAATATAAATTAAATCTAATTTTGCCCCATCATAAATTCTAATATCATCATAGTATTCGATATCATCGTGATTAATTTGATTGATAAATAAGAAGTGATGGCCCTTTTTTACCTCAACCTTCAACTTGGCATCATCATCAACTTCAACCACATTAACTGAAATATCATTTTCAAAGGTTAAAAAAAGCTCTTTATCTAATTGATATTTTTGAATATCACTCATTTATCTAACCTCGAAGTATTATGAGCACAACTTCCTAATGAATAAACAATAGGTTTATCTACCTCATTTTTATTAGGGGTAATATCTAATTTTTGATACAACCAATCATAGCCATCATCATCAACCTTTTGACATAGGCTATAATCGCCATCGCATACAATCTTACCATCAATTACAATATGGGCATGTGTTGGTTTGATAAAACTGAAAAAACGCTCATAATGTGAAACAATCAACATACTGGTATTTTGAGTTTTATGCATATCCAAAATTGCATCACTTACATACTTAATCGCATCGACATCAAGACCAGAATCAATCTCATCAAGCATCGCCAGTGATGGTTTTAACATCATCATCTGCAAAATCTCATTGCGTTTTTTTTCACCGCCACTAAAGCCATCATTCACAAAACGATGCGCTAAATCAGGCTTCATATTTAATTTAGTAATATTCTTTTCGATTTCCTTAATAAAACTAAATAATGAAATTGGCTCCTTGTTTCTGGCATTAATTGCTGCCCTTAAAAAATCACTGTTAGTAACTCCACTAATCTCATTAGGATATTGCATCGCTAAAAAGATCCCTAACACTGAACGCTCATTTATTTCCATCTCAAGAACATTCTTGCCATCATAGTAAATACTACCACCTGTTACTTGATAACTGGGATTGCCCATTATTGTCTGAACTAAAGTACTTTTACCATTACCGTTAGGTCCCATAATCGCATGAATCTCGCCCTCATTAACTACCAGATTCAAGCCTTTTAAAATCTCGCGGCCATTGATTGCCACGCGTAAATCTTTAATCTCTAATGTTTTCATATTAACTCCTAAATAGATTATAACACTAAGAATGGTTTTATACATTTTTCATGATTATGCTTTAATAGCTGCATATACAAAAAGGGTTAAAAATTTTATCTTTACTTTTAACCCTTTAAAATTTTTATTTGATAAATTTATTATTCTTTCAAAGAAAAATTTAATCCATCATTTTTTATTCTTTCAATATGTATTGCCAAATATCCGATTTCAGTAAACGGAATATCGAAATCACAACTGTTTTTAATTGAGTTGCAAATTATTTTAGCCACTTCGTAAGATGAAGGGAAATTGGCAGATACATAACTGTCCATATCTATATTAAGTCTTTCACCCTTTGAAAGTCTTGCGAACATATATTTTAAATGAATCAATAATCTCGAATAAGATAATGAATCTTTATCAATATTTATCTTACATAACTTTTCCAATGATTCCAAAGCTTCATTGATAATCACCGTGGTTTTCATAGATTCGGAAACACTGTCGCAATCCAAAGAACTGTGAACATGCAAAGTAATGTACCCCACTTCATCATCATTTATTACAATGCCTGTTTTTTCTTCAATAATTTCACGACCTTTTAAGGCAATTTCGTGTTCATCGCTGTATAGGAGTGAAATATCTTTCGTAAAAGGATTGGAAATAATCATATTATTTTTAATTCGTTCAATGGTAAAGGCGATATGATCGGCTAAAGAAGTCTGAATCGATCTGTCGACATATCCAAACTTTTCTTCGGTCTTATCCAAAATTAACGAAGCGATTTCCAAATATTCGGAATCAATCAAATCTTTACCGTCTTTAATTCCATTGTTCATAAAATATCTTTTACAATCTTTGATATTATCAACCAATTCATCGGGTTTGCGATTAAATCCTACACCGTTACCCATAAAAATAACTTCCTGATTGGTTGATTCGTCAATTATTAATAAAGCATTATTATTAATAACTTTTTTTACTCTATACATCCCCACTCCTAAATCTATTTTATTTCACAAATCGGATCCAGTGCTTTAACTTCGCCTAAATTCTTAATTAATAAAGTTTGTTCAGCTTTTAAACTTGTAAAAACGATAGGTATAGCATCACTTTGAGCATTATCCTTTATATATTGTAAATCAATTTCCATTAAGATATCACCCTTTTTAATCTTTTGACCGTTTTCAACCATAACATTAAATCCCTTTCCTTTGAGATTTACGGTATCAATACCCACGTGCAATAAAATTTCGGTTCCTTTATCGGAAGCAATACCGATTGCATGTTTGGTTTCAAAAATAAATTTAATTTCACCGTCAACCGGAGCATAAATCTTATTTCCTGTAGGGAATATCACTAAACCTTTTCCAAGTAAACCCTCTGCAAATGTTTTATCGGGAGTTTCCGATAACATTGCCGCTTTTCCATCAACCGGAGCTAATATCTCTTCAATTTCTTTTTCATCTTCAACGATTGTATCCAAGTAATCTTCCAATTGTGATTTTATAACGGTAACTATGGGTCCATAAATAACCTGTATTCCGTTTCCTTTTCTAACAACACCCTTGGCACCTGAAGCGATTAATAAATCATCATCAACCAATGAAGGATCGATAACCGTACATCTTAATCTTGTTATGCAACAGTCAATATCGCTTAAATTGGATTTTCCGCCAAGGCCGTCGGTAATCATTTTACTTATTTCATCACTGTTGATATTTTCACTTTGACCCTTTTCTGCATCATTTCTTTTTTCAACATCTTTTCTTGTATAAAGTTTAACATCTTCACTGTCATCTTCTCTGCCCGGAGTCTTTAAATTTAATTTATTAATTAAAATTTTGAATACAAAATAATAACAAACAAAGTAAACAATGCCTACCACAACAGCCATAAACCAATTTGTTTTAGCATTGCCTTGCATAATTCCAAACAGTGTAAAGTCAATCAAACCGCCCGAGAATGTCATACCGACACCGACTTTTAAAATGTGCATAAACATATACGCAAGACCGGCACCGATAACATGAACTACATATAAAAGCGGAGCAACAAAAAGGAAGGTAAATTCCAAGGGTTCGGTAATACCGGTAAGCATACTGGTAAGTGCCGCCGATAATAATAAACCTCCGACAATTTTTCTCTTTTCGGATTTGGCCATTTTATACATTGCAAATGCCGCACCCGGTAAACCGAAAATCATTAATGGAAATTTTCCGGCCATAAATCTTGTCGCTTCGGTATTAAAGATTGTTGTTGAAGGACAAGCCAATTCCGCAAAGAAAATATTTTGAGCTCCTTCTACAAGCGTACCGCAAATATTTGATGTTCCTCCAACGGCAGTTTGCCAAAAAGGTAAATAAAATACATGGTGTAAACCGAAAGGAATTAAGGCTCTTTCCATAACACCGTATAAGAATGTTCCGCCATAACCGGAATTTCTAACCAACTCGCCGACAAGATATATTCCCTGTTGAACGGCAGGCCAAACAAAAAACATCAATATACCGACAAACAAATAAACTAAAGTACTGATGATGGGAACAAATCTTGATCCCCCGAAAAATGACAATACCTGCGGTAATTCGATCTTATAAAATTTGTTGTGTAATGCAGCAACGCCAAGACCTACGATAATACCTCCGAATACCCCCATTTGTAAAGATTCAATACCGACAACCTGAGCGATTGAACCGTTAGGTAATTTATCGGCAATCTTAGTAATTTGAAGCATAACATTTATTGCTGAGTGCATAACAAAAAAAGCAATAACTCCGGATAATGCCGCAACTTCTTTTTCTTTTTTTGCCATACCGATTGCTACACCGGCTGCAAAAATGATCGGTAAATTTGCAAAAATAATATTACCGCAACCATTTAAAACCAATAACAGAGAATGTAACAATGTACCTTCTCCGAGAATACTTTGAAGCCCATAGGCCTCAATCATAGTAGAATTGGTAAATGAACCGCCGATACCGAGCAACAAACCGGCAACGGGCAATACTGCAATCGGTAACATAAACGATCTACCAACTCTTTGTAAAACACCAAAAACTTTGTCTTTCATCTTAACCTCCTTACATTGTTTCGGTTATCTTTTAAGGTAATAAAAAAGCACTAACCTTAAAAGAATGTTATATTCCTTTAATAGTTAATGCTTGAATTTAATCAGTTACACGCTATTAATTGCTTCTAACAATATTAAATTAGCATGCATAAAAAAATATGTCAATATTTTATATCTTAAAACTTACAACCCGGCAATAATAATTGAAAGTATATCGAGATAATATTATAATAATTATTGTTAGACTAAAGGAGTAACGATATGAATGAAACATTAAAAAAACACTGGTTTGTCGCAGTGGTTGCCATTTTCATGCTAGGTTTTATCGGATATTACAGCATTGATAAAATTAAAGATTCTATCAAGGTCAAGACGGTTAAAACAAAGGTCGTTGACGGTGAAAGCGTAATATACAGCTTAAATGGTGAAGATTATAAGGTAGGTGCATTTTTTGATGCCAACAAGGAAAAATTAGGGAATCAAACAGCCTTTATCGCCCTACAAAAACAAGTGGTTAATGAGGCTGTAGAAGAAACTTCTCAAATGAAGGAAATTGCTAATCAATATGTGGCATACCATAACCAACAAACCAATAAGGCTCAATTATTGAATGAATTAAGAAATTTTGGTTATAACGATATTAAACAGCTAAAAGATCATATATTATTTCAATTAAAACTTGACGCCTTAACTAGTGAACATCTTAAAAAACACTATGATGAGATTGTAAAACCTTTCTTAGAAGCAGAGAAACAACCGATGGTGCTATCTCACATTCTAGTTAAGGTTGCTGATGTTAAAAGCGAACAAAAAGACGGTAAAGAAGTACATACCCTAAACCCAAGCGATGCTGAAAAAGCCAAGCTTGAAAAGGTTTTAACTGAATTAAAAACAAAGGACTTCGGTACAGTAGCTAAAGAAAATAGTGATGATCCTGGCAGTGCCCGAATAAACGGTTCTCTAGGTTATGTTAATGCTGAAAGTGTTAAAAGTTTCGTACCAGAATTTAAAGAAGCAGCTTTAAAATTAGCAGAAGATGCCGTGTCAGAGGTAATTGAAACAAAATATGGTTATCACATTATCAAGCGTGAAAAAATTAATCAAGATACCATCATCGAAACTAATAACTTCAAAAAAGCTATTATGAACTCAGGTAAGGTTAATCAACTTGATGTTATTGCGGAAAAGGCCAATGAATTAAAGATTACCTTTGCCGATAAAGAACTATTGGAAAAATTTAACGCTGATGCCAATATTAAACTAAAAGGAGCTGAATAAAATGAAAAAAATTATTATGATTTTAGGAATGTGCTTAGCTCTTTACGGCTGTGGCAATTCTACAAAAACAGTTATTAAAGATGGTGATAATGCCATTATCGTTAAAGATGGCAAAACTCTTTTCAATAAAGCTGATTTAACTGAAAAAATGCTATATAAAATTTCAACGGAAGAAATTTTATCAAATGTCATTAATAAAATCTATGATTTAGAAAAATTAAACACCGTTGATAAAGAAGTTGAAGCTATCATCAATACTTATAAAACACAACTAGGTGCCAACTTTGAAAAACAAATTCAAGCTGCTGGACTTGGAAATATCGACAACTTTAAAAAGGTTGTAGCAACTAAAATTAAAAAAGAAAAGCTTGCTGAAAGCTATGTTGATATTAATGCTGAGCAATTATTAAAGGAATACAAGCCTGTTAAGATCCAATATGCTGCCTTTAAAAGCGAAGAAATGGCCAATAAAGCTTTAGAAGAACTTAAAAACAATAACGACTTCAGCAAAGTTGCAAAAAATAACCAATCTACTGTCAATCCTCAAGTGATGATCATTACTGAAAAAAGTACCATTACCACTGAAGTTAAAGATTATATTCTTAAAAATAGTTCAACCAAGGGTTTGAGCGAAGTTGTAAAACTAACCACAACCCCAGGAAATGACAGTTCTAAAAAGAATGATGGTTACTTCATCTTCAATATCATTGAAAATGACATTAATAACTTCAAAGATGAGGCATTAAAAAATATTGCTTCAAGCATTGAAAAAGGAAGTATCTATAGCCATTACTTCACCAAACACGGCTTCAATGTATATAATCAAGAATTATATGAAGCAATCAATAATTTGTATCCTGGTGCATTATAATGATTGATGATATTTTTTGTAAAATAATTAACGGTAGTATCCCTGCTTATAAGGTTTATGAAGATGAAGATGTAATCGCAATATTAGATATTTCTCAAACAACCAAGGGTCATACCTTAATTATTCCAAAAAAACATTTTAAAAATATTCTTGATGTAGATTTAGAAACCCTAAATAAAGTAATGAAAGTAACGCAATTATTAGCACTTAAATACCAAGATAAACTACATTGTCAAGGCTTTAATATTTTAAATAATTGTCATGAAGTGGCTGGTCAAACGGTAAATCATTTACATTTTCATCTAATTCCAAGATACGATGAAAAGGATACCATTAACATTGAATTTACCAATAACAAATTAGACCTAGCAACAATACATAAAATAATTACTGAATAGATACCAAAACAGCGTTTAATGCCAAATAAGCAAAAACGCTGTTTTATTTTTAAAATAAGGCTAATATAGCCTTATTTTAATCTTTATCATCTAAATTATGTTTATAAAAACTTCTACCCTCTAAGGCAAACATTTTCGGAGTCATTTCACAATCTTCAATATTGCTTAGAGCTGTTTCTAAAGTATTTAATCTAGCATCGATATTATCGATATATGTCAGCATTTCAGCCTCTACAATCATCGGTCTTACTGGTGAACCAAACTCCAATTCCCCATGATGAGATAGTAACATATGCCACAACAATACAAATTCTTCGCTGTCATCTAGCCCTAAATTTTTCGCTACATCAAAAAGTCTTGCAGCACCAATAGAAATATGACCGATAAGCTTGCCCTTTAAGGTATATTCACTCACCAAATTACCACCAAGTTCATCAATCTTACCCAAATCATGGACAATAACACCAGATAGTAATAAATCACGATTAAGCATTGGATATAGGCTACATAAGGAATTAGCTAGTTTCAACATCCCGCAGGTATGTGTTGCCAAACCACCTTTAAATGAGTGATGAATTTTACTGGCTGCTGGATATTCATAAAAATCAGCCTCATAATGGTACAACATATCCCTAACAATCTGTCTTAAATGATTATTCTTAATTGAAGATAGGGTATCATTGATATAATTTCTAAGATCAATAACCGATTCCTTGCTTTTGATCACAAATTCATCAATATCTAATTCACTTTGAACTACAGGAATTATTTTAATAATCTTTAATTGGAGATTATTACGATAATTAAGGACTTCAAAACCAAAATTATAAACTTTACCAACTTCTAAAATTTTCATCGTTTCAGGCTTAACATCCCATAGCTTACCATCAATGGTTCCACTACTATCTTGAAGTGTTAATGTTAGATAAGGTGAACCATTATTGGTTGTTCCTTTTAATATTGATTTTACTAACAGATACTCCTCTAAGTGTTCTCCATCTTGAAAATTCTTTATTTTATTCATCGCTATCACTCCAATCCATTTCATCTATAACTACATAAATATCACCAATTTCAAAGCCTTGAGCATAAAGATACTTAAATACTTTATTCCTCAATTCACTACCACAACAATTGCGTTCATACTTCTTTTTAGCCTTTAAAGCCATTTTTTGTAAAATTGCGATGTGATTTAATTCGTCATCGCTAAAATCTAATCTTTTAATCGCCTCACCGATAGCCTCAGCACCATAACCTTCCACATACAGTTTACGCTCAATTGTTTGAATCTTCATTTTAAGTGATTTATTTTTAATTGTCTTTTGATATTTAAGGGCTTTTTTATACGCAAAATCAAATTCATCACTACTATCATAAGACTCTAAACAACTATTAATTATTTCAATTTTAACACCATCTTTGCGTAAGCTTCGCTTAATTTTATCCTTACTAAAAAATAAACTGCGATAATAACCTAATTTACTATATGAATATTTTAAATCATCAAGTAATTTCTTTTCTTCAAGTTTTTCAATGATATTATTCATTTCATCAATGCTTAAGTCATGTTTACTAATTAAATGATCATACATTTGTTTAATGGTATAATCTTTAATAATTAATTTCTTTAGACAGTCAAGATAGGCTTTTAAGATTTTTTCTTCTTGAATATATTGTTCAAATTCTTTATGAGATATTCGATTATCTTTTCTAATACCATATTCATAGTAGTTATCTAAGGACATTAAAATATCATGTTTTTCACCACCGATATTTTTAACATTAATAACAACATAGTTATTTTTTAATTTAATACTATCAATCTCATAATAATTATGATAAATATCAAGCACTTCATTATACAGATCAATAACCTTAGTTACAAAAATATCACTACTATAAGGCTTTGTTTTGGCAATACAATTTTTATGATTAATCTTTAATATTTCAGGATCCAATTTAGAAAAATTAATAATTTTATCTGCAAGATCATTTTCACCTTCGAAAAAATAACCCGTTTTATCAACATCAATTAAATTTTCAACTGCATCATCGTGTCTAGCAAAGACCATCAAACCAGCCGATAAGGCTTCTAAGTAAGTCATGCCCTGCGTTTCAGTGGTACTGGCACTCACAAAGGCATCAGCACTATGGTAATAAGACGGTACTTCTTCTTGGGGCTTCTTACCCACAAAAATAACACAATCATTCAAATTTAATTTTGTCGTAAGCTTATGAAGTGAATCCTCATCAGGTCCTGAACCGACAATTATTAATTTAACCCTAGCTTTCGCCTTTTTAACAATTGCCATCGCCCTTATAACAACATCTAGTGATTTTTCCTTCGCCAGTCTTCCAACATAAACAATAACCCGCTCATCGTGTTTTAAATCAATTTCTTTTTCTATTGTTTTGATACGATTATGATCAATATTATCAATACTGAACTTGTCAAGATTAAGTCCAGTAGGAATAACTTTAATATTATGGTCATCGATACCATATGAAATAAGCATTTTTTTAGTCTTCTCACTTGGTGAAATAACCTTAACACAACTATCACTATAAATCTTACTTAGCTTGGCAACCGCCAATTTAGCACCCTTTTCCACTAATGAAGAATTAATCGGATTAACATAATGAGTATAATCCTCATATGTGGTATGATATGTTGCCACCAAAGGAATATTTAATTTTTTGGCAACAATCCTGGCAAAAATACCAACACCAAATTCTGTATGAACATGAATTAAATCAAAGTTTAGCTTCTTTAAGTCATCAATAGCCAAAAAATGAAAAGGACTGGTTATCGCATAACCATACAATTGTTTTAATTCCAAGCCTGGAAATCTGATTATATTATCTTCTCTTATAATCTTAAAATTACCAGGTGCACTCGGATAGGTGCAGACAACATAGACATCATGACCCTTTTCAATTAGCTTTAAACGCAATAGTTCAATCGAACTTACAACCCCATTAATATCTGGTAAATAGGTATCTGTAAACAATGCAATTCTCATTATAAATCTTCCTTAATCTTTAAATACATAAAACAAATAGCACCAATTATCATTACTACATAATATGTTAAAAAACGCCATATCAACATTCCGATTTGCACATAGGCACTTAAGAATAAGTGTCCAAACATCAACACAAACAAACTCTCAGCCCCACCACTGCCACCAGGTAGTGGAATATAATTACTAAGCATTGAAATAAACGAAGAAATAGTAATTGAAGTTATATACAAATCAAAATCAACCTTCAAACCCAAGGCTACAAAGACCACAAAGGGAATTGAATAATATACCAATAGTCGTAAAGCGTTGATAATGATGGTGATGATAATTAAGCGGGTATTGCCTACAATCTTCTTTGATTCAGTTTGAAATCTTTCAATCTTAAGCTCTAAATTAGCCTTGGTCTTTTCTTGATCTTTAATCAGATGAATTTTATGTAAAAAACCGATGCCATTATTAGAAATCCAAAGATGTAATTTTTTAAAGCGAGCAAGGGCATATAAACCAAAGATAATTGAAGCATCAAAAATAAAGCCCAATAATATAATACCAAACCATTTGCTGTAAGTGTTTTTAAAATAATCGAATTTAACAACAATCAATACCAAAGTCATCATACACATCGTAACTTGATAAATAATAAAATCAAGCCATAACACACATATCGACTCTGATGAACTAACACCCTGCTTCTTAAAAACATAGGTTTGAATAAATTGTCCACCACTGGCACTAGGAGTAATACCATGGAAAAAACCAGCGATAATCGTATTAAAAAAACCTTGGTGATATTTATAGGATTTATGAAAAAATTTAGTTAGTTTGGTTAATGCCATGCCAACCAAAAATTGCCACAAAAGAATTAGTATCAGGGCTAAAAAAAGCCAAAAATAATTAAGATTCCTTAATGAATGCGCAATTTCTTTAAAGTTGTTATTTAACAGTACCGTCAATGTAACTATCGGTACCAATAATATAATCGCAATATTTATTGCATATTTACTTTTCTTATTCATTGTTTTAAATTTATCTCATTATATACACGGTCGTATACTTCTTTCAATTGTTTACCAACATTTTCGATTGTTCTTTCCTCGGCAGTATGATAACCATTTATGCGTATATCATCCATCTTATTACTCATCGCTTTTTGAATACATGCTTCAAATTCCAAATTATTATCAGCCTTAAGACAATTTTTTCCATTGACAAGCCAAGGATCAAAAACTCCAATATCCCTCACAATCACTAATTGTTTAGATGCCAAGGCTTCAAGAACGACAATCCCTTCAGTTTCCTCATAACTTGGAAAAAAGAAGCAATCAGCCGATAAATATGCGCCCTCAATAATTGGACCCTTAACATAACCAGGCATAATTAAATTATCGGGGCGACTTTCAATTTTATCTCTAATATTCTTAGGAATTGATAACATCGGGGTATCACCAAACCAAATAAATTTATACTCAGGCATTTTTTCAGCAATTTCAATAAAATCTAAAATACCCTTTCTTTCAAAAAGTAGGCCTACACCTAAGACAACTTTATCATCATCATTTAAACTAAAATACTTACGAAAAGCCTTGACCTTTTGTGGACAATATTTATATTTATTCATATCAATACCATTACTGATAGCGGTAATTTTTTGGGTAATTCCGTATGACTCAATAATCTTTTTTGAATATGGAGTTGGTGTAATCAACTCATCAGCCATAGAATATAAATTAACCAGGTGTTTCTTATATAAGGGACTTATTTGATTAGAAAAAATAAAAGAATTTTTAAAATCTTCCTCAGTGCTATGGGCATGGTAAATGACCCCCTTACCCTCTTTATGAGTTTTTTTAATCAGTGATTCACTATTCAAAAAATAAGTATTAATATGTAATAAATCATAGCTATCATTTGGATTGGTGGTATAGGGTATGCCAACACTATCCAAAGCCTTCATCTGATGGCGCAAAGCCCTACCAATTCCCGATGTACTTATTGCTTTCTCACCTTCAAAATATAATAATATTTTCATCCTTACTATTATAGCTAAAAAATCTACAATATGGCAAAAAAACTATATTATCTGTAATATCCAATAAACATATTGATATACTTATCAATAATAAAAATCTCTAAATTTAAAGCATAAATTCAGAGATTGATTATAAACAAAATTTATTGTTCTTGGATTTGTTTCAAGCTAATTAAACGCTTATATCTTTTTAAAGCATCATCACGACACTTGCCAAACATTTCATAGGCTATATCCTCACCCTTTAATTTCAATAACTGATTGAAACGATTTTCAGTTTTTAAAAACTCATAGAATAAATCCCACTTAGGCTCACGCGAATCAATACTTAATGGTTTTTCTTTGCGAGGATCAAAACGATACAATGAGAAATACCCACACTCAACCGCTTGTTTTTGAGTTATTTGATGATTAGATAGACCACCTTTAATACCATGTTCAATGCATGGGGAATAGGCAATAATCAAACTTGGACCATTAAAGCTTTCAGCTTCCTTAAAAGCATTTAAGGTTTGCTGACGATTGGCGCCCATGGCAACACTGGCTACATAAACATGACCATAGGCCATTGCGATAGCACCCAAATCCTTTTTAGCTGTAGCCTTACCACCAGCAGCAAATTTAGCAATTGATGCCGCAGGAGAAGACTTAGATGATTGTCCGCCAGTATTTGAATATACTTCAGTATCTAAAACTAAGATATTAACATTCAAATCATTGGCTAAAACATGGTCTAAACCACCATAGCCAATATCATAGGCCCAACCATCACCACCGATAATCCAAATTGATTTGCCGATTAAATCTCTTTCATATTTCAATAATTCTTTAACATTTTGATTACTAGATTTTTTAACACTATCAATCAATTCTTGGGCATAGAGTCTTTGGAGTTCACGATCATCCTTAGCTTCTAAATACTTAACAAATATTTCTCGACAGTCAGAGTCGATATTATCTTCGATAATTTTTAGAATATGAGCCTGTTTGTAATTTTGAGCAATCGCCATTCCAAAACCATACTCAGCATTATCTTCAAATAGTGAATTGGCCCATGCAATACCTTCACCATTTTTATCCTTAACAAAGGGTGTTGAAGGTGTGCTACCACAATATATCGAGCTACAACCTGTAGCATTAGCAATCATCATATCCCTACCATAAAGTTGAGATACTAAGCGATAATAAGGGGTTTCACCACAACCAGGACAAGCACCCGACACCTCATGATAAGGCATTAAAAACTGTGATCCCTTAACAGTGTGGGTTGGATAATAACTAGTTTTATTATCCAATTCTTTATACATGTAATCAGCTAAGATATCTTGATCACTTTCCTCTTTAATATCAACCATTTCCAGTGCTTTATTGCCACCCTTTCCAGGGCATTCAGTAACACACAAGCTACAACCAACACAATTATCTACCGATACCTGGATTCTAAATTTAAGGTGTTCTACACCCTTTCCCAAGGCCTTAGTGGTATTGAATTTACCTGGAGCCTTTTCAATTTCTTCTTCTGTAAGTAAAAATGGTCTAATTGTTCCATGAGGACAAACAAAGCTACAAATATTACATTGTATACAATTATCAGGATTCCATTTAGGAACCTGAGCAGCAACTTTTCTTTTTTCTCTAAAGGTGGCATTATTTTGAACTGTACCGTTCAATAAACCATATTTAGTAAAGTTGCTAACTGGTAAATCATAACCGTTCATCGTTTCAATAGCACTACAGTGATTATCAAAATATTCATCACCTGATAATTTTCGATGATCATTATAAGATAAATCAGCCCACTTAGGATCAACAACGACTTCCATAAGACCACTGGCACCTAAATCAATAGCCTTATAATTCAAATTAACAATTTCATCGCCCTTTTTACCATAGGTTTTTTGAGCCATCTTTTTCATTAAAATTACCGCTTCATCATAAGGTAATATTTGTGGATTTAAATAGAAAAAGGCACTTTGAAGAATGGTGTTGGTTCTTCTTCCCATTCCAATATTTTTAGCTATTTCTGTAGCATCAATAATATAAAATTTAGCATGTTTCTTAGCTAGTTGTGCCAATACACGATTAGGAACACTTTTTTTAATTTCTTCTTTTTTCAAATTGGTATTTAATAAAAATGTTCCACCATCTTTAAGGTATCTGAGCATATCATACTTAAATAAATAAGTATCTAATGAACATGATAAAAAATCAGCATGACTAATATAATAAGTGCTACGAATAGGTTTTTTTCCAAAACGCAAATGTGATTTTGTTACACCACCAGCTTTTTTAGAATCATATTGAAAATAAGCTTGGGCATATTGGTCGGTATTATCACCGATGATTTTAATTGATGACTTATTGGCACTAACCGTACCATCAGATCCTAGACCATAAAACAAACATGTAGTATATTCATTCTTATTATAAAAATCAGCTTCAACATCCAGTGATAAATTAGTAACATCATCGACAATACCGATAGTAAATTCTTTTTTAGGTTGGTCTTTTTTAAGCTCATCATAAACCGCCTTAATTTGATTTGGTGATGTATCACGACTGCTTAAACCATATCGACCACCAATGATTTCAATATCTAAATCAGAAAGCGAAGATAAAACATCTAAATATAGCGGTTCTCTTGCGCCCTGTTCCTTTGTGCGATCTAATACAGCGATCTTTTTAACACTCTTAGGTAAGACCTTAGTAAGATATTTAGTTGAAAAAGGACGGTATAAATGACACTTAATTAAACCGATTTTTTCACCGACTTTGGTTAAAGTATCAATAGTTTCGATTATTGTTTCACAAACAGAACCCATAGCGATAATAATACGCTCAGCATCATTTGTACCATAATAAACAAAGGGTGCATATGTTCTGCCAGTATATTCACTAATCTTTTCCATATAACTATTGACCATATCTGGTATATCATTATAAATACTATTTTGAGCCTCTAAAGCTGTAAAATAAATATCATCATTTTCAGCACCACCCCTAGTAACAGGATTGGTGTGTGGATTTAAGGCATTGGCTTTAAAGCGTTCTAAAGCATCTTTATTTATTAATGATTGTAAAAAATCATAGTCCATAACTTCAATCTTTTGAATTTCGTGAGAAGTTCTAAAACCATCAAAAAAATGAATAAAAGGTAGCGACCCCTCAATAGCAGCAAGGTGGGCAACTCCTGCAAGATCCATAACTTCCTGAACCGAATGGCTATTAATGATACAAGCGCCAGTTTGGCGAATGGCGTAAATATCCTGATGATCACCAAAAATTGAAAGTGAACGCGAAGCAATAGAGCGAGCCGCCACATGAATTACACCTGGTAACAATTCTCCAGCCATCTTATAAATATTCGGTATCATCAACAACAAACCTTGTGAAGCGGTATAAGTTGTTGCTAGAGCTCCACCTTGTAATGCACCATGGACCGCCCCTGCAGCACCAGCCTCTGATTGCATTTCCACAACTTTAACAACATCGTTAAAAATATTTTTGCGTTTCTGCGAAGACCACGCATCAACATTTTCCGCCATTGGTGATGATGGAGTTATCGGATAAATACAAGAAACCTCTGTAAAAGCATAGGCGCAATGAGATGCAGCCATATTTCCATCCATCGACATAAATGTTTTTGACATCGCTTATCCTCCTAAGACAAATAAATTATACAACTTTAAAAAAAGTAAAAAAAGCTAGTTGCCCATACACATAAAATAGAAAACCAAGGGTTTTCTATTTTACTTGCTTATTGTTAATATATACAGAATCAATACCATCAATTTCTTTAAGACAACATTTAATGACCTCATCTTCTGATGTTGGAATATTTTTACCGATATAATCAGGTTTTATCGGTAATTGCCGATGACCACGGTCAATCAATACCGCTAGCTGTATCACTTCGGCACGACCATGTTTTAAAACATACTCAACCGCAGCTCTAGCAGTTCTTCCTCGAAATAAAACATCATCGACAAGAATTACAATTTTATCTTTAAAATTATAATTAATTTCTGGAATATCATTGACAGTATCATTAATAACATCATCACGATATTTACTAATATCAATGGCAATCGCCTCAATTCTATGACCTTCAATTTGATATAAATTATCAGCAATACGACTAGCAAGAAATTCGCCCCTGGTCTTAATTCCCACAAGTACAAGATTATCAATGCCACGATTGCGTTCAATTATTTCATGACTCATT
This sequence comes from Erysipelotrichaceae bacterium, assembly GCA_034180345.1. Classification (GTDB taxonomy): domain Bacteria; phylum Bacillota_I; class Bacilli_A; order Erysipelotrichales; family Erysipelotrichaceae; genus RGIG5681. Next base: position 44,117 of record JAXFOQ010000001.1, on the reverse strand, counting down.
CGTTTTAATGAACGAGCGATCATTTCTTCATTCATTAACTGTTTCATTAATCAGCGACATACCTTCCATCTTTATCAACATAGTAATTACCAATTTTAGTATCAGTGGCTAAATTACCATAGTTATAGAAATAGTATTCATATTCACCGATCTTTTGCCAGCCAGTTACCATCCAACCTTCTTTATCAAAATAGAATTTTTGATTACCTATGGTTTCAAAGCCATTTTTTGTATAGCTACCATCACCATGGCGATACCACCAGCGATCTCCAGATTTAATCCATTTATCTTTGTTATCACTATTAATAGAATTTACTTTTTCCTTAGATAGGATAAATTTAACTTTTCCATTTTCCGCATATAAATAATAATAAGTGCCGTCTGTTAATTGACCATTATTTTTAGCCACCAGATTATCATCGGTGATATTATAAGTAACTTTTTTGCCTCCACTAACTATGGATAACGATAAGTCATAATAACCGTAATTAAAATCTAATAAATCAATGGAACCATTATAACCAACACTTATATACTTATAACCATCATTAAGATTAATATCCCTTCCATTTTTCTGAAGTTCAATATGCGCAGTATTGCCAGTAGTATTATTTTTTAAATTTAAGTAATAATTATTATTTTTATTATCTTCTCCTTTATTAAGCAGAATACCCTTAACATTTAAAATATTACCATTAATACTAATGCCCTCATTTTTATAATAAATACCAGTAGTATTAATAATCGGCTCATCATTTTGATGATTAGGATTGCTATTATTTTTTTTGAATACTTCAACCAAATCATCATTTTTAATATAAGCAACAGATTTATTCCAATCATAACTACTTCCAAATATCAATTTACTTCCTGTAAGCATCTTACCATTTACAATTGGATTGGCTAATTGAATTTTTTGGAAACCGTTTTGAACTTCACCCAAGGCAATAAACATACTATTTTTTTGGTATTGTTCAGTATAGTTAGTATAATCTAAAACTTCTGAATTACCATTAGCTTTAGCATAAATATTAGCTCTAAAAGTTTTAGCCTTTTTAATTGTATATGTGCCATAATCAGTTAATTTACCATTATAATTATTAGCTGCCTTATCCAACCCATAAGCATATTTAGCAGCTTTAATCGACCAATAAGGATCACTGGCATATTTAAGATTCATACCAGCTCCTTTATTACCAATAAAAGCACCATAGCCAACATCACTATAGGAGTCTAAATAAAAATTAGAAACATAGTTAGAAAACATTGTCTTAATACAATCTTCAATACTATTGTATCTATCAGCTTGATTAGGGTCGCTATCAACAGCGTTAAGTCCAAATAAATTATTATCTTCTAACGCAAAATCGCTGGTACCAAAATAAGATTCATTAACACCAATACCAAAAATAATGGCTGCATTAACCCCATATTTGTTTTGATTTTCAATAAAACTACTACCCTTGTTCCACAGTTTACTTTCTTGTCCAAAACCATTATTACTTAAAAAAGTATTATAAGCTGTAGCTGAAATATTACTTTTAGAACGAAGTGGTAAAAATTGATAATAATTATATTCCGTACCAACTTTTTCAGTACAATTCATATCACTGTAAAAATCATAGGCATTATAACTATAATACTTAACACCTGTTTTCATAAATTTAGGAGCTGGTCCAATATGATATTCATAACCATTATTACCACTGCCTAAGTATAAATGAAAAACCAAATCATGGTAGTTACCATTTTTTTCAATCGTATAATAACTGCGATTAGCAGTATAAGTTCTGCTACCACTAACACTGCCATCAAAGCTATAACTTCCGTAAAGATTAATTTTTAATCCTCTTTCAAAAAATTTTGTCGGCACCAAATCAACATTTTCAAGCGCGATACTTCCTTCAAAATCAGCAATTATCGCTTTTATCTTACCTGTTCCATCAGCAGCATTAAAACTAATGGTATCAAGATAAAAGACATCTTGATAGGCATTTATATACGATGTAACACCTGTACCATTCAAATAAATTACATTAGGTTTGTTGGTGCTATGTTTAGTGTCATTGGTATAGGCAACACCATGATTCATCGCGACAATTTTCATGGGAGATTGTGATTTTCGATGTCTTACAACATAATTCTCATGTTGTTTCATATGATTTTTAGCATCAGAAAAATTGTTGTAGCACGAAACCTTTTTAAAACTACCATCATTTTCGATATTAGCAACTTCAAAGGCATCACAAGAAACAGTAAAAGATGTCGCACCAACCTCTTTGATCCCTACTACCATCAACACCATCAATAAAATAAGTATTTTCTTCATTGTCCATCTCCCTCATTAACAACAACATCACTAATGATAATTTTTTCATTACTATCTAATTCAATAATCAAACTACCTGAATATCTAATATTTTTACCGGCTGGATTTCTTAATTCAAAAAAGATGCTGCCAGAAAAATGATCCGTTATTTCCTTGCCGATAATATTAGTATATCTTTCACTTTGGTAACTGCCAGCCAAAGCATTATAGGTCTTACCGTTTTCAGCAACAAAAATAGCCTTATTGATGATATTGCCCTTAAATTTATTAATTTTTAGACTAACTGCATACATCCGTGATGAAGAACTTCCAGAATATGTATGACCATTATTAACTAAAATATCGCCAGTAAAATCCTCAATCGCAGTAATTTCATATTCTTTATCTTCGACTTTCGGAACCACAATCTTAGGCTTTGATTCATTTTTCTTTAAATCATCGCCATTATTAAATTCATTGAGCTTTATTTCAAAAAATGAATTCAAATATTTAACAACCACCTTATCACGATGCTTATTAATAGGTATCAAGATTTTCTTTGTGATAATCTGATCATCCAGCTTTGTAATAACATTTTTTTCAAAATCAACGCTTAATTCATATTTATTATCATTTAATTTTTTAATAAGCTCACCATAATCATTCAATCTTATTCCTTCATCAGTAAGCATATCATCGAGTTTTATTTCAAATTTTTGATTACTATCAAATTCTATATCCGCAACTACAAATTTAATATCAGGTTCATTAATTTTATAATATGTATATTTTAAAATACGGGTATTAATTTTTAGATTCTTATTAGCGTTATTAAAATAATATCCAAACAAAAATACCATTATCATCAATATTGTCGCAACTATAAATAAAATAATATTTTTATTCTTACGATTCATTTTAATCCTCAACCTCCAAAAATTAAAAATGTATTATAAATTAATACATTTTCATTTTAACTTAATTATAAACAATAATCTATATTATTTAAGATTCTTGACCATAAAGCGATAAGAATCAGCACACATTTCATCAATATTGTAGATGGTTTTAAAACCTAAAAGCTTAAAGGCCTTCTCGGTATCCGCAAAACATTCAGCAATATCACCATCGCGTCTAGCCTTTATTTCATATTTTAATTCTTGGCCACAGGCTTTTTCATAGGCTCTAATAACTTCAAACACCGATGAACCATGACCAGTACCAAGATTAATCACCTCACAACCCTTGTGTTTCAAAGCATATTCAATAGCTAAAACATGGCCAATCGCAAGATCAACAACGTGGATATAGTCCCTAACACCTGTGCCATCAATCGTATTATAATCGTTGCCAAAAACATTAATATGGTCTAATTCACCAATGGCAACTTTGGCAATATAAGGTACTAAATTATTTGGTATACCATTAGGATTTTCACCAATCAATCCTGATGGATGAGCGCCAATAGGATTAAAATATCGAAGTAAAACAACACTCATATTTTGGTATGCCTTAGCATAATCACTAAGCATTAATTCATTAATTTTTTTTGTTTGACCGTAGGGATTAGTACAGTTACCAAGACCATATTCTTCTTTAAACGGCACTTCAAAGCTATCGCCATAGACCGTAGCACTTGAGCTGAAAACAATATTATCAACATGATATTTATGGGCTAATTCATAAACATTAAGTGAACCACTGACATTGTTTCGATAATATTCCATTGGTTTAACACAAGATTCAGCTACCGCCTTATATCCAGCAAAATGAATAATACCATCAAAATTATTCTCGATAAAAACATTCTCAAGTTCATTTTTATCAGTAATATCAACTTGATAAAAAATTGGTTTAACTCCTGTGATTTCTTCAATACTATCAATAACTTCAATTGAAGAATTATACAAATTATCAACAATGACAATATTATGGCCGTGTTTAATCAATTCACAAACCGTATGTGAACCAATATACCCTGTACCACCAGTTACTAAAATATTCATAAACTATTACCTCCTGAAATATATTAAAATAATTTAATGATATCACCCACTGTAACAAGGGCAATAAGCCCTAGTAAGACCATCATACTACCAGCAATCAAAAATGTTTCCAGTCGTTTATTTAAAGGCTTGCCGATAATCGCTTCAACAATAACCAACAAGACCCTACCGCCATCTAGTGCTGGTATAGGTAAAGCATTCATAATTCCGATATTAAGTGATAAAATCGCAATCAAATTAAAATAGGTCTTAAAGCCCTGCCTTGCAGCATCGGCACTAATTTTATAGATGCCAACAGGGCCACTTACATCCTTAAGTCCAATACCCCTAATTAAATGTGTCAGCGCAATAATCATATTTCTAAATAAATCATTGATATTATCTAAGGCAAAACCCCAAATATTAAACAAATTAACCCTTGTAGGTTCAACTTTTTTAAATTGAATACCAATTACAAATTGCCCATCTTTTTTGATGGTATCAACATTGAATTTCATAATTTTACCATCTCTTAAAATCTTAAATTCAACATTGCCACCCTTATGTGAAACATAATTTATTACATCCATAATTGTTTTAGGATTATCAATATTTGTTCCATCGTTAAATTTTAAACCGACAATTAAATCACCAGTTTTAAAGTCCGCCTTAGCTGCTGGCATTCCTTCAACAACCTTTTCAATAATCGGTGCCTTATTTTGATAATAAATCCCATTACTGGCGATTAAACCAACAATAATTACATAAGCAAGTATAAAATTCATAAAAATACCTGCCAACATAATGATAACTCTTTTAGGTTTACTAATGCCAATTAGGGTTCGGTGATGGGGAATATCACCAACATCATACCGATAAGCACTATCATCATTTTCACCAGCCATTGCTACATAACCACCAAAGGGTATCGCTCTAATCGAAAAAATAGTTTCTTTAAATTTTTTAGAAAAAATTTTTGGACCCATTCCAATAGAATATTCGTAGCAGTAAACACCAAACATTTTGGCAGTAATCAAATGACCTAACTCGTGTATTGAAATAATTAGCGACAAAGCTAATACAAAAAAGATTATATTAATTAACATAAGAAAATTATAACAAAATTATCTTAAAAAAAGAACTCTACACCGTAGAGTTCTAAATTAAATAATTATTGAGCCATTTGCTTAGCAACTTCATCAGCAAAATTTTCTTCGCGTTTTTCTAAACCTTCACCAGTTTCAAAACGCACAAATTTAACAACACTAGTATTGTGATCTTTTAAATATTGAGCACATTTAATGTCTTGGTTTTTAAAGAAAATTTGATCAACTAAAGAAATTTCTTGAAGCGATTTACTCAAACGACCTTCAACGATTTTTTCTAATACATGTTCAGGTTTTTTAGCATTTGCTTCATCGTTTTTAAGAATTTCTAATTGAATTTCTCTTTCATGAGCTACAAATTCAGCAGGCATATAATCTCTTGAAACATAGCTTGGATTCATGCTGGCAACTTGCATCGCCATATCCTTAGCCACAACTTCATCAGTGCTGTCTTTCAATACTGTTAAAGCAGAGATTTTACCACCCATATGAATGTAAGAACCAAAGACATCAGCAGCTTCTTTGCTGATAATTTCAAATCTTCTTAAAACAATCTTTTCACCGATTGTAGCAGTTGCATTGACAAATTTAGTATCTAATGTTTCACCATCAACATTTAAAGCTAAAGCTTCTTCAACAGTTTTAACATCAGAATTAACAATAGCTTGGCATGTTGTTTCTAGTAATGATAGGAACAATTCGTTTTTAGCAACAAAGTCTGTTTCACTATTAATTTCTACAACACAAGCCTTGTTGCCACTAACAACAACCTTGGTTAAACCTTCAGCAGCGATTCTGCCAGCTTTTTTAGCAGCCTTTGAAATGCCTTTTTCTCTTAACCAATCAGCAGCACGATCAATGTCGCCATTTGATTCTTCAAGAGCTTTTTTGCAGTCCATCATTCCAGCTCCAGTTTTTTCGCGTAATTCTTTTACAAGTTGTGCTGTTAATGCCATTTTATTCTCCTTTTGTTTCTGTTTCTTCAACAGTTTCTTTCTTTACTTCTTCAGTCTTTTCTTCTTCTTTCTTTGGGAAGAAACGCCTTTCTGAGTTGCCGAAACGACGAGCGCGAGCATTGCGTCTTTCTTCCATACGAGCGCGTCTTCTTCTTTCTTGTTCCTCAGCATGCTTTTCAACATTGATAATTACATCTTCCATAGTAATATCTTCAGTTTCTTCTTCTTGATAAGCGTCTTGAAGAATGCCGCCCTTAGCTTCAACGATAGCATCCGCAAGTAAACTAACCATTAAGTGGATAGACTTAACCGCATCATCATTTGAAGGAATTGGATAATCAACTACTGATGGATCGCAATTTGTATCAATAAGACCAAATACTGGAATATTTAATTTACGAGCTTCTGCAACAGCATTATGTTCTTCACATGGATCAACCACAACGATTGCATCAGGAAGCTTTTTCATTTCTTTAATACCGCCTAAGAAATTATTTAAGCGGGCAGCTTCTTTTCTTAAACCAACAATTTCCTTCTTAGGATATACATTGATAGTTTCACTAACTTCCATCTCTTCAATTTCTAATAAGCGTTTAATTCTTTTTTGAATTGTTCTAAAGTTAGTAAGAATACCACCCAACCATCTTTGATTGATGTAAAAACTTCCACTTCTTAATGCTTCATCAAGAATAATTTGTTGAGCTTGTTTTTTAGTTCCGACAAATAAAATTTTACCGCCATTTTCAACAATTTCCTTCATCTTTGCATAAGCAACTTCAATTTGTGCAAGAGTCTTGTTTAAATCGATAATGTAGATGCCGTTTTTAGCAGTGTAGATAAATGGTTTACACTTAGGATTCCATCTTCTGGTTTGGTGGCCAAAATGAACACCGTTTTCCAAAAGTTTGCGCATTGAAACAATTGACATAATCTTTACCTCCGTTAGTCCTCCACAGGTTCTAACGCTTTAACCAATTAAGGCACGGAAAAACGAATTCCCTGTGTGTGTTTTGCATAAGCCTTAATATTTTAACAAATATCTCTATTCAAGTAAAGGACGATATTGTAAAATTTAGCTTATTTTTCTATAGTTTTTAATTTAAAAGTTTCTTCTTTTTTATCAAATAAAAGTTCGTAATTTTTACCAGCTTCAATTTCTAAAATAAGCTTAGTCGGACCCCAGGTACTTGTAACATTTTTATAAATAACTCCAGGTCTTGTATATTCATAGGTAAGCTCTACTTCTAAGCTTCCACTAAGACCATATATCACAGCCTGCATGCCTTCATATACAATTTGAGGATAGGCATTAGTACCGATAATACGAGCACTGATTGTTTTAGAAGTAATTACATTAAAACCACTTTTCAAATAAATTTTAATGGCATCGGGATGCTCATTCAACCAAGCTTGTAATTTATTTTTAGAATTATGACGATAGACTAAAAAGAAGATAAAATAGCCGATAAATACTACTGGAATTATATAACCGATAATTCCCATACTTTGAAATGCTTTAATAAAATTTTCCATATTTCCTCCTTTATTCAGCACTAATAACAATAGGTTCAGCCTTATCGCCAATAATACCCAAATCATTCAATAACTCATTAAATGATCGATGTCCGATCAATGACAAATCATAACTATGTTTATAACCATCTTTATCATAAACATAAAGATCTAAAGAATAATCACTTATTTTAGCCTTAAATGAACAATTCTTAATTGTATAATTGTCATTTTTATGACCTCTGATTATGTTTAAATACTCATCATCGACAATAATTACCAATTTTTTATCCTTAAAAACTGAAAATATGATCAACAAGGTAATAACACTTACAATTGCCAGCACAATATAATGATTAATAAAAAATAACAATATTGCTGTAAGTAATGCCAGACCAAAGCAGTACATCAATAAATCTTTAATAAATATCCACTTTTTAGCCTTATATATTCTTTTATCCACCTTTATAATCCCCCCTGCAAAAATATTTTATCACAAACAAAATTCAAAGTATTCATGAGATAAGAAAAAAATAATATATAATGTACTTATGAAAATTGCTGGTATCATCGCTGAATATAACCCATTGCACAACGGTCATATACTCCACATTGAAAAAACTAAGCAACTAACTAATTGCGATCTTTTAATTGCGGTTATCAGTGGTAATTTTAATCAACGCGGCACTATAAGTATTATTGATAAGCAGACCAAAATCCAAAGCGCCCTTAAACACGGAGTTGATCTAGTGCTCGAAATCCCAACCACCAGTGTTTTAAGCAATGCTGATATTTTTGCCAAAGGCGCCATTGATACCTTAAAGCTGTGTGATATAGATTATTTAGTTTTTGGTTCTGAAACCAACAATCTAAAAGAATTGAAAGAAATTGCGCACTTAAATATCAATGTCAATCATTTAAAAGAAAATCTCAAGGCAGGTCTTTCCTTCCCACAAAGCTACGGCTTATTATCAGGAAAATTTGAAGCCAACGATATTCTGGCAATAAGCTATCTTAAGGAATTAAAAAACAGCCCCATCACCCCGCTTAGTATTAAACGCCATATCAGCTATCACAGTGATGAAATCAATGATATATCAAGTGCTAGCGCCATAAGAAAGGCAGTTAAAAATAATATTGATTATCATATTACAACACCCTTGAATATTACCAAGCCTCAATTTAATGAAAAATATTTTTCATACTTACAAACCCTTCTTACCACCGCAAACAGTCAAGAATTAAAAGAAATATATCTTATTGATGAGGGGATTGAAAATCATTTAATCAAATGTATAGCCAATAGTGATAACTATGATGATTTTATCAATAAGGCTATTACCAGAAGATATACCAAGGCAAGGATAGAACGCTCACTCATTCATATTATGATGAATAATAAAAAGACAGCGGTTAAAAATCTTCCAGAAATAAACTTTATCCGCGTTTTAGGCTTTAATAAGAAGGGGCAAAATTATTTGAAAAAATTAAAAACCAAAACTAATGTTGCCGTAAATTTTAATCAGATACCCAAAGAATATCGTGAATTGTTCTATAAAGCTGCTCTTTTATATGCTCATAATCTTGATAAAGACCACAGAAAAAATATTTTAGACCAAGAGATTAAAGGACCGATAATTATAAAATAAACCAAGTTATTAACTTGGTTTATTAATTTAGTCTTTTACATTATGGAATATTTCATTAACATCATCAAAATCATTAAGCATAGTCAATAGGCGATCCCACAATTCTTTTTCTTCAGGATTATCAATACTTACATATTCTTGTGCCAACATTTTAATTGATAATTCCTCAAAATTAGTTTCACCCAAGGCGCTAGTAATAGCTTCTTCAGCCTTATGCAAGTCAGTTGGCTCAACATAGACGGTAATTAAACCATCTTCATTTTCAACATCTGAAACATTAACATCAGCTTCAATTAAAATATCAAGAATTTTTTCTTCATCATCAAACTTAAAAGTTAAAATACCTAAATTATCATAATTAAATGACACTGAGCCTTTTACACCTAACTTACATTTAGATTTATTAAAACAGGTATTAATTCCAGCAATCGTACGATTAGGATTATCAGTTAGACAGTCGATGATAATGGTGCTTGCCCCAGGACCAAAACCCTCATATCTTAAACTGTCATAATTATCTGTTGAATTTCCTTTGGCTTTTTCAATTGCACGCTTAATAACATCAGCAGGAACTTGTGCAGCCTTGGCTTCAGAAATTTTACGCTTTAATGTTAAATTCATTTCTGGGTCAGGTACACCTGCTTTGGCAGCAATATATAATTCCTTACCATAGCGACTATATAGTTTTGATTTAATTGCGGCTGTTTTAGCCATTGATGCCGCGCGTACTTCATGTGCTCTTCCCATAATTTCTCCTTCTTTTAATTTCTAAAGTATTCTAACATATAATTAAAACAAAATACTAGAAAAGCCTAAAAATATGACTTTAAAAGCTTCTAATTACGATATATTTTTAAATCGCAATAAATTATTGCGTCAATGTAAATACTAATATATGGAATATATCGCCCTACTTATGTATGATGGTATCAGGAGGTAAGGGATATATGAACAATATAGGTGCATCAATAAAATATCTTCGTAAAAAATATGGTATGACCCAAGACATACTGGCGGAGAAATTAAATATCTCTCGACAAGCAATTTCAAATTGGGAAAATGGTAAAACACAGCCCGATTCTGATATGTTGTACCAATTAAGCGTTATTTTCAATCAAAGCATTGATGAAATAATCAATAATAAAATAAATGAAAATAAAAAGAAGAATTATTATATGCTCATACCATCCATAACCATCATCATTTCAACCATTCATTTTATTTTAGCTATGCAGGGTCATATCAATCTGATAGGTGTTATGATTTCCACCCTTTCAGCAACAACCATCACCCTAATTATGCACACCACCTTTGAAAACAGTATTAAAAATCAAGACTTCACAATGATTGCTGGACACCAAAAAGCACACGAAAAAGAACTAATTAAATATAAAAAACAATTACAGCTAATGGATAGATCGGTAGATTCTTTGGCATTGTTATTAAACATTCTGTATTTCGCTATCTATATTTCAGAAACAGAAAAACAAATGTTGATTAGCACAATTTTCTTTGGGGTATTTTTAGTTGGATTAATCAGTATAATTTATATCGTAAATTTTAAATATAAAAATAACAATTAATTCTTATAATCGAAATATCAAATCTAAATTAAATAATTAAACGGTAATATTATAAAAATCGAATCTTAATAGATTCGATTTTATACTTACAATTTATTCTTGATTAAAGTTACTACTTCATCAATGTTTGATTTATTCAAAGCTTCTTCAGCAAGTTTTTCCATATCTTGTTTATTTAAAGCACGAATCATCTTACGAGCTTCTAAAATACTTGAAGCACTCATAGAAAATTCATCAAGACCTAAACCAAGCAGCACAGGACAGGCCAAAGTATCACCAGCCATTTCGCCACACATTCCGACCCATTTATTGTGTTTGTGGGCACCATCAATCGTAAGTTTGATAAGTCTTAAAATTGATGGGTTTAAAGGTTGGTAAAGATAAGAAACTTTTTCACTCATACGATCAGCGGCCATTGAATATTGAATTAAATCATTGGTACCAATCGAGAAGAAATCTGCATGTTCGGCGAATTTATCAGCTAAGATTGCAGCCGATGGAATTTCAACCATCATTCCTAATTCAATATCCTCACCTATCGTTACACCTTCACTTTGCAGTTTTTCTTTTTCAGCTAAGAAAATAGCCTTGGCATCCAAAAATTCCTTAACTGTAGCAATCATCGGAAACATTATACATAGTTTTCCATAGGCGCTGGCTCTTAATAGGGCGCGTAATTGTGTTTTAAAAATATCTTGACGATCTAAACATAAGCGAATAGCACGGTAGCCTAAAAACGGATTCATTTCAGGTGGAAATTCAAAATAATCCAAACGTTTATCACCACCAATATCCAAGGTACGAACAACCACCTTCTTGCCCTTCATACCAACCAATACTTCTTTATAAGCCTCAAATTGAGCATCTTCATTTGGAAAATCATCATGAGAATCCATATATAAAAATTCTGTACGATACAAACCAATACCCTCAGCGCCATTATTAAGAGCACCCTCAACATCCTTTGGCGTTCCAATATTACAAGCTATTTCAACCTCATGGCCATCAAGCGTTACTGATTTAGCATCAATCAATACCTTAAGCGCTTCTTTTTCAGCCAAATAATCAGCACGAAGTCTTTGGTATTCATCAATTACCTCTTTGCTTGGATTAATAATCACTTCACCTTTAACAGCATCCATGATAATAAAATCATCCTTCTTAACTTCATTCATAATCCCGCCAACCCCGACAATAGCTGGAATTTCTAAAGATCTAGCCATAATTGCTGAATGACTGGTACGCCCACCAATCTCAGTAACAAAGCCCAATGTATATTTTTTATTTAATTGCGCAGTATCACTAGGTGTTAAATCATTTGCCAGGATAATAACCTCATGATCAATTGCTGAAAGATTAGGAATATCAACCTTTAATAGGTTACAAATCAAACGATAAGATACATCCTTAATATCGGCTGCTCTTTCCTTAAAATAATCATTATCCATCGACAAAAACATTTCAATCATCTGATCGGAAATGTGCTTTGTTGCAGCCACAGCGCTGGTGCCGTTATTAATCATTTCTTTAATTTGTCCTGTATATTCAGGATCACCAATCATCATTAAGTGGGCATCAAAAATCGCAGCTTCTTCATCACTGAGATTATTAATCGCACCCTCCTTAATCGCTTCAATATCATGGACAGTTTTAGTAACTGCAACATCAAAATCAGCCTGTTCAATATCAGGACCCTTTGATGCCATATCGTAATTTAATACTGGTTCTTCTAACTTATAAACTCTGCCAAGTGCAATACCAGCACTTGCTGCAATACCTTTTAACATAACTCCCCCTTTAAATGTTTAGTATACATATACAATGTTACTATTTTTTAGACTATAATGCTAATAAAAACTAGCTTAAAGCTAGTTTTTATTATTATTTAGCTAAGACATTAATTCCGAAAGCGCTTAACATTCCGATAATGATTCCCGCAAGCAAAACACCACCCATAATAGCGACTATGCTCTTTTTAAAATCCATATCTAAAAATGAAGCAGCCAAGGTACCAGTCCAGGCACCAGTACCAGGTAGTGGAATCCCCACAAAAAGTAACAACGCCCAATAAAGTCCTTTACCAGCACTTTTTTGAAGTTTATCACCAGCGCGATGGCCTTTTTTAATGCACCAAGTAAAAAAACTACCAATATAGGGTTTATCTGAACCCCAGACTAAAATTTTTCTGGCAAAGAAAAAGATAAAGGGTACAGGTATCATATTGCCGATAATCGCAATAATATAGGCATGCACTAACGGCACCCTGGGATCACATATAAGGGTACCGTAAGGAATAGCTCCACGAAGCTCAAATATCGGTACCATTGATAATAAAAATGTAATTAAATAACTGATAATCATAAATACTCCTTAGAGCTATTAACTCAATATTTTTATATTAGACCAAAAAATTATTCGCTTAATATCCAGGCAATAATCAAGGTATTCCCAATGAATATGATTGTAAACATTTAATATTATTAATTTTCTTTGGTGATTAAAGCGATACCCAAGTCTTTAAGTTGTTTGATATCGACATCATTAGGAGCACCACTCATCAAATCACTGGCACTGGCAGTTTTTGGGAAGGCCACAACATCTTTGATATTATCGGTATTACTTAAAATCATAATTAGTCGTTCAAGCCCAATTCCAACCCCACCGTGTGGTGGAGCACCATATTCAAAAGCTTCTAAGAAGAAACCAAACTTATCTTTAGCTTCTTCAAGGCTTAAGCCAAGCGCCTCAAATACCTTGGCTTGAAGTTCTTGGTTATGGATTCTAATTGAACCACTCAATAATTCATAGCCATTTAATACTAAATCATAGGCACGGCTATAACAATTAGCCTTATCATCAATCAGCTTATCAATATCTTCGATTTTCGGTGATGTAAATGGATGGTGGGCAGCCACAAAGCGTTGTTCTTCCTCGCTATACTCATACATCGGAAAATCAACAATCCATGCAAATTCATAACTATCTTGATTAATCAAATTAAAATCTTTAGCCAATTTAACGCGTAAGGCTCCAAGAGCTGCGCTTACAACCTTATAACTATCCGCAATCATAAAGACAACATCGTTATTTCCAATATTAAGTTTAGCCTTTAATTCCTCTTTTTCATTATCGCTTAAAACCTTGGCGATACTACCACTAATTTCATCTTGGTATTTTAAATAAGCAAGGGCTTTAGCACCATATTTTTTAACATAGTTTTGGAGTTTCTCAAAGTCTTTTTTTGATAATTGATCAGCTATGTCTTTAAAAACTAAGGCCTTTATCAAACCACCATTTTCAAGAACATTTTTAAAGATGGTAAATTCAGTATTCTTAAAGATGGTACTAACATCCAAAAGTTCATTACCAAAACGCAAGTCTGGCTTATCACTGCCATATCTTTCCATAGCATCAACATATTTAATAACTTTAAATTTTGGTAAGTCAATACTCTTAATATCTTTGAAGATTTTTTTCATCATTTTTTCAACCACTTCAAAAATATCCTTTTCTTCCACAAAACTCATTTCAATATCAATTTGAGTAAATTCAGGTTGACGATCAGCACGTAAATCTTCATCTCTAAAACACCTTGCCACTTGAAAATAACGATCAAGACCACCAACCATCAATAATTGTTTAAAGATTTGTGGTGATTGAGGTAAGGCATAAAAATTACCATGGTATAAACGCGAAGGCACAAGATAATCACGCGCTCCTTCTGGGGTTGATTTACCTAAAATTGGAGTTTCAACCTCAATAAAATTAAGTTCATGAAGAAAATTACGAATAATACCTGTAACACGATCACGCATAATTAACTTTTCTTGAATAATTGGTCGTCTTAAGTCTAAATAACGATATTCTAAACGCAGATCTTCTAAGCCATCAGTTTCATCTTGAATCATAAACGGCGTTGTCTTGGCGGTGTTTAAAATTTCAAATTCCCTGATGCTAACTTCAATCTCACCTGTTTTAAGTTTAGGATTGGCAACTTCTTTTTTAAGAACTACCCCACTTACTTCAAGTACATATTCATTTCTTAAATCAGGAATACTACCCAATATTTCTTCATCAAAAACCACCTGAGTAATACCATAACGATCTCTTAAATCCACAAAAAGAATGTTGCGGAATTTGCGTTTCTTAGCTACCCATCCAACAAGTTTTACTTCCTTGCCAACATCACTTAGTCTTAGTTCTCCATTAGTATGTGTTCTATTCATCTATATCATTACCCACCATTTCTTCTAATTTATCTACAAGTTCATCAAGATTTACTTTAATTTGTTCTTGAGTTTCAATATTTTTAAGCATAACTGTCGCTTCCTTAATTTCATCTTCACCGATGATGATTACCGTCTTAGCATTTAAGCGTGCTACCGATTTGAATTGTGCCTTTAATTTACGATCATAGACATTAAGTTCCACCTTAAATCCATTATTGCGTAAAATACTGGCAACTTTAAGCACATAGGGATTGCTGTTAGTAAGATCAATGATGTAAGTATCAATCTCCTCAGTATCTTCGCTAATAACTCCTTCAGCTTCCATTAAAATTAATAGTCTTTCCAAACCCATCGCAAAACCGATACCACTGGTTGCTGGTCCTTCAAAATATTCTACAAGGTTATCATAACGACCACCACCAAATAAGGTACTTTGAGCCCCACTAGCATCATTGGTACTAACAACCTCAAAAACGGTATCAGTATAATAATCTAAGCCTCTTACAAGTCTTTGTTCAACCTTATATGGAATTTCTAAAATATCCAAATAACTTAAAACTTCTTTAAAATAATTTTTAGCCTCAGCAGTTAAATATTCATCAATTTTTGGTGCTTTTTGAAGGACATCGTTTTGATTATCGACTTTACAATCAAGGATTCTTAATGGATTAGTATGCAGGCGCTTCTTACAATCATCACATAGACATTCAATATTATGACCAAAATAAGCCTTTAAAGCCTCAGTATAATTCTTGCGGCTCTCATAATCGCCAAGGGTATTAATTAAAACTTCAATATCATTTAAACCCAATAATTTAATAAAATAATAACCCAATGCGATGGTTTCGGCATCAATGATCGCCTTTTTAGGACCTAAATTCTCAACTCCAATTTGGGTAAACTCGCGTTGTCTGCCCTTTTGCGGTCTTTCTTTACGATACATTTTTTCAGCATAAAATAATTTATATGGAGCTTCATTGACATACATTTTATGTTCAACATAGGCTCTAATAATTCCAGCCGTCCCCTCAGGCCTTAAACCCATCTTGTGATCGTTTCCTAAAACATACATTTCCTTATTCACCATATCACTGGTATCGCCCTCGCGTTTAAAAACTCTTAAATCCTCAAACACTGGGGTTTCAATTTCATGATAACCATAATTTTCACAATATTGTCTAAATAATGCTTTTACTTGATTGAATTTATTTAAATTTGATCCAAATAAATCATAAGCTCCTTTAATTGATTGTAATTTCGGCATAAATACTCCTCTCTAAAATAAAAACGCCCATCTAAGGACGAATCATCGCGGTACCACCTTAGTTCAAACAAAAAGTTTGCCCTTAATGCTGATAACGCTGGCTGCGGTGATGATTAATCACATCTTAAAAGTGTCCTTCTTGATAATTCATAAAGACTTGCACCAAGCGTCTTCTCTCTATAAATCCTTATCAAGCCCTGCTTTATCTTCGATATATACAAATAATTTAACACTATTTAAAGACTCTTTCAACACTAATTACATTATTAACCTTACGCAAATTAGCCATCAAATTATCTAAGTGTTCCAAATCTTCAACCACAATCGTCATTGTTGTGGTAACAGTAAGTTCTTCATGATTGCTGGTAGTATTGAGTTTCAGTAATTTTCCCTTGCATTGTGAAATCATAATTACAAGATCTGTAAGGATGAAATTACGATCACTACTGTATATTTTAATGGTGGTTTCAAATTGAATGTTTCCATCCTTGAATTGATCCCAACTAACATCAATCAAACGCGTTGAAACATCCTTGATTTTCGGACATCGATCACGATGTACTTTAACCCCTAAACCCTTAGTGATATAGCCAACAATATTATCACCATAAACTGGTTGGCAACAAGAAGAAAGTTGCATCTTAATACTATCCACACCACTAACTACAACTCCAGTTTTCGATTCATGGTGCTTGCGTTGATTACGAGCCTTATTCATTGTAAAGGCAAGCTGCTCCATGTTCATCTCATTTTTCTTAGAACGGGTCAAGCGTTCCACAATAGTTGGAATGGTGATAGATTTGGTGGCAATCTTCAATAATAAATCATTGACATTTGCCAGTTGAAAATATTTAGCTACCTCCTCTAATTTTGTTTCATCATAAAATTCATCAATACTTAAATTGCGCTTGCGTAATTCATCTTTAAAAATTGCTTCACCGTTTTTAATTAAGGTTTGGCGTTGTTCGTGTTCTTTGTGCATTAAATAAGATTTAATGCGGTTGCGGGCATTATTTGTTTTGCATATCTTAATCCACCCTTCGCTAGGACCAGATTTCTTATCAGTCAACAATTCAACAACATCACCAGTTTTAAGAATAGTGCTAAGTGGTACTAAAACATCATTAACTCTTGAACCGACAGTTTGATGACCGATTTCCGTATGTACTCGATAAGCAAAATCAATCGGGGTTGAACCCGATGGTAAATCAATGACTCGACCCTTTGGAGTTAAAACATAGATATTAACATTAAAAACATCATTAATAACCGCATCCATATAAGAAGCAGCATTAGTATCGGCAATATTACCTTCTTCAAAGGCATTTAACCAACCCAATTCTTTTTTAATGGTTTCCTGTTCGGTTTTTTGATTATAGTTATTATTTTCCTTATACGCCCAGTGTGCTGCCACCCCTTTTTCAGCAATTAAATTCATTTCTTCTGTACGAATTTGTACCTCAAAAATACGGCCTTCATCACCAACAATCGTCGTATGTAATGATTGATACATATTCATCTTAGGCATTGCAATGTAGTCTTTTAAGCGCCCTGGTATCGGTTTATATTCCGCATGAATATAACCTAAAATCTCATAACAATTAAGTTTACTTTCGGTGATAATCCTAATTGCCAACAAATCCAGAATTTCATCAAAGCGTTTATTTTTAGTCTTCATCTTTTTGTAAATACTATAAAGATGCTTAGAACGACCAAAAATTCTAAATTTAATCCCCTTATCACCTAACATTTTAGAAATATCAACAATCATATTTCTAACTTGTAAATCACGCTCATTTTTTTTATTTTCAACAAGGTGGGCAATTTCTTTATATTTATCATGATTAAGATAGTAAAAAGATAAATCTTCCAATTCATTTTTAATTTCCGCAATACCTAGACGGTGGGCAATTGGAGCATAAACTTCCAAAGTTTCTTTAGCAATGCGCAACTGTTTCTCACTGGGCATATATTGTAATGTCCGCATATTATGTAAACGATCGACAAGTTTAACAATAATCACTCGAATATCCTTGGCCATCGCAATAAAAATTTTACGATGATTAGCCGCCTGATATTCTTTCTCATCTTTAAAATCATCTTTAAGTTTACCGATCTTAGTTACAGCTTCTACAATGTTATAAATTTCTTCATCAAAATTTTCGATAAATTCTTCTCTACCGATACCACAATCTTCAATGACATCATGAAGTAAGGCCGCTGCAATTGTCTTAGGTCCGCTTCTTAATAATGTTACCTCATAAGCCACATTCAAAAGGTGAACAATATACGGTTCACCACTTCTTCTTTTCTGGTCGATATGCTTTAATTCAACATAGGCATATGCTTTTTCAATTAACGCTAGAGATTCTTTATCATGAATATAGGTATTCACTTCTTCAAAAAATAACTCTTTGGTTAAGTCGCTATTCTTCTTCATAAATTATCTCTATTATACACAATTAATATTTCATCAAAGTGAAAACATTGTAATTTTCGAGATTTTTTCTTCCTTCAAGCTCTAATAATTCAATCAAAAAGGCACAACCAACAACTTCACCACCCATTTGCTCAACAAGTTTAATCGTTGCTTCTACTGTACCACCCGTAGCAAGTAAGTCATCAACAATCAATACACGATCACCCTTATTAATTGAATCTTTGTGCATATGTAATTCATTTGAACCATATTCTAAGTCATATTTAATTGATACTGTTTCACGAGGCAGTTTATTTGGTTTTCTTACAGGTACAAAGCCAATACCAAGTTCATAAGCCACAGGACAACCAAAGATAAAACCTCGAGATTCTGGTCCAACCACTACATTGGCATTAACTGATTTTGCGAATGTAATAATTTCATCAGTGGCTGCCTTAAAGGCTTCACCACTTTGCATAATTGGGGTAATATCACGAAATAAAATTCCTTCCTTAGGAAAATCATTCACACTAGCAATATATTTTTTATAATCCATCTTCATTTTCTCCTTTATTGAAAAACAACTATATCATATCACAAGACATTTTTAACTGTAACACTTATCTTCTTTTGAGTTTTAAAATTATTAAACTTTAATTGACCGATAAATGAAGTAATATGATCAATCTGATGTATTTTTTCAAAAGAGATAGCTTCAATACCGTTTTTAAGAGTCCATTTCGGGTAACGATTTTTAATCATAAACCGTGATTTAATTTCCAGATTATTAATTCTAAATATCGGTTCTTCAAAGTCTTTGCCAAAGGGTCTTAATTTATCAATAAATTCTACAAGTTCAACCGTTAAATCATCGGCATCAATATCAATATATTCATCAGTACTTACAGTTATGGGCACAGGATTATCAGCGATATATCTTTTTAATAGTGAAATATTTTCAGGTTTAATACTTAGACCAACCGCCTTGGCATGGCCACCAAAACTTTCAAAAATCTTAAGTCCCTTCAAATATTGATATAAGTCAAATTCTTTAAAACTGCGGCCGCTACCCTTTAAGACTTCGCCACTTCTTGCAAAGATAATGGCAGGACGCCGATATTCCTTAACTAACAAACTAGCAATTAAGCCACATAAACCCTCTTTAAAATCTTCGCTTTCAAAGACAATTATTGCTTGGTCATCAATGCCTTCATTCATAATTTTAGTAAAGTATTCGCTGGTAATCTTCTTGCGATAATTATTAATACTATCAATATCAGTAGCTAACCTAAGTATTTCATCATCATTATCACTATTTAAATATTTTACTAAATTATTAACATTACCAAGACCTGTCCTACTTAAGGCATTAAGTTTAGGAACAATTTCAAAGGCAATGGAATCATCATTGAAGCCTTTAGTAAGTAAGTGCTTAATGCTAGGATAATCATTGATTTTAATTAACTTATTAGCCTTACGAACAATCTTACGAATATGATGATCAATACTCATTAAATCGCCTGTCAATCCGATAGCAGCCAAGACAATATTATAATCATCATTATAAAAATAATTCGCCATCAAAAGTGCTAAACCAGCAGCGCTGAAATGTTGAAAGTCATCTTCAATAATCTTGCTATGCACAAAAGATGCAACCTCAGGTAAATCCTCATATTCATGATGGTCAATAATCATCATTTCCATATTCAATTCCTTAGCTCTAGCAATAGCCTCTAATGCCTTAACACCATTATCAACAGTAACTAACAAATCAAAATGGTGATCATAGGCAAGCTCAACCAATTTAATATTAAGCCCATATCCCTCTGTTTCTCTTTTAGGAATATAAAAGTTAGCTTGAATACCTAAATGACTAAATAACCGCATTAAAATCGCTGTAGAAGTAATACCATCAGCATCGTAATCACCAACTACTAAAATACGCTGATGATTTATTTGAGCCTGTTCAATTCGCCTACAAGCGTTGATTATCGCAGGAGCTTGAGAATTTTTAATGTTATCATCTAAATTGATAATCTCCAATAAATCCTTCTTATCTAAATGATAATAATCCATCAGTAACTGATATATTTGATTATTCATTAATTAAGTCCTACGAAAAATCCAATTAAAGCTAAAATAAAAGTTAAAACATAAAATCTTAAAACGGTATTCTTTTCACTCATGCCCTTTTTTACAAAACTATAATGAATAGGGGTATATAAAAATACTCGTCGTTTAAATAATTTAACTGCAGTAATTTGAATGATTACCGACATAATTTCAATTAAGAAAGTACCACCCAATAAAATAAGGGCCAATTCTTTTTTTAACACTATTGATAAGCCCACCAACAAGGCCCCAAGCGCCAATGAACCACTATCACCCATAAAAATTTTAGCTGGAAAAAAATTATATTTTAAATATGCCAACAGCGAAGCGATGACGGTAGTGATAATTGCCAGTATCCCGTATTCACCTGCTAAATAAGCCATAATTCCATAAAAAAATAAGACAATCGAAACCGTTCCAGCGCATAATCCATCCATACCATCAGTAAAATTCACGGCATTAGTTTCCCCTGCAAACATAATTATCACTAAAAGATAATATAGGAAGCCCAAGTCTAAATTGATATTGATAAAAGGTAAATGAACCTTAGTATTTAAATGAACATTGATTATTAAAATAATGATAACCGCTAGAAAAAGTTGGGCAATCAATTTATATCGGGGTTTCAAACCATCATTTTTTTGTCGTTTAATAATCAAAAAATCATCAGTAAAACCAATAGCACCATAGCCCACAAAGGCAATCAACACAATAACTTCTGATAAACTAAAATGAATAAATGGTAGTCCGATTAATAAAATAATCGTCGGAATTAAAATAAATAAAAGTCCACCCATAATAGGTGTTTTAGCCTTCGCTTGAAATTCCTTTAAAGAATACTTTGAAACTTCCTGGTTAAAGCCAAGTCTTTTAAGAAAATTAATGTATCCAGGCATCATAATATATACAGCCAAAAAACTTATCAAAGCCATAAAAATAATAAATATTGTTTTTTCCATAATTAAAATTATAGCTCAATATACCCCATTCATCAATTACCAGCTAAAAGAACCGATATTAATCGGTTCTATTTGTATCTTTTAAAGTAATTTCAATCTGTTTTTTAGGATCAGCTACACTGCCCTCAGTAATATTTTGTGCTACAACAATACCACTACCCTTAATCACAAAACTTAAATTAGAAATTTGCCAATAAGCAACCACTTCTTTTCTGGTCCAATTCTTAAAATTAGGCAGGGTAATTTTAGTACCATTAGTTTTTAAGAATATCTTTTCATTACTGTAAATATTATCTCCTGATGGCTGTGATTGAGCAATAATCGTATCGCCATCACCAATGATATACACATCAGCACCACTTGCTTTAAGTTTTTCTTTAGCCTTGGCTACCGTATTATTTAAAACATTGGGCATAACACTTTCTTTTAGTTCTTTTTGAACGGTATTGACATTATTCTTCTTATCTTCAATCTCTAATAATTTGCTGGCTTTATTTAAGAAATTAACCACTGGATAATTGCTGTAGTGGGGTGTGAAATCAAAGTGAGCCTTAGTTGCATAATACATCATATACTTAGGATTATCAGCAGGAAAACCAACAATTACCGAACAGATATGATTATAGCCATCATAACCACCCTCAGGAAGGGCAACTTCCGCCGTTCCAGTTTTAGCGATAATCTTCATACCATTAGGTTGATAGCCACCACCTGTACCATATTCCTCGGTAACAACTCGACGCATCAATTTTTGAACTTGTTGGGCAGTTTCTTTAGTAATAGGATTGCCCACTACTTCACGATTGTGTTTATACTTAACCTTTCCTGTATCGCCATCAACTATCTTATCGACAAAGTAAGGTTTAACCATTTCACCATTGCCAAAGATCGCTGTATAGGCTTGATCAAGATGCAACATCGTTGTACTAATACCTTGACCAAAACTCATATTCAACTTTTCAACAGCATACTGGAAGTTGTGTTGACCGACTACATCATCAAATTTATCGGTATTCACAGGTTTAAAGAAACCAAATTTATCAACATATTGATAAAATTTATCACTTCCTAAATACTTGCTAAGCAAGGTGCTGGTTGCAACATTACTCGATCTAATCAAACCCTGATCAATGGGAATCGCACCCCAAGATTCACCTTCGGCATTATCAATTCGACCATCAGCATTTTCACTATCATATGTACGAACAGGATTATTATTACTATCACTAAGAAAATGAAAACTCCGAGAATCATAAAGTTCATTACCGTTATATTTACCTTCATTAATGGTTGAAGAATAAATAATAGGTTTAAATACCGAACCTGGCTCATAAGCATACTGAATACCACGATCAATATAATCGGTAACCCCTAATTTATTTTGATCAAAACTAGGATATTGACCCCAGGCAAGTACCTTACCACTTTCAACTTCAACAACCGATGCCCAAACATCAGAAGCATTATAGCGTTTAACTGATTCTTTTAATGCAATATCAAGTGCTTCTTGAACCCCTTTATCAAGTGTTAAATAAATATTATCACCATTTTTAGCAGGGATTTTTTCCGCCTTCATTCCAGGGAGAATAAAACCATTTTGATCAGCTTGATAGCTTTCAGAACCATCAACACCCTTCAAAACTTCGTCATATAGCGCTTCAATACCTAAGACACCCTTCATTACTTCTTCATCATTTTTTTGGGCAAAACCCACAATATATGGTGAAAAATTACCGATTGGATAATTTCTGGTTGTACTGGCTCTAAATTCTACTCCCGGTAAATTCAATTTTTCAATTTCTTCTTTTTTAACAGCCGAAATATTTCTACCTGCTAAGCCCAATTCAGTTTGAAATACATCTTTTTGAGTTAGTAAGGCATAAATTTCTTTTTCATCGGCATTGAGCGCCTTAGCCAAGGCACTTGCTGTTTTAGATGGATCGGCCACATAGGCAATTTCATCTTCAGCAATACGATTCTTATCCAAAACACAGATAACATCATAGGCACTTACATCCTGAGCAACAATATTACCGTTACGATCGTAGATGAAACCGCGTCTTGCGACAATTTTATTATTAATGTAATTAGCATTTTCAGCATATGCTGAAAGTTTAGTACCACTTCTTAAATGCACCTTAAAAATAGTGATAGCTAAAACATTGATACTTATAATAGCGAAAATACCAACGATAAAAAGTGATAATAATTTAATATACCTAGTTTTTTTATTCATCTTTTATTCCGCAATTCTAATTACACTATCTTCTTTAACACTCATACCACTAGTTTCAGCCACCTTATAAACTCGGTCTTGTGAAACTAAATTTTGAATTTTTACTTTTAATACTTCGTTTTCAGTTTTAATCTTCGCAATGCTGTCTTGATCTTTTTGAACTGCGATAATCATGCCTGTATTATAGCTATGTAAAAATAATGATGAAAATATAGATACAAAAACAGAAAACAAGAAAAATCTATAGACGAAGCTAGCTTTAATTCTCTTTTGTTTTTTTCTTCTTACTTTTACCATAATTTTCTCCTTACATATTTTTCATAATTCCACGGAGCTTAGCACTTTTAGCCCTAGGATTTTCAATATTTTCTTCATCATTCGCAATAATTGGCTTGCGATTAATAAGCTCATAGTTTGGCTTTGGAATTTCATAGGCTTTAAGCATTAAGCGTTTATCATCAATCACCACTGATAATTCCTTAAATTTTCGCTTAACTAAACGATCCTCTAATGAATGGAAGGTTATAATTACCACTCTGCCATTTGGTTTGAGGTGTTGGTCAAAATTTTCTAAAAATACTTCCAACGATTCCAATTCATGATTAACAGCTATTCTCAAAGCTTGGAATACCTGTTTAGCAGGATGCCCCTTAGTTTTTAAAATTTTGGCTGGTTTAGCTTTTTTAATAATCTCAACCAATTCAAATGTAGTTTCTATCGGGTTAATCAAACGATTTTTTTCAATCTCTTTAGCAATCTTATAGGCAAATTTTTCTTCACCATAATCCCTAAAAATCCTAGTTAATTCATCAACATCAGCATTATTGACAAGTTCATAGGCATCTAATTTAGCCCCCTTATCCATACGCATATCCAATCTGGCATCATAACGATATGAGAAGCCACGACCACCATCGTCAAATTGGGGTGATGATACGCCAAGATCTAACAATATGCCATCGACCTGATCGACATATTTAAACATATTTGCATAATTGTCATGAATCAAAGTGCATTTATGCTGATAGTCTTTTAAGTTAATACTTGATTCATTAATGGCACTACTATCCAAATCAAAACTATATAAGTGTCCATCCTTTAATCTTTTAACAATCTCTAAACTATGTCCTCCACGACCCAGTGTCCCATCTATATAGACACCATCATCTTTAACACCTAGTAGTGAAATTGCCTCATCCTTTAATACCGAAATATGTTTCATGAATTAAAATGCTCACCAATTTCTTCAGATATATCTTCAATATTTTCAATAATATCGTTGTAATGTTTTTCCCAAACAGTACTACTCCAAATTTCAATATGATCATCAATGCCCACAAATGTGCATTCTTTTTCAGGAAGAATAGTTTTTAGGAATTGTGGTATTTGAATCCTACCCATACTATCCGTTTCAACATTAATTGAGCTAGATAAAATCATTTGTTTATAAGCACGGTTTTTTTTAGAATATTCAGGCAATCTTCTAAGATTTTCAACAATTTTTTCAAAGTGTTCTTTAGTATAAATACTTATACATTTATCAACACCACGAGTCAAAATAAAAGTATTAGTAAGTTCTTCTCTGAATTTACTAGGAATGATTATTCGGTTTTTAGCATCCATGCTATGATGGTATTCACCTATAAACATTACCACTTTCCTCCACAATATTGATATAATTTACCACTTTCTACCACTATTCTATATAATATTGATAAAAATGTAAACACCATTTATATAAAAGAATCTTAAGATTTCCATGATAACTACCAAATTTATCCAATATTTTTCATAATAAAAAAACAAATCCAAATGATTTGTCATTTTATTAAATTACGATAATATTTATTTATATTAAAAATTAGATTTTATTTGTATTTATTTTTATAAACAATCCCAAGTTGTAAAATACAACTAATATCCACAAAGACAATACTGATATACCACATTGCAGTTACATTATTTATATTATTTGTTTGTTTAAATGCTCCGTAAAATAGTGGCAACCAAAAAATTATATTACCAAATAAATTAATAAAGAATTTATATTTCCACTTTAAATTACATAATAATTCTCCAAAAATAATTATTAAACCAATAACACTAGTTAATTCATTCCTAAGCACATAAACCAGTCCTGAATATTGTTTCACTTCAGCAATACCAGACCATACAAACACTAAAGTAAATAGGGGGTATTATTCGAACAATTAAATTTATGATGCTTTGTTTATTGATGTTTTTTAACATAATCATACTCCTGCCTTTCTTTATATTAAAAAAACATATTTTTATAGTTAAAGCAAGCGCCCCATCTATTAAACAAAACAAAAAGCAGCCTAAACTGCTTTAATTAATAACTAAGCCTTTGCTTCAGTATAGCACGCACGGTGAGATAATTTATAGCGTCCATCAGGTAATTTAACCATTGTTGGAGCTGTTAATTTATAATGTGTTCTTCTTTTTGCCTTGCGTGTTTTAGAATTGCGTCTTTGTTGAACAGCCATGTTTATTCCTCCTCATTACTTTGATATTCTTTAAGTTTCGCCCAACGGGGATCTAACTGATTTTGTTGTTCATTTCTGAACTCAGTTTCACTCATGACTTTCCAGCCATCCCCTATAGGATAATCTATTTTGCCACTTTTTACAACCTTTATAGGTATTTCTTTTGCGATAATTTCATAAATTAAAGCCTTCAAATTAAGTTCTTGATCAAATTGATAACTATCTTCATAATGTTCATCGATATAGACATTTTCATCAATAGAAAATGGAAGATCTACATCAACCGATGTAATAGCACAAGGACACACCATTACTCCACTGATAACACAGTGTAAATACATCATATCACTAGCATCTTCATCGATATAAATATCAATTTTTAAATCTTCAATCCTTCTTAGATATACATCCTTAATATCATCTTGACTGAAGATTATTTCTGGACTTAAATGTTGATGTTTTAATTTAATCAATTCACTTCTTTTTATAATCATAATTACCCTAAATGCTTTAATATTTTATTTTATTTAAAGGATACTTGTCAACAAAAAAGGATCGAACTTTTATATTCAATCCTTTTAATGTGTTTTTAATTAATAATTAATTAATTTTCTTTTTTATTTTTTCTCATTAAGTAAGCAGCACCAACAATCAATGTACCACCAACTAAATTATATAAACTAATAGTATCAATACCAGCGTTTGGTAGTGTCTTAGTATCAGTATTTGGTTTTTCAATTGTGGTTTTTGCCTTAATTGTTACATTAGTAGCTGCAAGCCCATCTTTAAATAAAAATTCTAATTTATGAGTTTTAACTGCTAAAGTATTAATAAATTCAGGTTTGAATGTAACATACAATGAACCTGCTTTTTTAGTATAATTCTCAGGAGCTACAAGCTTACCATCTAATTTAACATTGATGAAGTTGTCAATATCAGCATCAATACCAACTTCATAACCATCTTTAGTATCGACATTCACTGAACCATTTTCATTCTTGATAAATTTATGTTCTGCTTTCAAATTAAATGCGATTGAATTTGCTAAAGTAACAATCTTGATGCTATTAGCCTCTTCAACATATTTAACCTCTTCACCGTTTGCAGTAAAGAATATTTCTCCAGTAAATGCTGATTTAGGAATAATTATTTCTACTGGTTTTTTCAATTCAGCCTTATCACCATAGTAATCAGTTACAAATATTGAACCTGAACCTGGTTTTTTTGAATTTTTAACAATGGCTAATTGTAATTTTTTATCACTGGTTCCAGCATCAACACTCAATAACGATCCATCAAATTCAGGAGTTTTTCTTGTGATTCTGTATGGAACTACATATTCATTAGTATCTAATAATTCTTTATAATGAGGTAGTAATTCATTTCTTAAAGCCTTTAACATTTTATAGGCTTTAGTTGCTAGCTCATTATTATTGGCTGTTGCATCTTTAGCGCTTGGAGTTGTTTTAATTGCTGCTTCAATAAGTTCTTTTTCAATAGCATCGCGCTTTTCATTAACAAGCGGCATTAAAGCTTCACGATTATATTCAACCATATGTAAAATATCCATAGCCAACCAATAAACAGAATTTTCGTTAAATTCATTAGTTTCATTAGCTGCTGCTGCAATAACATCAGTTTGATTTGCATAGTAAGGTACATATGGGCTTGCTAATGGTGTTCCTAAAGCCTGCCACATAATCGCAGGGGTCAAGGCATCTAAACCGGGAATCATTTGGAAGATATGTGCTTCCATAGTGTTACGGTTTCCAATTGGATACTGACTGCTCTTGCCTCCAATATCATTAGCTTCAACAGAAATATTTTCAAGACGATTTCTAGTAAAAGACATCACCTGTTCAAGACTGATACTCTTTTTCGGAGCATCTTGTAAGAACTCATAAAGTTCATCAGTAATTTTAACAGTTGAATTTGGATTCAAATGTTTGATACCTGAAAAGGCACGAGAACGATTACCATCACTTAAGGTTGGATTAGCATAAGATTTATATAGGTCAATTTTTCTTGTTGATTCATCACCAACAAAGGTTTTAGCATCTTTAGCTACCTTAAAAATACCCTTAGAATAAATGAATTTTTCATCTTTACTAACCATGTAATTATTTTTTTCTTCACCCTCATCCAAGGTTACTTCATTTAACCAAAAGGTGTTTGGGAATACTGAAAATTTATCATCAGGATATTTCATTGCCACAAATTGATGACCTGAATAAATTTCCATATACCAAATTTCTTTCTTATCAGCCACCACTAAGCCATTGCCCTCAGCAGCACCCTTTGTTTCGATAAGTTCAGCCAATAATTTAATCGCATTAACTGCACTATCAGCTTCTGAAAGAATAATAGTTGGCATACTTGATTCAGCTAGACCTGGTTCAGTGTAATCGTCAACAGCCTTAATTTCATCACGGCATGTTGCAGATACAGTCATATCAACAACTAAGCCCTTTTCATTAAAGCCCGCCTCATCAAATTCACCATACTCAGGTGTAGTATCGCTAACAGATGTGTAGCGATAAGAATCTTTGGTAAATTGATATTCATAACCATTATCAGCATCTACAAAGGTAGTACCTGATTTATATTTACCAGCCTCATTAATCTTGTAAACTTTATTATGATTTACTTCAAGATCTTCGGTACGACCGAATATCGCACTGCCATCGGTAGTTAAATCTTTACCAACGATGACACCAGTACAAGCACTTGCAGGAATTGCCATCGCAAAGATAATCAACAATGTCAATAAAGTACTTGTTATTTTACTTATGTGTTTTTTCATTTTCTTCCTCCTATATACATTATAACTAAAATATGTAAGTGTTTTCAAACCTTATTTTAAAAAACAGTAAAACAAAAGGCTTCATTTTGAAGCCTTTTAAAAATTATTTTCTTAAACCTAAACGCTTAACCAATTCACGATAACGATTTACATCATTTTCTTTTAAATATCTTAAGAAATTTTTACGCTTACCAACCATCTTCATTAAACCGCGTGCAGAGTGAAAGTCTTTCTTATGTTCTTTTAAGTGTTTAGTTAAACGATTGATAGTTGCAGTTAATACAGCAACTTGAACTTCAATTGAACCAGTATCACCCTCAAAACGAGCGTAATCTTTGATGATTGTTTGTTTTTCTGCCTTTGTTAGCATATGTTTCCTCCTATTTATAATCCATTAACCAAGTCTAAGGTCGGAAATTCCTAAAACCTAGTTAAAAGCTCATTCATATTAACATATGCCAGTGAATATTGCAAATTATAAAAAATCAGTAAGAATGGTATTTAAAATGTTGCGTTCAATACAAATTAAGTGATTATTCTCTAGTTTAAAATAATTAATATTCTTTTGATAAGCTTGATTATAAACATCAAAAAATGACCGATGATAACGCTGCTTGAATTTTAACAGATCTAAACCAAACATCGTTCTAAAACTCATCATGATATTTTCAAACATCAAATCTCCATCACTTAATTCTATGGTGTCATCACAATAATCACCCTTCAAATACTTAGTGATATTCCTAGTATTCTCATAACGCTGATCGTTTATTTTTCCACTGGCACCAACTCCAAGACCATAAAAATCATCATAATTCCAATAATGTAAATTATGTTTTGACTCATAATTAGGTAATGAAAAGTTAGCTACTTCATATTGATTAAAACCATATTTTTTTAGGGTTTCAACAATAAGCTCATACATATCAGCTTCAACTTCTTCGTCTAAATGTTGATAACCAAGACGATTAAAAATACTATTTTTTTCAATTGTTAAGGAATAAATAGAAAGGTGTTTAATGCCTAGGGCTAGAATATTATTCAAATCTTTTTGTAATGATGTTATAGTCTGTGTTGGTAAAGAATACATTAAATCACAGGAAATATTAGCTATGCCACAGTCTTTGAGTATTTGTATCGCCTTAATCACATCACTATATGTATGCTTACGATTCATCAGTTTAAGTAAATTTCCATCGGTACTTTGAACCCCAACAGAACAACGATTAACACCGTACTTACTTAATAACTTAGCCTTCGATAATGTTAAAGTTTCAGGATTGATCTCAATGGTATATTCCAAGAAATTACTTTTATGATGATAAATATATGCCAGCAAGTCTTCTAATAAATCATCATCAAGGGCTGTTGGAGTACCCCCACCGATATAGATGGTATCAACACAACTAAAATCTACCTTATCAGCAATTTCTTTCTTTAATTCTTCAAGATAAAGTCTAGCCCTATTATCATTATAAATAACTCGGGCAAAATTACAGTAGGCACAAATATGCGCACAAAAAGGAATGTGAATGTATAGTCCCTTATTCTCCATCATCCATTGATAAAACAGACATAAATGCCTCTTGTGGTATTTCTACACTACCTACTGCCTTCATGCGTTTTTTACCTTCTTTTTGTTTTTCTAAAAGTTTCTTTTTACGGCTAATATCACCACCATAACATTTTGCCAGTACATTTTTACGCAACGATTTAATATTGGTACGGGCAATAACCTTTGAACCCACTGCTGCTTGAACTGGAATTTCAAATTGTTGCTTAGGAATCAGATCCTTCAGTTTACTGGTGATGCTTTGTCCGCGTTTATAGGCAAAATCACGATGGACAATCACACTAAGCGCATCAACAACCTCACCATTTAAAAGTATATCCATCTTCACCAAATTAGAACGACGATAACCAATTAATTCATAGTCTAGTGAAGCATAGCCCTTAGATACAGATTTTAATTTATCAAAATATTCAAAGATAATTTCTGATAATGGGATCTCATATACCAATTGATTACGATATTCATCAATATAAATCATATCGACATAGTTACCACGCTTTGATTGTGATAATTCCATAATCGGACCAATGTAATCTTTATTAACAATAATACTGGCCTTAACATAGGGTTCTTCAATATAATCAACCATAGTAGCATCAGGCATCTTGCTGGGATTGTCAATATCAATACTACTTCCATCAGTTAAATGAACTCGATAGATAACACTTGGTGCAGTAGCAATTAAATTTAAATTATATTCGCGTTCAAGTCGCTCTTGAATAACATCCATATGCAATAGACCTAAGAAGCCCAAACGAAAGCCAAAACCCAAGGCCTTTGATGTTTCGGGTTCATATGTTAGAGAAGCATCATTTAAACGCAATTTTTCTAAAGCATCTCTTAAATCATTATACTTGGCATTATCGGTTGGATATAGACCACAATATACCATTGATTGCATCTTGCGATAACCAGGAAGCGGTTTATCACAGGGTCTATCACTTAAAGTTATCGTATCACCGACATTGACATCCTGAATGGACTTAATCGCTGCACACAAATACCCAACTTCACCAGCTTCAAGTTGATTAACCTTCACTTCTTTCGGAGTTTTAACTCCAAGTTCTACAACCTCATATACCTGATTACTAGCCATAAAAGAAATACGGTCGCCAACTTTAACCGAACCCTCTTTCACACAAAGATAGACCACCACTCCTCGATAAGCATCATAGACAGAATCAAATACCAAGGCTTGTAAGGGATTGTCAACCCTACCCTTTGGCGATGGCAACTTAGCAATAATATCATCTAAAACTTTCTCAACATTTAAACCACTTTTAGCACTGATTAACGGTGCATCACTGCAATCTAAACCAATAATATCTTCAATTTCCTGTTTGACACGCTCGGGATCGGCGTTGGATAAATCAACTTTATTGATAACTGGAAGAATTTCCAAATCATTATCCAGTGCCAAATAAACATTGGCAAGGGTTTGGGCTTCAACACCCTGAGCAGCATCAACGACTAAAATAGCACCATCACACGCTGCAAGTGATCTACTGACCTCATAGGTAAAATCAACATGACCTGGGGTATCAATCAAATGAAATACATAGTCTTTATATTTAAGCTGCACAGTATTTAACTTAATCGTAATACCGCGTTCGCGTTCTAATTCTAAAGAATCTAATAATTGAGCCTGCATCTCGCGTTTAGAAACGGTGTTGGTAAGTTCTAAAATACGATCAGCCAATGTTGACTTGCCATGATCTATATGGGCAATAATTGAAAAATTTCTAATTTTATCTTGATTCATTAATAACGATACACCTTTTTAATAATTGGATAGATGACACAGGCGATCACCAAACAAGATACTGCCTGTGGAAGGTTGGCGATAATTGATGGTATAAACATATCAATATTACTAGCGATAATAATATCAGCAAGACCATAACCGATAAGCATCGTTAAGGCGCCAATTAAGTAAATAAAGATATATCCATATTTATGTTTTACTTGTTTAAATAGACCAAAGATAATCAAGGCCTCTAAACCCTTAACCAAAAAAGTAAATACCGCATAATTAGCATAACCTAAATATAGGTCTGCCAAACATGTTCCAATACTTGCCATAAGTGTTAAAGGAAGCATTTGTTCAAGACCACCTAAAATCATAATTAAAGCATCGCTTAGATTGATATACCCAAAGCCCATAGGTATTGACACTACAGCCGTAAGCACAAACATCATCGCAATCAAAATGCCTGTTCTAGTAATTGTTTTAATATTCATTCAAATTTTAATCCCTTCACTTTATCTCCATAACCATTATAGAAGGCATTAGCTTCCATGATTGCCTTGCCTTCTGGTTGGATTTTATGCACAATAATCGAGCCATTAATAGCTCCAATAATCAGTTTATCACCAACAAGCCCATAAAAGATGCCTGGTTTGGTATATATTTCATCAGTATAGGCTACATCATAAAATTTATACTTCTTACCTTCAATAACACCATAGGCACCAGGATTATCCAATAAGCCTCGGATGTGATTATATACCTTTTTAACTTCTTCGTTAAAATTAATGTGTTCATCTTCTTTTTTTAAGTTATAGGCATAGGTAGCCTTTTCATGTTCTTGTCTAACAGCACTGAGATTATTACTGAAAATAGCTGGTAAATATTTAACAATCATCACCGATGCCAAGTCTGCCAATTTATCAAATAAAATACTCGAGGTATCTCTTTCGTCAATGGTTATTTCTTCCATAGCTAAAATATCTCCCTCATCCATCTTCTCATCCATATACATCAAGCTAACACCTGTTTTATCTTCACCGTTAATAATACACCTTTGAATTGGGGCGCCACCACGATACTTAGGTAATAATGAGGCATGCAAATTCACACAATGATATATCGGTGCATCCAATAAGGCCTTGGGAATAATTTGACCATAGGCAGCGGTAATAATAATATCAGGTTTAAGTTCAATCACCCGTTGATAATCATTTCTAATTTTAAGTGGTTGAAAAACTTCAATATTATGAGATATTGCCAGTTCTTTAACTGGTGATGGAGTTAAAATTCTCTTACGACCAAATAATTTATCAGGTTGAGTAACCACCAAAACAACATTATATCCATGTTCGATTAGGGCTGATAAAACTTTTTTTGAAAAGTTGGGAGTACCCATAAAGACAATTCTTTTATTTTTCATAGTAAAAATTATACCATAAAACCTTGAAACATTAATTTTATTTAGCTATAATTTAGAGGCAATTTGAAAGGAGTTCGCATGGCAAATATTAAATCTCAAAAGAAACGCGCTTTAACAAACTTAAAAACACACGCTCGCAAATTAAGTGAACGCAGTGAACTTAAAACAGCTATTAAAACAGTGTTGAAAGCTGTTGAAGCAAAAAACTATGAAAGTGCAGTAAGTGCTTATAATCATTGCAGTTCATTATTGGATGCTGCCGTAACAAGCCATAATAAACATAAAAATTATGTTGCGCGTCAAAAATCAAGATTACAACTTGCAGTAAATTCAATTAAAGGGTAATGACCCTTTTTTATTTTACTTCAATCATGATCCTAGCTACAAAACCATGATTATTTTTAACATAAAGACCTGACCTACCCTTAAAGTACAGTCTAATCCGTTCATCGACATTATTCATTCCAACACTGCCAGATTTAGTTTGGCGATTGTCTTTTATATCCTTAATTCTATTTAAAAATTCTTGGCATCCAATAAATTCCTGATCTAAATAGCTACTGCCCTTGCCATCATCACAGACATCCAAATAAATAAAATTTCCTGCTTTAAATAATTTAATCCAAATATTTAAACCACCATTATTCTTTAAACCATGATAAAGGGCATTTTCAACCAAGGGTTGTAAAATAATTTTTGGAACAACTAAATCGTCATCTTCTAAATCATTGATAATTTCATATTGCAGATGATCTTCGTATCTTTGTTTTTGAATGAATAAATATTCCGTTACATGCTTAACTTCATCTTTTAAACTAGTATAATCACTACCCTTACTTAGTGATAATCTAAAAAATGAAGCCAAGGACTTGGTTAAATCGATAACTTTATCCTTTTCATTAAATTCTGCCGTCCAAATAATCGTATCTAAAGTATTATAGAGAAAATGAGGATTTATTTGACTGATTAGAGCTGAAATTTCAGCCTTTTTAAGATTGGCTTCTTGAATTTTTAAATCACTTAAGAGTTTTTTAATTCTAAAAACCATCTCATTATATTTCAAACTTAAAATTTCAATCTCATTGTAAGCTCTATGATTAATAACAATATTATTTAACGCTTCAATATTATCCATTTCTTTAATCAAACTGTCCAAGGGCTTTTTTAAATTTCTGGAAAAAATATATGAAATAATAATTGATAAAAACATCAAAGATATAGAGATAAACACTACAATTTTAAGTAGATTATGTTTAAGATTAGCTAGTCCATCTAAGCTAAAAATGCCATGCATTGACCAATCGCTATTTTTGATCTTTAGATGATAATGAAGTAAATTTTCATCACTTTGGTAGTGATTGCCTTTTCCTATCGTGGTTATTAATTCGTTATGGCTCATATCACTTTCGATATAGCTCATTTTAGTATGATAAACCATTTCATTAAGGTGATTGATAATAAATAGTGAACCCTTATTGCCTAAATTAAGACCACTAATAAATTTTTCTACCAAGGCATAATCAAGATCAAATAATAAAACTCCTAAATTCTCATGATTTTTTTGAATTTCAACACTTAAAGAAATGACCCATGTAGTATCGTCTTGCATTCTGGCACCTGTTAAAACAGGCATTTTAGTATTAATGGCATCAATATACCACTTCTGCTTCATCATATCATCTGATAAATTCATTGATATTTTAGAATCACTGGAAACAATGCGACCATCTTTAGACACCACGGTAATAGCCTTAATTAAATGATCATACTTAATAATATTATCAATCTTTGTTGAAATCTTATCGGCACGATAAGTCTTTGAAACTAAAAATTCTAAAAGCTCAGGATCCAATGAAAAAGTATTGGCCTTACTTTTAGCACTTTCTAAATAATTCGATAAACTATCGCTACTCATGATCATTGAAGTGTGGTAATTACTGATGGCTTCAGTTAAAAAAATATTTGAAACCACATGGTAAACAATGGTACTAAATAATAAAATAATCGCCAATGAAGATAAGAAAAAAGTTAGTGATAAATGAAAAGAAAAATAATTAAAACGCTTAAACAATTTCATAGTTTTTGTTTCCTAAATTCATTGCAAGTACAACCATATTTTCTTTTAAAACATCTCGCAAAATAGTTTTCATCTAAAATACCAACTTTATTACTAACTTCAAAAATTTTATAATCACTCACCAACAATAACAATTTAGCCTTTTCCAATCTTTTCGATAATAAAAATTCTCGAAAATTTTCACCGATAAGTTTCTTAAATTGAAGACTTAAATAACTCATATTATAACCTAAAGAATTAGCTAAACAGGTTAAATTAAAATCAGGATTAGCTAAATTATCCTCAATTTCTTTGATTAAAATAGAGCGTAAATCAAGTTCTGTTTCTTCAATGATATTTAAATCTTCCTTATATTTAGCTTCGATTTTTTTAATTAACTTCGCCAGTAACTGAGTAATATCGTTTTTAGAAACAGGTTTTAATAAATAATCATCAACCCCAATTCTTAAAGCATTAATCGCATAGTCCAAATAATCATAACCAGTAATTAAAGCAATCATAATCTTAGGGTATCTTTCTTTTACAATCTTTGAAAAATCTAAACCATTCATTTTAGGGGTATTAATATCACTTAAAATAATATCAACTTCATTATTTTCTAAAATTGATAAGGCCTCTTGGCCATTTGCAGCCTCTAAGACCCTATCAATATTCAATGTCTTTAAATCCAATAATTTACTGATACCCCTTCTGATTAAAGGTTCATCATCCATTACTAATATCGTATACTTCATTACTATAAGTATAACTAAACTAACTTATAAAAGCACATATTTTACTTTAAATATTTTAATAAATAGCCATATCCAGCTTTTTGAAGATCCTTTTTGGCAATAAATTTAATTGATGCGCTATTTATACAATATCTTAAGCCTCCCTTTTCTTTGGGACCATCATTAAACACATGGCCCAAATGACTATCACCTGTTCTACTTCTTACCTCGGTTCTAATCATATTAAAGGAATTATCTTCATGTTCTGTAACAACTTCAGGAGTAATTGGTTTTGAAAAAGCTGGCCACCCACAACCTGAATCATATTTATCTTTGGAACTGAATAACGGTTCACCCGTAGCTACATCAACATATATTCCTTCATCGAAATTATGATCATATTCATTTGAGAATGGTATTTCAGTATCACCCTCTTGGGTTACTTGGTATTGAATTGGCGTTAAAAGCTTTTTCAACTCTTCATCACTAGGTTTTTGATAATTTTGTTTTAAAATAGCTTGATTAAGATTGATACCTAAACCTTTTTCATTGACAAATTTATCAGCATCATTAACATTGATATGACAATAGCCATTAGGGTGCTTAGTCAAATAATCTTGATGATATTCTTCAGCCTTATAATAATTATCAAGCCTAGCAACTTCAGTAACTACTGGTTCAGATAATTTTTCAGCAAGCTTCGCAATTACTTTTTTCGCAACCTTTTCATCATCTTGGTTGTTGTAGTAAATACCTGAACGATATTGTTTGCCATAATCATTACCTTGACTATTTAAGGTTGTCGGATTAACGACATTGAAGAAACCTTCAAGTAGAATATCTGTTGAAATAATATCAGGATCATAATCAACCTTAACCGTTTCTGCATGACCGCTGCTGTGGAGATCCTCGTATGTAGGCTTATCCGTCTTACCATTAGCATAACCAACTTCGGTATCAATAACACCAGGAAGCTTTTTTAAATATGCTTCCAAGCCCCAGAAACAGCCACCAGCTAAGTATATTGTTTTTTTATTTTTTGTCATCTTATCTTTCTCCTTGACACTATCATTTTTCATATTTTGATCATTGTTAAATTTAGCTATAATATCATCATTACTACGATGGCCAACTTCACTAGCAATAATTTCACCCTTCTCATTCAAATACATTGATGTCGGATAACCTCTGACATTATTGCTTCTTGCAAAAAAACCTCCTTCATCAAGTAATACTTCGATATTTTCAACATTTTTAAGACCCTTATACCACTTAATAAACTTATCACTACTTAATTCATTGTTGTAGTTAGGCGATACAATTGATAAAACTTTAAAATCATCAGTTTTTGAAAGAGTGTTCAATTCATTTAAGCCACTAAGACAAATCGGACACCATGAAGCCCAAAATTTAAGATAAACTTTTTTACCTTGATAATCACTTAATTTAACTTCTTTACCATCTAAATTTTTAAAGACCTTTTCCGATAACTTTTCTGTATGATTCATACCATCATCAATACCTTTAACATTATTTATCAAGAAGAAACCGCCCATAATAATGATGATTATTCCGGATATTAATTTAATCTTATGCAGGTGCTTTGAAATTGATTTAATTTTAGTTAAAAATAACTCTTGAAATAGACCTAATAAAATAAAGGGTATTGCAAAGGCTAGTGAGTATATTGCTAAAAGAAAACCCCCATAAAAAGCACCTCTAGTAGCAGAAATCAACAGTACTGAAGCTAGTATTGGCCCAACACAAGGAGTCCAACCAAAACTAAAGGCAAAACCTAAAATAAAGGTCTTTAATAGTCCACCACCCTCAACATTAAAATGTTTATTTTTTTGAAGTAATGGAATATTTATCAAACCTGTTTGATGAATACCAAGCAAAATAATAATTAGGCCAAGTATCGTATATAGTACATTATTGGAAACAAATTTACCGATAAAACCGATTGAAAAACCTAAAGATACAAAACTGAAAGATATACCCGCAACAAATAACAGGCTCTTTAAAATTGTTCGTTTCTTATTACCGTTTGTTTCGGTAAATATTGATAAATACACTGGCAGTACAGGGATAATACACGGGGAAAAGAATGATAATAATCCTGCTGTAAAAACTGCGAATATTGAAATAGATGTCATAAACTATTCCTCCTTTTCTATTAGCCATATCTTACTTTTAATAAATAAATTCAACTATGGATAGACTTTAGAAAAAATAGCATTTATTTTAGATTATAATTTATATATTTTATTAAACAATTAAGTAGAGATTAAATAATTAATTTATTTAATCCCTCTCACACCACTGTACGTACGGTTCTCGTATACAGCGGTTCAATTTATATTGCAGTATGTACTGCGAGATAATGATCTAGTGGAAACACTAGTCCTTTTTGTTGTAATCTTTTATTAGATAATGCTATATGCAACACTACAGTACTTGCTACCCAGTAATAGCCTCTTCTTGTATTTGCTACCATATAGGCATTGTATTCGGAGATACCTAGTTTTCTTAATGCTTTGTATTTGGTCATAGGTTTCTTCCAGTATTTCCATATGCACATTCTAAGTCTATGTCTTAAATGTTCACTAATTTTTATCATTATAGATTTCATGTCGGCTATTCTAAAATAATTTATCCAACCTCTTATAACTTGATTTAGCTTGGTTATCTTTTCATCTATAGACATTGCATTACTTCTACTAGTTATGCCATTTAGTTTCTTTTCAAACTTTTGAACAGATTTTAAATGTGGTTTAGGTTTTATTATCCCTGTTTTTGTATAGTAAAAACCAAAACCTAAATATTTTATTTGGTTAGGTCTTGCAATTTTACTTTTCTCTGCATTTACGATGAGTCCTAATTTGTTTTCTATATAATTAGTGATTGTTTTCATTACTCTATTGGCTGCTTTTTCTGATTTTACCATAATTAGGCAGTCATCGGCATATCTAACAAAATTCAACCTACGTTTTTCTAATTCCTTATCCAACTCATTCAACATGATGTTTGATAATAAAGGACTTAGATTACCTCCTTGTGGTGTTCCTACTTTTGTAGGTTGACAAACTCCGTTTATCATAACTCCACTTACTAGATACTTTCTTATTAATGATATAACTCTTCCATCTTTGATTGTTCTTCTTATTATGCCGATTAACTTATCTTGGTTAACGTTGTCAAAGAATGCTTGTAAATCTATATCAATTATCCAATCATAACCATCATTAAAACACTCTAATGCCCTAATAACTGCCATTTCACATGAACGTTTTGGTCTAAAGCCATAGGAATAATTGGAAAATTGTTGTTCAAATATAGGGCTTAATACTTGTACTATTGCTTGTTGGATTACTCTATCTATTACCGTTGGTATTCCTAGTTTTCTTATCTTGCCATTTTCTTTTGGTATCTCAACTCTTCTGACAGGACTGGGTTTATACTTTAATTCTCTAATTTGTTGTTTAATTTCTTCTTTATGTAAATATAAATAATATCCAACTTCATCAATAGTCATTCCATCGATTCCACTTGTTCCTTTGTTTCTATAGACCCGTTCATATGCTTTGTATAGATTTTTGTTATCTAATATACGTTCTAGTAATTCTTCCATACTCGTTTCTTCCTTTCTGGTCTTATAACTAAATACCTGTCTTTTAGAATACTCTTTGAGATACGCTCATACCATTTTCTTTATTACGTTCTGACTTAGTATTTTAGTTAATCATAGTGTAGAAACACTATAAATTGTTCAGTCCTTCCCAATATTTCTATTAGTACTATGACTTCTGCTGACTTCTCACGATAAACCTTTTTCGACCGACCTTAACAATTGGCATATTAAACCGCTTGTGCTTATTCGTCCGCAAGACCTCCTAGGGTAAGACATATCACTTTCCTCGATTATCT
Organism: Erysipelotrichaceae bacterium; assembly: GCA_034180345.1. Taxonomy (GTDB): domain Bacteria; phylum Bacillota_I; class Bacilli_A; order Erysipelotrichales; family Erysipelotrichaceae; genus RGIG5681. The sequence goes on along the minus strand of JAXFOQ010000001.1, from coordinate 3,029 downwards.
GCCTAATTTACCACACATAGTTACGCATATCTTTTGGACTTTAAGTTGTAATGCACTCTTATCCTTATGTATAGCCTTATATTAGGTTCTTATTCATCAGACCTCGATTTTGTTTCACACTTCCTCTAGCTCACACCTCACGATGGAAACCTTGTGCTTCACTAACACTTCGTTGATATGTACGCGTGTAAGGGACTTTCACCCTCTAGTTATATGCCATGCCTAGCACGCATTAAAGACCCTTATATTTAAGGGTCTTATAATATCTTAATTATATAAATATTTTATCTGAAGTTATCTACAACTCGATTGATTGCCACTATCAAATCATCAATGTCAGCCTTGGTATTAGCACTAACAATACTAGGTGAACCACCACCCCTAAATTCAAATAAGGCACTTATTTTAGCATATATATCTCTAGCGATATTATTGTGTGAGGCAATACAAAGATAGGTAGTATCTTCGATTTTTGTAAGCATAATCATATTCTTTTGATAATTTCTGCTGATTATTTGAGTTAAAGTTACCAGTTCTTTAGAATTTGAAAGTTCAACCCTAGCCACTTCAATCATCTTACCGTTATCATAGTCCTTAGCTTGATAATTCAATAATTGAGTTTTTAAATCGGTGATTTCTTTTTGAAATAACTTATGATCGTTTTGCAGTTTTTGAAGTTTATCTATAAGCTCATCATTTTTAACATTTAAAGTCTTGGTTACTTCTTTAAGTAAACTATAATCTTTTTTATAGTGTTCATTGGTTACATAACTAGAGGTGAAATAAATACGAGTACCCCTAGATGTTTTTTCATAGTCCAAAATAACCATATTACTAATATCTGAAGTCTTATTCACATGAATTGTGCCACATGGTTGGGTATCCAAATCACCAAAACTCACAATTCTAAGCTCATTAAACTTTTGATACTTTTCATTAGGGTATTCCTTACCATCAATAACTTTAAGTGATGTTTTAATATCATCAAAAATAACTTTATCAATAAAGGTCTGAACTTGTTCCAAATGTTCTTTGTCAATATCCTTACTGTTGACTTCATACCATTGATTATCAGGATTTACACCAATAGCCACAATAATTAAACCCATCTTGCCATAATAGCCATCAAGAATATGTAAGGCACTCTGAGCAGCAGCATTAATCATTCTAGTACGATAATCTACATACATAATAATTGGATTTTCCAAGGGATTTTCAACTTTATGCCACAAAACATCATCAACCCACTTTAAATCAATTACTTTCTGATTATTGATTTTTCCAACATCACTAGGCATACCACCTTTTTCACCATAAAATACAGTATCTTCAAAACAATAATAACCATCTTGATAATCTTTAATAGTGGTTGTTAGTGAAAGTTTTTTGCAGTCATCATAATTATAATTAATCATTTTTATCACCTCTTTAAGATAATTATACTAGTTTTAAAATGTTTTTGTTATATAATGATATACTTAAATAAGGAGAAATATATGATTGTTAATTATGAAGAAGGAATATTAAGTTACATATCAAGTATCAGAAAGCATTATGGCTTACCATATTACTATAATGATAATGAGAAATTTTCAAGCTTAATTAAAGATAATCGATTTAAACAAATAATCTTGGTCTTAATTGATGGTATGGGTTCAAGATTGCTTGACAAATATTTAGACCAAAATAAATTTCTGAATAAATATAAACAAGGCGAAACCTTTACGGTTTTTCCTCCCACCACCACCGCAGCCACAACTGCCATCTTAAATGGTAAAAGTCCTAATCAAACCTGTTGGTTAGGTTGGATTCAATATATCAAAGAGGTAAACGATGAAATTGTGCCATTTTATAACACTGGTTATTATACCAATATTCACTATGAAGCCAATCTTATGAGAAAGTTATACCCCGATGGTAATATCATTGATGAACTAAATAAAAGTGGCATTAGTGCAACTAAGATATACCCTGAGTTTGATCCAACTTTCGGTTGTCAAAATATTGATGAATTTACTGAAAAAATTATCAAAGAAAGTCATACTAAAGATAATCAATTTATCTATGCCTATTGGGATAAATATGATAGCTTAATGCATAAAACAGGACCAAGTTCAAAAGAGGCGATTGCATTATTAAATAATATTAATGATAAATTGGAATATGTTGCTGAAAATTTAGCTCCCGATACCCTGATGTGTATTATTGCAGATCACGGTCAAGTTGACATCACCAGCGACATTGAAATTTTAAAAACCAAACTGCCAAAATATTTCCAAAGAAGACCGGACATTGAACCAAGAGCTCTTAATTTCCATATTAAAAAAGAATATTTGGATGAATTTAGAACTGAATTTTTAAAATTATATGAAGATGATTGTGTACTATTATCACACCAAGAAGTGTTAGATACTCATTTATTTGGAAGTAATAAAAATCATCCGCTATTTGAAGAAAAGATTGGCGACTTTATTGCCATTGTAAAAAATGATAAAATATTTGTGTTAGATAAAGAACCAAAATTCCATTTTAAGGGCGCTCATGCAGGATGCCATATTGATGAATTAATGATTCCTTTAATCTGCTACTATAAGAAATAAATATGAAAAAATTAAATCAACAAACCCTTGCGAATATCTTACAAAATACGCGTTTTATCAGTCGCAAAAAAGCGGTAACTTTCACCAATAAGGAAGATTATAACTTTCATACTAAATTAGAAAGAAAGATGAGTTTTCAATTATTAATTATTTTTATATTTAACTGGTTAATTATGATTGGCATCTTTAAATTACTAAATTTTATTGTCAAAGGTAATGCTCAATATTATTTAATGATTATCCTGCATCTTATTTGGATAGTTGCATCTTTTTATCTAAATCGCTTATTATTTTTTAAACGCTTTAACAACTTAGAGGTAAGTGATAGTTATTATGAACTATTTCAATAAATGATTATTTAATCTGATAAAATAATTAAGTAGAGATTAAATAATTAATTTATTTAATCCCTCTCACACCACTGTACGT
>JAXFOQ010000038.1:0-3643 GCA_034180345.1 Erysipelotrichaceae bacterium | reverse complement strand
GCCATGTTTATCTATCAAACGAAAGATGTAATTAGCGATTGAAGGGTGGATATTAAAATGTTTCGATATTCTTACTTTTCCCCATCCTTTTTCTTTCCATAATCGGTAAATCTCTAATTTGTCTTCAAAAGTCAATTTCATAAGAAAACCCCTCCATTAGGTTGTCCTAATTTTGGGGTCCAGTTCAGTATTACTGGCTATTGTTTTTATTTAATAATAAAACCTCTAAACTTATTACTGGGAGTATAAATTTAGAGGTTTGGTTTAGAGTTTGTTTTTAAATTTCATTTTGATGAGAACCAAATAGGTATTCATCAATGGTGTTTTTAATTCGATCTTTAACTAGTGAAAGTGGAGTATTTTTGATTAATCCTTCACGAACCTTAGTATATTGAATAGGCATAAATTGACTTAATAAATTTAAAGGAACACCGTGTTCAAAATTGTTTAATAATACCTTCAAAGCATTTTGTACCTCTGGTTGTGGCAAATAATAACGCGCACGATCAGAGAAACTAAATTTACGCTTAATAGCAATTTCAACATCATTGCCATGGTAGTGTTTTTGCCAATATTTAGGTTCTTTGAGCATAGCTTCTTCTAGTACTTCGATAAAGTTTGATTGTTTATGTGGTTCATTAAATAACATTGCTTTTTCAGCATAGGCAAGTGCGAATAAGCCTTCTCTTAGGGCGAAAGTCAATCCAGGTCCAACCTTAAGAATGCCGATGCCATCTTCAACCATTTCTCTGAGTTTGATTTTAGTTTGGTAGTCTGTTGAATGACCTTCAAACATTAAATTCGGATAATCGACGATTGAAGCCATTAGTTCTTTGGCTTTTTCACGATCATATTCTGTGCAACCTGCATCTTTTTCTTCAACACCAGGTTGAACAACCACTCCAACAACATACTTCCACGCCTCATCTAAGCCGTGTTCTTTGAAAGTATCTTCAAATGCCTTAACCGTAGCTTTAAAATCTTCAACCTTAGTTACTTGCATTTCTTTTTCAACAGCATCCTGTGATCCTCCTGGTATTGGAACTTCCGAACCGACAATATATACAGGGTGAATAGCATTTGGGTTAGTTTTCAATAATTCTTGATAGGCATCTTCACAAACTCGGCATAGAATGGCACCGCGTTTGGCGATTGTTTCATCACTTAAACGCATATCCTTATCATCGCTATTAACCTTCATTGAGGTATCTAGGTGAATTTTGGTAAAGCCTGCTAAAACATATTGCTTAACCAATTCCTTAGCTTTTTCCATTGCTTCTTTTTCATCATAACTTGCAAAGGTAAGGGGTCCAAGATGATCACCACCAAGGATAATTTTTTCCATTGGTATTTTAACCTTTGATGCTAATTCTTTGATGAAATTCATGAAGTCAATCGGTTTCATTCCGGTATAGCCACCATATTGATCGACTTGATTAGCAGTGGCTTCAATTAGTAGAACACTATTGGTTTCCATGGCTCTTTCCATGCAAGCTTCCAGTACGATGGGGTTGGCTGTGCATGCTGAGTATATACCTACTGCCTTACCGCTTTTTTGTAGGTTGATTATATTTTTTAATGGGTGCATAACATATCTCCTTTTACATAATTAAATTATAAGACTTGTTGGTTTTGATTTATTTATCACACTTAATTAAAATGTTGCACATTTAAACAAAAAAGTGAGGCTTACCTCACTTAAATACCATCTCCATCTGTGTTTTCTTCTTTATGGGCGATAAATTCATACTTCATAACTTGTTCTTTGCCTGTATTGATTGCTGAATTTACTAAGTTATCAATATTGGTTTCAAAGTTTCTACTTAATGATACTTCTAAAAGCATTCCGATATTGGTACCAGCGATTACTTTGATAGTTTTATCGTAGTTCATTGAAATTTCAACGGCCGTTTTAAATGGTGAACCACCAACTAAATCACTGAAAATCATAATTGCTTCGCAATCTTTTAAATTTTCTATGGCTTTTGATAACTCGTTTTTTAAATCATCAGTTGAATAATTTTCTAAAAAATCTACTACTTCAAATTTTTCTTGTTGACCAGCAATCAACTTAATTGAGCTTGTAAGTCCTGTGGCAAAATTGCCATGACCTGTTAAAATAATTCCTATCATATTACTCCTTTATTAAATACTCTTATATGGATACAAGGTAACACCTTTAACTACGCGATTAACTTCGCCACTTGGGCATGGATTGTCTGGTGTTATGTTTAGTGATAATGATTTATAGAGGGCAATTAATTGTGCAAACATAATATAATTTAAACCTATATAGACATTATCCAAGGCTTTATTACTATTGAAACTAAAGTAATAATCAACCAAATCATCAAGATCATCATATTTTTTATTACTTAGAGCTAAAATCTTATTACCCTTGCGTTGAATTGACATTTCTTTGATTAAATCTAGTTCATATTTATGTTGATATTCATCATCACCAAGATATACAACAGTTAAAGTGTCATCATTGATAATTGACTTAGGACCGTGTCTAAAGCCTAATGGAGTATCATACATAGTAGTAATTTGACCAGCGGTTAATTCTAACATTTTAAGGGCTGATTCTTGGGCTACACCTTTTAGACTATTGGCACCAAGATAAACAATGCGTTGGAAATTATAGTCTTCAATTATTTTTGTGATGAATTTAAAACTGTCATTATTTATTACATCGGCATTTTTAGCGATGGTATTGATAGTTTCTGTTATTTGGTCTAGGTTTTCTAGGTTAAATACTAGCAGTGTTGCTAGGTACATATTAGAATAACTTGAAGTCATCGCAAATGATTGGTCGTGAGTTTCAGGTGTTAAATTAATCGCATAGGCATGCTTGTTGTTGATTGCCGCCTTGCTTAAGGCACCATCTTTATTACAAGTGATAAATAAATGGTAAACATTTTCTTTCAACACTTCATTAGCAACATCAAAAGCACCGATTGATTCTGGAGAATTACCACTACGACCATATGAAATCAACAAAGTTTTTTTATTTTTATCTAAGAAATTTTCTGGAGTTTCTACAAGGTCGGTTGTAGCATAAGATTTGATGCGGTAATTACCAGTTAAGCGATTTAAGTAGCTATAAACTGAATTGCCTACAAATTCACTGGTGCCAGCACCAGTTAAAATAATATCATAATCATTTTCTTTGATGACATTTTCAATAAATGCTTTGATTGCTGTTTTTTCATTTTTTATTTGATTTAAGGTTTTTAACCATGTTGCGGGTTGTTGATGAATTTCAGTGGCAGTAAAAATACTTTTACTGGTTGTTAAGAAATTTTCATCGAAATTAAATATCATAATTTTGCCTGCCTTTCTGTTCATATAGAATTATAAGAAATATATATATTCCTTACAATGTAAGCACTAAATAATATAATTAATGAATTAAAAAGGACAAATTTAAAAATAGATTTTATAATATAATCAAAGTAATAAAAAGGGGAGGTCTATATGATTATACAAAGTACGCGTGTATGGACAGTTGGACAATTTATTAAAGCTCAAATTGAAATTGAAGAAGGAAAAATTAAAAGAATCCTACCTTATAATAGTTTAGATGTTGATCAGGACTATGGTGATTTAAGAATTGTACCAGGCTTTATTGATATTCATA
>JAXFOQ010000006.1:0-42482 GCA_034180345.1 Erysipelotrichaceae bacterium | reverse complement strand
TTTATTACTTTTTTTCATATTTGTTTCCTTTCCTTTATTTATTTATTTCTAGTATTATATAGCCAATATATATAACTAGAAATTAAGTTTACTATATATATATATATATCAATAATAATGATTAAAAGGATTGACAAATATTGAATATAATAAATAAGAGATTCTTACGAATCTCTTATGTTTTATAAGTATATTAATACCAAGCAACAAGTGGTGTATAATCACCAGCCCAGATACCAAACATTGCACCCACAATACCAACAATCAATAATAATAAGATACATTTGATTGGAGTCCAACCTTTTTTCTTGATTAAGAAATATAGACCTAAAGTGAATACCAATGGAATTAATTTAGGTAAAATACCATCAATAATTTTTTGAATATCAATTAATGCTGGAACAACTTCATTTACTTTTTCAGCAACAATTTCACTACCCTTTAAGACATACTTAGTTACTTCTTTAGAAGTGGTACCATTCTTTAAAACAATCTTTAATGAAGTATCACCATAGTTACAAGTTAAGGCACCAACGATGAATACACCCAACATACTTGCAGCATGAGTAAATTCTTTAGCATTCTTAGTTAATACTTCGATAGCCTTAGTACCTAGATCATAACTCCAGTACATCAACCAATAACGGATTGCGAATTGTACTAAGTTAAAGATAATTAAGAAGATAAATGGAGCAACAATATTTCCTTGTAAAGCCATATTTGCAGTAATACCTGCAGTAATTGGCACTAATGTAAACCAGAAAATTGCATCACCGATACCGCCTAATGGTCCCATTGCAGCAACACGCACGGCACGAATAGTGTTAATATCAGCCTTTTGTTGTTCTAATGAAAGAACGATACCCATTACAAATGTAACAAGGAATGGGTGAGTATTGAAGAAGTCTAGGTTGTGTTTCATTGAAGCACTTAAGTCTTCTTTATTTTTGTGAATTTCTTCTAATCCTGGTAAAATTCCGTACAACCATCCAGCAGCTTGCATTCTTTCATAGTTAAATGAAGCTTGTAAGAATAGTGAACGCCAAACCATCTTGTTTAAAACTTTTTTAGATAGTTTCTTTGCAGGTGTAAGATCTTTATATGTTGTCATGTTAGATTCCATCTGAGAAGCCTCCGTTTCCAGCGTTTTCTTTGATCTTAACATTTGTTGTAAAGTCATTGATTGCTAGTGCAATACCAACAAATGCCACTAGAACTAATGCAGGTCCGCCTAATCCTGCCGCAGCTAAAATTGCAGCAAGTGCAAATCCAGCGAAGTAAATACCCCACATATCACCTGCAAGCATAATTTTTAATAGAATTGCAAAACCGACATATCTCATCATTCCACCAGCAGCACTTAAACCACCCATTAAGAAGTTTCCTTTTAAACCCTTTAATGTTTCGCCTAAAGCACTACCACCTAATAATCCGAGTAATACTGCAACACAGAATAATGCACCCAAAATTAACATTGCCATATAGTTTAAACTAACAATACCCTTTGGATTAGCATTTTCAGCATCTTTATCAGCCTTAGCCATTAAACCTGACATAAGAGTGAAGGTGATGGTAACACCATATTGACCTAATAATGCGAATGGAACAGCAAGCCCTACTGCAGCTTGTGCTTCAACATTAAGTGTAATCGCAAATACTGAAGCCATAATACCACCGATAACGGCATTTGGAGGTTGAGCACCACCAACAGGCATACTACCTATTTGCATAAGTTGATAAGAACCACCTACTATCAAACCAGTATTTACATCATTTAAAATAACACCAATAATCGGTCCAATGACGATAGGTTGATATAATGATTCTAAGAAATTAAATTGATCAATTGCAGCAATGAATGTAACCACTAAGATCAAAGCAATTTGAATAAAATTCATATTTTTCCCTTTCTTTTAATTACTTAAATAATTTAGAAACATCTTCAGTTCCTTCTGAAGGAACTTTCCTGATTTCGAGTTCAACACCCAAATCTTGGAGTTTTTTGAAAGCTTCAACATCGCTATCATTGACTGCAACGGCTGTGGCAACTTGACGCTTACCCTCTGCCATATGCATATTACCAATATTTACCTTCTTGATTGGAACTCCACCTTCAACAAGTTTTAAAACATCGGTAGGATTTTCACAAACAATAAAAATTCTTTGTGCAGGCGACGCACGATGAATAGTATTGATTGTTTTTTCAATTGTCCAATAACGCGTTTGAGCGTAACTTGGAGCCGCCATATCCATAAGACCTTGACGCAATGAATCATTAGCTACGCTGTCATTGGCAACAAGAATTAAATTAGCATCGATGCTTCCGCACCATTGAGTTGCTACTTGTCCATGAATTAAACGGTTGTCAATTCTAGTTAAAACGATATTTGGCATGTCCTCTCCCCCTTTCATTTCACGATTAAATTAAGTAATCGCTTTCTTATATTTATTATGATGATATTTAGGTGTAAACGCTTTATCAAAATAAATATTTAATTTGTATTTTTGGGTAAAAAAGATTATTAACTTAAACTTTTTTTATTAATATTAAGATATAATTGATGTATGTATAATAAAACAACAGGCGCATTCTTTTTAAAATTTGGTAATGTAACCGAAAATATCCCCAATGACACTTATGAAACTGAGGTACTTACAAGAAAAAATAAAACTATTGTAGATTTGCACTGCTTTGATAAGCATGTCATTGTTGAAGCAATCGATGGTATTGCGATGCTAGTTATTATGGATGATGATCAACTTAAAACTTTTGTCTTGCACAATCGTGTTAAGGTTTATCCCCATAACTACTTCAATATCATTCCTTTGACCGATACTGTTACTTTCAATTTTTCAATTGAAAAAAAGGCGAATACTAAAACATTAAAGTTAAATTCCCCCTTCAAGATTAAAAGAAATAGTGCAACTTTTCATATCCCTGAAATTTATGCCTATTACTACAATGTCAAAAGTCCAGGTTATCACTTCAATGGCGAAAGAAATCCCTACTTTGAAATAACCTATGTTGATAATGGTTCTTTACATATGTGTATCGACAATAATGAATATGATATTAATGAGTACGAATTGATTATTTCTGGCAACAAACAATTCCATAATCAATCCATCATCAATAATCACACCTGTTCATACCTAACCATTATTTTTAGTATGGATTTAAAAGAATATGATAAAATTCTCAATCGGGTTTTTAAAATTAATGGTGATATTCTGGCGATTCTAAATCGTTTTGTGAATGATACATATTTAGAAGTCGATTACAAGGAAGATATGATGATCAATAACCTTAAACAATTAATCATCAATTTATTACAATACGACCAAAAACAAGCCAAAACTAAAACTTTATCTCCAGTTCACCAACATTTTGAAGATGAGATACTCAATGAAATTATCAACCATATCAAGCAACATATCAATGAAGATCTCAGTGTCCAAAGTCTATGTGAACACTTCTCTTTATCGCGTTCTTCGCTACAAAATCTCTTTAAAAATAATCTTAAGATGGCTCCAAAAAAATATATCAATGAATTGAAATTAAAAAAGAGTTGTATTTTAATTAAAGAATCAAAATACAATATCAGTGAGATTGCCAATCTCTTAGGTTTTAATTCCATTCATTATTTTTCAAGAAAATTTACCCAGCATTATAAAATAACACCAACCGAATATGCGCGTTCTATCTTTAAAAATCAGAAAAATTAAGATATAATCATTATTCACTCAATAGTAATTATTATTGAGATTTTAGGAGGAATATTATGTTTGGATTATTCAAAAAAATTAAAAACAACTACAAAAATATCGGTAAAGGACGCATCTTATCATTACAAGAGGTACCTGATGAGATTTTTTCAAAAAATATGCTTGGTGAAGGCTATGCTGTCGATTTAATTGATGGTGTTGTTAAATCACCAATTGATGGTGATGTCATTGTGGCCTTTGCATCAAACCATGCCTTCGGTATCAAAGATAAGAATGGTATAGAAGTATTAATTCACTTAGGAATCAATACTGTCCGCCTTAATGGTGAAGGATTTTATAGCGATATTAAACAGGGCGACCATGTAAAAGCCGGTGATGTCTTAGCTAAGATGGATTTAGAAAAAATTAAAGCTAGTGGCTATTCAACAATAACACCTGTGATTTTTACCTCTGGTCAAAAAATCGAATTATTAAAACATCACCAAGAAGCTGATGCAAACACTACTGAAATATTTAAATTTAAAAAGTAAGCTAGGCTTACTTTTTATTTACTTCTAATTTCCACTTATAGGCATCAGCTTCAAAATCAGCCACTGCCTTATAGGTACTGGAATTATTAATATATTGTTCAAAAAGATACAGTGGTAAAGTTACCGCTTCAATACCGGCCATAAATAATTCATTGACCTGATTAACATCGCTAAAACTGGCAGCGATGATTTCGGTATTTAAGTGATGTTTATCAATTGTTTCCTGTATTTGTTTAACAATACCAACCCCATCCTTACCCTCGTTACACATTCTTTTTACATAGGGGGCTAGATATGTTGCTCCACAATAGGCGGCAAAAATACCCTGTTCATAGGAATAAATAGCTGTGGCAAGGGTTTTGATATTAAGTTTATGAAGTTTATTGATAACTTCTAAACCCTCCTTGGTAACAGCCACCTTAATAATAACCCCAGGATATTTATCAATTAATTCCTTTGCTTCATTGATCATTTTTTCAACTTCATTATTAACCAATTGGATAAAAAAGCTTTTACCCCTAGGAATTCTAGCCACAAATTCATCATAGCTAGTCTTGTTGCGGTATAAAATACTGGGATTGCTGGTGGCCCCAGCCAAATCGAATTTATTAATTAATTCCGTAATTTCAAAACTACTACTATCTAAATATATCTTCATAATAATTATTTACGCCTTCCAATTATCGCCATTTCAAATTTATCTAAAGTGTTTCGCATAGCCTTTTTCTTATCAAGGCTATTTTTAAATTCATCAAATTTTAACCACAGATTTTTGGTTTCAAGATATTCTTCGTATTGGTCGATAATATTTTGATCATCAATTTCTTTAATATTGTGAATAATATGCATGATTGCCATCCCTGTATCTACACAAAGATGGTATCTTTTAGCAATTTCTAGCTCCTTAATCAAGCAATGGCTGGGATAGGCCTTATTATTGATGATTATTTTTCGTTTGAAAGTAAAGCCTTTTTGAATATCATTTTTAACAATTTTCTTTGATACACTACTTTTTAAATCCTTTAAAATTGATATTACTAGATAATCAAAAAATTCTTCACCACTACATTTTAGCTGTTTAGTTATCTTCATACTATTTAATCAATGCTAGGATTGTTTCCACTAAATCTTTAGCTGTTAACTTAAACTCTTGTTGCAGAAATTTAGGACTACCAACCTGCCCAAATCTTTCATCAATGCCATGACGCTTAAACTTTGTAGCAATGCTGCTTTCTGCCAAAACTTCACTAACAGCACTGCCAAGACCACCATAAATCGAATGATTTTCAAATGTTACAATCGCCCTTTTATTTTCAACTGATTTTAAAATTAAATTAATATCTAAGGGTTTGATGGTAAACATGTCAATAACCTCAACCGAAAGTCCCATGTCTTCTAATATTTCAGCAGCATCAAGGGCATCGGAAACAATTTGACCTGCGGTAATAATCAAAACATCATGACCCTGCCTTAGTACATTGCCCTTTCCCAATTCAAATTTTGAATCAGCAGTATAGATATTGCGAACAGCCTTGCGATTCGCCCTTAAATAATGAATGCCCTCCATAGTGGCAAATTTTCTAACAATCCAAGCCAGTTGCACACTATCGGCAGCATCACAGATTACAGAGTTGGGTATCGACCTCATTAAGGCAACATCTTCAAAAGTGGTATGTGTACCACCATTTGAACCAGCAGTAAAGCCTGGATCTGAACCATAGATATTTATCGTGTTATGAGCATAGGCGCCAGATAAATATATTTGATCAAAGACCCGCCTAGTCGCAAAAGGACCAAAGGTATGTAAAAACGGTCTATACCCCATAACTGATAGCCCTGATGCCACCCCAACCATATTAGCCTCAGAAATACCACATTGAATAAATTGGGTACTATGACTTTTTTGAATTTTAGTTGAAGCACTAGCTTCACCTAAATCAGCTTCAAGCATCAACACCTTTTGATTATTATCCATAATATTTTGCAGCGCTTTCACAAAACTCATTCGTAATTCTTCGCCAAAAATATTACGATCATCTACTAACTTAAACATTTGAACTCCTTTTGATAAATGCCTCTAACTTAGCAATCGCATCATTTGCCGCCTTATTTATTTCATCATTATTAAATTTAACTGAATGATTAGCCTTTAACTTTTCAAAATATTCAACACCCTGACCCTTGGTGGTATCCAAAATAAGACAAACTGCCTGATCTTTAACTTTCTTAGCCTTTTCAATCGCCAAATCAATAGCCTCAAGATCATCGCCCTTAACTCTTGTAGCATTAAAGCCAAAGGCTTGCATCTTAGCAACAATATCAAACTGTTTAATTATGTCTTCAGTTTTACCATCTAATTGTTTCTTATTATCATCAATAATCACAATGCAATTATGTAATTTATAGTGGGCAAGATATTGGAAGGCTTCCCAGCATTGACCCTCATTCAATTCACCATCACCGACAATCAAATAAACATACTGACCCTTATTTCGCATTTTCATACCCGTAGCAATACCAGCAGCTGCACTTGTTCCCTGCCCTAAAGATCCTGTTGTCATATCAACACCAGGAGTTTTAAGACGATCAGGATGCGATGGTAAATTTGTCCCACCAGCATTTAAAGTAAATAACATTTCTTTTGGAAAAAAGCCCGACTCAGCAAGGGCACTATACCATGCAGGACCTGCATGACCCTTACTTAAAACAACCATATCACGATCTTCCCAATTAGGTTTTTCAGCATCATATTTTAATTGTTTACCATAAAGAACACTCATCAATTCCACTATTGAAAATGAGCCACCTAAATGACCATAGCCGATATGAGTGAGCATTTTTAAAATATCCAATCTAATATTAGCCGCAAGAACTGTTAATTTTTGTAATTCCCAAGCCTCCATAAAAACCTATTTTTCAAATTGTTCTTTCAATTTAGTTTCTAATTCATTTTTATCTAAAATATTATTTAAAATAATCTTATTTGGTAAACCTGTTACAAAGGCTTCTAAATCACCACCAACCACAAATAAATCAGCAGAAGTAGGATTGGCATCACTTAAAGTTGAATGTGATACATCAACACCAGTTATTCCCATTTTTTTAAGCACCTCATCAACATTCATTCTAACAATCATACTAGAGCCAAGCCCTTGACCACAACAGCACATAATTTTTTTAATTTCCATATAATTCTCCTTTATTGAAACAAAGTCGGAGCTTGCCGACTTTGTTTAATCATAACATATTTTATTTATTAACAATTAAGCTTCTTTATCAGCTTTTTTAGGTAGGGCATAGGTGATGATAATCGGTAATACATAGGCAATGATTGATACGATCAATAAGCCATTACCCTTAACAACTTGAGCAATATTACCAAAGATTAATGCCATCACTGAGAAATCAGCATCAGAGAATGTTGCTTGTTGGAAGCCCATACCTGTAAAGATTGGCATTACAAGTGCTGGTAAGATCGTAATCAATAAACCATGGACAAATGAGCCAACAACAGCACCTTTAATTCCACCTTCAGCATTTCCGAAAACACCAGCAGTAGCTCCACAAAAGAAGTGTGGGACAACACCAGGAAGAATCATTGCCACTGCAGCACCACCAAACTTAACTCCCATAGAATTTAAGCCTCCTAATAAGAACAAGCCTACAATACCACCGATAAATGATACTAGGAAGCCGATAAGTACAGCATTTGGTGCATATGGATAAACGATTGGGCAATCAAGTGCAGGTTTTGCACCTGGTACCAACTTTTCAGCAATACCCTTAAATGCTGGAACAATTTCACCGATAATTAAGCGAACACCACTTAAAATAATATATACAGCACCCGCAAATGATAAGCCACTAGTAAGCGACCAAACAATCCAGTTAGTCTTTGTTTCAGTACCGACATTAAGTAAGGCACCCAAGTGTTGGAATTTGCTTGGATCTTCAGTAAGGATTCCCTTACCAACTGCAATACCAGTAACGATAATAAAGAATACCACCATGGTAATACCGATTGATACAGTTGTATCACGTAAGAAAGTTAGGCGTTGAGGAAAGCTAATTTCTTCAGTTGATTTACTTCCCTTAAATAATTTACCAATTTGTGCTGATACTAGATAACCAACTCCACCAAAGTGCCCAAAGGCAACACTATCGGTCTTTGTGATCTTTTTCATTGTTGGTTGACAGAAGGCTGGTGAAACAACCATCACAAGACCCAACAATAAACCACCAGCCAACCATAATTGCCAGCCAGTTAAACCGCCAGCTGCTAAAATAATTGCTAGCATACAAGCCATATACAATGTATGATGTCCTGTTAAGAAAATATAATTCCATCTTGAAAAACGCGCTAGAATAATATTCGCAACCATACCAAAACACATAATAATAGCCGATGATTGCCCAAAGGTTGTCAATGCCTCCGAAACAACTGCTTCGTTATTTGGTACAACCCCTTGCATTGAGAATGCATAATTAAACAATTCTCCAAATGATAATAGTGATCCTGATTGTAAGAATCCAGCTCCAGCACTTAAAACTAAGAAACCAACGATAGTTTTAAGTGTTCCCTTGACGATCTCCTCGATTGGCTTTTTCTGTAACAGTAAGCCAACAAGGGACATGATACCTACTAAAATAGCAGGTGTAGACAAGATATTGACGATAAAGTCTAGCATAAAATCTCCTCCCTTTTAACGCTTTATATTTTTACTCCCTGCTGGCTGATGTAAATAATTCATAGACCTCAGCCTCGGAGTTTGCGCCCACAATTTTTTGAATATTTGATGGATCAGCAAATAATTTAGATATAGCCTTTAAGGCCAGCATATGTGATTCAGAATCTTCAGCTGCTAAGGTAACCAAAACTCGCACATTCACCCCATCAGCTTTAAATTTAATTGGTTTTCTTAAAATAGTAATCGCCAATTGTTTTTTAATTACCCCCTGATCACTACCAGCATGAAGCAAGGCAAAATCTTCACATAAGACATAATAAGGACCGAATTTATAAGTATTATCAATAATACTGTCAATATACCTTCTTTCAACATAGCCCCCATCAACAAGTGGCATCGTAGCTGCTTCAACTGCCCTTTGCCAAGTGTCAACCTCATCAATAAACTGAATATTTTCAAGTTTGAGCATTGTTTTCATATTGCTTCCTCCTCAAATACACCTTAATCATAAATAAAATAAAAGGACTTGGATAGACCAAGTCCTTTCAATATTTTGTACAAAAGTTGTGCCTAATTTGTGAAATTATTTCGTGCAAAAATTAGATATATCTTTTTAGATAGTCATTGAAATTTTCAATAAAACTTTCGACATTCTTAGCCTGCAATAAATAATCGACAACTTGATGATTACTAAAAATCCTCATCAAATCTTTAAGAATACCCAAATGTTTTACCTGGTCTTCGGTAGCAATCACAAAAATAATATTTGCCAAACGCCCTTGATCAAACATTACTCCTTGTGGAAATATTCCCGTAGCAAGCCCCAATCTTAAAGCTCCATCTTCAATCTTGGCATGGGCTAAAACCACCTTATCACTAATAAACATATAGGGCCCATAATTTTCAGTATGTTTAATAATAGCCTCTAGGTATTCACTTTTAATGTTGCCATTTTCAATTAAGGATCTACCACTTTTCTTAATTGCCGTCTTCCAATCCTGACCATCATTAAAATAACTAATGTACTCTGGAAGTAAAAAATCTTTTAAAACTTTATCTTCGATCTTAAGTGGTGAATAGGCTATTGGGCTATCTGTTTCAAAGAAATCACTTAAGATACGCCTAACCTCATCCCTAACCCCGATTCTTAAATAAGGCTCTAAAATATTAATTAAAGCATCTATTTGAATATTGGCTTTAATCTCCTTATTCATACACTTGCGCATTATCTTTAAGCGATCGGTATCAGTTAAAATCGGATGAACTAAAAGATATTCCTTATTAATGGTCAATTTAACCGTTGAAATAACAACATCATAATTATCAATAATCTTATGCAACTCATCTAAAGATTTGGCATCAATAACATCAGCGTGAGGCACCAATGAGCTAACTTCACCCTTCAGCATATTACCAGTAGAAATACCATTAGGACAAATAATTAAAATACGCATCAAACTACTGATCTTATGTTGTTTTTGCATGGCACCACCAAAATGCAAGGCTAGATAGGCAATTTCACTATCACTAATTGGAACCCCTAGTGATTGTTTCCAATATTCAACTGCTTTTTTAGTAATCTCAAATAACTCCGAGTACTGTATCTTAATATCATCAAGTAGTGGGTTACCAAGCTGAATACCATAGTGATAACGATAAAGGCTGGTTTTAATGTGGGCAAAAAGATTGCGCATGATTTCTTCAGCATTGGAAAATTCCACACAGGCAATACGACTAAATTCTCTAACCAATGACCTAGCTAAGTCATAGACCTTTTTATCCTTTTCAGTATAAATATTATCAAGGGGTACACTTTGAAGACGACTTCCCAAAAGATGCATGGTTAAATATATTTTTTCATCATTATTGAGTTCATTAAATTCCTCAAAAACTAATTGATATTCCTTGGAAGTCATTAAACGATCCACATCAAGATCGGGAGTAATAATCTTTTCCTTACCTTTTTGCATCTTTGGTAAGATAAAGGCAATCGACATCAAAGTACCCTCAACATACTTAGTTTCTAAGGCTTTTTCAATTTTATCAAGGCGTTCAAGATTAGTCCTTACCGCCTTAAAATTATAGGTAGGTAAAACGCCATTGACATAGTAGTCAGAAATATCATGAAAAAACATAAAAAACATCGCACGTTTTTTAATGCCTTCACCAATAACACGGTAGCCCTGACTGCGTTCATAGATAAGTCTTAAACCATATTCATTTAATTTATTTTCAACCAATTTTAAATCATTGATAATTGTATTTCGTGATACATGACATAAATTCATAAAATCTTGAATAAAGAAATAACGATCACGATTAATAATCGTACAGATGATGATGGCCAAGCGTTCATTCGGGGTAAAGATATGCATTAAATGTTGATTATTACTGATGATATGTTTGATTTTACTTTTCTGTGTATCCGCCAATAAAATACCCTTAGTTCTTTCAATGACGATTTCTTCAATATCATTATTGATTAAAAAATCATTGATCTTATTCACATCATAGTAAATACTGCGTCTGCTAACATGATGTTCTCTTGCTAGTTCATTTATTTTAATATATTCATTATATTCCAATAATTGATTAAGCAAGCTTAAGCATCTTTCATCTAACTCAAACATTAATACCACCATTTTTTCTTTCTAAGTAACGATTAAAATAACGATAGACCTTATTGACATTGCGTTTATTGATATTAAAATCAATAAAACCCGCATCACCATTTTCAGATTCAATTTCAAGTTTAAGATAATCCTTTGTCTTGATAAGATTCATATGGACAATTTCCCCATAAGAAAATAAGCCCGTGCTGGTCATCACCTTAATTTTATACTGTTGGTGATCAACTTCCATCACCACATGTTTTAAGGTATTGGCAGCATATTTTAAGGCTTCAAAGGATTGAATTAATTCCGTTGTGAGTATATATGTTTGTTTATATCTGGACATAATATTACTATACTATATTTATCAGAAATGATTAAGTATATATTAAAAGCTATCAGCGACCCTTAGATCCTGATAGCTTCTTTAATTTAGATAAATAGATTCATATTTGATTTGTCATTATCGTTTAGCATTGTCGCAACACCACCAATATTAACACCATCAATCAGTTCTTCTTTAGTAATACCCATAACATCCATCGACATTTGACAGGCGGTCATTTTTACCCCTGCATCTTGAGCCTCTTTAATTAATTCTTCTAATGAAGTTATACCTTTTTTCTTCATAATTTTTTTCATCATCAGAGAACCCATACCACCAAAATTCATCTTAGAAAGAGCTAATTTTTGACTACCACAAGGCATCATTAAGGCAAACATTTTACTGATAAAATCTTTCTTAACTTTAACTCTATCATTTTTTCTTAGGATATTAAGTCCCCAAAAGGTAAAAAACATATTCACCTTATTACCCATGGCAGCACTTCCTGTGGCAATGATAAAGGCAGCAATAGCCTTATCTAAATCACCATCAAAGACAATCATTGTCTTTTCTTTATTTTGATCAAGACTGTGCGATGGTAATTGGCCACCCTTTAATTGCTTCATAATGACAGCATGATAAATTCCTTTATTGGAAGTTTTTTCCAATAGTTTATTACCAGTGTTATCACACCAACTTTCAATATCTCTGACAAAACCAGGATCAGTAGCCTTAACCGTCAATAATTCACCAACTTGTAATTTTTCAATTTCCTTTGAAACCTTAACAATTGGTCCAGGACAGCTCAAGCCACAAACATTTAATTCAATTGTCTTCATTTCATTATTAAGATTAATCTTGTCTTGGTCTAATTGGATATTAGCCCTTAATAAATCACCATCAGCATTATGTTCAGCATATGTTCTAAAACCACCCATCAAATTCCTAACCTGGTAATTCTTTTGTTTAAGGATTCGCTCTGCAATATAGCCTCGTAGTCCAACCGCACAAAATACAACATATTTTTTATCAATATCAAGTTCTTGATATCTTTGACGAAGTTGTGATAATGGGATATTAACGACCCCTTCAATTGAACCATTTAAATATTCAATTTCTTCTCTAACATCAATTGTTATGAATTGATCTCTTTGTCTTGACCATTCATCGTAGGTTATTGGTTCACTAAGTTTTTCCATAATATCACAAGCCACATAGCCAACCATATTAACTGGATTTTTAGCTGATGAAAAAGGTGGGGCATAGGCAAGTTCCAACTTAGTTAAATCATATACAGTAGCCTTAAAGTTGATGCTGGTAGCAATCGTATCAATAGCCTTATCAATACCATCATAGCCAACTGCCTGTGCACCCAAAACTACACCATTTTCTAAATTAAATAATAATTTTAAAGTAAATGGTAGAGCATTAGGATAATAACCTGCATGCGACATTGGATGGATTAAGGCCACACCATAGTTTTGCCATCTTTTTAAACCATCACTTTTCAGCATCTTCTCATTTAAACCTGTGGAAGCCACTGATAAATCAAAAATCTTGGCGATGCTGGTACCAATGGTACTGTGATAACTTTCAGTCTTTAAGCCTAAAATATTAGCTGCTACTGCCCTTGCTTGTTTATTGGCAGGACCCGCTAGTGGAATCATCATTTTGTTATTTGAAACACCATGGGTGATTTCAATCATATCACCAACAGCATAAATATCCTTATCATTGGTATTAAGTAGTTCATCAACAATTAAACCCCCACGATTATTTAAGGCAAGATCCCCATCTTTGAGATAACCAGTATTAGGTCTAATGCCGATTGATAATAAAATCATATCACTTTTAATTGTTTCACCCGTAGATAATAGCACTTCTTTACCACTATTTTTAATTGCCTCAACCCCTGTTTCTAGTAATAATTTGATACCCTTTTCTATTAAGTGATTTTCAACTTGAATGGTCATATCTTTATCCAAGGGTGCCATCACTTGATTTGAAAGTTCCACCAAGGTAACATCAAGACCGCGTTCCTTCATATTTTCGGCCATTTCTAAGCCGATAAATCCACCACCAACTACTACAACACTTGCGGGTTTTTTATCTTGAATAAAGTCATAAATACAATCAGTATCTGGAATATTCCATAAAGTAAAAACATTGTCAGCATCAACTCCCTCAATATTAGGAATAAATGGGGTTGAACCTGTTGAAAGCAATAATTTGTCATAAGATTCTTGATATACTTCCCCTGTTTTTAAATTCTTTACCTCAACATATTTTTCTTTATTAACAATCTTGATAAGCTCTGAGAAATTTCTAATTTCAACATTATATTTATTTTTAATTGATGTAATATCAGAAACAAAAAGCGCCTCGCGTTCTTTAATCACATCCCCTAGATAATAAGGTAGACCACAGTTTGCAAATGAAACATATTCCCCTTTTTCCAAAAGAATAATTTCGGCATTTTCATCCAACCTTCTAAGTCTTGCGATTGCTGTGGCACCACCAGCCACACCGCCTACTACAATAATTTTCATCTTCTTATTTTTCATCTTCAAACAATCCTTTCACCAATTTAATTACACATTCATCTTTAAGATAATAATTAACATTCTGTCCTTCTTTTTGGTATCCCACTATCCCCATACTTCGTAGCTTCCCTAAATGTTGGCTGATATTTGATTGACTGGTATTCATACAATCAGTAAAGTAAGTTACATTACAATATTTTTGTTCGTACAATTTTTTAATCAAACATAGTCGAATAGGACTGGCGATAGCCTTAAGTAGCTGGGCCTTTTCTTTCATTAATTCTTCATATTTATCCATAGCACTCCTCATTAATATATTAATATATGATAATATACTAATATATTTAATAAAAGTTGTAAATAAAAAAACCTCCTTAGGAGGTTAATTGTTATTTAGCTTTACCTTGGTTGGCAACACTGGCCATTTTAGCAGCGATGGCTTCTTGGTTACCTAGATAATATTTATTCACAAAGTTAAATTCATCATCAAACTCATAAACCAAAGGTACACCAGTAGGAATGTTGACACCGATAATATCTTCATCACTCATATTTTCAAAATACTTAACCAATGCTCTTAAAGAATTGCCATGAGCGACAATCACTACGCGTTTACCATCTAAAATTTGAGGTTTAATTTCTTCATTAAAATAAGGTACTGCTCTTTCAATGGTAATAGCAAGCGATTCAGTTAAAGGTAAGACACCTTTATTTTCTTCATTGCGATATTGTTCTTGAAGGCGTGGTGATCTTTCATCATTTTCTTCAAGCGCTGGCGGAGTTACATCAAATGATCTTCTCCAAATCTTAACTTGTTCTTCACCATACTTAGCAGCTGTTTCAGCCTTATTCATCCCTTGAAGCGCTCCATAATGGCGTTCATTCAATTTCCAAGATTTAATTACTGGCAACCATTCACGGTCCATACTTTCAAGTACATGATTTAATGTATGGATTGCACGCTTTAAATACGATGTATAACAAACATCAAAATCATAACCTTCTGCCTTTAGAATTTTACCACCATCAATAGCTTCTTGGTGTCCTTTTTCACTTAGATCAACATCAGTCCACCCAGTAAATAGATTAAGTTTGTTCCACTCACTTTCACCATGTCTGATTAATACTAATTTATACATTTTCCCTCCTATATTTAATTAAACTTATTAAGTTTAGTATATTATAGCATATGCTTTTACAAGTGTTATGATAATTTAATATCTGTTAAATTTTCAAATACCCGATCATATTCCGCACTTAGTACACGATGTGATTGATGACCACAAGAAATAAGATAGCACTCATCGATATTCAATGCCCTTGCGACTTCTAAATCATGTAAGCTATCACCGATGTACTTACAATCCTTGCTGTTGATATTGCTATTTTTAAGCCAATTTTTTGCCATTTCCACTTTAGAACCAGCCAAAAGATTATCAATACCTAAAATCTCATCAAAATAATGTTTAATCTTTAGGGTTTCACATTGCTCAATCAACATACTTTGTTTTGATGCTGAAATAATAACATTATAATAACCTAGGTCCTTAGCCTCCTTGATCTTATCAATGAAGCCTGTCATCAATTTAACTTTATGAAAACCCTTATTATATAATTCCATAAATTCTACTGATAATTCTTCAAAGCTTTCATCACCCTTACCAAAGGTATAACCAATCTTTTTATAGTATTCTTTAACTGGAAAACAAAATAAATCGCGATATTCTTCCATGGTAAAATCAGCTCTTTTACCCCGCTTTTGCAACATCGTATTTTCAATATCTAAACATAGATTACCATCATCAATGATGGTGCCATTAAAATCCCAAATCAATATTTTCATATGAAAATATTACTATAAATATTAAGCTAAAATCAAATCATCAAGCCACATCAAAACATCATTATCCGAGCTCATTCTAAGATCTCCCCTTGGACTTAATGATAAGTCTAATACTTTAGGACCATCAGGCATACAACTGCGTTTAAATTGTTGGCTAAAAAAGCGTTTTAAAAAATTTATTTCAGCCTTTTTGATAGTTTCCTTATCCAAATCATCAAATGCCAGCATTGCCAGTAAGAGCATCTTTTTAGGACTATAATTATATTTTAAGAAATAATACATAAAGAAGTCATTTAATTCATACTTACCAATTTTTTCTTCAGTTTTTTGGGCAATTTTATCATTGATATTCGGAATAAGTTCAGGTGATATTGGCGTATTACATATAGCTTCAATTATTGATAGTAGTGTATTTGATTTATTCTTGGCATAACTTTTACATAAAGATGGTATCAGTGTTTTAGGAATAGAAGCATTAACCGCATACATCGACATATGATCACCATTATAGGTACAAAAACCCAGTGCCAATTCCGACATATCGCCAGTACCGATAACCAAGGCATTATACATATTGGCAGCATCCATTAAAATTAGAGTTCGAATACGAGCCTGGGCATTTTCATAAGTTACATCAAAAACATCAGAAGCATGATTTAATTCTTTTAAATGAAGGTTTAACTGATCTTCAATTTCAATAGTATGTTTTTCATCGGCTAAAATATCCATTAAAACAACAGCATTCCTAAGGGTAGTTGATGAAGTATTACCTTTTTTTGGCATTGTATAAGCGATAATCCTAAGTTCAGGTATCAACTTCTTAGCTTCATCACAAACCAATAAGGCCAAGGTACTATCAAGGCCACCAGATACTCCAATCACAACCTTTTTAATTCCGGTATTATTTAATCTGGTAGCTAAGCCTTGTGCTTGAAGATGGATTGTTTTAAGACATAGCGCTTCCTTTCTTTCGTTAAAAATAAAGGGCATACGATCGACTTGATAATTGTTTTTAAGTAATGTTTTAAGTTTATCTACTGATATTTCAGCTTCATTACCTAATAAATTAATATTTGTTTCAAGATAGGTAGCCTTATTATCAAATGATTGATGATAATATTTAAATGAGGCTAAATCAATAATTGTACTTAACACTTCATCAGGATCAGAGAATAATTTTTCTTTGATCATCTTCCCATCTTTTGAAAGCATCAGATGCCCTGAAAATACCAAATCGGTACTACTTTCATCACTACCACTTGAAGCATACATATAACAACAACCATAACTTTGACTTAGCACTAAACTTCTTCTGACTTCATCTTTATTTACTGTTTCATTAGATGCGGATAGATTGGCAATTATATTAGCACCATTTAAACGGTGTCTATCACTAACTCTGTTAAGCGACCAAAGATCTTCACAAATTTCAACACCTAATAATATTTGTTTAGTTTTATCTCTAATGATGACATTATTGCCAAAAAAAACTGCTTCCCCATCAATTTCAACAAAGATATCCTCAAGATCTTGACCAGACTTAAAATACCTTCCCTCATAAAATTCATCATAATTAGGAATGTTATTTTTAGGAACTAAGGCCACTATTTTACCCTCATTAATAATAGCACCACAATTATATAAGTTATGATTATAACGATACGGTAGCCCAACAATGAAAACTCTGCCTGGATGTTTAAGACTTACAGTCTTAAGTTTAATCAATGATTTAAGCGCTTGTTCAATTAAAAAATCATGATTAAATAAATCAGCACAGCTATAGCCCGTCAAACTAAGCTCTGGGAAAACCATAATACTATCATCATGATGATTGATAATATCTATTATCTTCAAAGTATTGTATTCAACATTTGAAATCTTTGAAGCATTATTTACAACTGCAACTTTTATAAAAGTATTTTTCATCTTATGCTCCTTTAAAAGATAATTTATTTCATTGGGTAATAATTTTTCAGCCTCAAACAATTCATCATTTAAAATATAGCTTCTTAATTTACTAGAAGAAATATCCTGAGAATAATCATCACGATGAATAACTTTAAAACAAGACTGATATTCCTTTAAGTAATGATTATCGTTGATAATTTTAAGGGCATCATCACCATTTCTTTCAATTACCGCCACCCCAAATTCTTTAAAAATTTTATCGGTATTCACCCATTTTTCTTCAAATTCCAAAATTTTATCACTACCTACCAATAATTTAACCTGATATTTGGTACTTAAATATTTTAAGGTTTCATAAGTTTTAGGTTGATAAACATTATTAATTTCATAATCACAAATTTCCAACCAATCTTTTGACTTGGCAACATCATTAAGTAATGTCAATCGTTTAAAATCACTAAAAACATATTTCTTATTTTGAACCTCAGCAATATATGAATATTTGCTGGGAACTAAGATAACTTTATCGTAATTAAGCTCGCAATATGCCTTATAAGCCATATTAAGATGGGCAATGGTGATCGGATTAAATGCTCCAAAAAATGCCAAAGCCCTAATCATCGTAACTATCCTTAATTTTCTTATATAGATCAAAGCGACATTTAGCAGCCTTTTGGGTTAAATCAACATAGTGTTTATGAGGACACTTACTTCTTAATTCACTTTCCCAAACGCGATTTTGTAATTGTTCTTTGATGTAATCTTTTTTAGCACGAATATCAGGAAGATCAATAACAAGCTCACCCTTAATTAAATGAGGAATTAAAATACGCTCTACATGGACAGGATTAATTGTCAATGTTTCATCAGTAGCATCAGGATCAAGATTTACCAAAGTAATTGGCTCGTTGTTATGGATGACTTCATCATCAAGGGCAATAATATCACATTGACCCTTACCCTCCTCATCAAAAACACGCCAAGCCATAAGCTTGCCAGGAATACTGGCCTTAGAAACAGAATCAGAGCATTTCATTTTAGGCTCATAAATATCACCATTTTTAATAGCTACAAGTTTATACACACCACCAAACACAGGGTCGGTAGCTGAGGTTATCAATTTTTCACCTACCCCGTAATAGTCAAATTTAGCACCCTCATAAAACTCCATTTGTGACATCTTATCCTCATCCAAAGAATTGGAAGCTACAAGTTTAATATAGTGTTTGCCAACTTCATCCAAGGCTTTACGAAGTTTTTTATAACCTCGTGCTAAATCGCCAGAATCAATACGGGCACTTTTAACCCGCCGATTAGGATCATTTGGATATTTGGCAATCAATTCATCATCAAGCTTGATTAAATTCGGTAAACCCGATTCAAAAATACTGTAAGTATCAAGTAATAACGAAACATTGTCTGGATAAATATCAGCATAGGCTCTGAATGCTTCCAGCTCGCTTGGGAAAAATTCAATAAAGCTATGGGCAATCGTCCCCACTGCCCTTACCTCATGACCATACTTCATTTCCGCAAGACAATTGGATGTCCCAATGCAACCACCCAATATTGAAGCATAGGCCCCATCATTTGCTGCACTAGAACCCTGGGCCCTTCTGGTTCCAAATTCCATCACATTACGAACTTGATTATTATTAAGACCCACAATTTTAGTAGCCTTTGTAGCTATTAATGAATGAAAGTTCATCGTTTGTAATAGATATGTTTCAATAAGAATGGCACCAACCATATCACATTCAACCCTCAAAATCGGCACCTGTGGATAACAAACTGTGCCCTCTCTTAAACAATATAAATCACCACGCCAACGATAATTTCTAAGATAGGCTAAAAACTCATCACTCATACCCTTGGTTTTTAACCAAATCAAATCTACTTCATTAAAATGATAGTTTTGAAGAAATCTAATCAATTTATGTTGACCACAGCTTATCGCATATCCTTGTTGGTCGGGATTTTCACGATAAAACATATTAAAAACCATTACCGTGTCCTGATAACCATTCAAAAATAAACAATTAGCCATTGAAAATTCATAAAAATCCGTAATCATAGCGGGATTTTCATATTCTTCATCAGGTACATATGGATGGATCTCCAAATTATTAAACATATCACTTCTCCTAAACATTGATTAATAACTAATGTATATAACCATAATAAACTATTTTATATACTAAGCAAGCACAAATATAAAAGCTTTGTTTAAGGTATCAAACAAAGCTTATTATTTAATGATAATTATTTATGATAATAATTTACCCGTTTTAAATTCATACTTATGACTACGATATTCCACTGTAGCATCTTCATTGAATTTAACCTCATTTAATTTTGGTAATCCTTCCAAGTTAAAGAAGGCCTCAATAAAATCATCTTCATCCATATTATAGAGTGTGCCATATTGTTTAAATACTTCTTCAATTGTAGTTTCATTCAATTCCTTTTTAGGTTTATTTTCAGGTTTTGGTTGAGGAATCTTCTCATCTTTTTCAACTTTGGCATCATCATTTTCAGGAAGTTTAGTAACAGGGGGCATCTTAGGTAAATCATCTAAGTACTTAATAATTCCATTTTCTTTAACAAATAAGGCTGACTGTAAATAAATTGTTTTGCTGCCATAGATAGTAATTTTATTTCCTAAATACTCTACAGCTTTTTTAGGTAAATGATAATAATCACTTAAATATTCGATAACTTCATTGCGATCAACAGTTATCTCAGCTTCTAAAGAAGCATCTTTATGATTAACTTTATATTTAAGTGTAGCTACAACATCCTTGGCATTATTGGCACCAAATTTATTATTTTTTACTGCTTGAATAATCTGTTTAATAGTTGTGGCATGATAATGACCACCATGCAACCAATAGAAGACTTCATTGGCCAGTTCTTCTTTACTGACCCCATATACCTCTAAATTTGTTTCAAGGATGCCATAGTCGGTCATGGCTTTGAGGTTATTTGTAAGATAAGGAAGTACGGAATCAACGATTTTTTCTTCAACATCCTCATATTTGAAAAGTTCATTATCATTTACTTCAACATCAGAATTACCCTTTTTTGATTCATCAATATATTCAGCATCAGGATAGTGTTTTCTTGGGTTTACTCTAACCACAGCAACTTCTTTTTCGCCTTGATATAAATGCCAATGATCACCATGATCAACAATTCTAGTAACATTCTTTGGCCAATCAATATTATCATCTTGATGACTATGGCCATGTTTACCGATATATGTACCAATTTTAATCTTAGGAAATAATTTACTAGGGTTATCATAGGTGATATATTCAACATTATCCTTTGTATAACAATGATAGTGATTCTCATGTTTTAAAATTTTAACAATTGCAATTTTCCCCAACTCTTCCAAACTAACAACATTAACCAAACCATCCTTATGATTAGGTTTTTTAACTGTTTTATCAGCCTTTGGACTTTGATGATTACCCTTATAGATACCAAATTTAGCCTTAGGGAATTTCTTTCGAGGATCAGTATAAGAAATAAACTCCGTCCCATCGGCAGTATAACAATGATAATGGTCATCATGCACAAGAATTAAAACAATTTCATTTTCGTGATAATGTTGTTTATTATGGGTAAGATGTTCATGATGATCGTGGTGATTGCCCTGATATTCTTCAATATAAATGTCAGGAAATAAAGCGCTAGGATCTTCATATGTTAAATATTCACTACCATCATTTGTATATATATGCCAATGATTGCCATGAACTTTAATATTCTTAACACTAAGCTTTTTTAATTGTTCCAAAGAAACAACACTAACCATACTTAGACCCTCATCATCATTAATTAAATCAGGGTCAACATAGGTGATATGTTCTTTACCGTCAATAGTAAATACATGCCAGTGATCACCATGTTTAATTACTTTGGTAATATCTTTTTTATTAATTTTAGCATCAAGCAACACTTCGGTTGTTGTATCCTTTAAATAGTTTACAGGCTTCGTATTAAAAGATATTTTTTGTTTTAAAGGAGCGGAAGCCTTATTATCATGATTAACATTACAGCCACTAATCATCAAACCTGTAGCTAATAATAAATTTAACTTAATTAATTTATTTTTCATTTTATTCCTACTTTCTTTTAAATAACATCGCAATAATCATAAAGAAAACTGCAACCAGGACAATTACTGAGCCTGGCTTTAGATTGTATATATAAGATATAAACAGACCAATATAAATAAAGAATACCGATAAAATCATCGACATAAACAATGTCTGTTTATAAGTTCTGGTAAATTGCATCGCTGTAATAACTGGGATTACCAATAGTGAAGATACAATTAAAGATCCGATAGTTTTAGCTGAAATAGATATAGCCACTGCCCCAATCAGGGTAAAAATAAAATTTATCAATTTAATGTTAATACCCAATATCGGTGCAGCCTTAACATCCAAAACACTCAAATAAAGTTGATTATAGATAAGATAATAGACACTTAAAACAATAAAAGCTATTACTATTATCATCATAAATTCGCTATCGCTAATCGTTACAATTGAACCAAATAAATAAGAACTGATCAAACTGGAATTTTTGGTGAAACTGGTAAAAATACCAGCAATGCCAATTGAAGCAGCCAGGACAATTACTGTTGAAATCTCCTGATAAGACTTAAGCTTATTACGAATAAATTCAATACTAAGCCCAGCGAAAATACAAGCTACAATCGAACCAAGCAAGGGATCGAAACCAAAACAAAGACCAATGGCAACCCCTGCCAGTGATGAATGGGATAAAGTATCACCCATCATTGATAATCTTTTAAGTAAAACAGTAAAGCCGATACAGGGTAAAACAATCGCCAAAATACCACCCACCACAAAGGCTCTTCTCATAAATTCATATTCAAAAATATTAAACATTAATACTATCCTTCAATTTGCAAGTACCTGCTTCAATTTCATATACTCGATCAACATATTCTAAGGCATCATCAAGTTGGTGAGTAACCATAATAATGCTTTTACCAATGGTTGTGAGTTGTTTCAACATTTTAAATAATTCGATCGAAAATTTCTTATCAATGCCAGTTGTCGGTTCATCTAAAATGATTAATTTTGCATCTTTGAGCAATGCCAACAACACACCAACCCTTTGTAGTTGTCCACCTGATAATTCACTTAAAGTCTTATGCTTATGTGGTATGAGATTGACAAGTTCTAAATAATAATCAATATCTTTGTTAAGTTTTAAATACTTTAAATGAATCTTAACCACTTCATTGATGGTGGTTGGAAAATTACGATAATTAAGAACGGAGTTTTGTGAAATATAGGCAATATCTTGGTAATGACTTCTATCATCACCAAACAATAAAATACTACCCTGATCAGTCTTTAAATTGTGTAAAATCAAATTCAATAATGTCGATTTTCCAGCACCATTGGCACCAACAATCGCAACAAACTCATCCACAAAGACTTCAAGACTTAAATTATTTAAAATCAAATTATGATCATAACCAAAACTTAAGTCTTTAATTTCCAATACTTTATTCATTAAATGACTTTACCAATTCCATTAAATTTGATTCCATAAGTTTTAAATACCCCTTAGCAACTTCTTCATCACTAAGACTTTCCATTGTATATAAAGTAGCGGTTTTAGTGTTGGTGTTTTTAGCAAGGGTTTCTGCCACCTTAGGAGTTGCCTTACCTTCAAAAAAGATTGTTTTTATATCGTGATTTTTCACAAAATCAGCAATTTTTTTAAGTTGTTGTGCCGATGGTTCATCTTCTGGTGAGATGCCAGTAACTGCAACCTGTTTTAAACCATAGTCATTGGCTAAATAATTAAAAGCCGCATGTGATACCACAAAATATTTATCATTCTTTTTAATTTTTGAAAGTTCAGTTTCAAATTTTTGATCTAAACTCTTAAATTCATCTATAGCCTTATCAAGATTAGCCTTATAATAAGTTTCATTTTCAGGATCAATCACCGATACCTTACGATAAATAGTGTCTAATTCAATTAAGGCATTTTTAATGCTTAACCATGTGTGCGGATTGACATTATCATGTTTACCATCTAAACTATCACCACTTTCAAGTAGCGTTAATCCCTGTGAAAGATCCAAAAATTTATCATCAGCCTTAGTAACATCCTTCAAATCCTTAATGAAGCCCTCCATATTGGCACCATTAAAAATAATTAAATCAGCCTTGGCTATTTCACCCATATCATTTGCCTGTAATTCAAAATCATGAGGCTCTTGACTACCTTTGATAATGGTTTTAATTTCCATCTTATCACCGATAATACGAGTAGCTAAATCATATACAGGGAAAAAAGTTGTATATACAACTTTAGTTTCAGTATTTTTAACATCATTATGCTTACCACAACCTGCCAACAATAATGAAATTGTTAATAATATCGATAATAAACTAAAATACTTATTTTTCTTCATGTTACCTCCTTCAAATTGAAAATCATTTTCATATTTGACTATATAATATTAACTTAATTGTTATATCATGTAAACAAGAATTATTAAAAAATGAAGTTTTTATGTGAAAACCCATTGATTATTACTATCACATTTATAATAATCATAACTTTTAAATCACTTAATTATTTTTTATCTTTTATATCAACACTTTTTCATAAAATCAGAAATAACAGACATATCATTTATTTCATAATACTTTACAAGTAAATTCTTAAATTTTGGAACTTCTTTTTCAGGAATAACTAAAAAACTACCTCCATGAGATATTAAATAATGATTGGCGAAAATAACAGCCACTCTCTTATTTTTTCTTTGATATCTAACCCATTCACTAGCGGAGGGATATATGATGAACCACCTATTGTTACAGGAACATCACTAATATAACCTTCTTCAACAAAAATTCCTTCATTAACTAACCTTCCAATATAACTAAGGATATAGCAGTCCGTTTTGCTAGCTATTACATCTTTGTCTAAAATAAACTCCCATCCTTAACGATATAACCCGCCATATAATTAATAATGATTTCTCATTTCCAACTTCCAAAGGAGTATATCTATGAAAATTCTTAAATGCCATTCCGAACAAATCTAATGACTCATATCCAAACCTAAATGCAACATCGATAATTTTATTGAATGTATCTCTTAATATATCTGCTTCTTAAATACTTCGATAATGTTATTTCAGTTATAATAAAGAACAAGCGACTAAACATAGAATAATAGCATCAGGCAATCAAGTTATTTTCTTTTTGTCGATTTCATCATTAACAACCGTTTCAAGATAATCAATCATACCATTAAACGACTTTATTATATTGATTTTATCCCTCCTTACGATTTTTAATATAAAGAAAGATTGTCTTTCCTACCCTGCATTATTTGTACAAATTTTATAGATTTTATCTCTGGAATTTCTAATTTATCTTCTTCAACAATAGTTATGATCTTAATCCAACTTAGGATATTGATATTACAACCTCACGATATCCCGATAGGTGCTATTGGTTTCATACATTTGTAGGTAAATGTCAACGATTTACTCTTTTTATATTTTTTAATTAATGTATCTTAGAAATAAAGTAAATAACGAATTGCCTAGACCTGAATATGGAACTATATGTCTATTGCTGCATTTAATTGATTAATTTCTTTTTCCGTTATATATCTACATTTTGGAAAATTTGAACAACCAAAGAACTGCTTACCAGCATTTTCACCTTTTTTTGCAGTTCTCAGTACTAATTCTCCGCCGCATTTTGGACATTTTAGTTGTAAATCAACAATCACTTCTTCAGAATTTTCTTAAGCAGTTTCATTTTCTTGATTATCTGTTATAGCCTTTTCCATAATATCTTCAACAACATCATTCTTATCAACATTTTGGTTGATAATATGATTTATTTTTATGTCATCTATGTGTTTTGCCTTAATCTCTTCGGTAACTTGAGAATACGGATACAAAAGGTTGTAAATATCATCAACTTTTGATTGTGTTATATAATTGGTGGTTAAAAGTGATAACTCCTGTATTGCATAATTGAGATAGCTCCTGTTTATGACTTTAATACGATTATCTGAAACAGAAACTTTTTTCAGAGTGCATCTTTCAGAAAATACTATTACTGAATAAATTGTATAATCATCACCAATGACAGAACTCAAAGCCTTAGTGTGAAGTTTATTTTGGAAAATAGGATTCAAATAACTCTTTTTTAGTGTCCACTTTTTATTGACAAGTTCAATTTACCACCACTCTTTTCATAATGCTTAAGATGCCTATAACAAAGATACTCACCATTTTTACCCTTGTCTAACCTGGTTGCTAAAAAACCATTATGAGTTACTTTATAGTAAGCTGACTTTTTAAAAACAATTATACGCCAAGTAATAGGGATTACTATAAAGATTAAAAATATCAAAACATGATAAAAATATTCCCAAAATAAATCTGTAAAAACTACTGTTGACTGTTCCATTGTTTCAACTCCTATTTTTTTCTTGATAATATCCTGACTATTCGACATTGATATTATAACCTCACAATGGAACGAGTGAACACTAAGTACGTCTTGTTATCCTGTTCGTATGTGGGAACATATCCATGAACCTTTTAACGATAGGTAAGGGTTATCGTTAAAAAGTATCAAATATATCTTGGTAACTATTCAAGTAAATTATTTTGAACTATTTAATTTATTTTCTTGTTTACAGTAATTCTCGATTATTCTATCATATTTGTCTTTGTTGAAATATTGCCTTGTAACATACAATTTGTATTTTTTTAAAAATGGTTCATTTAAAAACATTTTTTCTATTGCACAATATGGGCTTATTTCATAATTATTGTTCTTTCTAAGAAAATCGATAAATGTATTTGCTCTTTTATTTATAAATAATTCTGGAGATAACATCCCTATTACGTAATATTTCTTGTTTATATTATCAATATAATGTATAATGGGCGGTTTTTCAGTAATAAAATTATATAATTTTATATCTTTTAAAATATATATTTCCTCTCTATTAGCAAAGTGATAAGAAATATTGGTTAATAAAACCGGAACTATATTTACTTTATTTATGTCGCAATTAATAGTCTTAAGCTTTGAATTTATGCTTTTCTTACCATTTTCATCCTCAGTAAAATATTTTAAATTACGTTTAAATTTATTAATGTAATAGTCTAATTCCTGAATATTTCGACAATACCCTCTCACATTATCATGCTGAAATTGAGTTTTGCACTCAATGACAAACAATGAATTATCTATATATAGTAGAATATCTAATTCGTAACTCTCACCATTACTGCTTGTCTTTACATTCTTAATAGCACTAAGTTCGTATTCTAATAATAGCTCGTATATGTAATCTTCATATTTTGAACCCTTTTTTGATATTTCATTATTATTGGTTAAATAAAACCATTAGGCTTTTTAGCGGTTCAATCATTTTTATCATTGATGGAAGTAAAAGCATAAAATCGTTGTATTCAATTAAAAACGATGAGAATAAATCATTTTTGCTTTTACCAAATACCATATGATCAAAAATAGCCTTTATTTCAGCCACACTAAACTTGTTTTGAAATAAATCATTTTTTAATTTTTCTCTTGAAATTTTTAGTACATTTTTTTCGGTAATAGTTAGTTTGTAGAAATAAGTGTAGATATCAACCCATCTTTTCAGTTTTATGCCCAAGTATTCTTCTGATAAGTCATCACTATAAAAAAATTCTTTTAGTTTTTCTCTAAAGGAATCTGAATAGTTTATTATCTCATTTTCACTATCAAAAACTTTCAAAGTTTTAGCGTTATTTAAGTTATAATATTCTAAAAATGAAAATATTCTATCCGTAATTATTCCATTATTTTCACTAATATATAATTTATCGAATAATCTAGCAGTTATTTCCACATCTCCGAACATCCAATTAGCGATTATATCATTTATTAAATTGAGCAACTGAATTAATACTAGAATATTATTTACATCTTTATCATCAACGTTTTGATGATATGTCGACGTACCGTTTATAAATCCATCTCTAAGCAATGTTCCGAGTCCTAAAATGATATTTTCGTTAGAAACTAGATATTGTTGTTGCTCATACTCAGAGGAAGTTTTACTTAATTTATATAAATTTGTATATAATACATCATTAAACCTTTCCACCAAGTTTAAGTATGAACACTTCATTAGTTCAATTTTTAATATATCTTTTTTAATTTGATTTCTTTTTTTATTTAGTTTATCACCATCCTTAGATAATCGTTTAAATTTCTTATAACTATTATCTGAAAGGTTATCTTTAACCCATTTTTTTATTATATGTTTAGAATCATTACTAAATAATGTTTCATTTCTGTCTGTAACAAAAAAACCAGAGTATTTTAAAACTTTTAGTATTTCTTCCTCATTTTTATTTTTCTTAATATAATCCAAATAGTCTAGAGGATTATTCTTTATATTCCTTTCAATTGAATTTATTCTCACATCATTGTATTTCTTACTCATATGAATACCTCCGCTATTATTTTGCCAACGTTTATCACTTTTCATTTCTTAAAGTATTTTCAAAACACAATTATTGTTTTTACAATATATAATTTTTGCTTCTATCCCATCAACTGGACCTGTCCATTTTCATTTTATCAAATCAAGCACACTACAATTTCTCGATGGATAGCTTCCCACAAAACAATAACTAGAAGAATACGAGGTCAAAATGTATCTGTTTCAACTCCCAGATTTATTTGATTTCAAGATTTTTCTATCCTTTCACTTCTGTACTTTTGACATCAAAACTACCGTCTCCACATGCCTTGAGACGCCATTATGAATGTCAACAGTAAATGAAAATATGTCTAAACCTATTATAGTAATAGAAAAAATATCATTACATATATTTTAGCATAAAAATACAAAAAAGCCCGTAGTTTCTATCCTACAGGCTAAAAAATATTCACACTATATCTCCACTTCAGATTGAAGTCCAGATTTAAATTCAACAACTGCTTTATTATCATATATAGTTATTTTTTCAATAAGCCTTCTAACCAGCGTATCTGAATACTCTATAATGGCTTGTGTTTGCTCTTGTAAAAAAGAAAACATATCATTTATTCTTTCCTGAAGCTCTATATTTTTAGCAGCCTTAGTCATAATATCATGTTTCTCTTTTCTAAGGGATATAATTTCCTCTCCTATTTCATCAATTATTTTTTGTTCCTTACCTGTCTCAAGAAGTTTTATCTGCAGATCCTTTATCTTCACATCTAACTTTTCCAATCTTTCCTGTGAATCTTCATTTACAACTTCCCGAATAATCTCCATCAGTATAGGAGTGATTTCATCCTTTTTGTTAAATGTATCATTTACAGCAGTAAGTACTGCCGCCTGCAAATCTTCTTCTCTGATAGTCTTAGCGGGACAATCAATTCCGCTCGTTTTTTTCAAAACCCTGCTTACACATCTCCATACTGTTGATTTGCATCCTCTGTTGTTCCATTTTATTCTACGAAATATATCTCCGCAGTGGCCACAAAAGACTATACTGGACAAAGCATATTTTGAACTGTAAATTCTCTTTTTACCACCGTTTAATATATTTGCTCTTCTGCGAATTTCAGCTTGTACCCTTAAGAACACATCTCTGTCAATAATTGCATCATGACTGCCTTCAACATAATACTTTGGTACAATCCCATTATTGGCTACTCTTTTCTTTTCCAAAGTATTAAGTGTAAATGTTTTTTGTAGAAGTGCATCCCCTATATATTTTTCATTTGTAAGGATCTGCCTTATATTGCTTTCATGCCATCTTTTATTATGTGCTCCATTTAAGATACCATCTTTTTCCAAACTTCTTTTTATTTGCAGAAAACTCCTCCCATCCATATACTCCGCATAAATACGTATTACTATTTTCGCTTCTTCCGGAACTATAACAAGATTACCTTCTTCATCCTTAGTGTATCCAAGAAACCGATTATGATTTATCTGTACTTTCCCTTGCTGGTTACGAAACTGAATACCGAGCCTTACATTAGCTGAAAGAGATTCTGATTCTTGCTGCGCAAGTGCTGCCATAATGGTCATCAGCACTTCGCCTTTGGCATCTAATGTGTTGATGTTTTCTTTTTCAAAAAATACTGCGATGTTGAGAGCTTTAAGCTCTCTAGTATATCTCAAACAATCTACCGTATTTCTGGAAAATCTACTGATGGATTTTGTCAGTATCATATCGATTTTTCCATCTCTAGCATCCTGAATCATTCGGTTAAAAGCCTCTCGCTTAGTTGTACTGGTTGCAGAAATACCGTCATCCGCATAGATTTCTACCAGTTTCCATTCCGGATTGCTATTAATATAAGATGTATAATGTTCTACCTGCACATCATAACTTGATTCCTGTTCCTCAAAGTCTGTAGATACTCTAGCGTAGGCTGCAACTCTTAATTTTTGTGTCTTTTCTGCAGGCTTTTGCGTACCCACCATTCTTCTTGCAGGAATCATGGTAATATTTTTAGCAAGATTCATTAAGTGCTCACCTCATTTCCGATTAAACTATATGCATATTCTGCTTGCTTCATAGGATTTTCATATTTCACATCTATTTTGGGAATAGAAAACTTTGTATATACTACTCCCTTAACAGGTTTTCCTTGTTTTCTCCTATCCCTTCCTAATGCTTTTTCACGACGAGCTCTTTCTTCTTCAACCTTATTCATGATTTCTTCTGTTAAAATTGCAGGATAAAAATCATCTCCCAGATACTTCCTATTAAGCATCAATCTTTTAACCCCAGAATGCTGTATTTTAAGACCGACTGATTTTGCCGATGCCATAAGTGACATTCCTAAAATATAATTATCACAAATTTTTTGTAATATTTTAGCCTCTTTTTCATTTACTACCGCCTTACCATCGACAATGGTATAGCCATATGGTGTATGCTTCATCTTAAATCCTCTCTTTAAAAACAGGTCCAAATTTCATAGCAAAACCAATTTCTGTCCTACTGTAAACTACTATATGGTCAACATATTCTGTAAATAAATCATCATCAAATTTCGTAATAATCTTTTTAGCAGATGTGTAGTTTAAAATATTCTCGAGTGCCTTTTGTTTTTCATAATTTCCGTTTAGATTTTCTGTAATCAAGGCTTGTTCATTTATAAAAGTTTCTTTTTCTTCCTCTAACTTCATGGTTTCTTCAGAATATACGGCTGGATCAATCAAACCTTTTGTAAAAAAATCCATCACTTGATTTCTTCTTTCATCATTTTTTTTAAGTAAAACTTCAAGTTCATCTAATCTCTCTAATTTTTCTTGTGAGTTACCTTTTTTCATCATCCTTTCAAATGGTATTAAAATTACCTCTCTAGCAATGGATAACTTATTCATCATTGTTGCAAACGCTGATTTAACTGAATCTTCCGGTATCGTCTTCATATTACACAACTCTTTATTTTTAATATGAGTGTTACAGGCAAATCCAAAGTAACTACTTAACTTCACCCTCTTCAATTTGCCCTTGCACTCGTCACAGACAACCTTTCCGGATAAGGCATAGCGATTTTGATATTTACCTGCATACTTTACAATCCCTTTTTCTTTGCCATTTTTTTCGATTATACTATTTGCTTTTTCAAAGATGTCATGACTTATGATAGGTTCATGATGGTCTTTAGCATAATACTGATTTCTTTCTCCGTAATTTATATGGCGATTAAAATTCTCATCTGTAAAAGTTTTTTGAAAAATTACATCTCCGGTATATTTTTCATTCCTGATCATTCCATGAATAACACCACTGCTCCAGTTCTTACCTCGTTTTGTTGGAATCTTCTTTTCATTAAGTTCTTTTGCAATAAGACCCGGACTTTTGCCTAAAAGTACTTCTGAAAAAATCAACTTTACTATTTCAGCCTCTTTTTCATTTATTACCATCTGACCATCTATATTGTGATATCCATATGGCGGATATCCTATTTTAAATGTTCCATTTTGATACCTTTTTTGTATTCCCCACTTGTTATTTTCAGAAATAGACTTTGATTCACTTTCCGCAAGGCTGGAAAATATAGAAAGTAAAAGTTCACTATCCATTTTCCCGGTATCAATATTCTCCTTTTCAAAGAAGATATAAATACCTTTTTCACAAAGCCTTCTAATAGTTTCAATGCTATCTATTGTATTTCTGGAAAATCTACTGATGGATTTTACTATAATATAATCAATCTTTCCTCTTTCACAATCTTCTAGTAATTTCAAAAGACCATTACGCTTTTCCATATGTGTACCGCTTAGTCCTTCATCAAAATAAAGTCCTGCATACTCCCAATTCGGTTTTGCTTTTATATATTTTTCATAATGATTTTTTTGTGCATCCAGACTGATAAGCTGGTCATCTCTATTGGTCGATACTCTGGCATAAGCAGCCACCTTTAGTTTTTTATTTGCTGTTTTCTTTGACGGTTCAATTTTTGTTATCCATTTCATTGTCTCACCTCCTTCTTTTTCGGTATTACATATATCACTCTAACCGCTGTATATATCAAGTGATTTATGGCATAATCTTCGATAAAAAAGGTTTAAATTCATGACGGTTTTTTATCATGATTTTCTCGTATTCTTCATCTGTAATAAATCCCTTATCAAAGAGTTTTCTTGTCAGTTCTTCTGCAAAAATATAGTTATATTCATTTTGAAGTTCTTTATTTGTAGGTTTTGACAGATTTGAAATTTCAATGTTTTTACCATTTAGTTCTATTACTTGCATAAATCCACCTCCACATCTTGAGTTTTTCTTCTCTAATAGTGAACGGACATAAATCCCTCGTTTAAGAACCAAAAGCAAAAAAATAAAGCCTACCAAGGATTTCTCCCCAGTAGGCTTACAGTTAGATATTCAGTTATAAAAGTTCATTTACCCTTCTTTGTACAGCGTTATAGTCATAACCGGCTCTTTCAAGTCTGTTTTTTCTATCTTGTCCGTTACCCCAGTCTCCTCGTATAACTTCACGAGCCAGTGTATCAATAGACTTTCCACCAACATAGCTACTACTTTTACCGGATAAGATTTCATTGACTCTATTTTGAACAGCATTGTAATCATACCCTGCAGATTTAAGACGGTTTACTCTTTCTCCTCCATTACCCCAATTACCTGCAATCACTTCTCTGGCCAAGGCATCAATGCTTTTTGATGAAGTACTTTTCCTTGGATATACTTCATTTCCCTTTGCATCGAATACTTTGTATCCTGAATTTACATTTGCACATTTTTTTGCATTTTCAAAACTTCTAAATGCACCCTTTTGACTCTTAGCATCACCCCATGATTTTCTTACCCTGTATAAAGAAGAAGTGTTTGCTGCACTAGAAGATGAACTATTTCCAGAAAGTCTTTTATTTACCTCACTTGCAATATATGAGAATTTACTGCCTAGATATGGTCCCGGACAATTGGTATTGGCATACCATTCATGCTTTTGAAGTACACCATCTTTGCCACCGGTATAGGTGCAATTTTTGATTCCATTTCTCTTACAAATGTCAGTGACTAAGTCAATCAATTTTGCAAGAACTCTATCACTTACTGGCCAGTTTCCACCATTACTTGAATTAGCGACTTCAATGGTAATCGCTCTATTATCACACCACGAAGATGATGTACACCAAGAACGATTAGCTTCATCAACACAAAGTACTATCTTGTTATCATTACCTATACCATAATTACAAGAAGCCTGCCTTGATGTAGGTTTAAAAATATTACCAATGGTTGCTGCACTAATCGCTCCTGCTGTATGATGGATTGCAATTTTTGTAATCGGCTGATTTCGTCTCCCGCTATGGTTTGGACTAAGAATTGTCATATCTACTAAACTACTGTTACTCATTATTCTTTCCCCCTCTTTCCTTATCATGTAACTGCTCTAAAACCACTTTTAGCTTTTCCGGAATTGGCAGCCCTAGGTGTCCTGCATTTTCTAAAAGGCTGATGCCTTCATTAGATAGATAAAAGAAAATGACAGCACTCCTTAAAACGCTGCCGCTTCCTATAATCTTTGTATCAAGGATATTGGAGATACCTACCATCATAAAGATAAGCACCTTTCTGCAAATCCCCTTAAAACCTACTTCGCTGGATAACTTTTTATCCGCTACTGCACACATCACACCTGTGATGTAATCAATGGCTACAAATAAAAGAAGTGCAATGATTAGTCCATCGCACCCTCCTAAAAAATATCCCAGCCATCCTCCAACAGCTGTAAATAAAATCTGAATCATATTCCAAAATTCTTTCATGTTAATTTCCTCCTAACCACATTGTCATATCCGTAGATAAAAATAAATCAATAATAATCGGTAATTCATAAGTCGGTGCTGATGTTGTATAAATCACTAGCTCATTTGTTATACCTAATGGATATTTTAGAACGCCTGCTAATTTATTTGGCTCAAGCCTTAAAGTATCTATACGAACAAATATAGATACCTTATCAAGCTCGACATTTTGCATTTTTTCTTTTAATCTACTACACTTAAATACACCTTCTGATTTCTCCCATTCGTTCGGCTTTATATTTAACTGTATGTGAAATGCCGGCTTTTCCGATTCGATATACTGTACGATAAGGTCATACATCTTTGAAACGTACTCTTTATTCACAACAACCTTACTTTTCGTTGTTCTTTCAAACTCCGGAGTTTCTACAATAGGTCTTCCTTTGAATACCGGACTATCAAGTAGTGCAAATTTAGACTTTATCTTTTCATAAAACCTATCCAGCCCTTCCTTACTTAAAAACTTTTTAGCCATACAGAACACCTACACAAAAAGAGCATCAATCTCTTCATTTGTAATACTACTAATATCCACCGCTTTAAGATAACCACTAAGATCTACTGATGTTGTACCAATCTTTTCAAACTTATCATTCAGCCAGATAAATTCATCACAGGCATCATTATCGCCTTTAGTATTTGAAACAAGATAAATAGTTGCCTTTTCACCACTAGCTGGAAGTTCTTCTACCACAGAAAACTCAATAGATTTTACATTACCAATAAGACCTTTGACTTCTTCAGTAAGCTCTGCTTTTTTTACAAAGTCTGCATAGTCCTCAAGTTCTGCTACTTTCTTAGGAATAGCCGCTACTTTAGCATAAGCCTCAATACCTTCCAACCCATCAATTCTATGGGGAATTTCTGATTTCTTAGCATAATCACCTGCATCTTCTAGGCTCTCTACCTTACTTGGAACACTTGATTTAAGTGCATAGTTTTCAGCATCTAATAGATCTGTTACATTCTTTGGAATAGCCGTCTTTACTTCATCAAGCTCTGTCTTTTTTACAAAGGTATCCTTTAGTTTCTTCCATACATACAAAAGTCCGTTGTTATCTAAATATTTTATTGCCATTTTTCTTCCTCCTGTTATTTAAGTAATTCTTCAAGTTCAATATTTGTAATTGAATTAAGTCCGAGTTCCTCAAGACTTCTGTTTCCAATCAGCTTTACTTCATTTATCTTTGGCTGATTGACTAGACGATTGTAATCAGACGCTGATGCATCTGACACTCTAATAATGGTTTCAAATGACGCCTCCATCGGTGCATCTCTTTTAAATCTTGCATTAATTTCTGCCATTAAATCTCACCCTCCTTTAATATTTCATAAGCACTTGTTCGTATTAGATTTGAGGCAATAGTGCTGCCATCAGGAAACTTTACTCTTATCTGAATAGTGACAATCCCTTCAGTAAAAAGGAGTGTTTCCTTTTGTGATAAACTTACGGTCACTATCTCTCCTTGGATTGTTACTTCTTCGATGCTTTTTTCTAATACGATCTTGCCCTTTTGTTTGTAGGTAATAAAAAGGACAGATGCATTTGTTAAGTCCACATCTGTCCGAAATATATGAATTGGTGTTGTTCCTCTGTGCATTGGTCACTCCCTATGCTTTTTCTTCATCTTTTGCCTTTAGTTTTAGGATTTCATCATTAAACTCTCTTTCTCGATCCTCATAGTATTTATCCAGGCTTTCTCTAAAAGCATCCAATTCTAGTGCATTTTCTGTAATGGTAGCAGACCTCACATCAGAAAGTATACTTGAGAGTATCCCCTCTACCATATAGGTTGGAATGGGGATTTTCTGCTGTAAGTTTGCAACATATGAGTTTAATTCTCCCCTAAACTTTTGATAGGCAAGAGCATAATTAATGGTTGGTTTCTCCATGTTCTTCCTCCTTATCTTTAAGCAGTAAATCCAGCTTTCGATTAATTTCTTCAAGAAGAAGTGTATTTTTATCTTCTTTTACTTCCCGCTTTTTTACTACATCTTTTTTCAGTGTCCCTTCGTTAATGACGACTTCATTCGTGTTGATAATTAGTTCTGCCATTTTATTTTCTCCTATCCGTAATAATTTAAGTCCATTAGTATTCCGTCCTTAAAGGTCATCCGACCATTTGAACCCCATCTGGCCACTGTTCCATCTGAATTCATATCAAGTACCTGTACAAAATTAATTGTGGCATTCACTCCAAATCCTGTTTCCCACTGTGGATCAATAATCTTAAAACCATGAGCATATAAGTTACAGCCAAGATGAATACCATACTGGCTATAAATACTTCCTGCTCTGGAAAAACAAAGCATAGTTGAATAGCTGGACTGCGATGAATGTTCTTGTTGAGAAAAAGCCATATACTTACCATCTACATCCAAATCAAAAACAAGCCCCTTATGTGAATCGTTGTCTTTCCATACATTTGTACCGATTTTCCCTATATACTTTCCGTCACGATAAAAGTGGTTTCCGTTTTCATCAAAGACTGCTCTTTTCTGAGAATTATTTATTGACCCATTATATAAACCTATTTCGCCTGATGTTATTTGAACATAATTACTAGACTCGTTAAACCCAAGGATAAAACTATAGTAGTTTTGCCTCATATATGTTCCAAACTCACCCTTTTTAACCATTGATGAAATA
This sequence comes from Erysipelotrichaceae bacterium, assembly GCA_034180345.1. Lineage (GTDB taxonomy): Bacteria > Bacillota_I > Bacilli_A > Erysipelotrichales > Erysipelotrichaceae > RGIG5681. The sequence goes on along the minus strand of JAXFOQ010000006.1, from coordinate 5,268 downwards.
GAGCCTTCCACTACAGATATTTTTGAGATGGCTGTTTCTGCTTTTTCTTTAGCTGCCTGTATGTCCTTATCCTTTACTCTCACCCAGTCAAAAGATATAGAGGAGCTGATACTCTCTAACGATGAATATTTCCACAGCATTCTCGTACCATCTTTGTATGGCGAGTGTTCTGATTCAGGATAATTACTTCCAGAAAAGTTAATAACCTCCCCTGCATCAGTTGGAAGGCTAGATACACTTCCTACCATTTCCTGATATGAATCCGCTTTTTTAATGTAGTCAATCTTAAATCCATAGTAATCATGTCCTGAACCATCGCACCTCCAGTTAAGCCAAAACTTATCGGACGGAATAAATACGGTTTGCCCTCCTATACTTGTTCCACCACATCTTGGAAGTGCATAAATCTTTCCACCAAATTCATAGAAGATTTCCACCCAGTCATAACGCTCACTTTCTGTTCTTGAACTTTCATTAAACTTTAGCTCCAGTCCTTGTTTTTTCATAATGTATCTATAGGCATAGCCGGTAGTGGTATCATAGAAAAAATCTCCTACATGACTTTTTCTGATTTCGTCCGAATTCCAGCTATTTGTCGGTGCTCTGGCGTAGTTTGGTTCATACGTTCCATAGTAATTTCCGTTCTTTTGCTCTAACCTCTGATTTACAGTTTCTACACTTGCTTCAATTTTTCTATCTGTAGCTAAAAACCTTGTATTCACTTCACCGATGGTATAGTATCTTTTTAGTTTTCTATCTGTATCAGATATTGCCTCCGTCTTAGAGTCAAGAATTTGTTTTTCCACTTGGGAAGTGTAAGAAACGGATAGCTTTTCTGATGTAATAGAGCCTGCCAGTATCCTATCTCCATAAATTTGACCATCAAGTGTCATGCCCACATTATATGGTCCCTTATATCCATTAGAGCTTCCACCGATTCCCTGCATATTCACTTGCAGGACTTTTGTTGCTGTCTTCTTATCCATGGTGTCCATATATAAGTCTCTTAGCCATCTGCCACTTTCATCATACTCTGTTAGCTTATATCCGCCTTGGTGTCCCTGCATCATCTGTGCGGTTAGATTATCTACTGCATTCTTTAGATTTTCATTTTGGATTTTACGAGCATTTTCCACTTCTTTTTCAATACTTTTATAGGTATTTGCTGTATGAGAAGTAAAAGAGGAAGATGATTTTTCTCCAAGTGTAAGTTTTGCACTTGCCGGTTTTGATAAGGGGATGCTCTTTTTAAATATAGAAAAGACTTTATCCATTCCATACGGCTTTGCAATACATCTTACTTTATCTCCTACATCAATACTTTCATAATCAGAGCCAAGAAGGGATAAATCAACTGCTGTTAAATCAAGCACTACCTCTTCAAACTGATTTTCCAAAAGCCACTGCCTTCCCTTTCGCATTAAGTTTTCCGGCACTTTCACATCCTCAAAACGCACCACACTACAAACCCAGCCAAAGTTTTTTTGTGCCTCCGTATTTACAAGATAGTTCTTTTTATCATTTACAGATGTAATATCTACATACTTTCTTAAGATGTCATTTCCTTCAGATTGAATTTCTGCTCCCAGTGGAATCACTGCCGTTGCTATGTTTTCTGCTGATATACTTTCCGTATAATCTAGAAGATTAAGTCCAAAGGATATGATTTGTTTACTTAGCTTTCCTATATCTTTAAGGGCTAGATAATCAAGATAAAGTTTCTCTTTTTCATGACGAACACGTAGGTATCCTCCTAGTCTATCCACTAATTTTTCTGTAATTGCCTGATAAGTCGTTTCATAATTGGTAAAGCGATACAAAGAATCGTTGGGATCTGTTACCGTAACGATTCCCACATGAAATTTTTTCTTATCTTCTACCTGCAGATTATGTGCATCAATAAGTTTTGTTAAAAAGGCTCTTGGACTTAGTCCATGATATTCATTTTGGTTTTGCACGCTGTCTGATAAAAAACTTAACACGCCCGCAACCAATACCTTCTTATTGCCTGAAAAGTCCTTCTCTTGATTTCTAACCTCTCCATAAAAGATTTCTTTCTTATCCCTATAGACACTTACCATTGATTTTCTGTTATATAGTTTGTCATATAAGGGATTTTCTTTTGGACAGATAAAGGATAATTTTCCTGCACTATCAAGTCTAAGTTCAAGGACAGGGTCCACAAGGACTGCCTTATCATCTCCAGGATAATATAGGTAGTTATCATCCAGTTTTATGAAATACATTATATAATCCCCCTTCTATACCTAATGGTTGCTCTTCCTTTCCCGTAAAACACCAAAGTAGCGTTACTTCCTTGCAGCCTTATATCAACAAAGCGGTTTATTCCTTTTGAAAGCGAGAAAGAAACTCCATCAAACCTTACACCAAAACCTATCTCTCCTATCTCAATTACATCAATGTTTGGTACAATCACATTTTTACTTTCTCCTTTAATCACAACCGTCTTATCTATTCCTGTAGCCACTACACTGATACTTTCTTCCAAAAGCCCCTCTTCTGAAAAATAGAACTTAAAAGGTTGCAGGTTATATGAGATAGAAATGTAGTTGTAGTTCTTATCTGTCTTAACATTATTTATACTGATTCTACCTTCGTAATAAAATGTAGGATCCTCTGAAAGTACAATCATCATCTTCCTTCCATGAAGTTCATTTAATACTCTTAAGTAGGTTTCTTCGAAATTTCCTTTAGTAACAACAAAATCAAAGTCACCCACGCGATTGCTATAGATAATTTCTCCTGTAAGAACATCGGACATATCTATCTGTCCATTTTTTCCGGGAACTTCTAAAAACTCAAATATAGGCGATGGTGGATTTACAACGAGTTTTGAGGTTGCCACAAGCCCATAGTCTTTATATGAATCCTTATCTCCAAATCTTACGCTGCATTTCAAACTACCACCCCCTTATCTTTCTTTTGGCCATCTCTCCAAGTCCACTATCAATTGCCGGAAGAAGATGCCCTACCAGCGTTCCATCTTCAAGATAAATCCCCTTTGATGAATTATCTGCAATAATCGCCAGATATTTTTCCATAACAGAAGTATTTAGCTTTTCCGTAAGCATCCTTTCAAGCTGTGTATAAAAACCTGTTAGTGGCAGAATTGCTTCAGGTCCTGCTTCCCCTCCTGCCATTAGGCTACTTCCGTTCATTCCAAACAAGGTAGGACCATTCATAATACCGCCTTCCTTATACCAATCAATGGATAGATGAGGTATGGATGGTGGTGCCAGTGAAAAGTGTCCACTAATGCTAAAGTGAGGCAGTTTGATGTGAGGAAGCTTTAAAGATAGTCCTGAGAAAAATCCCTTAATGGCATCAATCATGGATTTCACTTTGTCCTTCGCTGCTTCAATCGGTGTAACGATAGCACTCTTAATACCGTTCCAAATAGATGTGGCTGTACTCTTTATTCCATTAAACACCGAGCTTACTGTGCTTGATACTGCATTAAAGACTGAACTCACCTTATTTTTTATTCCGTCAACAACGGTTCCTATTACATTTTTGATTGCATTCCAAATATTTGTTACAACTGTTTTTACAGCATTAAAAATCGTAGTAATAACTGTTTTTATGGCATTAAGAACGGTAGAAATCGTAGTACTAATGGCATTCCACACTGTAGTAATTACATTTTTTATGGCATTCATAACAGTGGAAATAAAGGTACTGATGGCATTTAAAACCGTCATAATAACAGTTTTGATAGCAGCCCAAATCGCCGTAATAGTTTCTTTGCAGTTTTCCCAAATAAACCTAAATGGCAAAGTAATCAGTTCAAAGTATCCTTTAATTAGCTCTACGATAAACATGAGTGCTACAGTTAGTACATTTTTGATAGTTTCCCAAACTGTAGTAAATATATTAACCAAGCTTTCCCATATTCTTTTAAAGAAATCTGAGATGCTCTGCCAAATACTCATGATGGCTGTCGATACTGTTTCCCATAAGCCCTTAAACCACTCTGTAATAGCACCCCAATTTTTTATAATGGCAATGATGGCCACAACTGCTGCAATAATAGCTGCAATAATGGCTATGATTGGAAGAAGGGAAACATTAAGTGCTCCAAAACCTACAGCTGCACCTCCTGCTGCAGTACCTGCGGCTGCTGTTCCTGCCGCACTTGCTCCTCCTGCTACACCTACTGCAGTAGTTGCTGTTGCTGTTCCTCCAAGTAGTCCAATAAGACCTCCAAGAGCGGAGGTAATAGTTCCAACTGCAGTAATAACTTTTCCAATTACAATAAGTACCGGTCCTACCGTTGCAGCAATAAGTGCTATCTTTACAATAGCCTGCTGCATACTGGGAGATAGACTATTCCACTTTTCATTTAAAGACTTCATTATTTCAGCAAATCTCTCAAGCATTGGCTGAAGGACTGTCATTAGAGAATTTCCTACATCAGCACCTACAATCTTTAGACTGTTCATAGAGGTCTTAAACTTATCAATAGGATCTAAGGTTTCATTAAAGGTAGAATCAACATTTCCAAGATTATCTTTTAGAGATGTTCCAAGTTCTTCAAAGGAAAGAGAACCATTTTTACAAGCCTGATAAATTGCAGGACCTGCCTTTTTACCAAATAGGCTAATTGCTGCATCTAGTCCTTCTGTATCTGATTTTGCATTCACCATGCTGTCTTGGATGTCTTTTAGTGCCTCTTTCATAGACTTTCCGTTTGCTGTTGCATTAGAAAGTGCCTTAGATAAACCCGTCATAACTTGTGAGGTATCTGCTCCTGACATTTCAACATTGCCTAAGAAATTAGCAGCATCCGATGCGGAAAATCCTAGTTGTTGAAGTGATGCTGAGTTTGTCACCATACTCTTTGCAAGAGTATCCATGCTGATACCGGTTCTTTGTCCAACAGCATTCATAGTATCAAGTAAGGCTCCTGCATCTTCTGCTTTTAGTCCAAAGGCTGATATGACCTTCTGGGTATTATCAATAGCAGTAGATACATCCGTATTATTAAGCTGGGCAAACTTTATGAATTTACCGGATAGCTCCTCTAGTTTCTTTCCTGTAAGCCCAAATCTAGTGTTTACTTCTCCTATAGCTGCGCCTGCTGTTTCAAAGTCTGTAGGAATGGAAGTGGCAAGGTTTTTCATGCTATCTTGCATTTCCTTTAAGGCTTTGCCGGATGCACCTGTCTTTTGCGTGATGATATCCATTCCCTTATCGACTTCATTAAAGGCAGCAAGTGAAGCAGCACCCATTGCTACAATAGGTGCT